>NZ_MOEO01000006.1:0-261273 GCF_001875785.1 Bacillus sp. FMQ74 | reverse complement strand
TTTTACATTATTCCACTCATGTAATTTAATCATATTAAAGGTGATTTTTTCGGGATAATTACTGCTAATTAGAAAAATATATATTTAATGTTTTGCTTATATTTTATTTTTTAGAAGGGGGACAAGTTATATACAATCTTATTATTTAATAAAATGCATAAAGGAAATAGAGTATAAAAGAAGAATTTGGATGGTTTCCATATTTGTAATTGTATCCAGTCAGCCTATAAGCTCTCACGCTGAAGAATCAAATTATGTTGAAGATAATACACAAGACTTATATGGGTGACGATATGTAACGTAATTAATTTAAGTTTATCTACTTTCTTATCAAAAAAAGATAAAGGGAGATCGCTAAGAAAGTCACTAGGCTTTCAAAAGGGATATGAACCTACTTTAGGACAGAATACTACTACGAAAAATACGGAGAGGAGCCAATTCGTAAGGTTGAAGAAAACTTATACCAGAACACAGACCACGTTGATAAATAAAAAAGATTACTAGACGAGAATGATGATGAACTAGAGATGAGATAAAACCATATGTACGAGATATTGAGAATAACTAAACAAACCGAACCCCTATTTTCATACTTTTTCTGTTCAAAATTGACTGTTTTCCCCCCGCTTTCAACACGTTTTTTCAACTCTTTTCGTCAGTTAAAATAAAGATCTCCGAGAAAAGAAGGAAGATAAAATTGAGGAAAGACAGTCAGAACAAGGGCTACACATGAAAAAGACCCGGAAATCGGCAATGTTCATTCTACCGAAATCCAGATCTGATTAGGACTTAATGAGACGATTTTAATACAAGCCTCGCCACTGCTTCAACATGAGCCGTCTGCGGAAACATATCGACAGGCTGAATATAGTCCACGCGATAGTCCTTCGACAGCGTCTGCAAATCCTTCGCAAGCGTGGACGGATTGCAGGAAACGTAGACGAAGCGTTTCGGTTTGACTTTTTTGATCGTGTCCAGGAACGTGCTGTCACAGCCGGTTCTTGGCGGGTCTACGATGACGACGTCCGGGCGGAAGCCTTCTTTCGTCCATTTCGGGAGCCAGTGCTCGGCTGTTCCTGTTACATATGTGGCATTTGCCATGCCGTGTTTTTTGGCGTTTTTCTTGGCATCGTCAATTGATTCCTTGATGACGTCCATGCCGCGGACTTCCTTTGCTCCGTCCGCAACCCACATGCCGATAGTGCCGACGCCGCAATACGCATCAACGACTTTTTCTTTTCCGGTCAACTGCGCCGCTTTTTTCACTTCATCATACAGCTTGACGGTCTGTTCCGGGTTGAGCTGGAAGAAAGCGCGGGCGCTCAATTCAAAAGATACGTCGCCGAGCACTTCTTGAATTACTGTCTTTCCGGCGAGCGGTTTTGTTTTCTCACCAAAAATCACTGAGGTTTTCGCTCCATTTACATTCTGAATAATGGATTTGACCTCTGGCAATCGCTTTTGAATCGCTTTGACGATTTCTTCCTTGTGCGGAAGCGTTTCCTTTGCTGTTACAAGCACGACCTGTACTTCACCTGTTTCAAAGCCGACTCTTGTCACGATCGTGCGAACGTCGCCTTTTCGTTTTCTTTCATTATAAACAGACACATTGAAGTCCTCTAAAATGCGGCGGACGATGCCTGTTGTTTTGTTGGTTGCCGGATGCTGAACAATACAGTCTTTAATCGGCACAATGTCATGAGAATCAAGGCCGTATAAGCCGGCGATAATGCTGCCGCTTTGAGAGCGCCCGATCTGGAATTGGCTTTTGTTGCGGTAATTCCACGGGTTGTCCATGCCAATCGTTTCTTTGATTTCCATGTTCTCTACTTTAAACTTCGTATGGCGTTCAAGAGACTGAATGACGATGTCGCGTTTTTCCCGAAGCTGCTGGCTGTATGCAAGGTGCTGAAGCTGACAGCCGCCGCATTGTTCGTACACAGGGCAAGGCGGTGCCACCCGGTGCTCAGACGCTTTGCGGATTTTCTTAATGCGGCCCTCCGAAAACTTCGGCTGGACCTTTGTGGCCTGCACAACAACCTCTTCGCCAGGAAGCGCGCCGGGCACGAAGACGACTTTTTTCTTAAAATAGCCGACACCTTCTCCGTTAATGCCGAGACGCTTAATCGTCAGCGGAAAAGTTTGTCCGACCTTCAGTTCGACGGGCGCCTGTTTCTTTTGTTGGTTCACGTTGTTCTCTCCGTTTCTATATGAAGCTTTCTGCGGATGGCAGAAAGTGAAATGTTTTTTCACATCTAACTAGTATAACACGCTTCCCGGTATTCCTTCATATTTTTCAAAAACATTTCCATTTATGCTCAATAATCTAGCAAGTCAGCCGATACAGTTTATGACTATTTCATAAAAGAGGGATAAAATGAAGAAATTTCTAACCGCCGTCTGCGCATTAGGATTATTACTCAGTGCGGCAGGATGCGGAAACAGCAGCAGCGCAAACTCTGCAAAAACAGAAAAAGCATCAGAAGATGAAAGCAAAAATCTGGATTTGCTGAAAAAGAACTTTAACAGCATCACCAAAGAAGATTGGGAAAAAATCCACATTTCCAAAAAGGATCTGAACGGCGCGTTTGAAAAAATGACTGAAACCAATTCCAATGGAGAAAAAGTGATTAAAAATGTGGAGGTCAAAAACAATACGGTTGTGATCACCTTTAACAACTCGGACGGCAAATCGATGGAAAACGGTCTCTTGGCCATTGTCTTTGATCAGTTTCTTCGCGCATTGTATAAGCATTCGTCATATTATGACGGCAGCGAACCGACCATTCGATTTGTTGATTTGGACAACCAGCTGGTTCAGGATAGCAATAAACCGTTAGATACCGACAATGAAACAGATGACTCAAGCCAAGACAGCGGGAAAAAAATTCTCTCTAAGCCCGGAGAAACATCTACCGAGGACAATGGAGAGATTGTTACACTAGACAAAATTGCTGATGTCCAGAAACAAGCAGCTCTGAAGCCCTTAATGATCACTGTCGATCAAGTCAAATTGCTATCGCGCACAAATATCAGCCCTTTCCATCTGAAACTCTTTAAAAGAATGACAGATCAAAAAGTGTCTGAGCCGCTTCGTTATATTCAAATCACATATAAAGCCGAGAATACCGGAGACGCTCAAATTGATTGGCAGGGTATCGAATCTATAGAAACGGACGACGGACAAAAGCTGCATATTGCCGATAATAATATTCTAAAAGACAATGATCATGCTTTCGCCCCGCACACAGAAAACGAAGGTGTGATAGGAGCTGTATACAGCGGAAAAGCGGAAGATCTTCACCAATTGAAGATTACGTTTTCTCCTGTTAAAAACGGTACTTCAGGCCAAAGTATGACAGTGAAGCTTGATTAATCTCAGCGGCTGCCGAAAAGGCAGCCGTTTTTCTATTCTATACTCCTCCACAAATATAAAGACGCATAGCTTAAATAAGGCTCCCACTCCTTACTCATCGCCAGCATGACATCCTTTGCCGGCTTATCGTCCAGCTGAAAATGGCGTTTGATGGCATTCTGGAGGCCGATATCGGCAAGCGGGAATAAATTGGGACGGCCCAGTCCGAACATGAGGACGTTTTGCACGGTCCACGGACCGATACCCCTGATTTTGATCAGTTTTTTCATAATGTCTTCATCCGCCATATGCGGCAGCTCTGACAAGCTGAGTGTGCCTTCTGCGATCATCCTTGATGTATCAATAGTATATTCCGCTTTTCTCATGCTGAATTGCAGATCACGCAGATCCTGATAATCGAGTTCTGCAATCGTTTCCGGCTTTGGATAGCACCACACGCCATCCTTCTGCTCCCCAAACGCATGAACAAACCGTTCTGTTAGCGTGTAAGCGAAGGACAGATTGAGCTGCTGGTGGATAATGCATTTCATCATGCAGTTGTACACGCTGTAGTCCAGAACAAGCGGCGTCCCAGCATGCTCTTCAAAAATGGCGGACAGGCTCGTTTTTGAAAAATGATCCAGAACGTGCTGCAAATGATGTTCCCATTGAAAAATCCGCTTGATTTCCTTCATCATTTCTTCCTGATCCCTTTCCCCGCTGACGAGGAACTCAGGCTCGCCCGCATGGCCTAATGCCTGTACCTTTACAATACATACGTCCCCCGCTTGATTTCTGATCGGCACACGGACTTCCCTCGCCTCTCGATCAACAGCATTGAGGGGGTCTAAAGACAGCCTGTCCAGCACGCGGTCAAAATGATACGGAGGCGTGACAGATACTTTTTCCTTCCACATGTGATCCACCCTTTTTCCGTTTTTGTTTAGTATAACATGGCGCTGGAAACAGGCAGAGAGTACCGTATACTTTTCTCATAAAGACCGCATGATATAATGGCAGGTGGAGGGTTGTTTATGATCAACATTACCGCAATCACAACAGAGCATCAGCTGCTGAAAAATATACCGATTGAACGAGTGGAACAGCCTGATATTGCATGGTACTGGGTTGATTTTTACGGCCCGGAGGATACGGAAACGGCGTTATTGAGAGATTTTTTTCATTTTCATCCGCTTGCCATTGAGGATTGCTTCCAGCACATGCAGCGGCCGAAGCTTGACCATTATGACGGCTATCGTTTTTACGTGATACATGCGCTGAATAAGGAAACACTTGAGACAGAGGAAGTCGATATCTTTCAAGGCGAACAATTTGTCGTCACCTTTCATTTACACGAAACGCCCGGTATCGCTAAAGTCCGGGAGCGTTTGTATGCTTCACCGGACATATTGAAAAAAGGGCCCGGGCATATTTCTTATATGATTATGGATCAGCTTGTTGATGAATATTTTCCTCTCGTGTATAAAATTGAAGACCGGCTGAATGAAATCGAAGAAAGCCGTCCCCACAAAACGTATGGAACGCTGATGAACGAGGTGTTTGAGCTCAGAACAGACCTATTGCATTTAAGACGGACGATTATCCCGATGCGTGATTTGCTCTACCGGATTTTAAGCCTTGACCATGTGAAAGAGCAGCGGGAAACAAAAGCCTATTTCAGCGACATATATGATCATTTGTTAAAGTTGTCTGAAATTGTGGAATCCAACCGGGATATGACGTCCGACTTGCGTGACAGCTACGTGACGCTAAACTCAAACCGGATGAATGCGATTATGATGACACTGACGATCGTATCAACCATTTTCATCCCGCTCACCTTTATTGCCGGTGTATACGGTATGAACTTCGACTTTATGCCGGAGCTGCATTGGAAATACGGATATTTCGCTGTACTTGGCCTGATGGCCGCGCTTGTGATTGGAATGCTGATTTGGTTTTTACATAAAGGATGGTTCAATATTTTTAAATGAGGACAGCGAGCAGCTGTTCTTTTTTGTTGTAAGCCGATTGCTATGCATATTCTGTTCATATTGTTTATAATGGAAAAAATATTCAGGGAGTGATCAGATTGAAAATTGCTGTCATCGGACTCGGCAATATGGGACAGCCCATTGCCCGAAATGTTCTTCAGGCAGGCTACGAATTGACTGTCTATAACCGGACGAAACAAAAGACGGAAGAACTTGTCACAGAAGGCGCACAGGCAGCTGATACGCCGCGGCTGGCGGCAAAGTCCGCTGATATTGTCATGACAATGCTTGCAGATGATGATTCTGTAAGCGCCGTGACATTTGGAGAAGACGGGCTGCTTGAAGGATTAGCAGAGAATGGCATTCACATCTCGATGAGCACGATCAGTGTTGAATTCTCAGAAAAGCTCGCAGCGGCTCATGCAGAGAAAGGACAATCCTTTCTCGCCGCTCCTGTCCTTGGCAGACCGGATGCCGCAGCCAAAGCCGCGCTTCGCATCATAACAGCAGGTCCGGCGGAAGCGAAGCAAACCGCCAAGCCTCTGCTCGACAGCCTGAGCCAGCAGGTATTTGACGTCGGCGAAGAAAGCAAGATAGCAAATGCAGCGAAAATCAGCATCAATTTCTTGCTCGTGTCCATGCTGGAGGCGTTATCTGAATCTTTCTTAATGATGGAGAAGTACGGCTTAGAACAAAAACAATTTTTAGAAATTGCCAGCGCGCTTTTCGGCTCCCCTGTCTACCAAAATTACGGAACCATCATGGCCGAGCAGAAATTTGAGCCTGCCGGTTTCAAAATGTCATTAGGGCTGAAGGATACCAATTTGGCACTTGCCGCCGCAAAAAAGGTTTCTGCAAATCTTCCTCTTGCCGAGCTGGCCAAGAACCATTTTGAAAGCGGGATTGAGAAAGGCTTCGGGGATCTGGACTGGGCCGCACTGATTAAATGTATAAAATAAAGAAAAGCCTCTCCGTTTCAGGAGAGGCTCTTCTCATTACAAAGACGGCATCTTCATTTCTTTCTCAAACATCAGATCATCAATGCTTTTAAAAGTGTAGCCTTGTTTTTTCAGATCTGTGATCGCATCATCCAGTGCTTCAGCATTGTCTCTTGATACAGTGTGAAGCAGGTAAATAGCTCCTGGGTGTGCCTGCTTGATCATATGATCGTAGGCATATTTCTTCCCCTTCTGGTTATTGATTTTCCAATCAACAAAAGCGACCGACCAGAAAACGGTTTGATAGCCGAGGCGTTTCGTTTCTTTCAGTACGTACTCACTGAACACGCCGCGCGGCGGGCGCAAGTACAGGTTGTCCTGCTTTCCCGTAATTTTATAAACCTCTTCGTTGACTGAATCAAGTTCATCTTGAATCTGATCAGCTGTTTTCGTCGTTAAATCCGGATGGTGAAAGGAATGGTTGCCGATAATATGGCCCTCATCTGACATTCGTTTAATCAGCTGAGGCTGGTCCTTTACGAAATGCCCGGTGACAAAAAATGTTCCTGTTACGCGATGTTTTTTTAAGACATCAAGCACTTTTGGCGTATAGCCATTTTCATACCCGTTATCAAACGTTAAGTAAATCGTTTTTTCCTTTGTATTCCCTAAATAAAACGCATCATATTTTTCAATTAAACGGTTCAGCTGCTTCCCGGCATCTGGCGGCTGATGATTGACACTTCGTTTAAAGCCCCAATTAATCGGCTCATTCGGCACCGCTTCCGCCTGTGCTGCACCTCCGGCAAGCAATACGGCGGCGCAGCATATTGAACACATCCACTTCATGGCCAGCGCTCCTTCTGCATTTTTTCTTATTTTACAGATAGGGGCTTTGTTTTATACTGTTGCTTTATGCCAATATAAAAAACCGCGCGGGCGCGCGGTTTTATTCCCAATCTTTTTTAAAACGTTCGTATTTGGCTTCCAGGTCATCAAGCATGCTGATGAGCCTGTCTATATCTTCAACGTCGGTTGCTTCAGGGTCTAATGAATCGATGACGTTCATAAACATGTCAAGTCTGTTCTTTAAATAATCAATCTGCTGATCTTTATTGTTTACGGCGTTCCCCATGCTGTTCCTCCATTCATTTTTTATTATGGTAGCTCATTTTTTGCGGTTTTTCAATCGCCGCGCTACTTGCGATCTTGGCAAATCAGGTCTAAAATTAACTGTTGGCAGCGTTAGTATGCCCATTTATAAAGGAGTTAGATAGTCATGACACAAAACACGAAGCTGCGTCCGATTACGCCTGAGTTTGACCCTTGGGAAGCCTATATGGATGTTGAACAATACGGAGACATGCAGCTGACAAACGTTGAATTCACAACGACGACACTTTGCAATATGAGATGCGAGCATTGTGCTGTAGGCTATACATTGCAGCCTAAAGACCCGAATGCTCTGCCAATAGATCTTCTGTTAAAACGGCTGGAGGAAATCCCTCGCCTGCGCTCCATCAGCATTACAGGCGGAGAGCCGATGCTTTCGTTGAAATCAGTAAAGGAATATGTTGTTCCTTTATTGAAATACGCCCATGAACGGGGTGTGCGGACGCAAATTAATTCAAACCTGACCCTCGACATCGAGCGGTACGAATGGATCATTCCGTATCTCGATGTGCTACATATTTCTCATAACTGGGGTACAGTTGAAGATTTTGCTGAAATCGGCTTTGCCATGATGGACAGAAAACCGACCTTCGAACAGCGGGCGCGCTATTTTGAAAAAATGATTGAAAACAGCCGCACGCTCGTGGATGCCGGAGTAATGGTATCTGCAGAAACGATGCTGAACAAACGAACTCTTCCGCATATTGAGCATATTCACCGCCAAATCACAGAAGATATGAAATGTCAGCGTCATGAGGTTCACCCAATGTATCCAAGCGATTTCGCAAGCGCTCTTGAATCCCTCAGCCTGAAAGAGATGAGACAGGCCATTCACCGCTTGCTGGATATTCGTGATGAAAATACGTGGATGCTGTTCGGAACGCTGCCGTTTTATGCCTGCAGTCCGGACGAAGACGACCAAAAGCTGCTTCGCCGGCTTCGCGCGGCAAAAAACGTTACCGTGCGAAATGACCCTGACGGCCGTTCCCGCCTGAATGTAAACATTTTCGACGGAAACATTATCGTGACCGATTTCGGCGATACTCCGCCGCTTGGCAATATTCAGACGGACAGCCTCCCTTCCGCCTATGAAAAATGGAGAGAGACCAAGCTTGCGAAAGAACTGAGTTGCCACTGCCCGAATGTCCGGTGCCTCGGACCGAATGTTCTTGTCAAAAACAGTTATTATCAGGATACAGATTTCACAAAACGTCAAGCCAGGAGTTAGATGCGGATGGAAGAAACACTTACGGAGATTTTCCAGAATAAAATCGTCGATATTCTCCTCGTTGCCGTTATCCTTTGGATTGGTGTCTTTATCATCAACCGGCTGGTACAGCTGTTTTTTAAACGGACAGACTTTATTGAAGAAAAAAAGGAAAAAACGATTGAAAGCCTTGTCCGTTCTGTCACCCAATATACGGCGACGATTGGTTTTATCTTTTACGTTATTTCTTTATTTGTGCATGATTTCGGCAAGATATTAGCCGGAGCGGGCGTAGCAGGTATCGTGATCGGTTTTGGCGCCCAATCTCTGATCAAAGATGTGCTGGCCGGTGTCTTCTTAATATATGAACGCCAGCTGCACAAAGGCGATTATGTCACCGTCAACAACTTGTTTAACGGGACAGTGGAGGAGATCGGCCTTCGCTCGCTGCAAATTCGGGAATGGAGCGGCAAACTGCTCACCATCAGCAACGGCGAGGTCAGACAGATAGAGAACTATAATATCAATTTTATGCGGATTATCGAATCCTTTCTCATCAGCTTTAAAGAAGATCCAGACCGCGTGTACAGCGTGTTGGAAGAGGCATGTGACATGCTGAATGAAGAGCTTCGTGATTCATTGAAGCGGGATGAATTCGGCAATCCGACAGAACCGTTTCAAATCCACGGCATCACCGCTTTGAATAAAATCAATCGCGGCGTCGAATTTACGGTTAAAGGCATGGTGAAGGATGATGATTATTTCAGCGCCAGCCTTGCAGTAAGACGAATTCTCGTTCGCCAGCTCTACCAAAACAATGTGCAAATGCTTGAGGAAGCGGTCCGAATTGAGAGAACCCAATAAACAAAAAAACTGATTCCGAGTCGGAATCAGTCTTTTATTTATCTTAGCAGTGAGGAAAGCTGAAAGCCAAACGTGACATGATCTTGAACCGGAATCCATGCGCCGATTCCCTGTGACGTGACATTTTTCACGACGAGTTTTCGTTTATTTCCTTTCAGCACTAAGTACACTTCTCCGTAAGTCACTTTTCCTTTTTCATTCACAGCCGGTGCATATGCATGTAGATAACCGATTTTTTTAGGAGCGACTTTATAAATCTGATCCCGTTTTGTGCCAGCCCCGATGACCGTCTCAAATGCTAGCGGAAGGTTCGTTTTCTTCATCGCTTTTTGCATCATCATGCTTTTGACATCTTCAGCATTCGGAACTTTAGCTGTCAGGCCGCCCTTCACTTTGTACTGCTGTTCCTGGGCATAATGCATTTCAGCCGTTTCTTTCCCGCCGCGGTTATCTGCACGGTTTGTATTGATTTTTTTATATTCCCAGTTTGCGACTGTTTCATTTGATTCATAGCCGAGCGCCCATTTCCCGAGAAATATTGTCGCTCGGTACCCTACTGCAAGCGGTGTGCCGGATATGTTGGATTCATTCAGCATTTTGATGAGATGCGGGTTTTCAATCTCCACCTCAGAATGATCGAGCAATTCCTTTGCCAGCTTGCTTGGCTGAAGCATTGGCTGATCCTGTGAAGCATTCGGATACGTGTTTTCCTTTGAAATGCTTGCGACAGAATTAGGAACCTTAAACTGCTTTTTCGCGTGGATGGGCTGAACGCCGAAAAAACTAAAGAATAACAACACGATAAGTGTGGAATGAAATAGCTTTTTCATCATATCACTCTTTCTATGGCATTTTCCCTTAGTCTTTTCATCCCGCTTTGTTGTTATCCATCATTTTTTCAGGTTAAAGAAGGAAAAAGCCGATCGCCATAATGACATATGCGGCAAGCAGTGTAGCCCCTTCAAACCAGTTGGAATCCCCGTCATTTGATATCGCGATCATCAAGAGAACCGCTGATACCATCGCGACGAGCTCCGGCAATGTAAATACAAGCGGCATGCTTGTCGGAAAAAAGATAGAACAGATGACGAGCACCGGTGCGACAAACATAGCGATCTGCAGCGTGGAGCCGACTGCGATTTCAACCGCAACGTCCATTTTATTTTTGAAAGCCATAATAATCGCTGACGCGTGCTCCGCCGCATTTCCTACAATCGCCACGATGATGACCCCGATAAACAGCTCGCTCCAGCCGAACTGCTCAGCCACAGAGTGGAAGGTGTGGACAAGGTTTTCGGATATGTATGCCACGACAATTGTTGCCGCAAACAAAACAATCGTCGCAACCTTCCCAGACCATTCCGGCTCTTCCTCCTCTTCATGCTGGGCGGCATTGTTTGGCTGATAAACTCCGCGGTGCGTGACGAGTTTGAAATACAGCGCCGCGACATATAACAGAATCATAATGATGCTGATGCCGATGCTTAAATTGAGCTTGCTCGCGTCTCCCATTCCAATAGAAAATACTTCGGGAATCACGAAGGCGACAATGACGGCAAAAATCAAAAGCCCTGAGTTATGGCGCGCATCATGAATATTAAACTCTTGGCGCTTATACTTTAAACCGCCGACAAAAAACGATAGGCCCGCAACCAGCAGCAGGTTTCCCAGCACTGAACCGGTTAAAGAGGCAAGCACGATTCCTGTCAGGCCTTCCTTTAATGCAAAAAGGGAAATAATCAGTTCAACCGCATTCCCGAAGGTGGCGTTCAACAAACCGCCTATCCGTGGTCCTGCAATAATGGACAGTGATTCTGTCGCTCTCCCCATATAGCTTGCAAGCGCGATAATCGTCACACAGTAAACGGCAAAAAGAACCGCGGAAGGCCAATGCATCAAACTGCCAATCACAGAAAGCGGAACACCGGCCGCCACTAAAATAAAAAAGATACGATTCATGGTGAAATGGCTCCTTTTTTATGACTTGTTTTATTTTTATTCTTCTCAAAAACCTTCATGATTACACGAGGGCAAATGTTTAGCGTGATATAGGCTTTTTTCAGGTTGCCTGCTTTTGGAAAACGTTGTACGATCAACATAGATTCCACATAAGGAGAACGACACGATGTCACGATTTCATTTCTTTATCCTTGTCTTGCTTGTTTCCATTTCCGGGTTTTCACAAGGCATGCTGCTGCCTGTCATTTCAATCATTTTTGAAACAAATGGAGAATCCGCTGCTGTCAACGGCCTGCACGCGACCGGACTGTATATCGGCGTGCTTTTGGCTTCGCCGTTTATGGAAGCGCCGCTCAGAAAACTCGGATTCAAGCCGCTGATCGTCATGGGCGGAAGCATTGTTATTTTAAGCTTATTCGGATTTATTTGGCTTCAGTCTGTTTGGATCTGGTTCCTGCTTCGCCTGTTTATTGGAATCGGCGACCATATGCTTCACTTTTCTACGCAAACATGGGTAACCTCCCTGTCATCAAAACAAAATCGCGGAAGAAACCTGTCAATTTACGGGCTTTCCTTTGGCCTTGGATTTGCCGCGGGTCCGTTCATGGTGCCTCTTGTCAAGCTGAGCCCGTCGCTTCCTTTTATCGTGTCCGGCTGCATCAGTCTGTTTGCGTGGCTTTTTGTTTTCTTTCTACAAAATGCATACCCGCAAACCAGTCCTCATGAAACCAAATCAGACAATAGTTTCAGGCGGTTTTATCAGGCCATGCTGTTTGGATGGGTTGCCTTTATGCCTACATTTGGCTACGGCTTTCTGGAGACTGCGCTGAACGGAAGCTTTCCCGTTTACGCGCTCCGTTTGGGGATATCAGTAGACGCAGTAGCGATCATCCTTCCCGCATTTGCGATTGGAAGCATTATCTTTCAGTTTCCGCTCGGCATCCTCAGCGATAAATACGGCAGGCGGAATGTGCTGCTGGTGATTTTACTGACTGGGGCTCTTTGCTTTTTGATCGCCGGTGTATTCCCTTTGCCTTACGTGATCGGCTGCTGCTTTTTTATTGCGGGAATGGCTGTCGGATCAACCTTTACACTTGGCATCAGCTATATGACAGATCTTCTTCCGCCTCATCTCCTGCCGGCGGGAAACCTGCTTTGCGGCATTACATTCAGTCTTGGCAGCATTCTCGGCCCGATTGCCGGCGGCTGGTATATGCAGACCTTTGAAAGCGCAAACTTGTTCTACTTCATTACTCTCACGCTTAGTATTGTGTGGCTGGCCCTTGTGCTGGGCAAACCGAAAAGCTGGTCACCGGCTGAAACTTATTCTTCATCTTCTTAATCAAAAAGCCTCCCGACATGATGTCAGGAGGCTTTTATGCTAATGGTAGCCGTTTTGTCCGTTGGCGCTTCCGCTTGTTTTATGGCTCGATTTGCTTTTCGAATTTTGTTTGTTGTGGCTTCCGCCTTTTTTCGTATGCTTGGTCATCACGATATCCCTCCGACTTCTTTTTGAACCGAAGTTCGTTTATAGGGTGCGCTAATGGTAGGGATTTTCATCAGGAAGCTTTTTACGTTTATGTAAAAGAGCGTTGATTTCTCCGCCTAGGATAATTAAAATGCCGCTCAAGTAAAACCAAATCATCAAAACGATGATTCCCCCGATGCTCCCGTAAGTGGCGCTATAGTTAGCAAACGTGCTGACGTAAAACGAAAACAATGTGCTGACAATGATCCAGCCGAGGGTAGCAAAGACCGCACCCGGCATGACAAACCGGAGAGACAGCCTTTTGTTCGGTGCAATCACATACAGCGCGGAAAAAACAATCAGAAGCACAAGCGGGCTGACACCCCAGCGAATGGCGGCCCAGACGGATAAAAACAGATCCGACGCGCCGACAAAGTCAGAAGCGAGCCTTCCTATCTCCCTGCCAAATACCGGCAGAAGCAAAGCCACTAAAATCGTAAATACCATGGCAATCGTCAAAAAAATCGAGGTTAGACGAACAATGATAAAAGAACGGTTTTCTTCCACATCATACGCGTGGTTTAACGACCGGACGATCGCGTTCATTCCATTAGACGCAGACCATAATGCGGCGATAATCCCGAAGGACAGCAAACCGCCATTTCGATTATTTAAGGTTTGATGGGTAATGGATTCAACGAGAGACATCGCACTGGCGGGAGCATATTGTTCTATGACTCCTAAAACATCATCGGTAGAAAGCGGAAGATACGCGGTGAGCGTCAGCATAAAAATCAAAAACGGAAACAGTGACAATAGAAAAAAATACGCCAGCTCCGCTGATTTACTTTGTCCTTCGTGAAGGGTGTATCTGCTGAAAAGCTCTTTCAAAAAACCCATGTCGCCTCACCTCGCATGTTTAATCATTTTTTTGAAAAATGCTCTTTCGTTTCTTGCACAAGTTCCATCACTTGCGGCGTTGTTTTCTTCAGCTCTTTCACCTGCTGATTCACAAAGTCGACTTCCTTTGAAAGCGTTTGGGCGAGCTTCTTGGCCTCATCCACTTTTGTGATGACAGTGTTTTTTAACAGCTCCGGATTGCTTTTATACAGTGAAAGTTTATGCTTGCATGTCAGCCATCTCATGCCGCACGCCTGTCTTGTCGGCTTATGGAGCAGTGATAACGCCGCGCCTGCCGCAGCTCCGAGAAATATCCCTTTCAGCATTAAACGTTCGTTGTTCATGCAAATTCTCCTTTCACTCACAATTGTTTTTCTTTTTGAATCGACGCAAGCAAATGCTCACAGCCCGATTTGATTAATTGGCAGACCTCTTCAAAATTCCCTGTGTAGTAGGGATCGGGAACGTCGGCAAGATCTGAATCTTCAACAAAGTCCAAAAGCCTTTTGATATGCGAGGTGTTTTTAAATCCCGCCATGCTTCTGAGACTTCCGATATTTTCTGCATCCATAGCAATGATGTAATCAAAATCGTCCAGATCCTGTTCACTGACTTGACGCGCCAGCATGCCATCAAAGCTGATTCCTTCTCTGCGCAATATCTCCTGCGTTCCCTCATGAGGGGGGTTGCCGATGTGCCAGCCGCCAATACCGGCTGAGTCCGTCTTGATTTTCCCCTCTAATCCTTTTTTGGCTGCCAGGTCCCGAAAAATCGCTTCCGCCATCGGAGACCGGCAAATGTTTCCTAAACAAACAAATAACACGCTTATCATGTTGTGCAACCTCCCTATTCTTTGCCCCTATTTCTCTAAAAAGAAACCTTCATGAATATCTTAGTAGGATGTTCATTTTCTTTTCAACTGATGTCTTCACTTTTTTGGAATAAACAGCCCGCTTTTAGAATAGGGTTTTTTTCTGATGGAATTCTGTTAGAATAAAACATACCTATATTGCGCATAGAAAGGATGGAACCATTTGTCCAGCCCAAATACAGAAACATTAACTCAAATGATTGAAGAGATTTCCCAAAAGCTGAACATGCTGAACGTCGGCGTAATCAAAGCGGAGGATTTCAGTGATGAGAAGATCGAAGACCTCACGTACCTTCACCGCATGGTGATGAAAAAAGAATCATTCAGCCCGAGTGAAATGCAGGCGATTGCTCAAGAATTAGCCTCGCTTCGTAAATAATGGAGACTGGCCGGAAACTCGGCGAGTCTTTTTTATCATTTCCTCAAACCAATTTTCCTTAGAACAACAAAGTGTTCGAATAAGATTTGAAGGAGTACAAGCATGAAAACGTCACCTATCAAAACAGCATCCGGAATGTATATCAACTACTTCTTTCTGGGGATGGTCAATATCATTCTCGCATCCAATATGTCCTCTTTAACAAAACAATGGAATACCGATCCGACCGGCATCAGTTATGTCATTGCCGCTATCGGGTTTGGCAAACTGCTGACATACGGAATTTCCGGGGTTTTATCTGATAAAATCGGCAGAAAGCCGCTTGTTGTCGCTTCTGCGGGAATTATGGCCGTCTTTTTAGTCGGTATTCCTTTATCACCGAGCTATGAGCTGGCGTTTGTTTTCGCCTTATTAGCGGGAGTTGCAAATTCAGCGATGGACGCAGGAACATATCCCGCCCTGACCGAACTCTTCCCGGCTGCTTCCGGTTCGGCGAATGTCTTGGTCAAAGCCTTTATGTCTGTCGGGGCAGCGCTTTTGCCGCTTTTGATCACATTTTTAGCAGACCACAGCATGTTTTACGGATTTGCTTTTTATCTGCCGGCAGCGGTCTATCTCCTGAATATTATTTATTTATCAACGCTTTCGTTTCCTAAAAAACATAAGAAACCAACTGATAGCGGCCAACAGGAATCTTCCGTTTTCTTGTCTGAACCCGTTTTTCAGAAAGAAGGCACCGCACTGATTATCATCGGTTTTACATCCACGGCTTTATTTACGGTTTCTCAAATCTGGCTCCCGAGCTACGCGCAAAAGGCAGCCGGGTTAGCTGAATCAGCATCCGTACAATTGCTGAGCTATTATAGTATAGGGTCTCTGGCATCTGTTTTATTATTAGCCGTTTTGCTGAACAGATGGGTCAAACCTGTCTTCATAACGCTCTTATATCCTATTATTACTTTATGTACACTCGCAGTTATGCTGACGGTTCATACCCCAGTTGTGCTGGATATCACTTCCTTTTTCTTAGGCTTCTCTACTGCAGGTGTGTTTCAAATGACCATTACGTTAATGACAGAACTGTTCTGGAAGCGAAAAGGAACCGTTACCGGAATTGTAGCGACCGCTTCAAGCCTTGCATCGATTCTGCTTCCGATTGCAACAGGCCTTATCGCAAAAGCGGGTGGCATCGCCCATATTTTCATGTTCGACTTCGGCATTGCGGTCATCGGAACGGCTGCAGCTGCCTTCTTGTATTACAGGTACAAGAAACTGACAGGTGCTCAAGCCTAAGCAACAAAAAAACGGACGCCCAGGAGCGTCCGTTTTTCTTATTTCTCAAGCAATGCCAAAGATTCGCGGTTAAATGCCGGAATGTCGTCCGGTGTTCGGCTTGTAACCAGTTGATCCTGGCAAACAACCACTTCCTTGTCCACAACGTCGGCACCGGCGTTTTCCATGTCAACACGAATGGACGTATAGCCTGTCGCTTTTCGGCCGTCGAGCGCTTTCGCATTGATTAAAAGCTGCGGGCCGTGGCAAATGGCGAATACCGGTTTTTTGTCAGTCATAAACGCTTTTGTAAATTGGACGAAACGGTCGTCAGCGCGAAGCTGGTCTGGTGAAAATCCTCCGGGAATCAAAAGCGCATCAAAGTCTGAAGGGTTTACATCGTCAATGGACGCGTCAACTGACACTTCCGCTTTCCCCTGCTTGCCTTTTACTGTTTTTCCTTTTTCAGTTTCGATGACAGTCAGATCATGGCCCGCTTCTTTAAAAGCTTTCGCAGGCTCAGTGTACTCGCTGTCCTCAAAGTAATCTGTCAAAACAACTGCAATTTTTTTCCCCATGGTTCATAACCTCCCGCTTTAGATGTCTACATAAAACACTCTACCCCAGCCACACTAAAATAAACATTTTGCGAAGATGGACAAATGATAAGCATAAATACCCATTATTTGTCGTTTGAAGCTACTACATAGTACTCATTTTTCTCCCTTTTACAATAATCATAAAGAAACACCTACAAATAGTTACAAAATATTCTTACAATAGGAGCTGTAACACAAATTTCGTTGAAAGGTGGAGAACTGGTGAGAATACAGAAAAGACGAACACACGTCGGAAACATTCTCCGTATTCTTTTGCCCCCAATTATGATACTTAGCCTAATCCTCCCAACACCACCCATTCATGCAGAAGAAAGCGCGGCTCCTCAGGTGCATCTGAGTATTTTGGCCACGACTGATATTCATGCCAATATGATGGATTATGATTACTACAGCGACAAAGAAACGACGGATTTCGGGCTGGCAAGAACGGCGCAGCTGATCCAAAAGCACCGCGGGCAAAACCCTAACACCCTGCTTGTGGATAACGGCGACTTGATTCAAGGGAATCCACTGGGTGAATACGCGGTGAAATATCAAAAAGACGACATTATCTCCGGCGCGAAAACCCATCCGATTATCAGCGTCATGAATGCGCTGAAATACGACGCCGGGACGCTTGGCAATCACGAATTCAACTACGGACTCGACTTTCTCGACGGCACAATCAAAGGAGCCGATTTCCCGATTGTAAATGCCAACGTCAAAACAACTAGCGGCGAAAACCGTTATACGCCATATGTGATAAAAGAGAAAACGGTCACTGACGAACACGGCAATAAACAGAAAGTAAAAGTCGGCTACATAGGCTTTGTCCCCCCGCAAATCATGACATGGGACAAAAAGAATCTTGAGGGGCAGGTTCAGGTGCAGGATATCGTAGAATCCGCCAATGAAACAATCCCGAAAATGAAGGCGGAAGGCGCAGACGTCATTATTGCCCTCGCCCACACCGGCATTGAAAAGCAGGCGCAATCATCAGGCGCAGAAAACGCCGTGTTTGACCTTGCCACTAAAACGAAAGGCATTGACGCGATTATCTCGGGCCATCAGCACGGACTCTTTCCTTCCGCCGAGTATGCAGGTGCCGCTCAATTCGATGTGGAAAAGGGAACGATTAACGGCATTCCTGTCGTCATGCCGAGCAGCTGGGGCAAATATTTAGGCGTGATTGACCTCAAACTTGAAAAGACGGACGGCTCATGGAAGGTTGCAGATTCCAAAGGCAGTATTGAATCTATTGCCGGCACCGTCACATCCAGAAACGAAACGGTTACAAACACCATTCAGCAAACACACCAAAACACACTGGAGTATGTTCGAAAGCCAGTCGGCAAAACCGAAGCAGATATTAACAGCTTCTTTGCTCAGGTCAAAGATGATCCTTCCATTCAGATCGTGACTGACGCGCAAAAATGGTACGCCGAAAAAGAAATGAAGGATACCGAGTACAAGGACCTGCCGATTTTATCCGCCGGAGCGCCGTTTAAAGCAGGCGGCAGAAACGGAGCCAATTACTATACAAACATTCCAGCCGGAGATCTTGCGATTAAAAATGTCGGTGACTTGTATCTTTACGATAATACTGTTCAAATCGTCAAGCTGACAGGCAGCGAAGTGAAGGACTGGCTGGAGATGTCAGCAGGCCAATTCAATCAAATTGATCCGTCTAAAGGTGGCGATCAGGCCTTACTGAACGAGAATTTCCGCTCCTATAATTTTGACGTGATTGACGGCGTCACATATCAGGTCGATGTGACAAAACCGGCTAAATACAATGAGAACGGAAAAGTGGTCAATGCGGATTCATCCCGGATCATCAACCTTTCCTATGAAGGCAAGCCGGTCAGCCCAAGCCAGGAATTTCTCGTGGTCACCAATAATTATCGTGCGTCCGGAGGCGGCGGGTTCCCTCATCTGACGAGCGATAAAATTGTCCACGGCTCTGCGGTTGAAAACAGGCAGGTGCTCATGGATTACATTATTGAACAAAAAACAGTCAATCCAAAAGCAGACAACAACTGGTCAATCGCGCCTGTTTCCGGCACGAATGTGACGTTTGAATCCTCGCTTTTGGCCAAGCCATTTGCCGATAAAGCAGACGACCTCGCTTATGTAGGCAAGTCTGCGAATGAAGGCTATGGTGTGTATAAGCTGCAATTCGATGATGATACAAATCCAGATCCTCCTAAAGACGGACTGTGGGACCTGACTGTCATGCACACGAATGATACGCACGCCCATCTCGATGACGCAGCGAGACGAATGACGAAAATTAACGAAGTGCGCAGCGAAACAAACCACAACATTCTCCTTGATGCGGGAGATGTGTTTTCCGGTGATCTGTATTTTACAAAATGGAACGGTTTGGCCGATTTGAAAATGATGAACATGATGGGCTATGACGCCATGACCTTCGGAAACCATGAATTTGACAAAGGCCCGACAGTGCTTTCTGATTTTCTAAGCGGAAACAGCGCGACCGTTGATCCGGCGAACCGCTATCACTTTGAAGCGCCGGAATTTCCGATTGTCAGCGCAAACGTAGATGTGTCAAATGAGCCCAAACTGAAATCATTTGTCAAAAAGCCGCAAACCTTCACGGCAGGTGAAAAGAAAGAGGCCGGCATCCACCCTTACATTCTGTTAGACGTTGACGGGGAGAAAGTTGCCGTATTCGGACTGACAACAGAAGATACAGCCACCACCTCAAGTCCGGGCAAAAGCATCGTATTCAATGATGCCTTTGAAACAGCACAAAACACCGTCAAAGCGATTCAAGAAGAAGAAAAAGTAAATAAAATTATTGCTTTAACTCATATCGGGCATAACCGTGATCTAGAGCTAGCCAAAAAAGTAAAAGGCATTGACTTGATCATCGGCGGACACACTCACACCCTCGTAGACAAAATGGAGGTCGTGAACAACGAAGAACCGACGATCGTGGCACAGGCAAAAGAATACGGCCAATTCTTAGGGCGCGTTGATGTCGCATTTGATGAAAACGGCGTTGTGCAAACAGACAAATCAAATTTGAGCGTGCTGCCGATTGATGAACATACAGAAGAAAACCCAGAAGCAAAACAAGAGCTCGATCAGTTTAAAAGTGAATTAGAGGACGTAAAAAATGAAAAAGTCGGCTACACGGATGTTGCGCTTGACGGCCAGCGTGAGCATGTGCGCACGAAGGAAACAAATCTCGGAAACTTCATCGCGGACGGTATGCTGGCAAAAGCGAAAGAAGCAGCCGGTGCCAGAATAGCGATAACAAATGGCGGCGGCATCAGAGCCGGCATTGACAAAGGTGATATCACACTCGGCGAAGTGCTCAACGTGATGCCGTTCGGCAATACGCTTTACGTAGCCGATTTAACCGGAAAACAAATTAAAGAAGCCCTTGAACAAGGACTAAGCAATGTGGAAAACGGCGGCGGCGCTTTCCCTCAGGTAGCCGGAATCGAATATACCTTTACATTAAACAACGAACCTGGACACCGTGTGTTAGAAGTGAAAATTGAATTGCCTAACGGAGACAAAGTTGCTCTACATACGGATGATACCTACCGCGTGGCAACAAATAATTTTGTCGGCGCCGGAGGAGACGGATATTCTGTCTTTACAGAAGCCTCCCATGGTGAAGACCTTGGCTACGTTGATTATGAGATTTTCACCGAACAGCTGAAAAAACTAGGAAACAAGGTCTCTCCTAAAGTTGAAGGACGGATCAAAGAAGTATTCCTGCCGACAAAGCAGAAGGACGGCAGCTGGACACTTGATGAAGACAAATTTGCGATTTACGCTAAAAATGCCAACACGCCGTTTGTCTATTATGGAACACATGAAGGGTCACAGGAGAAGCCTATCAATCTTAAAGTGAAGAAAGATCAGGTCAAACTTTTGAAAGAAAGAGAGTCAGATCCTTCATTGACGGTGTTCAACTACTGGTACAGCATGAAGATGCCAATGGCGAACCTTAAAACCGCAGACACTGCAATCGGAATCAAGTCGACGGGAGAATTGGATGTGTCACTGGCAGATGTATATGACTTTACAGTAAAGCAAAAAGGAAAAGATATAAAATCATTCAAGGAGCCCGTTCAGCTTTCGCTTCGAATGTTTGATATTGAAGAAGCCCATAACCCTGCCATCTATCACGTCGATAGAAAAAAGAAAGCTTTCACAAAGACAGATCACGGATCAGTTGACGATGATATGGTGACAGGATATACAAACCACTTCAGCGAATACACGATCTTAAATTCCGGTTCGAACAACAAACCGCCGGCATTCCCGTCCGACCAACCGACAGGCGGTGATGACGGCAGTCATGGCGGAGGCTCCGACAAACCAGGCGGAAAACAGCCAACTGACGGAAACGGAGGAAATGATACGCCTCCCGGCACTCAACCGACTAACGGCTCTGGTGGAAACGGTTCGGGTGGATCAGGAACAGACGGTCCGGCTGGCGGCCTTCTTCCGGACACAGCCACATCCATGTACTCGATCCTGTTGGCAGGATTTCTGATCAGCGCACTCGGTACGGCAATGTACTTACATCAGAGGAAAAAACAGAATAGAGCGAATCAGGCATAAAAAAGAGCTGCTCGCTTAGCGAGCAGCTTTCTTTATTTAAACCCACTTCACAACATCTTCAACAGCAGATCTTGTTTTCGGGCGAGGATCTCTCACTCGGTAGCCGAATGCCACCATCACAGAAATATCGAAGCTTCCGTTTTCCAGAAGTCCTTCTTCTTCAAGAATGCGGTGAATGTGATCATACTGGAAGCCTTCAATCGGGCAGGAATCAACACCAATTTGCGCGGCGGCAGTCATCATGTTGCCAAGCGCGATATAGGTTTGTTTTGATGCCCAGTCAAACAATGTTCTGTCACTTTCAAGCAAATGCAAATCGTTTTTCTGGAATTCTTCTGTTTTGCTTAGATAGCCTTCGTACACGTCTTGAGGCATTTGTTTTACTTCTTTTAAATGACGTTTGATGTAGTCCGCATTATATTTAATATCCTTCGCTGTACGAGCGAGAATCAGGACGAAATGGCTTGCGGTAGGCAGCTGCTTTTGCGCGCCCCATGTGTATTCGCGAAGCTTCTCGCGGAATTCCGGATTTTGGACGACGACAAATTTCCAAGGCTCAAGGCCGAGTGAGCTTGGAGACAGTCTTCCTGTTTCTAAAATAAATTCAAAATCGCTGTCTGACACTTTTTTATTCGGATCAAATTCCTTTGTCGCATGTCTGAAATGGTATGCATCCAAAATTTGTTTCTTTAGATCTGCCATGTTAAACACCTCTCCTTTAGGTTACTCTCATCTCTATTGTAGCCATTATGATAAAAAGTAAAAGTACGCACATTTTTGTTGGATAGTATCAATTTTGATACCAAACAAAAAAGCGCGCTGCCGAAGGCAGGCGCCTCTTTCACTTTCCCCGCCTCGCAAAATCAACAAATCGGAATTTGTCGAGACGGTGTCTGCTTTCCGTATATTGAAACAAACTGGTATCCTCCAAAAAGACGTAGTTTCTCACCACGACCATATGGTCATAGCCGCGTAAATCGAGCAGCTCTCTGTCCTCGTCTGTACACGGCTCGGCGACAATTTCTTTTTGGGCGTAACTGATCGAAAGACCGAGTTCTCCTTCTATATATTCATATATGGAGTTTTCACAAATTTCTTTCGTCAGGTGAGGGACATGCTTTCTGAAAAAGTAATCCTTGTCCAAAATCACATGTTCCCCGTCAATCTTTCTAGACCTGATGACTTCCCAGATGTCGTCATCCGGATTGGCCCGGAGCTGTTTTTGGATCAGCTCTGACGGAGGCTCCAGCCCAAATTTGTGTACAGTTGTTTTCGTTTCTTTGCCAAGCGTTTGCGCGAGCTCCTTGAAGCTGACAAGACCCGAAACGGGAAACTGCATTTTTTCACGGTTGAGCACGACGGAGCCTTTTCCCCTGATTTTCTGGATATAACCGTTTTGCGCGAGCATATGAAGCGCCTTTCGGACCGTTTCTCTTGATGTACCGTACTGTGCGGTCAACTCATGTTCAGACGGAAGAATCTCCTCCGCTTTCCATCGGCCGCCTTCAATTTGCTGTGCGATGTCTTTATAAATTGTGATGAATTTATTCACCTTCATTATGGACCACCCAGCTTAGTTTAACACGGTTTGGTTAAACGATAAACAATGGACTCATACGGGCGGAGCGTCATGTTCTGAAGCCCTTCCCTTACATCATCGTTCGTCAACAACACCTCTGATTTCCATTCGTCAAGCGCCAAAGAGTCCGGCACTGTAAAGGACGCCTCTGTCCCATAAAAATTATTGATCACGAGCAGCTTTTCATTGCGGCCGTGTCTGAGATACGCAAAAATGTTTGGGTCATCCTTTGCGATTAACTCATACGTCCCCTCTGTCACGATGTCATACATTTTGCGAATCTGAATTAATTTTTGATAATGGTAAAACACCGAATTTTGATCTCTCAGCGCCGCTTCAGCATTAATTTCCCGATAATTGCCGGCAACCGGTATCCATGGAGTGCCCGTTGTAAAACCGCCATTCTCCGTAGCATCCCACTGAACGGGGGTTCTGGAATTGTCACGGGATTTCGCCTGTAAAATGGCTGTGATCTCTTGATCAGCCATTCCTTTTTCCTTAAAGGCGTGATACATGTTCAGCGATTCGACATCCCGATAGGAGCTGATGTCAGTAAACTTAGGATTCGTCATCCCCAGCTCCTCGCCCTGATAAATATAAGGCGTGCCCTGCATCATATGAATGGCCGTAGCAAGCATTTTCGCCGATTTCACCCTATACGCGCCATCATCCCCATATCTTGATACAACGCGCGGCTGATCATGATTGCACCAGAACAGAGCGTTCCATCCCCCTCCTGCGTGCATCCCCGTTTGCCAATTGGATAGGATCTCCTTCAGCTTCAAAAAGTCAAACGGCGCCAAGGCCCATTTTTCGCCGTTGGGATAGTCCACCTTGAGATGATGGAAGCTGAATGTCATATCAAGTTCTTTATTGTCAGGATTCGTATACCGGATGCAGTGGTCCACGGTTGTTGAAGACATCTCACCGACCGTCATGCTGTCATAATGTGAAAACACCTTTTCGTTCATTTCATGCAGATATTCGTGCACCCTCGGCCCGTCAGTGTAATAGGCACGGCCGTCTTCTCCATCTTCCGCATCCGGAAAGCGCTGATCTTTAGAAATCAGGTTGATGACATCAAGCCTGAAGCCGTCTATTCCCTTTTTAAACCAAAAATGCATCATGTCATAGACATGCTTTCTGACCTCTTCATTTTCCCAATTCAAATCAGCCTGCGTCACATCAAACAGATGCAAATAGTATTGGCCCGACGCTTCGTCAAGCTCCCATGCCGAGCCCCCGAATTTCGACTCCCAGTTTGTCGGAACAGAACCGTTTCCCTGAGGATTTTTCCATATATAAAAATCACGGTACGGGCTGTCTATTGAAGAGATCGCCTTGCGAAACCACTTGTGCTCTGTTGACGTATGATTGACAACAAGATCCATGACGACTTTCAAGTCTCTTTTATGCGCTTCGGATAGTAACCTTTCAAAATCCTCCATCGTTCCATATTCAGGATAAATCGAGTAATAATCACGAATATCGTACCCATTATCATGCTGCGGAGAATCATAAATTGGCGTCAGCCAAAGCACATCCACCTGAAGTGTTTTTAAGTAATCGAGCTTTTCAATAATACCGTTCAGGTCGCCGACACCGTTTCCTGTCGTATCGTTAAAGCTTTTCGGATAAATTTGATAAACCACAGCTTTTTTCCACCATGGCGTTTGTTCTGTTTTCATCTGTTTCCACCACCATATTTAAATTGAAAACGGGAAAAGGGAACGTTCAACACGTCCCGCTCCCAATTTGTTATTTATGTTTGAATCTCGCATACGCGTATGTTCCGGCAAACGGTACGATCAATACAATGGCCATCCCGATTGCAAACGCGCCCCAGTACTGGCTCATGATTGAGAAAATCCCCGGCACGCCGCCGACACCGACGGAGCTTGCCAGCACACCTTGAGAAGAAATATACATTCCGGCCAGCCCAGAGCTGACCATTGCGATGATAAATGGGAATCTGTATCGCAGATTCACCCCGAAGATGGCAGGCTCTGTAATGCCAAGATAAGCAGAAATCCCTGATGTGAGGGAGAGGCCTTTTTGTTTCTCATCCTTCACGATAAACATCATGGCCAGAGCCGCCGAACCTTGTGCGATATTAGAAAGCGCCAGCATCGGCCATAAAAAGGTGCCGCCGAGCTTTGATCCGATGAGCTGCAGGTCGACTGCAAGAAACGTGTGATGCATACCGGTAATCACGAGCGCTGAGTAGAAACCGCCATATAACAAACCGCCCAGTGCGGCAAAAGAACCGAACACCGAGATAAGCCCTGAAGTCAGTACATTACCGATCGCAAATGTAATCGGGCCGATAATAATAAAAGAGGCAAATCCTGTTAAGAGAAGCGTAATCGGTGCAACAACAAGCAGCTGTATGCCCTCAGGTGTGCGTTTTGTTAAAAATACCTCTATCTTCGCCAGCATATAAGAAGCTAGCAAAATTGGGAGCACCTGGCCCTGATAGCCGACTTTCTGCACCTCTAGGCCGAATAGATTCCATACCGGGATCTTTCCGCTTTGTTCTGCGGCGCCATATCCCCACGCATTCAGCAAATCAGGATGCACGAGCATAACCCCGAGCACAATGCCGAGAAGCGGATTGCCTCCGAACCGCTTGACGGCAGACCATCCGATTAACGCAGGCAGGAAGGTAAAGGCCGTGCCTGCAATCAGGTTAATCATATTAGCAAGATCTGCCCACTGCGGATACACCTGCACAATCGATTTTGTGCTGAAGAAAATGCCTTCCGCCGTTAAAATGTTATTGATCCCCATTAATAGACCCGCCGTGACAATTGCAGGCAATATTGGAATAAAAATATCTGCAAGCGTTTTCACAGCACGCTGCAAAGGATTCATATTTTTTTCTGAAGCCTTCTTCACTTCATCCTTTGTTGACTCGCCAATCCCCGTTTCTTTGACCAGTTCAGCATATACTTTGTTGACCGTTCCCTGGCCAATGACGACCTGAAACTGCCCGTTTGTCGAGAATGATCCCTTTACTACATCAATTTGATCAAGCATCTCTTGGTCAACCTTGCTTTCATCTATTAAAGCAAAACGCAAACGTGTAACACAATGAGTTGCCGCTGCAATATTTTCAGCACCGCCGACTGCTTCGACAATCTGACGTGCCGATTTGTTCAGTTCCCCCATGCCAACCCCTCCGTATCCGTTTTTATAACTTGTATATACAACTTATGATTATATTGTATTCATGTATATACATGTAGTCAACCATTTTTTATAGCGCTTTCATCCTAGTCTGGAATATATGAAACAGACAAGGTTACCCTAAAAGTCACAAGCACTTATTGAATATGACATTAAAAAGCAGGGTGAGCCTCTATGAATAAACGCGACAAAGCGCTTCAGCTCATCAAAGAGCTTGAAGACAATCAGGACAGACCGATTTCTCCCGATTTGAAGGAAAACCTCGATAATCTGACCTTATTAACAGAAGGCTGCTCAGACATCGTATTTAGACAATTTGACTTTGGAAACGGGCTGTGCGGATTTATTGTTTATATCGAAGGAATTGTAAAATCTGAACATATTCAGGATCACGCCCTCCGCCCTTTCTTAATGCATTTGACGGATCAAATAGATGAACATGAAAAGGCGCTGCAAAATACTCTATCCATTTCAAGTGTTGCAACAGAAACGAGTATGAGCAAAGTGGCTGCATCCATCATTGAGGGGAACGCGGTTTTATTTGCCGACGGGCACTCAAAAGGCCTGATCTTAAATATAAAAGGCGGACAAAGAAGAAGCATTGAAGAGCCGATAACAGAATCGACCATCAGAGGGTCAAGAGAGGGCTTCACTGAAAGCCTCAGGGTCAATACCGCTCTTGTGCGCTTTCGCGTCAAAACGTTTCAGCTTAAAATGATCTCGTTTAAAATCGGTACAAAAACCAAAACCGATGTTGTCTTGGCCTATATTGACGGGCTTGCCGATCCAAAGGTCATTGACAAAGCAAAAAAAAGAATCAAAAAGATAAAGATTGATGCTGTCTTAGAAAGCGGATATATTGAAGAGTTTATCGAAGACGACACGTACTCGCCATTCCCCCAGCTGCAATACACAGAAAGGCCGGACACCGTCGCCGCCCAGCTTCTCGAAGGCCGATTTGCCATTTTCACAGATAATACGCCCTTTGTCTTAACAGGCCCGATTACGTTTTGGCAGCTTATGCAGGCCAGTGAAGATTACTATGAGCGTTATTTGATGTCTAACTTAATCCGCTGGCTCCGCTATATGTTTTTATTCGTTGCTTTATATTTGCCGGCTATTTATGTTGCCGTTATTACATACCATCAGGACTTAATGCCGACAAACTTAATGTTCAGTGTGGCCTCTGCGCGTGAACCGATTCCTTTCCCCGCCATCATAGAAGCATTGATTATGGAAATTTCTTTTGAGGCTCTCCGTGAGGCGGGAGTGCGCCTGCCAAAAACCATCGGCCAGACCGTCAGTATTCTCGGGGCCCTAGTCATTGGGACAGCCGCTGTTGAAGCGGGAATTGTATCTGCCCCCATGGTGATCATCGTATCGTTAACAGGGATCGCGTCATTTACAATTCCGCGGTTTAACTTAGCTATCTCCATCAGGATGCTTCGTTTCCCGCTTATGTTTTTGGCGAGTATTTTCGGGATATTCGGCATTATGCTCGGTACGATTATCTTAGTGCTCCATTTATGCAAGCTGCAATCTTTCGGCATTCCTTATTTATCCGGGATTTCTCCGTTTAAACGAGATGAAGTAAAAGATATTTTTGTCAGGGCGCCTTGGTGGACGATGACCAGAAGGCCGGGCACGTATTCGCGCGGCAACGGACAGAAGGGAGCGAAAAGAGAGGACCCAAAAGATGAAGAAAACAATATATAAGTGTGTTGTGCCGCTTCTCATTTGTATCCTTCTTACGGGGTGCTGGGACCGGACAGAAATCAATGACATTGCATTTGTTGTCAGCTCAGCCATTGATAAGAAAAAAGATCAGTATCGAGTGGCCTTGCAGATTCCCTTGGTCGGTCAATTAGGCGGACAAACAGGGGGAGGCGGCGGAACTGCCGGTTCAAAAACATGGTATGTTGATTCAGCTTCCGGCACTACGATCAGAGAAGCGAACAACAAGCTGCAAACCTCCTTGTCACGGACAATCAATACGTCCCACAGACGTACAGTCATTATTGGAGAGGATATGGCGAGAGACGGCGTCGCCCCAGTCTTTGATATTTTAACGCGAAATCCGCAGAACAGATTAACGGCGCTAATTTTAGTCAGCCGGGGAGAAGCGCGGGACATTTTAAACACCGATGTCCAGCTTGAACAGTTTCCGGCGGAAATGATTCGGGAGCTGGCCATTATCGCAACGAGCCGCCCTGTTTTTTTAAGCAGATTCATGTCTGATCTAGTAGAAACAGGCAGTGATCCGTATGCACCGGTCATCTCTGCCTCTAAAACAAAACCTGGAGGGAAAGGCAAATCTAATTTGAAAATTGACGGGCTTGCGATCTTTAAAAAGGACAGATTGATGGATATTTTCAAAGATGAACACATGACAGCAGCCCTGATGTTGCTGAATCAAGCCCGCCAGCCAGAATTCATAGTAGACCTGCCGAATCAAATGGGGCAAGCATCCATTCAGCTTCAAAAGTCCAATGCATCCTTTCATGCCGCTGAAAAAAACGGAAAGCTGTCAATGACAATCGAGATTAGAGCTAAAGGAATTATTATGGAAAACCAATCAACCTATGAGACGAGAGAGAACGACCAGTATTACATCATTCAAAAAGCATTAAACAGAACCATAAAGAAAGACGTGATCAGCACCGTTCATCGTTTGCAAAAGCTAAAGGCGGACCCGGCCGGCTTTCAAGACCGGACCATCAGAAGCACGGCAACCACGAAGAATCTGCTTAAAAAGGAATGGGAAGAAGTATATAAGGACATGGAGGTTCACGTCGTCCCAATTGTGACGATTGAGCAGGGCGGTGTCCTATACAAAACGATCAGCCATTAATGGAGGTGCGTCAGCATGATCAGCTATATCGTACAGACATTGATTGTGTGCATTGCCATATACGCATATGAATGGAAGAATTTTCGTTCCGCTAACAATCTAACAAAATGGGCCTTCAGCCTGCTGATTGCAGGAAGTGCTTTTCTATGGATTTATATGAGAGTGAATCCCCTGCTTCCGCGGCTGGGGCACCTGTTTAAATATATTCCGTTTTGAACATGACAGAAAGGATGTGCTTTATGGACAAGACCTCTGCATACCAAGGATTATTTTTCGGAGCACTGTATACGTTAGCGGTCGGATTAAAGCATGCTCCGATTCTCATGATCGAATCAGCAAAACAAAATGCCTGGCACAGCTACATCCTCGGCGTTGTCATCGTGATTCCGGCACTCTGGCTCATGCATAGGCTGATGAAAAAGCATCAGGATGAAAATATCTATGAGCTGCTGAGCGATTCCTCACCAATCGCAGGCCGGATTATCATTTTACTGTTTTCTTTGTATTTCCTGTTAATCAATGCTCATGATATACGTTTTTTCATCAATTTGATTAACATTTTATTTCTCCCGAGAACACCAATGGCTGTTCTTGGCGGTGTTATTATATTTGTGGCGATCTGTATTGCCAGAGAGGGAAAAGAAACATTGACCAGAATGGCGCAGATATTCCTATTTCCATTCGGCATCCTGGTCTTGTTGCTTCCATTTACGCTGGCCACACAAATTGAGCTTCAAAACTTGACGCCTGTTTTTGAAGGTCTAATCCCATACCTTCAATCAGGCTATTACTCGTTTGGGACAATGGGGGAATTGATTATCCTTCCGCTTCTCTTCTCAAACCGGAGCGTCCCGTTAAAATACACCATTTTCGCGATACTGCTGGGCGCTTTATTGCTGGCCGTGATGTTATTTTCTTCAATTTCTGTCTTTGGTCCCAACCTGACATCTACTTTCTTTGATCCTGCTTATATGGTAATCAGGCAGATCCGCATTACGGATTTTCTGGATCGCTCAGACCTGATCATCGCGGCCTTTTGGATTCCGGTCATTATGGTAAAGATAGCAGGTTCCCTATATATCGTGGTATACGGCCTTTCGTTTTTACACTCAAAAATCGACCCGAAAGCCATGTATACACCAACCGGCATGTTCTCAGTCGTATGCAGCTTTTGGTTCTTCTTAAATACTAATCAGCTAATCGACTTTAACAGAATCAAGCCGGTCATTAATGTAGTGATTTCTCTTTTGCTGCCTTTACTCATTTATTTGATCATAAAAAGCAAAGCGTTGTTCGGCGCCAAAGCAAAACACTAGGAATTTTTAGCTTCTTTTGTTGGATAAACAGGATTCTGTTTAGTTTTTCTTATATCTTTCAGGTAGTACTGTTCAGATGTAAAGAATTCGGTATACAGCGCTTTTACCTTTCTGCTCAATAACAAGATCGCAATCACATTCGGGACAACAATAAAAACCAATGCTAAATCCAATATGCCCCAAATGGCTTTTGCTCCGCCTGCGGCACCTATGATAATGGCCGCTAAATAAACGAATTTAATCACGTGTCCTGCCAGCCGCCCGAACAGAAATTCAGCTTGCTTTACGCCGTAGAAAATGACAACCATTATGGTCGATATAACAAAGAAAACGAGAGAAACCGAGACGAAATACCCTCCTCCAGAACCAAAATAGTGCTGAAATGCAGCCGTCGTCAGTGCTGCCGGATCATTTGAGGCGTTCTTCCCTGTCCAGACACCAGATGCAAGAACGACAAAAGCGGTGGTCGTGCAGATGATCAAGGTGTCAATGACAATGCCGATCACAGACCAAAACCCTTGCCGCACAGGGTGATCAGTCATGGCTGCCGCGTGTGCAATCGGGGCTGTGCCCATTCCGGCTTCATTAGAATACAGCCCGCGGGCAAATCCCCAGCGAACGGTTTCAGCCAGAGCAGCACCAGCGAACCCTCCAACTGCTGAAGAAGAAGTAAACGCATTTGAAAAGATAAGAGAGAAAAACGCCGGCACTGATGATAGATTCATGAGAACAATCAGGAGACCGGCTCCCGCGTATGCCCCTGCCATAAGGGGCACGACAAACTCTGTTACTTTTCCGATCCGCTTTACTCCTCCGATCACCACTAACCCGATCAAAAACGCTATGCCGATTCCTGCGTATATTTTATTGAAAGAAAACGTCTCGGCAAGCGAGACTGAAACCGAATTTCCCTGAACCATAATGCTCGGGATCAGCTCCACAATCAGCGCAACAGAGAAGAATACGCCGAGCCATTTCATGCGCAGCCCTTTTGTTATGTAATACATCGGTCCTCCGACAAATTCACCCTGCTCATTTTTTTCTCTGTAATGAACAGCAAGAACACTCTCAGAAAACTTAATCGCCATGGCAAATAAGGCAATAAGCCACATCCAAAAAACCGCTCCGGGCCCTCCAAACATAATAGCGGCGGGCACACCGACAATGTTCGCTGCACCGATCGTTGAACTGAGGGCCGAGGTCAATGCCTGGAGTGGTGTGACCGTCCCCTCTCCCTTCGGCTTTTTTCCTACGCTTCCGATTGTCTGTTTGAAAATGTATAAAGGATAGCGAAATTGAAAACCTTTCAGCAAAATAGTGAAATACAACCCAGTCCCCGTCAGCAGAATGATTAGCGGCGGACCCCACAGCCAATCAGATATATGCTCTATCCATTCTAATAGTCGTTCCATCCCATCACCCTTTTTTCGTTTATGGGTCATTTCCCATAGATGAAAAAACATAAACCTTTAGACATAGAACTTGGAATATAAAAAGGATGGCTTCTCTCAATCGCCATCCTGCAGACAAGACAAATCAGCTGGAAGAAGGTCTATTTCGTCCAAGCCGGTCATATACTTTATTCTTATAAAAAGCGGATGTTGGCTTTGAAAACATGCCTTTTTTGTCAACAAGCTTATCAAGCTGCAATTGCTTTTCAGTTTTTTTTCTGATTAATTGCTCGCGTTCTTTTTCGTCATAGCACTTTTCGATTAAATGGTCGATGGTCATAAGCTCTTTTTTGAGCGCGCCCTCGTCCTCTGCCATTCCCGCGTTTTTCAAAATACGATAGCCCATGCGCAGCGATTCCGGCAAGTGTGCCGCGTCATCCTTCGGCAGCGGCTTTCCCATTCCCGGGAGGTTTTGAAAGTCTCCTTCTTTGATGGCGCGCTTAATTTTATCTTCAGACACAATATGGGAAAAATCCATCATTCCACCTCTTTTCATCTATTCCGTATATTTTATCATATAATGATCGGCATACCATTTTATTCCTTTATTTCTAGAAAGATACCTTGTTTTACATTTGGTAATATCAAAGCAAAACGTTGATTCGACGGCGTTTTTCGCCACTATCTCCATCATACGATTTTCACTTTTCTAATCTGCTGATTCGTGTTATATTGGATACGTTCGTTTTTTCTATCGTTTCGCTCGAACTGGATCGGAAAAAAGGAGTGTAACAATGAAAACATTTATAAAAGAAAGAGGACTGGCCTTCTTCTTCATCGCGGTCGTCCTGCTATGGATCAAAACGTATGTCGGTTATGTCCTGAACTTCAACTTAGGAATAGACAACACGATACAAAAAATATTGCTTTTTGTGAATCCTCTTAGCTCAAGCTTGTTCTTTCTTGGCTTTGGACTCTTGTTCAAGAAAAAATTACAGCGGACAGCCATTATAGTGATTCATTTTTTAATGTCTTTTTTACTGTACGCAAACATTGTGTACTACAGATTTTTCAACGATTTTATTACAATTCCGGTCATTATGCAGGCTAAAACAAACGGCGGCCAACTCGGTGACAGCGCATTTTCGCTGATGAGACCGACTGACGCCTTTTACTTTATCGACACGATCATCCTGATCATCTTGGCGATCAAAGTGAACAAGCCTGTCGAAACGTCAAGCAAAAAATCGTTCCGAATTATTCTAGCGTCTTCAATTCTGGTGTTCTTGATCAACCTGGCAGTTGCGGAATCAGACCGTCCTGAATTGCTGACAAGATCATTCGACCGGAACTATCTTGTGAAATACTTGGGAACATACAATTTCACAATTTATGACGCTGTACAGAATATCAAGTCCAACAGCCAGCGCGCGCTTGCCGATTCCAGCGACGTGACGGACGTAGAAAACTATATGAAAGCCAATTACGATGTGCCGAATAACGTGTATTTCGGCAAAGCGGAAGGAAAAAACGTCATTTACGTTTCACTTGAATCTTTGCAGTCATTTATCATCGACTATAAAATTGACGGCAAAGAAGTGACACCGTTCTTAAATAAACTGGCTCATGATAACGAAACGTTCTACTTTGATAACTTTTTCCACCAAACGGGACAAGGTAAAACATCTGATGCTGAATTTATGATGGAAAACTCTCTGTACCCGCTGGCTCAAGGTTCAGTTTTCGTAAACAAAGCGCAAAACACGCTGCAATCCGTTCCGGCGATTCTGAAGTCTAAGAATTACACATCTGCCGCGTTCCACGGAAACACGCAGACGTTCTGGAACCGTAACGAAATGTACAAAGCGGAAGGCATTGATAAATTCTTTGATTCTGCCTACTATGACATGAACGAAGAAAACACGAAAAACTACGGCATGAAAGACAAACCGTTCTTCAAAGAATCAATGCCGCTGCTGGAAAGCCTGCCGCAGCCGTTCTATACGAAGTTCATTACCCTGTCCAACCACTTCCCATTCGGAATGGATGAGGGGGATACAGACTTCCCGGCTGGAGACTTTGGTGACTCTGTCGTCGATAACTACTTCCAGTCAGCCCATTACCTTGATCAGTCCATTGAACAGTTCTTCAATGACCTGAAAAAAGACGGGTTATATGATAAATCGATTATTGTGATGTACGGAGACCACTACGGCATCTCTGAAAACCACAATAAAGCGATGGCGAAAGTGCTTGGCAAAGATGAAATCACTGATTACGACAATGCCCAGCTTCAACGGGTGCCGCTCTTTATCCACGCTGCCGGCGTGAAGGGCGAGAAGGTTCATAAATATGCCGGAGACGTCGATGTGGCTCCTACCATTCTGCATTTGCTCGGAGTGGATACGAAAGACTATCTGATGTCCGGGTCTGATATTTTATCGAAAGAACACCGTGAAGTGATTCCGTTCCGAAACGGAGACTTTATTTCACCGAAGTACACGAAAATATCCGGTAAGTATTACGATACGAAAACCGGCAAAGAACTCGATGAATCCGAAGTCGACAAGTCAGAAGACTCACTCGTCAAGAAGGAACTTGAAATGTCCGATAAAATCATAAACGGAGACCTGCTGCGGTTCTACGAGCCGAAAGGTTTTAAGAAGGTGAATCCTTCTGATTATGATTACACAAAACATGACGAAGATTCTTCCGAAACGTCAACGGATAACGAAGATAAATAAGAAAAAGCGGAGAGGTTGCCCTCTCCGCTTTTTTATTTGACAGCAGCTCTCAATTCCTCCGCTGCAAATTCCACATTCGGCCCAATAATGACTTGAAGCGATTGCCCGCCAGACTTGACAACCCCTTTTGCGCCTGCTTTCTTCAAAAGCGCTTCATCCACCAAAGCGGTATCCTTCACAGTCAATCGCAGCCTTGTTGCGCAATGATCAATGGTTTGAAGATTTTCTTTTCCGCCGAGCCCTTTCAGCATGATGTTTTCATTTACATCCTGAACAGTATTTTCATCAAGCACTTCATCCACATCGTCGTCTTCCCGTCCCGGCGTTTTTAAATTCAATGCCTTAATCAGTACATAAAACACGATAAAGTATACTGCCGCATAGCATAAACCTACCAAAAGCAGAAGCAGCGGTTTTTCTGCGATTCCGTAGCTGAGCACATAATCGATAGCTCCGGCTGAAAAAGAGAAGCCTGAGCGGATGCCGAGCCAGTTGACGATAAATAAAGATAACCCGGTTAAGATCGCGTGAACAACGTATAAAAGCGGAGACAAAAACATAAATGCAAACTCAATCGGCTCCGTAATCCCTGTGATAAACGCCGTTAAAGCGAACCCAATCATCATGCCCGCCGTCGCTTTCCGTTTTGACGGCTTCGCAGTCACAACCATAGCCAGACACGCCGCCGGAAGACCGAACATCATGATTGGAAAGAATCCTGTCATATATGTGCCTGCTGTCGGATCTTTTGCGAAAAAGCGCGCCAAATCTCCTGTCACTCCATTATATTCTCCGAATTGGAACCAGAAAATATTGTTCAGCACGTGGTGAAGGCCAAGCGGAATTAACAGCCTGTTGAAAAGGCCGAATATGCCCGCTCCGATGCCGCCGAGTCCCAGCATCCACTCTCCAAACGCGTTAATGCACGATTGAATCGGCGGCCAGACCACTCCGAATATGCCGGCTAAAATGATCGTAATGATGGCAGTTATAATCGGCACAAGCCGTCTTCCGCTGAAGAATCCGAGATACTCTGGCAGCTTTGTTTCCTTGAAGCGGTTATAGGTGTAACCGGCAATTAAACCGGCAATAATTCCCCCAAACACCGCCATGTTATTTGTTTTGTCAATTGTCTTTGTCGCCGCGTCAAGCATCAGATACGATATCGCCCCTGATAAACCCGCGGCCCCATTGCTGTCCTTCGAAATGCCGATGGCAATTCCGATCGCAAAAATAAGCGGCAGATGATCAAAAACCGCCGTCCCCGCTTGATAGACAAACGGGATATTAAATACATCCTCTCTGCCAAGCGCAAGGATGATTCCAACCGCAGGCAGAACCGCAATCGGAAGCATAAATGACTTCCCGAGTTTTTGTAAAAATGAAAGCATACCCATCCCCCTCATACCCTTTTTTTTCAAATATACCATATAAGATATCTAGTGATCTATACCAATTTTCCCAAGGCATTTCTTTTTTCCCAGGTCCGTGTGTTTCCTATTTTTAAGACAGTTGTGGTAAGCTTAAACTAGATTATTTAAAAAGAAAGCGGGAATGACAGATGATTGTAACAAACGATCAAGAATTAGAAGGCCTGAAAAAAATCGGAAGAATCGTCGCGCTTGCGCGTGAAGAAATGAAGCGAAAAGCAGAGCCCGGCATGAGCACAAAAGACCTTGACCTTATCGGAAAAGCTGTGCTTGATGAGCATGGCGCCGTTTCAGCTCCTGAGAAGGAATACGATTTTCCAGGTGTGACATGCATCAGCGTAAATGATGAAGTGGCTCACGGCATACCAAGCACATCAAAAATTTTAAAAGCAGGGGATCTTGTCAACATCGACATCTCCGCTGAATTTGGCGGGTTCTATTCTGACACAGGCATCTCATTTGTGCTCGGTGAAGGAGAAGAACGCCTTCATAAGCTTTGCCAATGCGCGGAAAACGCTTTTCAAAAGGGGCTTCAGCAGGCAAAAGCGGGCAAGCGCCAAAACCAGATCGGAAAAGCCGTATATCATGAAGCACGCTCTCAAGGCTTTACCGTCATCAAGACCCTGACCGGCCACGGAATCGGCCGAAGCCTGCATGAAGCGCCGAACCACATCATGAACTATTATGATCCGTTTGATAACGCGCTGTTCAAAAATGGCACAGTCATCGCGCTTGAACCATTTATTTCAACGAAAGCAGAAACGATTGTTGAAGCTGGAGACGGCTGGACGTTCAAGACGCCGGATAAAAGCATGGTTGCCCAAGTTGAACACACGATCGTCATCACAAAAGATGAACCGATTATCCTGACGAAACTGTAAAACACATTCCGGGCTTCCGGCAGGTTTAACCTCCTCCAATAGCAGGTAAAACATCATTATTCTGCACGAGGAGGTCTTGCAATGAACAGAGATCAAGAAAAAATCCAAATTGAAAACGAAATGAACGCGATGCATGGCACAATAAAAGAAGACATTTTAAAAGACTTTGAGGAATTTAAAGGCTACCTGAAAAAACAAGTCAACCGAGGCAAAAAGCTGGGATTGGATGACGGCAAGCTTGTAAAAAGCGCTGCGATCCTGGGAGACTACCTCGCAAAGCATGAAAAGCCGCAAAACGGTGAAGAAATGCTGCTGCAAGAGCTTTGGAGCGTTGCGGACGAAGATGAGAAAAAACATTTGGCACAGCTTCTGGTCAAATTGGTTGATAAACAATAAAACATGAGCCGGGCGATATATGCGCCCGGCTTTCTTGATATTGTCACAGCCCGGCTCTTCCAGATATGCTACACTACTATTATGTCTGTGAAAGGAGCCTCTATCTGCATGTGGTTTATGATTTTCGGCATCATTTTTTTCATTGAAGGCATCATAGTGACCGTTTACGGCGTAAAGAAAAAAAACGGGATGCTCACATATATCGGCATTGTTTTCGCCATTATGACATTTGGCGTTGTCATGCTCAAATTGACCGGCCATTAAATCATATTCGGCTTTTGCTCCGCATATACATACAGAAGAACATTCGCATATCTAGTGCGAAAGACTCAGTTTTCCCAACATCTCTTTTCAGCATCTTTTTATAGATGTTACAATGCCAATCGTTTCGAAATCAGATAGGGAAAGGAGTTTTCTGACATGCATTACGGCAGTAAAGGCTGGTATGTGGCAGAACTAAAAAAGCAGGGAATCACGCACCATGAGGGAAGAAAGCTTCAAAGCTATAAAACCTATTTTCTTGCTAACCTGCTTGAAGCAAAGAAAAAACAATCTTAAATATGGCAAAGCCGCGCACGTTAAGATGCGCGGCTTTTTTCTATTCAACCGGCAGCCTCCTGTCCTTTTTTTTCATAAAGGACGCTCTCCAGCTTTCCGATAGTGCAGCCTCACTTAAAATCCGTTCAATAGCGAGATTTTTTGCATCATGGTAGTTGATGCGGTTGACGAACTGGACGGATATGCCCTTCTCTCCTCTGGACAGCAATTCAAGCTTGGCGCCTGGTGACACCCTGCCCTCCTCCAGCACGCGAAAATAATAACCTGTATAGCCTGTTTGCTGGACCTTCAGCACCATTTCTTTCACGCCAAACTTCGTCGCCGCTTTACACATGGCTGGCACGGCTGGCTAACCTGAACAACAGCTTCATCAAGCTTGAACACATCCCCTTTACAGGCTGTAAAATAATTGATTATCATAAAAAGAAAAGGTGGTTTTTACATGCTTCAATACCGAATCATTGTAGACGGCCGGGTTCAGGGTGTGGGCTTTCGCTATTTTGTTCAAATGGAAGCTGATAAACGAAAACTGGCCGGCTGGGTCAAAAACCGTGATGACGGGCGTGTCGAGATTTTGGCAGAGGGTCCGGACAACGCCCTGCAATCGTTTGTTGAGGCTGTAAAGAACGGAAGCCCTTTCTCAAAGGTTACCGACATCATTGTCACTGAATCCCGCAGCCTTGAAGGCCATCATCGATTTTCTATTGTTTACTCGTAAGGCTTATCTTGATAAAAGTAGTTCGGCTTTACAATTGAGTTATCATAGGAGCGGTGGAAGATATGAGTGGCAGCGGGTGAAATTGGCGGAATCAGCCACGTCCAGTCCCCCGTCAGCTTTCTGCCCGCTTCTTCCTCCTGTTCTTCAAACCGTTTAAACTGGCTTGCCGCTGTATGATGGTCAACGATGCTGACACCCTGCTTTTTATAGGAGTGCAGCACAGCTTTATTCAATTCAACTAGCGCTTGATCCTTCCATAAATCGGTATTGTAATCAGCGGCGATGCCGATCACGGACGCTACTTTTTTGAGCTTGTCGTACCGCTTTTCATCTGCGAGGTTTCTCGCCCCGATCTCCGTGCCCATATACCAGCCGTTAAACGGTGCGGCATTATAATGAATGCCTCCAACCTCAAGCTTCATATCAGAAATGATAGGCACGCCGTACCACTTCAGCTCCAAGTCAGAAAACGCATCGATGTCAGGATGTGTGATTGGAACCTCGATCACAAGTGAACGCGGCAGCTCATACCAGACCGGCTGTTTGTCGCCTTTCATGCGAAAAATGAGCGGCAGCAGGTCAAAATCTGTTCGCTCTCCGCGCCAGCCGAGCTCTTCGCAGGCTGCTGTCAGGGAACAGGAAGCCGGGTCGCCGATTCTTTCTCCGCCTGACTCATATCCAGCGTACCGGATCAGCTGATGATTCCAGATCTCGACTTGCTTTTCACCCTTCTCTTCCGGAGGGAAAATCGTAATGGTCGGCCTGATCTTCCCGTTATTGGTGGCGGTTTCAATATGGTGAAAGAGGGCGTCACGCACTTCCTCCTTCGTCCGGACGTCTCGTCTGTCGATAACATTCAGCGAATTCCAGAACAATCTGCCGATGCAGCGGTTGCTGTTTCTCCAAGCCATTTTCGCTCCGTGCTCTAGCTCTTCCTTCGTATGTACATAGCTTCCGGTCAGGTCAATTTCACTTTTAATGTCCTTGAGACGGTCTTTCACTTCCTCCTCCTTTCCCAATTCCTGATAGCATGCGGCAATAAACGCTTTCGCTTCGTTCCAGAGTATTTCTTTTTCTTCCAACAAACTCTCCCCTTCACATCACTTCATGCTTTTCATTGTATCGTTTTTAAGCGGCAAGACAAATGATTTTTCTGCAACTTCCTGGAAAACAATAAAAAACACCCGCGTTGTACGGGTGTCAAATAGACGATAACCGATTTGCCAATACAGTTAAGTCACTTCGAAAGTTTTTGCCGGTCATCGGTATGCCATGCCCGGTCAATAACGCTTCAGGTTCAAGAGCGGCCAGCTTCAGAATGGACTCTGCGGCCGTCTCTGTGTCAGGCGTGAAATAAGCCGGCGGCCCGTGAAGCTCCTGTTTTTGAATCAAGACGTCAGCCATTTTCTCTTGTTCCACCGTAATAACAGCATCACCTGCCACAAGCACGCGGCCGTCATCGCGGAATAACGAAATATGGCCCGGCGTGTGTCCCGGTGTCGCGATCCACATCCACTCGTCAAGAAATGGAACTGAGCCGTCTTCCGGCAGTTCATGTACATGTGAGGAAATATCGATGGAATGCCGCGGAAACAGCGGCGACAGCTTGGCGACCAGCCCGCTCTTGCTGTCAGGACGAGCCGGAGGATACTCCTCTTTACCTGTTACATAAGGCATTTCCCGAGAATGGACATAAACAGGTACATCCCAATGCTCAAGGATCTCTTCGATTGCCCCAATATGGTCAAAGTGCCCGTGTGTGAGGATAATCGCCTTCAGCTGAAACCCTTCACCGAATCTTTGTTTGGCTTCATTGACAATCATGCCGGCTGATTGGGGCATGCCGGCATCAATTAAAACAAATGAGTGAGGTTCAGAAGGCAGCTGAATAAAATAGACATTCGCAATTTGCACAGTCAGGCCGTGCACCCCTCTTGCCGCTTCGAACCCCGTTCCGCTTCTGACTGAAGTCAGCGGCATATAAGGATCACTCATAATGACACCTCCGGAATGTTGTATGCCGTTAGTGTGTGTCATTACGCCTGAATTATCATACGGAAATAGAGATCGCACCGATCAATAGAGCGATAGCCGTCATGACGATCACTGCGAGAACCGCCCATTTCAATGCGAATTTTTGGTGGTCGTCAATAGAAACCCCGACAAGCCCGACAAGCAAATGAGTGGATGGCACAAGCGGACTCAGCATATGAATTGGCTGGCCGATAATAGAGGCTCTGGCAATTTCCACTTTATCCACACCGTATGCGACAGCTGTTTCTGATAAAATCGGCAGCACCCCGTAGAAATACGCGTCATTCGGCATCAAGAATGTAAAAATGCCGCTTGTTAAGGCAACAATCGCCGGGATCAATCCGCCCATTTGTTCCGGTATCATGGACACGAGCGAGATCGCCATTTCATCAACCATTTTCGTGCCTGTCAAAATCCCCGTGAACACCCCCGCGGCAAAAATCATTGAACCGATAGCCAGCACATTGCTGGAATGCGCCGCGATGCGCTGTCTCTGATGCTCGAGATTGGGATAATTCACAATCAGCGCAATACAAAACGCAATGACAAACAGTACGGTTAAACTGACTTTACCCGATACTAAACATCCTATTAAAGAAAGCGTTAATAATAAATTGAACCACCAAAGCTTCGGCCGCTTCCACTCATCTTCAACCGCAGCAGCCGGTTCATTGGCATTGGCCGGCTGTTTCAGTTCAATCACACCAAGGCGCTTTCGTTCCGCTTTTCCAAGCACATACGCAACCGCCACCATACAAAGCATCCCGCTTGCAATGACAGGAATCATCGGCCCTGTAAGCTCAGCTGGATCAACCCCCAGCGCACTCGCCGCCCTCGGCGTCGCACCGCCCCATGGAATTGTGTTCATGATTCCCATGCCGACTCCCGCGATTCCTGCCAAGATAATTGGCCGGATGCCTAGCAGCAAATAGAGAGGAAGCATGGCGCTTGTCGTAATCATGTACGTTGTCGAGCCATCTCCGTCCAAGGCGACGAGCATTGTAAGAACCGCTGTCCCGACAACAATTTTTAAAGGGTCTCCTTTGACCATGCTTAAAATTTTGCCAACCATTGGATCAAACAGGCCTGTATCAATCATAATTCCAAAATATAAGATCGCAAACATAATCATGACCGCAGTCGGCGCGACTTGCTGAATCCCCGAAATCATCATGTCCCCAACTTCAGTAAATCCAAATCCGGCGATAAGCGCAAACACAATCGGCGTCAAAACTAATGCTGTTAAAACAGAAAGCCGTTTTGTCATGATCAATGCCATAAACACAAGCATCATGAGAAAGCCTAAGATTGCTAACACATCCATTCCCCCTTAAATGAATCCGCTTACATTTTTTTCTCCCTTACTCCCCTTTTTGTCTTGCCTTTTTGCCATCGTATGGGAAAACCAACCGCAAGTAAATAATTTGGTTTTTTTGTATTTTTAATTTTTTAAAACCGTTTTGTTCTTTTTGATCAATTTTCGGCATGAAAAAAATCCCGGGATGCCGGGATCTTAATTTCCTGTCATGATGCTTTGATAAAAAGCAGATTGCTCTTCTAAAAACCGTTTCGTTTCCCTGCTGTTCAAATAAAAACTTTCCCAGTCCTGTTCGTTTATTTTCCGCTTCCATTCAGGTGAGGAGGTGACCTTCTTTAGCGCTTGATCCCAGTAAGAAATCTCTTCCTCAGACATATTTTTCGGGCCCAAAATCCCTCTCCAATGAGAAAAAACAAACGGGATTCCCTGCTCCTTCCACGTCGGTACATTTGGAAAACCGGGAAGTCTTTTATCAGACGTTACAGCGGCTAACGTGATATCGCCGTTTCGTTCATATGGTTTCGCTTCAGAAAGTGTCATGGAAGCCGCTTCTATCTCATGTCTGATCAGCGCCTGAATGAGCTGTTCACTGCTGTCATACTGTGAGAATTGAATGTCAAACGGGTCAATGCCGTACATATCTGCCGCTCTGACGAACGAGAGCTGATCATCATTGCCAAACCCCGGGGCAAAGCCAATTCTCACCTTGCCGGGATGCATGGTGATCTCATTCAGCACATCCTTGCCATTTGTTAACGCTGATCCTTTTGGCAATGCAACCGTCTGCCATTCCTTGGAGAGAATGGCGAGCGGAGTAAAATCGGCCATTTTTAATTTGCTTTGCCCGAGAAGATCATTGCTCAATATTAGGCTGGACGTCATGCTGATGGTTTGTTTGCTGCTTTTGTTGACATATTTCCAGCCTTTCTCTCCCCCGCCGCCGGGTTTATAGACGATATGAACATCACCCTTTACGATCTGCTTCTGCCTCAAAACTGATTGGATCGCCTGCGCTGTGACATCCCAGCCGCCAGAAGGTTCGGCGGGGACGACAATTTCTATCGGCCCGTCCGGCAGGTGCGGCGCAGCCGCCTGCCTAATATCACCCTGCATAAAGATCAATAGAAGAATCAATAATATTATAGATTTTTTCATATCTAATCCGCCGCCAAATAATATTTTCTCTCCGGCCTGCCGATAATCCCGTATTCAAGCTCGGCTCTTGCTTCTTCCTTTGACACAAGGTACTCGGCATAACGGCGGGCAGTTGTTCGTGACGCCCCCATTTTTTCCCCAAGTTCCTCCGCTGTCAATCCTTCTGACGCAGTCTGAAGCGCTTCCTTAATTTTTCGCAATGTAATCGAATTAATGCCAGTCGGCAAATCCTCTGCCGGCAAAGCTGTCTTCACACCATTCCCAAAAATATGATCGATCATGGACTGGCTGACCTCCGGCTGAGACATGAGCAGCTTCCTTTTTTCTTTATACTGAAGCAACACCTGCCTGAACTTGTCAGCCGTTACGGGTTTGATCAAATAGTGGGCAATCCCCGCCCTTAGCGCTTCCTGCAAATGACGGGTTTCTGTTGCCGCTGTGATAATCATAATGTCCACTTCAGGAAATCGGATTCGTATTTCAGGAATCAACGCGGTCCCAAGCTCGTCCGGCATATAAATATCCAGCAGAAGCAAATCAGCCTTGTTTTCCTTCAAAAGCGCCATTGTCTCTTTTGCGTTAGCCGCCTTGCCGATAATCTTGAATCCATCAAGCTGTTTAATCAATCTCTCATGGATTTGCGCAACTCGAAAATCATCCTCCGCAATCGCGATGTGAATCAAATGGATTCCCCCCTTGTTTCTCCTTCGGTATAAACACAGTGAATACCGCTCCGCCAGTTTTTTGATTCGACAGTTCGATCCAGCCGCCCAATTCACGAACTGAGTCTTTCACATTGGCTAGACCATAGCCTCTCTTCATCCCCTTTGAAGAATAGCCTCTCTCAAACACTTCTTCCATCTTATCTGGCGGCACACCGGGCCCTGTATCTGATACTTCAATGACAATGTCATGGCCCATATCCGTGATAAAAAACAAAACTTCCTTCACGCTTTGCTCCGCTACAGCTTCGAAAGCGTTATCAATTAAATTGCCAATGATCGTAATAAGATGGGACAAGCCGATATGTGCAGGAAGAGGCGCGAGTGAGCTGTTCTCATCAATAACCAGCTTGACCTTCTTTTCCGATGCCTTGCTTATTTTCCCTAACAAAATGGCCTGCACCTGCTGCGAATGAATGTTATGGAATAAAAGATCATGCTGTTCATTTTGTATCGCATATTCCTCTTTAATCAGATCAATGGCTTCATCATACTCCCCAAGTTCAAGCAGCCCTAAAATCGCATAAAGCTTATTTGAAAATTCATGAGTCTGCGCCCTGAGATCCTCAGAATATTTGCGAACCTCTGTCAATGTGTCAATCAGCTTCTTCAGCTCTGTTTTCTCCCTGAAGCTGACGACAATCCCATACGCCTGCCCGCCTTGATTCATCACTTTCGTATTGATAATAAACACTTGATCGTTGACGCTTATCTCCTGGTTCGGCAGCATTTCTCCTTGTTCAAGCACAGATATCAGCCCTGCTCCCGGCATGACGTCATCTATAGGAAGATGGATCACAGGCTCGGGCAGCTTTAACATCTCGGCCGCCGACACGTTCATCATGGTGACGATGCCTTCACGATTGGTGGCAATGATCCCTTCTCGAATCGCCAAAAGCATTGCGTTCCTCTCACGATATAGAGCCGCGATCTCATGCGGTTCAAGCCCAAGCGTATCCTTTCTGATGCTTTTGGCCAGCACGGCGGCGCCGGCAAATCCGAGCAGCAGCACAAGCACAGCAATCACGCTCAAATTTCTTAAATGTTTTTTGATGCTTTGCTCTGTCTCCGTTTGCAGAAAATCAACAGACACGCTGCCAATCACTTGGCTATATCCCTTCTGTTCTTTTATAATCGGCGCGCTCCCTCTGATCACTCTTCGTCCATCCGCTTTTGTTTCAGAAACATGTGAGCCGCCAAACAAAATTTCTCTGCTGCGCTCCAGTTTCTTTAATCCGCTTTTTCCAGAGGCGCTGCGAATGTCTCCTTTTTCGTCCAAAACATAAATGGCAAACGCGCCAGTCTGTTCTTTCATTTGTTCAATGACCTCTTGCGTCTCAGCCGCATGTCCGCCTTTTCTTTCAATGAGCTCTTTAGCTGGCGGCATATAGGAAATGGTTCTCGCCGTTTGAACCGCCAGCTGCTCTGCCTGTCTCCGTTCTCCCTGTGTATGCTGAACGGCTAACGTAATGGTCAGCACACCAATGACAAAGACCAGCAGAGCCGCAATCAGCCCCATTATTTTTGTTTGCAGGGAAAAATGGAACCGCTTTTTCACCACAGCACCAGCCGTCCTTTCTACCTAGATCATACCATTTTTCACAGGAAATTTTCTTATTTTTCAAAATCCATTTTCTTACGAAGGAGTGTAAATAAAAAAAGGCAGACCGCGTCTGCCTTTTTCTTTCTACCATATTCCTAATACTTTCCACCATAATCCGCCGATTACAAGCCATACGATGATATGAACAATCGACAGGATAAATCCGATGGACCACCATTTGCCTTGCGGAATGTAGCCTGCTCCGAAGAAGACCGGAGCCGCTCCAGAACCGTAGTGGGTCGTTGACCCGAACAGGTTACTGAAGAACGCGAGACTCAGCGCTGCTAAAAGCGGCGGTGCGCCCGCTGCCACGACGACAGCCAAAAATGCAGAATACATCGCACTAATGTGTGCCGTCGCACTCGCAAAGAAATAGTGTGAATAGAAATACACAACAATTAGGATTAAGAATGCTACAATCCAAGAGAATCCTGATACTGATGATTTCATGGCGTTACTGAACCAAGACACCATGCCTAATTCATTCAGGAAGTTGGCCAGCATGACAAGCGCCGCAAACCAAGTGAGCGTATCCCAAGCGCCCTGTTCCTTTTTGATATCATCCCAAGTCAGAACCTGTGATAATAAGAGAACGGCCAAACCGATCAATGCGGTTGTGGTTGCGTCGATGTTGAAGCTGCCGCCAAAAATCCACAGCACAAGCACTAAAAGAAACACGATAACCATGGAAAGTTCTGATTTTTTGAACGGTCCCATTTCTTTCAGTTTCTCTGTTGCGATTTTCGCTGCATCCGGTGTTTCTTTGATTTCCGGCGGATACAGTTTGTAAATCACAAGCGGCGTGATGATTAAGCTTACAAGTCCCGGTACAATCGCGGCAATTGCCCAGCTTGTCCATGTTAAGTCCACCCCTGCGACATCATGGGCCAGCTTGGCAATCAACGGGTTCGCCGCCATCGCTGTCAGGAACATAGCAGATGTGATCAGATTCCCCTGAAAACCGGTTTTTAATAAGAATGCACCGATTTTTCTCTCTGTTCCATTTGCCGGGCTTGATCCGAATGTTTCGGATAATGATCTGATAATAGGAAATATAATGCCTCCTGCACGCGCTGTATTACTTGGAATAGCAGGTGAAAGTATTAAATCACTGAATAGCAGTGAATAAGAAAGTCCAAGGGTTTTTTTCCCGAATTTCTGAACGAATACATACGAAATTCTCGCACCGAGCCCGGTTTTGATAAATCCCCGGGAAATAAAGAATGCGATAACGATAAGCCAAATGGTCTTATTCCCGAATCCGCTTAATGTATCCTCAATGGATAGTGTTCCAGTTAGTGCAGTAACCGCCAATGCAAAAATTGCAATTGCACCCATTGGCAAGGGCTTGGAGATAAAGCCGATAATTGTCGCGACAAAGATCGCAAACAAATGCCAAGCTTTAGGTTCAAGTCCGGACGGAGCGGGAATAAACCAGATGATTAGTCCCACAGCGACAGTAATAAGCAATGGAACAAGCTTTACTGCTGACTGTTTTCCTGCGTCTTTTTCTGAAGCCATAAATAGGTCTCCTCCTATATACTTGTTTTCCGATCCCCTTTCCCATTCTACTCCTTAACTAAGTTAATAAACATTTTAATTAATTAAAAAACACAAAGGTTAGCACCCTTTGTGTTTTTCACTTTCTTAATTTAATTTACCCGCACCCGCTTGATTTATAACATTTGATTTCACATTAGCAGAAGCATCAATCGATCCATGCAGAGACGGCGTCCAGCCGACAGAAGAGCTCAGCCCGTTTGCAGCTGATGCATTGATCTGTGTGCCGTTAAGCAACGTGCCGGAGTCATATAAAGCCGTTCCCCCGCTGAATACGCTGATCGTTTTAGCAGGTGACAGTCCCGGTACGTCAATGACATTGTTTTGGGCATAGATTTTAGATGACTTTCCAATTCCCCATGCATAGCTGAAAGGATAACTTGAAGAGCTTGTGCTTCCTTCATAATAGTTGTTGTATACGTGCACTTGCCCGAAGCGGACTCTCGGCGCGCGCTGGACAATATTTTTATAGCGGTTATGATGCAGCGTAATTTTTAATTTGCCGTCATCAGAGGTTTTGCTGTCACTTGATCCGAAAATGGAGCTTTTATCATGATCGTGATAATAGTTGTAAGACATCGTGATATAGTTAGCGCCGTTGGAAGCATCCGTTTGGCCGTCATGGTGCTGATATTCTCTTCCATAATATTTCGGTGATGTGCTGTCCGGGCGCGAGCCGTCATTAAATGTACAGTGATCAATCCAGATGTGTGTGCCGCCATTTATCGTGATATTATCGTATTGTGAGTTCCAGTTCCCTGAGCTTCCGTCAGTCGGATCCCATTGCGGAAAATAGTCATAGGCATCCTGGAATTCAATGTTGCGGATAATGACGTTATCACTCTTGATTTGGAAGTTTCCGCCCACGACTTTAGCGTTAGTCCCTGAACCGACGATCGTCGTGTTTGCAGGAATATCCACCATGACCCGTGCTTTTTGGTTTTTCTGAGAGCGTGCTCTCGCTTCTTCTTGTGTGCCCGACGGCTCTTTTTTGCCCCATGTGCTAGGATCATAGGCTTTCAAATATTTGTCCAAATCATACTCCGGATCTTTATAGTCATTTAGACCAAGCGGCTTCAGATTGTCATCCACGTTCATGTCAATCGTTCCCTTGATATAAATGATTTTTGGCGTTGTGTTCGTTTCCTTCCCTAATGCCGAGACAAGCTGGTTTCTGTTGCTGACGGTATACACATTTGAGGACGATGCTTTTGATCCGCCTGTCGTGCCCGTCGAGTACGCGCCCCAGCCATCATTGGAGCCCAACGTCTGGTGGCCTAAATCAGCTGCATTCGCGCCAGCTGGAGTCAATCCTAAAAACAGAGCCGTAGCTAACATCACTTTTTTCATTCACTATGTACCCCCATTTTCTATTTTGTGAGATTTTATTCCAATTTATCACAAAAATATAATAGCAAATGGAGGGACATCCAGAACCGAAAATGTTCCGCTATCCTATTGCGGCATTCTGCAAAATACCACCGCAAAGACCGCAAAAAAACCAAAAGGCCGACATTGGCCTTTTGGTTTTTTCCCTGCTTCATGCCCAAGATTTCACTTTTTCGTTATCTGTCACAAAGAGAAGCACCTTTCCTTCATCTAAGCGTTTTTCAAACTGAGCGGCTTCATCTTCAGAAAAACCGATTTCGTGAATTTTATTGCGGAGCTCGTCTCCTTTTTTATTAAAGATATTTCCGACCGCGTGCTTGAAACCTGTTTCTTTGGCTCCGATCGTGTTGGCGTTCGTGTTGTCAGCCAGGCGTTCCGTTCTGTCATCGTCGTGAGCTAAGACGTATACATCCTCTTTCGCCACACCCATTTGCTGTAATTCCTCTACATCCTTCATGAGCTGTTCGTCATTTGTATACTCTTTTACAACTGGTTTCATTTCGATATTCCTCCTTCTTGTTTTCTATATTTCCTTCATACCCGTTCGTCTTTACCTGAAACAGATTCCAGAACATTGAAGAGAAAAACAGGAAGAATGGTAGTAGCTATTTATTTTCCGTCCATGGTAAAGTGATAGGAACGGAACCTATTTTCAGAAAAATCAAAATCAAAGAGAAGCCGCTGCACGGAGCACACGACCATGAATTGCTGCCTTTATCCGTACGAGCAGGAGGTATGTCTAATGCAATACTTTTCACCAGAACAGCAATACAATGCTTGGATTGTAAGTGATTTAGTCAAACAGATTTTCCATAAGCGTGCCGGATGTTCACCAGGAATTCACGAGCTTGCGGTTTTTGCCGAGGAGCATTTTGATATCGATATCGACTTTGTTTTCTCGATTATTATGAATATCGGCGATATTGAGTTTGCGCTTGCGGACGAAATAGAAAAGAAATTGTCCGGTTATCTCAACACTCTCCTCCCATATGTCACTGCTGATATGTTCGAAACCTCTAAAGCCAACGCCCATGCGTTTTTGTCTCGAAGACACGGTAACGCTGCATACCACTTATTTGTGTCTGATGATGCTTTCATGAGAAAGCAGTAAAAACGCAGCTTTCTTTACTAAAAAAATATTGACATGGTAAGCCATGCTATTATAGTGTTACATGTGATAATGATTCTCATTACTAAATCTAAAAAAAGGAAGAATGACATGCGCACCTATTCTAACAAGCTGATTGCCATCATGAGTGTTTTATTGCTTGCCTGCCTCATTGTATCCGGCTGTTCATCAAGCCAGAATAACAACGAGAGCAGCGAAAGCAAGTCTAAGGATTCCAGAGTAATCCATGACGAAGAAGGAAAAACGACAATAAGCGGCACACCTAAGCGGGTGGTTGTGCTTGAGCTTTCATTCTTGGATGCCGTTCACAATCTCGGCATTACGCCGGTGGGCATCGCCGATGACAACAAAAAAGATATGATTAAAAAGCTTGTCGGCAGCTCCATTGATTACACATCTGTAGGCACACGCAGCGAACCAAATCTTGAGGTCATCAGTTCCTTGAAGCCTGATTTAATCATCGCTGACGCTGAGCGCCATAAAAACATTTATAAACAACTGAAACAAATCGCCCCGACGATTGAATTAAAAAGCCGTGAAGCGACATATGACGAAACAATCGACAGCTTTACAACCATTGCAAAAGCATTAAATAAAGAAGATGAAGGAAAAGAAAAGCTTGCCGAGCACAACAAAGTCATCAATGGTCTAAAAGCCGAACTTCCGAAAGATGAAAACCGCAACATCGTTCTCGGCGTTGCAAGAGCGGATTCCTTCCAGCTTCATACATCATCATCCTATGACGGAGAAATCTTTAAAATGCTCGGCTTTACACACGCTGTGAAGTCAGATAACGCCTATCAAGAGGTCAGCCTCGAGCAATTGAGCAAAATCGATCCTGATATTTTGTTCATCTCAGCCAACGAAGGCAAGACCATTGTAGACGAGTGGAAAACGAACCCGCTCTGGAAAAATCTCAAAGCAGTGAAAAATGGACAAGTCTATGATGCGGACCGTGACACCTGGACAAGATTCAGAGGCATCAAGTCTAGTGAAACAAGCGCCAAAGATGTGCTTACAAAAGTGTATAATAAATAGGACAAATGAGAAGCGAGGGGAAATCCTTGCTTCTTCGTTTTTGCAACCAGACGCAGTAAGGAAGTGAGACTGTTGTATCATTCAGCCAAACGGCGCTCATCATCAAGACTGATGATGTTCATCATTGCACTGATCATTTTTATATTTGGGCTTGGGCTGAATCTTTCAGTAGGAGCCTCAGACATCGGCATTATAGATTCATTGAAATATCTTTTTGTATGGGACGGTTCAAAGGAACAGCTCATCATCTCTACTCTTCGCCTTCCCCGCACATTAATCGGCGTTTTTGTAGGCGCCAGCCTAGCTGTAGCAGGGGCGCTGATGCAGGCTATGACGAGAAACCCTCTGGCTTCACCCCAAATTTTCGGTGTGAATGCGGGTGCATCGCTTTTTGTCGTTGCTTCTCTCGTCATTCTGCCGGCATCGCCCTATTCTTCTGTTATATTCGCTTTTGCGGGTGCGGCGGCAGGCGGCGCGATTGTGTATATGATTGCCTCATCCGGCGGCATGACACCTGTCAAACTGGCGCTGTCAGGAATGGCCGTGCACTTGTTCCTCTCCTCTATGACACAGGCCATCATTATTTTAAATGAGTCAGGAGAGGATGTTCTTTACTGGATGACAGGCGCAATCGACGGCAGCAATTGGCAGGACGTCTTGACCATCGCTCCGTTTTCTGTCATTGGCATCGGGCTTGCTCTCGTATTTTCCGGTTCTATTTCTGTTCTCGGTCTCGGAGACGAAACAGCAAAAGGGCTTGGACAAAATATGAATGGCATCCGGATTCTGATCAGTTTGATTATTTTAATTCTTTCCGGCGCTTCCGTAGCCGTCGCCGGGCCGATTGGCTTTGTTGGACTGCTCGTCCCGCATATTGTCCGCAAGCTGATCGGAGAACATTATCAATACGTGCTTCCGTTTTCGGCACTGTTCGGTGCCATTTTGCTGGTGTACGCAGATGTTCTGGCCAGATGGATTGCATTTCCTTATGAATCACCGGTCGGCATTGTCACCGCGATTATCGGAACGCCGTTTTTCTTATATTTGGCAAGGAAAGGGCGACATCTGAAATGAAGAAAACAACCAGAAAACAAAAACGCCCCTTGCTGGCGATACTCATATTGGCCATGATTTTGATCGTTCTGTCCGTCATCAGCATCGGAATCGGTGCATTATACATTTCACCTGAGGCAGTGGTGACGAATTTGCTGGGACTGGATCATTCCTTTGAATTTATCATCCAGCAATATCGTCTTCCCCGCATTATCTTAGCGATTTTGGCCGGTGCAGGTCTCGCTGTTGCCGGAGCGATTTTACAGGGTGTGATCCGAAATCCGCTCGCTTCCCCGGACGTTGTCGGCATTTCAAAAGGGTCCGGACTTGCGGCGATGGCTGTGATTCTCATCTTTCCTGAGTCGCCGGTATACGTGCTTCCGTTCTCCGCATTTGCCGGAGCAGCCATTATTGCTGTACTATTGTTAATGATAGCCCGAAAAAAGAGCATTCAGCCCTCTTCACTGGCTTTATCAGGCATTGCCTTAGGCGCGGTCTGCCACGCCGGAATGCAATATATGATGGTCAAGTTTCCGGGCGACGTGAATGCTGCACTCATTTGGCTGACAGGCAGCCTCTGGGGAAGAAACTGGGAAGAAGTCAAGCTGCTTGCGCCATGGCTTTTGATTCTTTTTCCGATCGTCTGCATTCTCATACCGAAGCTGGATCTTATGTCACTCGGTGATGAGCTTGCGCAGGGTCTCGGGGAAAACGCAAACCGGCTGAGATTCATCCTGATTTTCACCGCGGTTGCGCTGGCGGGAAGCTGTGTAGCCGTCGTCGGCTCAATCGGTTTTATCGGCTTGCTTGCTCCGCATATTGCCAGACGGCTTGCCGGAGAAAAAGCTAAATATTTACTGCCTGCATCGGCATTGATTGGTGCTATTATATTATTAATTGCAGATACTCTAGGGCGCGGCATCATGCCCCCGGTTGAAATACCTGCCGGAATACTGACAGCCGTGATCGGCGCGCCTTATTTCTTATATTTATTGAAATTCGAAGCGAGGAAACAGTAGGGAGAGGATACCATGGGAAAACTGGCTGCAGACCAGCTCACTCTTTCATATGACAGCACAGTGATTATTGACGGAGTCGACTTAAAGATAGAAGAAGGAAAAATCACTGCGCTCATCGGCGCCAATGGCTGCGGTAAATCAACAATCCTCAAATCGCTCGCCAGGCTGATGGCCCCGAAAAGCGGGACAGTGCTATTAGAAGGAAAAGACATCCACCGCCAGCCATCAAAAGAAGTCGCAAAAAAAATGGCCATTCTTCCACAATCTCCTCAGGCTCCTGAAGGATTGACGGTAGAGGAATTATGCTATTTTGGCAGACATCCTCACAAAAAGCTGTTATCCAAGCATACCCAAGAGGATCACGACATGGTAGAGTGGGCGCTGGAAGCAACGGGCATGATTGAACTGAAGGATCGGACACTTGATGCCCTCTCAGGCGGTCAAAGACAAAGAGCATGGATTTCCATGGCGCTTGCTCAAGGCACTGATTTGCTTTTGCTTGATGAGCCGACCACGTACTTAGACATTTCACATCAGATTGAAGTGCTTGAGCTGCTGAAAAAGCTGAACCGCGATCATGGCCGCACCATTGTCATGGTGCTCCATGATTTAAACCAAGCCGCTCAATATGCTGACTATCTGATCAGTGTGCTTGACGGAAAAATATATAATGCCGGAACTCCGGAAGATGTATTTACCCAGCCATTTTTCCGTGAAGTCTTCGGCTTGGAATGCTGCATCATGAGAAGCCCGATCGACCAGAAGCCAATGTGCCTGCCGACGGGACTGTGTCCGAAATTAAGGGCGAAATGAAATGGAGAGGTAGATCCTCTCCTTTTTATTTTGCCAGCTTACCTTTTGTATTTCCTCTCCTGTCCATGTTACAGTGGTGTCAACCAAGTGATAGGAGGATGAAAATGACAGCATCTCAGCAGCAAATTCAATTAGCAAGACGTCCGCAAGGTGTTCCTGTTCATGAAGACTTTCGCTTTGAAACCGTTCCGGTTCCTGAACCGAAGCAAGGGGAAGTGCTTGTCAAAACGCTATATATATCAGTTGACCCCTATATGCGCGGCCGTATGCAGGATACGAAGTCATATGTTGAGCCATTCGCATTAAATGAAGCGCTTTCTGGCGGGGTTATCGCTGAAGTTGTGTCAGACGGGAATCATCTGAAAAAAGGAGATATCGTCATCGGAAACCTCAGCTGGCAGGAATATTCCGCGGTAAGCGAGTCTGCCTTGCGTAAAATTGATACAAGCCTCGCTCCCGCTTCTGCCTATCTCGGCATTTTGGGAATGACCGGCTTGACGGCATACTTCGGATTGCTGGACATCGGGCGCCCGAAGGAAGGCGAAACCGTGGTTGTCTCCGGAGCTGCGGGAGCAGTCGGTTCAACAGTCGGGCAAATTGCCAAAATCAAAGGCGCGCGAGTTGTCGGTATCGCGGGCTCTGATGAAAAAATCGACTATTTAAAACAGGAGCTTCAGTTTGACGAAGCCATCAATTACAAAACAGCGAATGATATCCAAAAAGCGCTTCAAGACGCTTGTCCTGACGGTGTCGATGTGTATTTTGACAATGTCGGCGGACCGATTTCAGACGCGGTCATGAATCTGCTCAATGAATTTGCCCGCATTCCGGTGTGCGGCGCCATTTCTTCCTATAACGCAGAAAGCGAAGCAGATGACATGGGCCCTCGTGTCCAATCAAAGCTGATTAAAACCAAATCGCTGATGCAAGGCTTTATCGTCAGCGACTACTCCGATCGTTTTCCTGAGGGAGCAAAACAGCTGGCTGAATGGCTGAAGGCTGGTAAACTCCATTACGAGGAAACCATCATAGAAGGCTTCGAAAAGATTCCTGACGCGTTTCTCGGCTTATTTAAGGGAGAAAATAAAGGAAAACAGCTGATCAAGGTCAGCGATCCGAGCTGAAGATGAAAACGGGAGGGCTTTTTGCCCTCCTTTTAGTTTATTGAGGTCAGCTGCGAAAAATCAACGTAAGAAAACCATCTTCATCTGGTTTCGTATCTTCCAAAGTGAACCCCGCTGCTTGAAAGCAGGCTAAACTGATTCGATTATCTTCTTCGATGCATGCCACCCATTCCCGCACTCTTGTAAAATCAGGTTCGGTCAGCAGCTTTTGTAATATCCGTTTTCCGTACCCTTGAAGCCGGTACAGAGGATTGACGATCAATCCAATATACGTCCGCTCCTCCCCGAACTCAATAACGGCCATTCCTGCCGGCAGCTGCCCATCATACGCCATGATGACAGTATCGTGTACATCTTTATTTACTCGTGCATACCACTCATCTAATGGCAGCATCCCTTCCATTCTGCGCCTGGTATCCTCATTTTCAAACCAGTGTTCAAGGATTTTCAGCTCTGGCTCCTTCATTACTTGAAACCTGTCTATTGAAACCACCTTCCCACCTCCCGCGCGAAACTTTTCTATTATTTTACAACAAAAAAAGGGCTTTTCGCCCTTCTTTTTATTTCGTCTTCAGTTTTCCGCCTGCATACACAGCTTCACTCAGCTCAACACCAAGCTTCTTCGCCATTTTTTTCAGCTTTGATTCCTCCAATTTCGTAACAAGGCTCAGCACGTTGCCTTCTTTTCCGGCCCGGCCTGTTCGTCCTGATCTGTGGACATAGCCATCTTCATCAGGAATATCAGCATGAATCACGTATGGCAGGTTTTCAATGTCTAAACCGCGTGCGGCAATGTCAGTCGCCAATAAAAGCGGGAACTCTCCGTCTTCGAATGCGGCAATGATTTTAGCCCGCTCCATTTTTTTCGCTTCGCTGTGCAAAACGCCGAGTTCAACGTGGTGATATGCCAGCTTTTCCGCGTATACACTCAGGTTGCCGATGTCTCTCACAAATACGAGTGCCTGCATGCCTTCAAGCCTTGACAGCTTTTGCAGCAGCTTTACTTTGTCACGCTGGTCGCAAATGAGATATTGATGCTTCACTTTCCCAGCTTCCGTCTTGCTTCGCTGTACCTTCAACACCTCAGGCTCATGCGCCAATTCGCGGAGCACGTCCTCTGTTTCCTTTTTGAGGGTGGCTGAGAAACAAAGAAGCTGGCGGTCTCTCAATGTTGTTTTAATGATTTGCTTAATCGTTTCGCGATGCTCCGGCAGGACGAGCTGATCCGTTTCATCAAGCACGATCGTTTTTACTTCATGCATTTTGAGTTTCTTTGCTTTAATCAGTTCAAATACTCTGCCCGGCGTGCCGACAATGATATGCGGGTGTTTTTTCAGCTTTTCAACCTGCTTCTTCACATTCGCCCCGCCGATTAAGGAAGCGGCGCGCAGCTCTGAGCCCGCTTTCCAATCCTGAATCACTTGAAAAATCTGCATTACCAGCTCACGCGAAGGCGCTAAAATGACTGTCTGCGGATGCTTCTGGTCCGGCTTGACCCGCTCCAAGACCGGTAGCGCATACGCCAGCGTCTTCCCTGTGCCTGTCGGTGATTCTGCAATGACATCCTTTCCGTCCATGATCAGCTGGGCTGCCTGCTCCTGAACAGGGGTTGGCTTTTGAAAGCCGGAAGCATTCCAATTCTCTTGTATAAATGATTGTGCATTATGTAAAAATGGCCAAGTTTGCGTCATTTTTGTTCTCCTCAATTCCTGAAATCTATTCCATAGTATCTCAAAACCTCGCCCGGAACGCAATTTTTCTTTTTCTTTCCTATACCTTTCAACATTCCGAATCCTCCTTTATAATCAAAAGGGTGAATATTACACGCCGATGTGCGTGTTTGATAAACGATAGAGGTGTAAACATGAGTATTTTATCTGTAAAGGATTTAAGCCACGGCTTCGGTGACCGGGCCATTTTTAATAACGTTTCCTTCCGCCTGTTAAAAGGCGAGCACGTCGGCTTGATCGGCGCAAACGGTGAAGGAAAATCAACCTTCATGAATATTATTACCGGAAAGCTTGAACCTGATGAGGGAAAAGTCGAGTGGTCAAAAAATGTCCGTGTCGGCTATCTGGACCAGCATACCGTGCTGGAAAAAGGAAAATCCATTCGTGACGTTCTGAAAGACGCGTTCCATTATCTATTTGCGATGGAAGAGGAAATGAACGAGATTTACAACAAAATGGGTGAAGCAGATCCCGACGAACTCGAGAAGCTTCTTGAAGAAGTCGGCGTAATTCAAGACGCGCTGACAAACAATGATTTTTATGTTATTGATTCCAAAGTGGAAGAAATCGCCCGCGGCCTCGGTTTGAGTGATATCGGCTTAGAGCGCGATGTCACCGATCTGAGCGGCGGACAGCGCACAAAGGTCCTTCTCGCTAAGCTTCTCCTTGAAAAGCCGGAAATTCTGCTTCTCGATGAGCCGACCAACTATCTTGATGAACAGCATATTGAATGGCTAAAACGCTACCTGCAGGAATACGAGAACGCGTTCATCCTGATTTCCCACGACATTCCGTTCTTAAACAGCGTCATCAACCTGATTTATCACGTTGAAAATCAAGAGCTGACACGCTATGTCGGCGACTACCATCAGTTTATGGAAGTCTACGAGGTGAAGAAACAGCAGCTTGAAGCGGCCTACAAAAAGCAGCAGCAGGAAGTCGCAGAGCTGAAGGATTTCGTTGCCCGCAACAAAGCGCGTGTCAGCACGAGAAACATGGCGATGTCCCGCCAAAAGAAACTCGATAAGATGGATATGATCGAGCTTGCGGCAGAAAAGCCAAAGCCGGAATTCCACTTTAAGCCGGCGAGAACGTCAGGCAAGCTGATTTTTGAAACGAAGGATCTCGTGATCGGTTACGATTCCCCGCTGTCCCGTCCGCTCAACCTCCGCATGGAGCGCGGCCAAAAAATCGCCCTTTACGGCGCAAACGGGATCGGAAAAACGACGTTGCTGAAAAGTTTGCTTGGCGAGATCCAGCCGCTCGAAGGTTCGGTTGAACGCGGCGAGCACATCTATACCGGCTATTTCGAGCAAGAGGTCAAGGAAACAAACAACAATACGTGCATCGAAGAGGTATGGAGCGAATTCCCTTCTTATACGCAGTATGAAATCCGTGCCGCACTGGCAAAATGCGGACTGACGACAAAGCATATCGAAAGCCGCGTCTCCGTATTAAGCGGAGGCGAAAAAGCGAAAGTCAGATTGTGCAAGCTGATCAATTCGGAAACAAACCTGTTAGTGCTCGATGAACCGACAAACCACTTGGATGTCGATGCCAAGGAAGAACTCAAGCGCGCGCTCAAAGAATACAAAGGCTCGATTCTGCTTATTTCCCACGAGCCAGAGTTTTATATGGATATCGCGACAGAAACGTGGAACTGCGAGTCTTGGACGACGAAAGTGCTTTAATTTATAAAAAAACCCGCCTGCTGAAGGGCGGGTTTTTTACTGCTCATATTCGTCAGGTTCTGCCTTATCCATGGCAAACGTCCCCTCTACAGCATGAACCATCACTTGAAATGGCAATCGTAAATGAACGGACACATTCTCAGATTCTACAAGATAAATCCCCGCCGCATCAATGCCTGGCCGAAGCGGATGCCCTTTCCTGCACCAATTCGATTATGATGCATTATAACGAATAAAAAGACACTGCATCTTCGCAGTGTCTTTCGTTATTAATGACCCGCCTTAATTCCGGCAAGATGTTTACGTCCCATGAGAAGGACAAGCATGCCGACAAAAACAACGATACCGCCGACTGTATATGGTGTGCTTGCGGTGAAGTGTTCTGACAGCATTCCCGCAATCCACGGAGCGAGTGCCCCGCCGATGAAGCGCACTGAGCTGTAGGCTGAAGACGCGATTGAACGTTCAACAGGCGCAGAACCCATCACAGCGGTTGTCATGATCGTATTCACCATACCGAGGACAGCACCGGCGACAACGATACATGTAATAATCAAAGTCTGATGGTCTGTCCAGATCCCCATAATAACGAGAATGGCCGCAAAGGCGATAAAGAGAACGACGAGCGAACGCACTGTGCCCAGCGCTTTGTGCACGAGCGGCGCCGTAAAGACTGACGTAATCGCCAGCAGAAGGCCCCAGCCGAAGAAGACATATCCAAGACCGTGTTCATCTAAATCCAGTACGAACGGAGAATAAGCTAGCAAAATAAAAAATCCAAAGTTGTATAGAAATGCCGATACCGCCATCGTTAAAAGGCCTTTATATTTGAGTGCCTTCATCGCATCAAATACACCGACGCGTTTTACCGGTTTCGGCAGCTTCGGAAGCATGAAAGAAATCGCGATTAACGCAATAAACATCAGGACAGATACTCCGAAAAACGGTGCGCGCCATGAAATGCTTCCAAGCTCTCCGCCTGCAAGCGGTCCTACAGAAATCCCGAGACCGAGCGCAGCCTCATACAAAATAATCGCTTGAGCGCTGCCGCCGACTGACACGCCGACGATAACCGCAAGCGCTGTTGAGATAAACAAAGCATTACCTAATCCCCAGCCGCCGCGATAGCCGACTAGCTGAGCAATTGAACTTGAGCTGCCGCCAAGCCCCGCAAACACAATAATAAAAATAAGTCCAAGAATTAATGTCCATTTCGCGCCGATGCGGCTGGAAATGGCTCCTGAGAAAAACATCATAAATCCGGTAACAAGTAAATAACTTGTAAACAAGAGTGATACTTCACTAGGTGAAGCATGTAATTGTGCGGCAATGGCCGGAAGAATTGGATCGACCAGCCCGATTCCCATAAAAGAAATCACACAGGCAAACGCCACAGCCCATACCGCTTTCGGCTGGCTGAGCAAGCCTGTTTTCTGATTCACTTGTTTTGTCTTATCCATTTGACCTGACCTCCATCTTTATTCCATTAAAAGAAACGCTAAAAAAATAGCGTTTAACAAACTTTTCATTCGATTGATTGAATGCCACGTTCCGCTTTTTCTTTCATGCCCTGCAGATGTTCTTTAAAGCTTTGGAATGTGCGGATTTTCTCATCAATCAAACCCAGCTGGTGATTCAGGGTTTCCTGAATTTCCTCCAGTTTTTCTTTCCGTTCCTTAGGATCCAGTGACAACAAATACCCCTCTTTGTTTAACTCTAGCTGACGGCTGGTTTCCATGAAATGCTGAAGCTCCTGAAGGGAAAAACCGAGCACCTCTTTTGTGCTGATGACTTTCTCAAGCTCCTCCATATCATCCTCTGAATAAAGCCTTACACCGCCGTCTGTCCGTTTCGGCGCCGGAATCAAACCGATTTCTTCATAAAACCGGATGGTCCGCTTTGTCAGCCCGCTTCTTTTGGCCACTTGATCAATCTTCATCCATTCCAAGGTAAATCCCCCTTCGCCGTTTCTGTTACCATTATACACCTTTTGAACCTTAACGTAAACGTTAACTTTTAAAAAGCAATAAAAAAGACGAGCAGCATAAAGCACCCGTCTTTCACTTTCCTGTTTAAGCTAAACTTCCCGTCAATGACAGAGACTCTTTTTGAAGGCTTTCAGAAAGCACTCGATACGCGATCACTTTTTTCTTGTACTGTTTCACGACGTCGATATGGTCGTCGTAGCGGTATACAAACAGCTTTACATCATGTTTGCCTTTTCTCGTATCTATCACCAGCGGCGTGCCGCCGTTTTCCGGATGTAAATAACGCTCTTCGTCACCTGGGTAAATATAATATTTCTCCAGGAAGACAGCTTCGTTAAATTGATCAATCACTTTCTGCTTCTCTGTACCCTCGAGACGTTTTCCGTCTAGAGAGAGGCTCGCATTTTCGTCACTAAGCTTGGCGTGCACTTCAAATTTGCTGAGCAGCCATTCTATGACGCCTGTAGGAAGACAGGTTAATACGATTTTCACCAGACTCATGAGAATTAACATCACGATCGCCCATGTCATACTTCATCATCTCCGTTAATTTTCCATGTGCCGCTGACACACAATTCCATCCTATCATAAGCAGGCCGATTCGTTTTTGTACATTATGTGAAAAAAAGCGCGGCCTGCTGCGGCCACGCTTTTTAGCTTTCCAATTCTTCGATCATGAGGGACAATTCTGTCCAGCGGTCCATCGCAGCCTCAAGCTCTTCCGCCGTTTTCGCCTGCTCGGCCATCAGCTCTTGGATTTTGCCAAAATCACTGCCTGCTGCGGCGATGTCAGCTTCGAGCTGTTCATGTTTTTCTTCCAGCTGAGCAATTTTATCTTCGATGCCATCCCATTCCAGCTGGTCTTTGTAAGAAAGCTTTTTCCGTTTTTTCTTCGGCTCGGCTTCAGCCGGTTTTGCTTCAGCAGCCGGTTTTTCAGCTGTTTTTTTCGCTTTTGACGCTTCCATATAATCGCTGTAGGAGCCTTGGAAGCGGGAAATGACACCATTTCCTTCAAACACAATCAAACGGTCGACGACGCGGTCAAGGAAATAGCGGTCATGAGATACGGTAATGACGACGCCAGGGAACTGGTCGATGTAATCCTCAAGAACGCTTAATGTTTCAGTATCCAAATCGTTCGTCGGCTCATCGAGAAACAGGACATTCGGCTCCTGCATGAGAACCTGAAGCAAGTATAAACGGCGTTTTTCCCCGCCGGACAGCTTGCGGATATACGTCTGCTGCATTGAACGCGGGAAGAGAAAACGCTCCAGCATTTGTTCAGCTGTAATGATATCGCCATCCGCTGTTTTTACGACCTCCGCCGTTTCTTTTATATAGTCAATGACCTTTAACTCACCATTCATTTCACTATGATCCTGGGTATAGTAGCCGATTCTGACCGTCTGTCCGATCGTAATATCGCCGCCGTCCGGCGTATGACGGCCAGCAAGAGTGTTTAACAGCGTTGTTTTCCCGATGCCGTTCGGCCCGATGATTCCGATCCGTTCACCCGGTATGACAAGTTCATTAAAGCGGTCGACGAGCATGCGGCCATCATAAGCGATCATGACGTTCTCCGCTTCAATGACCTGTTTGCCGAGACGGTGCGAGCCAATCGCAAAATCGAGTGAACCCGATGATTGAGGGCCTTTCTGCTCTTTAAGCGCTTCTACCCGGTCAATTCTCGCCTTTTGTTTTGTGGATCGGGCTTTCGCTCCTCGTCTGAGCCAAGCCAGTTCTCGGCGCAGCAGGTTTTGCCGCTTCGTTTCCTTTTGCTCAGCCTGCGCTTCCCGTTCCGCTCGTTTTTCTAAAAACACTTCATAGTTGCCTTTATACGTGTAGAGGCTGCCTCGTTCTAACTCATAAATGCGGTTGGTGACACGGTTTAAGAAATATCTATCGTGCGTGACGAGCATAACAGAGCCGGGATATTGGCTTAAATATCCTTCAAGCCACTCAATCGTTTCATTATCCAAATGGTTTGTCGGCTCGTCTAAAATGAGCAGATCAGCGGGCTGAATTAAGTTTTTGGCAATGGCTACCCGTTTTTTCTGGCCCCCTGAGAGCTCGTTGACCGGCTTTGTTACATCGTTGACACCCAGCTTAGTCAGTACTGTTTTTGCCAGGGTGTTTGCATCCCATGCATTGTTCGCGTCCATTTTCGCCTGCGCTGCCAGCAGGTGTTTCTGGCGCTGTTCATTTTCGGGATCTTTCCCCAGTTCATGCAGCGCTTTTTCATATTCACGCAAGGTTTTCATCACAGCCGATTCACCGGAATAGATATGCTCCAGTACTGTTTGCCCCGCGGGCAGCTCCGGGTCTTGATGAAGAAATTCGACGTGCACGCTTCCGGATTTCGTGATTTCTCCTTCTTCGATAGATTCCAAGCCGGCAATCACTTTCAGCAGCGTTGATTTTCCTGTTCCGTTCGGCCCGATTAATCCGATTCTCTCATTCTCTTCAATATGAAAGGAGATATGGTCAAATAATGTTTTATCTCCGTATGTTTTATAAAGATTTTCCGCTTTTAATATGCTCATGGTTCCTATCAATCCTCACGTAAGTTCATGTGTACATTTTAAATCAGCCGCTGGAATAAAACTAGTAAAACGTCAGACGAATTTCATGAAAATGCAGCATAAGAAAAAGACCGGGGACGTTTGTCCCCGGTCTCTTACTCTTCCTCAAGCGCTTTTTCTGCCATTTTTGCAAGATGCTGCGCACTTCCTGAAATCTCCTGCATCGTGGCGGAAATTTGCTCAACGGCAACGGCTTGTCCGTCTGTATGCTGATTAATCGACTCAATGGATTCCTCGAGCCCTTTCAGCAGACTGTGGATTTTTTTCGTAATCTGGTCAATTTGGCCGACATTTTCTTTTGAATGCGTCGCTAGCTTTCTGATCTCATCTGCGACGACAGAGAAGCCTTTTCCGGACTCCCCTGCTCTTGCCGCTTCGATCGCAGCGTTCAAGCCGAGCAGATTGCTTTGGTCTGAGATGCCTTTAACAGTTACTGAAATATCGGCGATTTCACCGGCGCTTTCGCTTACTTTTTTCGCCTGAGAGGAAATGCCTGACATTTGAGTTGAAAATCCGTTAATTGATTCAGAAATATCGGAAATGGCCGCGGCCGTTTGTTCAACGACAGCCGATAAACTTTCCGCCACATCATGCAGCTTTGATGACTCCTCAAGACTCGTACCGAGGCCGACGCCTCCAATGACTCTTCCATTCTCGTCGTGGAGCGGGATGGCACGGGCGATCAATGGGAAGCCGAACAATTCTTTCGGGACCATGCTCGTTTTCTTCTGATTGCTGCGGATGGCATCTGTGATGATATCCCCTTCCTGCAGCGGATCGCCGGCTTTTACGTTCAGCGAAAAGGTTTTGGCCGGTATATTCACGAGCAGCTTTTCCGTATCATAAATGCCGATTGTAATATCATCCTGAACCAGGCTGTTTAAATAAGGGGCTACTTTGATAAATGCGTCCAGAATATCTGCGGTTTCTTTTTCTGTTTTTATGCTCAATTCCATTCACTCCTATTCATTAATAAGGGAAGCTGCGTTTTTCGTGCTGAACTGAGATCCATTTCAGCGTTGTAAATTCTTCAAGGCTCCACTCACCGTTCAAACGGCCGAGGCCTGATTGTTTTTCACCGCCGAAGGCTACATTCGGTTCATCATTAATGGTCGTGTCATTAACGTGAATCATGCCTGTTTCAATGCGTTTTGCAAAAGCCACGCCGCGCTCAAGATTTGACGTATGTACGGCACCGCTCAACCCAAACGGAGTTTCGTTTGCGATATCCACCGCTTCGTCTTCTGAATCAAACTTCATAAAGGAGACGACCGGCCCGAACAGCTCTTCCTTGGCAATGCTCATGAACGGTTTGACGTCTTTTAAGATCGTCGGTTCCACAATCGTCCCGTTAAATCCGCCAAGCTTCACCGGTACAGCGCCTTCTTCAATTGCTTGCTCAACAGACTTCATCAGCCCGTCTGTCTGTCTGCTGTTGATTAATGGCCCGATAATCGTATCAGGGTCCATTGGGTCGCCGACTTTCAGCGATTCCACTTTTGCCTGATAGAGCTCAAGGAACTTGTCATAAATAGATGAATGAACAAGCACGCGATTGGCTGACATGCAAATTTGTCCTTGATGTGTAAATCGGCTGAACACCGCCGCGTTGACCGCATATTCTATATCTGCATCCTCAAGCACGATGAAGGCGCTATTCCCGCCAAGCTCAAGAAGCGGCTTTTTAAAATGCTTCATCGCAAGCTGCCCGATGTAGCTGCCGACTTTCGTTGAACCGGTAAATGAGATAATCCGCGGCACTGGATGCTCAACGAAGCTGTCTCCAATTTCAGCAATGTCTGTAACAACAACATTCAGCAGCCCCTCTGGGATTCCCGCGTTTTCAAAAATTTTCGCAATCAGCGTTCCGCCGCATATCGGCGTTTCCTCATGCGGCTTTAACACAACGCCATTGCCGGCTCCGAGTGCAGGCGCCACTGATTTCACAGATAAAAAGAATGGGAAGTTAAATGGACTGATGACACCGACAACACCTGCCGGCACGCGATATAACCTGTTTTCCTTTCCGTCTATTGTTGACGGAAGAATTTTGCCTTCCATGCGGACAGGGAACGTTGCCGCTTCTTTTATGATGTTTTTGACAAGACCGATTTCAAAGGCTGCTTTGAGCCTTGTTCCGCCAAGCTCTTCCATAATCAAATAAATGATGGCTTCTTCGTTTTCTTCGATATACGTGACGGCTTTTTCTAAAATGGTTCTTTTCTCGAACGGATTGACCGCATCCCATTTTTTCTTCGCCAGCGCCGCTGCCCGGTACGCTTCATCTACATCGTCAGCAGTCGCTTTACGAAATGTTGTGAATGTTTTTTGAGTATAAGGATTTTTGTTTTCCAATACATTTGGGCTGCTGCCCTCCTGCCATTTCCCGCCGATATACTGTTTATTCAACTCTTCATATTGAAACATGGTCAGCATCTCCTTTTTAACCGCAAATCAAAATGTGGGCGAATCTATTTTTTCTATCGGTTCATCCTGCATAAAATTGAATATACTATTAGTAAAAATTACTATCCTATGATACGACAACGCTGTTTCGCTTCTATCATTTAAAGCGGAAAAATATTTTATTGACTGCGTCAAATTTCGACAATATAATACAACAAGAACTGTATATAATGATTAGAATATTTTGAATATTTTCGGGAGGAACTTTTGATGAGTTCATTATTTAGAAAAAAACCGATTGAAACATTGAGTGCGCAGAGCAAGTCAAAAAGCCTTGCCCGTACGTTAAGCGCATTTGATTTAACCTTGCTCGGTATCGGTTGTGTCATCGGTACAGGGATTTTTGTCATTACAGGAACAGTGGCAGCGACCGGTGCAGGTCCCGCCCTCATCATATCGTTTATTTTAGCAGGGCTCGCCTGTGCGCTGGCTGCATTCTGTTATGCTGAGTTTTCGTCTTCCATTCCGATTTCGGGGAGCGTGTACTCATACTCATACGTGACACTTGGAGAGCTGCTCGCCTTTTTGATCGGATGGGATCTCATGCTTGAATATGTCATTGCACTGTCGGCGGTTGCCACCGGCTGGTCTTCCTACTTTCAATCACTGCTTGCCGGCTTCAATCTTCATCTTCCGGCTGCACTGACAGGAGCGCCGGGAAGCACGCCGGATGCCGTATTTAATCTTCCGGCTGCAGTGATCATTCTCCTTATCACTGCGATTGTCAGCAGAGGCGTCAAGGAAAGCACACGCTTTAACAACGTCATCGTACTGATGAAAATCGCGATCATTTTATTGTTCATTATTGTCGGCATCGGCTATGTGAAACCTGACAACTGGTCTCCTTTTATGCCATTCGGGATGAAAGGCGTCATTCTGAGCGCTGCCACTGTTTTCTTCGCATACCTTGGGTTTGACGCGGTTTCTAACGCTTCAGAGGAAGTGAAAAATCCACAAAAAAACATGCCCGTCGGCATTATTTCAGCTCTAGCCGTCTGCACGGTTCTGTACATCGCGGTATCGCTTGTGCTGACAGGCATGATGCCTTATACCAAATTGAATGTCGGAGATCCGGTGTCCTTCGCGCTGAAATTCGTCGGACAGGACGCTGTTGCCGGGATCATTTCTGTTGGTGCGATTATCGGGATTACGACGGTGATGCTCGCTTTGCTGTACGCTCAAGTCCGCTTGACATTTGCCATGAGCAGAGACGGCCTTCTGCCTGGCTTGTTCGCAAAGGTGCATCCGTCATTTAAAACGCCGTTTCGCAACACATGGCTCACAGGGATCGTTGCAGCGGGAATCGCCGGCTTTATTAACCTCGGAACGCTGGCTCATCTGGTGAACATGGGAACACTTGCCGCGTTTACGGTTATTTCCATTGCTGTCATTGTGCTAAGAAAGAAACATCCTGAAATCAAAGCGTCCTTCAGAGTGCCATTCGTTCCGATTGTGCCGATTATCAGCGCAGGCATCTGCCTCTGGTTCATGTACAGCCTTCCCGGCGTCACATGGCTTTCATTTGTCATCTGGATTGCTGTCGGAACACTGGTTTACTTCCTATATTCGAGAAAACACAGTTTATTAAACAATTAATCTCTTTTCAGCCGGCGGTGCCTCACCCATCCGCCGGCTTTTTCCTTTTTTTATGTGCTATACTTTGAGTACATATGAGAAGGGGAGACACACAGATGAAACAATACCGCACTTTATTATTTGATGTAGATGATACCATCCTTGATTTTAAAGCGGCAGAAGCTTTAGCCCTGCGTTTGCTGTTTGAAGATCAAAACATTCCTTTAACAAATGACATGAAGACGCAGTATAAAGCCATCAATCAAGGTCTCTGGAAAGCCTTTGAAGAAGGAAAGATGACACGGGATGAAGTCGTGAATACGCGTTTTTCCGCTTTGCTCAAGGAGTACGGTTACGAGGCGGACGGCGCTTTGCTTGAGCAAAAATACCGCAGCTTTCTTGAAGAAGGACATCAGCTGATTGACGGTGCTTTTGCTCTCATCTCAAATCTGCAGCATCAGTTTGATTTGTACATCGTGACAAACGGCGTATCTAACACACAATACAAGCGTCTCCGTGATTCAGGGTTATTTCCGTTCTTCAAGGACATTTTCGTTTCTGAAGACACAGGCTTCCAAAAGCCGATGAAAGAATATTTCGATTACGTGTTTGAAAGGATTCCCCAATTTTCAGCAGAGCACACATTAATCATTGGGGATTCATTGACTGCTGACATCAAAGGCGGCCAGCTCGCCGGGCTTGATACTTGCTGGATGAACCCTGAGATGAAGCCGAATGTGTCAGAGATCATGCCAACCTATGAGATTCGTAAGCTTGAAGAGCTATATCACATTTTAAATATCGAAAATACCGTCAGCTGCTAATCGGCTGACGGCGTTTCTTTCATAAGAGTCTTTTTTCCTCTTGATAAATTCTTCACCTTATGAATAATATGATGGTATGCTTTGGCTATATATGTAAGGAGGAGACTCAATTGGCTATCGCCGCCCCGTTAAAAGAAAAAACAGTTCAAAAACCCGGCACCACGGTGTATCCGATTTTGATTATTATCGGAATCTGCCATATGCTCAACGATTCGCTGCAGGCCGTGATTCCGGCCATGTTTCCTATTTTGGAACGCTCCATGAGCCTGACGTTTACACAGCTCGGCATCATCGCTTTCACATTAAACATGGTGTCATCCGTGATGCAGCCTGTCGTCGGCTGGTATACCGATAAAAGGCCGCGGCCGTACGCGCTTCCAGTCGGTTTGACCGCCAGCATGCTTGGCATTTTGGGTCTTGCCTTCGCCCCGTCATTCATCACGATCTTATGCTGTGTGTTTTTCATTGGATTAGGCTCGGCCATTTTCCATCCAGAGGGCTCTCGTGTAGCGTATATGGCCGCCGGCACAAAACGCGGACTCGCCCAGTCGATTTATCAAGTGGGCGGAAACTCAGGCCAAGCGATGGCGCCGCTGATCACCGCGCTGATCCTAGTCCCGCTCGGGCAATTCGGCGCTGTTTGGTTCACACTTGTCGCCGCGCTTGCTGTTATGTTTCTCATGTATATTGCGAAATGGTACGCCTCACGTCTTGGCAGCCTCGCCCAGAAATCAGGCAAGCAAAAGAAAACGGCTGAAAACACGGCCATCACCAAATCTGTTGTATCTGCTCTTATTATTATTATATTTCTCATTTTTGCGCGTTCCTGGTATACGAGTGCGATCGGCAATTTTTACACGTTTTACGCGATGGATACATATCACGTAAGCATTCAGCAGGCACAAAGCTATATTTTTGTCTTCTTGCTGTTTGGCGCGATCGGCACGTTTCTCGGCGGCCCGCTTGCAGACCGTTTTGGAAAACGCTTCGTGATCGTCGGTTCGCTGTTATGCTCGGCGCCGCTGGCGATTTTGCTGCCATTTGCTGGCCCGGTTCTCGCCTATGGTGTGCTCGCATTGATTGGCGTGGTTCTGATGTCGAGCTTTTCCGTAACGGTTGTCTATGCACAGGAACTAGTTCCTGGAAAAATCGGCACAATGTCCGGGTTAACCGTCGGTCTTGCCTTCGGGATGGGCGCGATCGGCGCTGTGGCGCTGGGCGCTCTGATTGACGCAGCGGGACTGACCCCGACGATGCTCGCCATTGCCTTTCTCCCTGTCCTCGGCATCCTTGCCTTCCTATTGCCAAGTGACCAGAAGCTGAGAGAATGGCATAGCTAAAAAACCCTGCCCAGCGGCAGGGTTTTTTTAATCCAGCTGTATAAAATGAGTGTCAGGCACTGCGTGCTTCGGGATAAATCCGTCCGCAAAGTCTGGAAACGCAGACTGTATTTCATCAATCCATTTTTTCAGATTTAATATATACGGCATATAAATCATCTCAATTGTCGCTTCGTCTTCAATTCGGTAGTACCAGCAAAGATTAAACTCTTTTTCTGTCACAAGTGTAAACCCGGAGAAATGATAAAAAATCAGCGGCGTTTCATCTATATGCACGCGGCCGTCCTTTTGCCCGACCTTATAGTTTTCGATATTCCAAAGCGCTGTATTGGCTCCTATTGATTTGACAACATGAACACCCTTAAACTGCGCCGGCCATTTCTCCACATATCTTTGATCACCGTATGTCTTTCGTTCCGTATCCATTTCGACTGTGCAAAATGCAATACAGTCCTGTCTCCACTGCCATACCGCTTCATATGCTTCCTTTGTATTACCGGCACCGACAAAGCCTGTGTTAAAGCGTCCGGTTCGCTCGTAGTAGGACATGAAACGCGGCGAGTTACGATGATCGGTCAAATACAGAGACGCCGTTGGGTTTTCTGCAAAAATACGTGCCGCATCAGAAAAGAAAAATAGATCCGTATCCATATGGGCAAAGTATTCAGCGTCATCCCACTTGCTCATCACATGAAACAAAAAGGCGGGTTTTAACGTCCAGCAATATTCATGAAACGTTCTGTTGCTTTTTGCTTTCAGCAGCTCCGGGTCTTCCATTTCATGCAGCTGCACAAAGGTGACATGCTCCCATGGAACGTGCTGAAGCAATTCGTACGCTTTTTGGTCGACACACAGCACATATAAATGGAAATCATCGCAATGCTCATGGAGAGAATGAATCATAGGCATGAGCTTAAAGATATGTGTCCTTGACACTATCGTTGAAAAATGAAATGTACTCACTTATACCACATCCAATGATCTAAGATCCACGTGCAGCAAATCGTTGACAAGCGCATACAGCGCGTTGGCAAAATCGTTCACGCCTAGCTTTTTCTTCGCTTTTGGCAGAAGCTTGCGGACAGTTTGTAAATCAAAGCTTTTCGCCGTCACCCTTGGGGATTTCTTTCGCCAATCCGGATCAATATTGCGCTCTTTAACAACATGCAGAAGCTCAAGAAATAGATTGAGCAGCATATCATATTTCTGTGATTCCAGCAGCTTTTGAATATCAGTCATGATTCTGTTCGTCATGTCAGGCGGGAACGGCCCATTAAATGCAAGATGAACGTCTAAGGAGCGGATATTGTTGTATTTATCGCACATATAGGCAATGTTTGCCCGAATATCGTCTACAGACTTACAATTGCTTGGATGTTCCTGATGAACACTGACAATATCGCGACGAAGCCTGAAGGTCAATCCGGCCTGATGAAGCCTGATCCCGAGGTCATAATCCTCAAACCCGTACCGCACAATGCCCTCGTCAAATAAACCGAGGTCAACTACATGCTTGCGTTTAACAGAGGAATTATTCGTGATGAAAAAGCGCCATGGCATATGATAGCCTTCCAGATCATCTCCGTACTCATCTAAAATCTCCTTGAGCACGTCAATAAAGTCGGTATTAAGGTCAAAGCTTTTATCAAGAAAGCTTCCGTTTTTAATGTCCGCTTCCTCCAGCAGCTTTTGTTTGTCTTTTTTCGGCATTTCATCTGTGAGCTTTGCGAGCTGTTCCTTATGTTCTTCTTCAAATCGTTCATAATAAAAACTGTAGATCCGCTTCCAAAACAACCCGCACACAACGAGATTCTCTTCATTCTCATGGGCTTTAATATGTTTTGCCACAAGGTCCTTTGCCGCAAGCATATCGCTGTCATGGAAAATCAGGATATCTCCTCTGGCATTGCGCAGCGCCTGGTTTCGACCGTACGCAATACCCTTGTTTTCCTTAATCCGGGTAAAGATCAGCGGAAAATCCGCTTGAAATGACTCAAGCATTGAGAGCGTCCCGTCCTCAGAGCCATTGTCCGCTACAATGACTTCGAATTCTTCATCACACTCCTGCTGGTTTAATGACAGAAGGCTGTTATAAAGACGCTCCTTTGAATTATATGCAGGAATAATAACGCTTGCTTTCACTTCATTTCACTTCCTGTATTTACTCATTTATTTGTTGTCATCTTTTGAAGCAAAACCGTTAAATTCAGGGTCTAATGTTTTGATATGTTCAATGATATGCGGCAGTGTCTTTTGATATAGTTCATGCACAAACGGCAGGTCTGTGCGGGTTGTTTCATGAATCTGTTTGATTTCATTGATGCTGACGATTCGGTATCCGCTGAAATGATAAAAAATCAGCGGGCTGCCATCCTCCAGCACGATCCGGCCATCCTCCCACGAAAACGTATGCTGCCCATAATTCCAATGACCAATGTTCACGCCGGGTGTCGTAATATCACAAACATTCGGAAACAGCCCAGACATATAATCCAAATAGCCCTGGTCACCGAATTTTCCTTCACCCGGCGCATTTTTGCATTCCTCAAGACAGCGTTCCTTCCACCACTCCAAGCAATCCGTGCCTGCATCATCATGCTTGAAACTGATAAACCCGGAATTATATCTGCCTAAAAGACGCTGCAGCATGTCAATCTGTTCTTTCCCAAAAGAAGGAATGACAATATCCCCCCGCGAAAGCAGCACCGAACAGTCCGGCTGGTTTTCAAAAATCGGTGATGGATCTGCGTAGAAAAAGAGATCCCCGTCAATGTACGTCACACGCTCCAGCTCGGGATTGCTGTTCAGCACAGCTTGCAGAAAGATCGGCTTCATCGTCCAGCAATACTCACTTTGATCTCTAGTTTCCTTCAGCTTTAGAAGCATTTCATTTTCAAGAGCGGCCACCGGCACAAGGTTCAGCTGCTTCATTTTCAGCTTCTGTAACACGCGGTGCGTATCTAAGTCCATGCACAGCGTAAAAATGGGACTGTCTTGATCAACTTGCTCTAACGACTTAAACAAAGCGACTGCCTGATATAATCTTCCTTTTGATAAAACGGTGCAATACGCGCTGGCCACAGTCATGTTCACCTCGTTTCACATTACTTTTTGAAGAATTCTGTATACCACTCAATCGTTTTTTCAAGTCCTTCATCAATGGTGTAGGCCGGTGTCCAATTCAGCAGCTTTCTCGCTTTTTCCGCGGATAAATATTGATGTTTGATTTCATTGCTTCCCTGATTCAGCACCTTAGGTTTCAGATTACTGTTCATTTTCTTCAATATTTTCTCTACCAGTTCAAGGACGGTCAGCTGGATCTCATTGCTAAAGTTAAAGGCCTCTCCGGCAAGATTGTTTTCTTCCATTTTTTCCGCAAGAAGCAAATAAGCCTGAACGGCATCTTCAATATAGAAGTAGTCCCGGACAAAGGTGCCGTCGCTGCGGATTTCCGGCGCTTTCCCGTTCAGCACAAGCTGAATCGTCTGAGGAATGATGCGGTTGAAGTTTAAATCCCCGCCGCCGTATAAGTTTCCGCAGCGCGTAATACAGACCGGAAGCCCGTACGTGTGAAAATAGGTGTGGCTGATCAGATCTGCGCAGCTTTTTGAGACGTCGTACGGGTGCTTGCCCTGCAGCGGCATGTTTTCGTCGTACGGAAGGTTTTCTTGATCGCCGTAAGCTTTATCACTTGAAGCGACAATGACCCGCTTAATTAACGGATGCTTGCGGCAGGCTTCGAGAATATTCCATGTGCCGAGAATATTCGCTTCAAAGGTAGAAATCGGGTTGCGATTTGCCACCCCGACAATCGCTTGTGCAGCGAGGTGAAAGACAGTGTCGATCTCATACTCGCCAAGCGCGCGTTCAATGACAGCCAAGTCTTCAAGAGAGCCCCGCACGATGTTCATTTTCTTGATATGGTCTCCCTGATACAGATTGGATTGGGGCACATGATCCCTGACAAGCCCCGTCACGTTTGCGCCCTGTTCGATCAGCTCTTTCACCAAATAGCTTCCTAGAAGACCTGTACACCCTGTAACAAATACGTTTTTATTTTTCCAGAAACTCAAATCGGTTCACCATACCTTCCATACTTGTTGTCCTTGATCCCACATCTTGTTGACTTCTAAGAGGTTTTTATACGTATCGATGGCCGTCCAAAATCCATAATGGCGGTACACGGCAAGCTCTCCGTCTTTGGCAAGGTTCTTCAGAGGTTCATCTTCGAACATTGTGTTCCCGTCCTTCGGCAAATAATCGAAAACCTTCGGGCTGAGAACGAAGAATCCGCCATTGATGATTCCGTCACTTGATGTCTTCTCAGAAAATGTTTTCGCCATGCCGTCCTCAACCGTCAAGGTGCCAAACTGCGAGACTTTGTCAATGCCGGTGACAGTCGCGGCAGCACCTTTTGTCTGATGATAGCTGATGAGATGGAAAAGATTGATATTGGCCAGCCCGTCCCCATAGGTGAGCAGAAATGTTTCATCACCGATATAGTCTTTCGCCTGCAAGATTCTTCCGGCTGTCAGCGTATCTTCCCCAGTCTCCAAAAACGTAATTTTCCACGTTTCAGGCTGCCCTAGCATCTGTACCTCTCCCGTAGCGCTGTCGAGTGTCAGGCTGTTGTGCTTCCATTCATAGTCGAGAAAGTATTCTTTGATTTTTTCGCCTTTATAGCCCAAAAGCAGAATAAACTCGTTTACTCCGTAGTACTGATAGATTTTCATAATATGCCATAGAATCGGTTTGCCGCCTATCATGGCGAGCGGTTTAGGAATGTCATTCGTGACTTCACTCATTCTCGTTCCTTTTCCGCCGCAGAGAATGACCGCTTTCATCTCTACCCCTCATCTCTATGAATATTGAGTTCGAAACCTGGTACATCTTTACAATCCATCAAGGCATTTCCCCGATAATTTGTCCGATTTCAATACCGGTTTCAAAATCTACTGTAATGATATGAGAGAAAGACGGCCTTGGTGACCAAATGGAATCTATTTTTTCAAGTTGGTTGTATAACCAAAAAAAGAGCCTTGAGCGAAGGCAATGCGCCCGCTCAAGGCTCTTTTTCATCTTATTTGATTTCTTTTTCCTTGCCGTAATGATAGTCTGACGGATCAACGGCTGTGAAGTCATTTAGTTTATGGAACCTCAGCAAGTCTTTGTACAGGACACTGTCTGAAAGGCTCAGCTGCTGGTTCACTCTTGTTTTCAAATTCTTCGTTTCTTCATTCGCTTTCAGTTTTTCACCAGTCTTCGTATCATAAATGACATTGTCGACTGATGTGTACTTCGGCGTTACGAAGTCTCCGTTTCTGAATGCCACTGTATCGTCGTGGTCTTTAGAGAATAAGTCAGTACCAAAGTTGATATATTTCTGAGAATCAATTCCTTCTAAGTGCAGAAGTGTCGGCATGACGTCAATTTCGCCGCCATACGTATGGTTCACTCCGCCTTTTTTGCCAGGAACGCGGATCATCAGCGGCACACGCTGGTTCTGTGCGTTTTGATAATCTGTGATCTCTTTTCCAAGAATCTCTTTCATCGCTCGGTTATGGTTTTCTGAAATACCGTTATGGTCACCATAAATCATAATGACTGAGTTGTCATATAGGCCGGCTTCCTTCAGCTCCTTGAAGAATTGCTCAAGCGCTTCGTCAAGGTAACGCGCTGTTTGGAAGTAGCTATCAACTGTGTTATCGCCAGTTGTCGCTTTTTTAAGAGACGCGTCTTTTTCATCCAGGTTAAACGGATAATGGTTTGTCAATGTAATCAAATGCGCGTAAAACGGCTGTTTAAGAGACTCAAGCTTTGGAATCGATTCTGTAAAGAACGGCTTATCCTTCAGTCCCATATTAATGACATTTTCATCTGACATATCATACGTGCTTGCGTCGAAGAACTTGTCGTACCCGATATGTTTGTAAATCTGGTCACGGTTCCAGAACGATTTGTAATCACCATGCAGGACGGCGCTTGTATAGCCTTCCTTCTGGTCTAAAATCGCCGGAAGCGACTGGTACGTGTTTTCGCCTTTCGTCACAAACGCGGAGCCTTCTGGAAGGCCGAAGATCGAGTTATCCATTGTCAGCTCGGCGTCAGATGTTTTTCCCTGGCCTGTCTGATGGAAGAAGTTATCAAAATACGTCACATCTTCTCCGCCGTGCGCAAGTTTATTCAAGAAAGGCGTTACCTCTTCACCGTTCAGCTTGTAGTCAATCAGGAATGACTGGAAGCTTTCGAGGTGAATCTTAATGATGTTTTTGCCTTTTGCAGCACCGAAGTACTCGGTGTTCGGTTTCGCATAATGAGACGTTGTGTAATTCTCGACGCTTGTTAAATCATCGCTGCTTGCATAGGCTCTTTGCGTTTCTGTTTGAGCCGTCTGTACACCGTCATAAATGGTGTAGTTGTAAAGACCTAAATACTTCACGATATAATTGCGGTCAAACGTTCTTGTCAGCAGCTGCGGACGGTCTTTTTCCGCATAGTGCAGGTTAATGAAAAACAGTGCGACCCCGGAAAGGATCACTAAAGATGCAAAGCGTTTTTTCATTTTGTATTCTTTTAATTCAGGTCTCCAGATCAATACGGCAATCAAAATGATAATATCTAAGAAATAGAAAATATCATGACCGGCCATGATACTGAAAATCCCGTCTCCCATGTTTCCAACGTTTCCGGATTGCTTAATGTTCGGGAACGTCAAGAAATCGTCAAAGAAACGATAGAATAAAATATTTGCATATAACACAAATGTCATCAAGAAATCGATAATCAGCATAATAATGGCTGATTTACGCCCTTTCGCCAGCAAAGCCAGTCCTAAAAAGAAGACGGCGCTTGAGAATGGGTTAAATATCAGGAGGATCTCCTGGGTTGTGCCTTTTACCCCAAGATTAAACTCAGTCTTGTAGGATAAATACGTTTTTGCCCAAAACAGTATAACAGCCAGCACAAAAAAGCTAAGTTTGTAAGAAAAAAGTTTCTTCATGGCAACCTCTACTTTCTTAAACACTTTAAGTTCTTCATTCATATTTACCTGCTCTTTATATCCTGCCTTCTCATTTCTTCTTTCCAAACAAAATCAAGGCATCACACAACAATAAATACACCGCGGCAAGCCGGAATATTTATGTTTTGCACCATACCATTTTTATTACAACCATTTGGAAACCAATCACTGGACGAAAGAAACCTTCATTTCGTTTCACTTTTTTCCTCAGAAATAAAAAAAGGTTTTCTTTTGTCATGTGTGCCTTTGAAAAAAGAAATAGATACCGAGTATAAGAATAACATAAACTAGCAAAAACGAAAAATAGGTTTTGCAGACAGCCCGCTCTTCCGGCGGACTGAAGTTATTGTATGCACTAATGTTTAGCGCGATCACCATTTTTTCGAAAGGACAAAAAAGACTGGATGTCTCCAGTCTTCTTTATCTATATCCCTGCCCAGACATCTTTGGCATACATACCGGTATCCTGCAGATGACTCAGCCAGTTTTGCGCTTCTTGTCCCCCGGTTCCATGAACAGACTGATACGCTTTTTGAAGTGCCGCCTCCACATCCGGGGCCATTTTGCTGCCGTCACCGCATACATAAAGCCTGCCTCCGCGGCCAAGAATCGATATTAATGTTTCTGCATGTTCAGCCATGAGATGCTGGACATATGTTTTCGGCATGCCTTCTTTTCGGGAAAAAGCTGTATGGACAGTGACTACACCGTCTTTTTCAAACTGCTCAAGCTCATCTCGGTATATAAAATCACGATCGTTCCTGCATCCAAAATAGAGATGAGCTTCACCGAGCGTTTTCCCCTCCCGCTTTAAAACTTCACGGGCTTGAAGGAAACCACGGAATGGCGCTACTCCCGTTCCCGGTCCGACCATAATGATTGGGGTTTCAGGGTCTTCCGGAAGCTGAAACCGGGATTCCGGTGTACGGACAAACATCACGACATCATCACCGGCTTGACGCTCAGCTAAATCATTTGATGCCACGCCCCTGTATTCGCCACGGCCGCTCCACGCAGGGCCGCGCACGACACCGACTGTGATTGATGCTTGCCCAGGATTCACTCTTGGAGAGCTTGAAATCGAATAATATCTCGGTTTTAACGGACGTAATAGCTCTAAAAATCGTTCAAACGGCATGTCGCATGCTTCGTACTTTTCAAGCAGATCCAGCATGGAAATTCGTTTTTTCAATATTTGTTCCTGATAAACACCCTCTTCTGTCAGTTCTTCTAATTCATGCCTATGCGGCGGACACACTGTAAATGCCGCCAGTTCACGTATTTGCGCTCTTGTGGCTGCTTCCTGCACCTCGACGCTGTAGCTGAGAAGATCATGCAGGCTGACAGGACGGCCCAATGGCAGATGCCCCGCACTGCGGCCGCTTGCCGACAATGTCACTTGGTCGGTTCCCTTCAGACCGAATCTGTGGAGAATCCGGCTGACATTGGTTTGGCTGTTTTTTGGCAATACGCCAAGGTGGTCGCCCTCTTGATATTCAACATCCGGCGGCAATGCAATTTCGATATGGCGGGTGCTTCGATCGCTGTCCGCGGACTGAAGCTCACGATTTTCGGCAATGGATGCGTGAGCCGCTTCATACGATCGGGCCAGCGGGGACTCGCCCAGCCCTCTGACAAACTGAAGGCTCAGCGTGCTTCGTTCCTTATCGGCATTTTCATTAAGCTCCAGTCCGAATGCTTTGATGGCGTCTGCCCACATTCTTTTTTTCCACTCATCAAGCTGCCCTTCGAAATCACCGCTGACATCTCCCTCTCCGCGCTTAGAAAACCGAGTCGCGCCTTTTTCCGCAAGCTGCTCATCAATGAATCTCGGCACGTCTTGATACGTGCTCGCCCAGTTATGGTCGCCGCAGCCAAATACCGCGTAATGGACGCCCTCAAGCTCACTCGGTTTGATTTCTTGGAGCCACTGGACAAACTGTCCCGCGTTGCTTGGCGGTTTTCCGTTATAGGACGAGGTCACAATAACAACCGCTCCCTCTTTCGGCAGCTTGCCAATCTGATCGTTCAGGGGTGACACTTCGGTCCTGACGCCGTGAAGACTGGCTGTATCCGCAAGCTCCCGGGCGACGCCTTCTGCGGTGCCGGTATCAGAGCCGTACAGCACGAGAAGCGGGCGGTTGTTAAGGCCGATGACCGATCCGCCCTTTGTCTCCGTTTCTTCTTTTTGCTTATCAGGCCCCGGTTTTTCTGTTGCCTGGATGTCAGCATGAATGGCTTCCTGATGACGGTTTTGAACCCTGATGCGAAAATCGCCGGGCTTGAGCGTTAAGGTTTGTTTGATATTAAGCTCATAATTCTCATGATCAATCAGCGTGAAATATTTTAAAATCATGCCCAGCACAAGTGTGGCTTCATGAAGGGCAAACTGCATGCCGATACAGGCCCGTTGCCCATTTCCGAACGGTTTGTACGCATGATGAGGCACTTGGTCCTGATGTTCGAACCGTTCCGGCCGGAATTCCTCGGCGTCCTTTCCCCAAGCGTCTCGATCACGATGAAGCTGCGGAATCAGCACAGAAATTCTGTCCTTCGTCGTGATCGGGAACTTCCCGCCAATGACTGTGTCTTCTTTTGGATAAAGGCTAAAAGCCGGAGCTGTCGGCCATAAGCGCAGTGATTCATTTAAAATCATCCGTATGTATTTCAGCTCGAGAACTTGTTTATAGGTCGGCGCTGCGTCAGTCAGCACCCAATCGACCTCTTCATACGCCTTTTTCAGTTTGTCAGGATGCTTCATTAAAAAGTAGATCGCAAAGGACAGCAGGCCGCTCGTTGTTTCATGGCCGGCAATCAAAAACGTAATGATTTGAAAGCGGATATTTTCGTCGTCGAGCTTTTCCCCCGTTTCCGGATCTTCCACATTCAGCATGCGGGCAAGCAAATCTTTTTCATCCTGGTCTCCATTCGACCTGCGCTCCGCAATAATGCTGTCGACTAACGAAAACATCGTTTGGATATCATGGTGGAATTGCCGCTTTGTTCTGACCATAAGCTTATCTTGAACATCAAGCCGCTGCATTTGGTGCATCGCTTCATCAAGCGCCCGCACCATGCTGTTGATAAACGGGTGGGGCGTTTCTCTGTAGTAGCTGTTAAAGCGATAGTTAAACCCGCACAGCCCAATGGTGTCGAGCGTCAGCCGGGTCATATCTCCCGGGACATCGACTGCTTCATTCGGGTTGAGCCTGGCCCATTTTTGAATGAGCTGAACAGCGATATCAACCATTTTTTCATGATAGTCCTTCATGGCCCGCTGGCTGAACGTCGGCATCAGAATGTTGTGCGCTTTTCTCCAGTTAGGCTCATGCGTCCAGCTCGTAAACAATCCGTCACCGGAAAACGCGCGAACCTTCTCCAAGGCGCCTTCAATGCTTTTATCAAACCGTTCTTCATCACAAACCTCTTTCACCAATTCATGGCCAGACACCACAATCGTCGTTCCCGCGGGTGTATGGATTTGAAAAATCGGACCCTGTTCTTCCGCTAGCTTGATCAGCGAAAGCGTCGGTTTGTCTTTATCAATTAAAGGCAAATTGCCGAGCGGCCCAAACGTCTTCGGCTGGGGAATCGGGCTTGTTTCCTTCATCGAACCATTCCTTTCCGTATGAAATGCCTTCTATTTGACTACATTTCCCTTTCATGGTCATGATTATTCCATTCTCCCAATTGACGCATGATCGCTGTTTTTTCTATACTTGAGAAGCTGTACAATACGCGAATAAGGTGAGTTCATATATGGATTTTGAAATTCGGTTTTTATCCTTTTATGTCATACAGGTGGAAGGCAAGGACGAGCAGGCAAACAAGCAGTTCAAGCACTTCCAGACCCTTGATACGGGTGAATTTGAAGAAAGCGAGCTGAAGGACTTTCTCGACGGGGAGCTGAAAAAAATCGTCAAACGGAAAGCCGACCGCCATCCGCAGTCCGAGCAGGTGCCGACGAAAATCGGCCATTTTATCGTCGAGCCCGGCCACGAGCTCGATTCCAACCCGAACTACAACATGTTCAATCGTGCGCGCCTGGCGGAAACAAAAGAGGACTTTAACGAGCTGAGCGAGCAGTTCGTCCGCACGTACCTCGACACGAGTGCAGTCCGCGGCGGTGTGTTCCTCGTCGCTTCGGCCGTGCCGAGAAAATACTTTGACGAGTCATTTGTCTTCATTATGAAATGTGATTTTGAGCCGAAGGTCGCCCGCATCTCTGACGCGTCTTCTCTCATTAAAAAAGTCGAAATGGCGATCACGACAAAAAACATGAAAAGCATCCAATACCCGTACATGCCAGAGGAAGGAATGATCGAGGAAGGTGAACTGAAAATCCACCAGGCCTCACACGCCCGCTATTTTGAGGACTTTCTGAAATTCGTCGAGTACGGAGAATCAATGCCGGAAATCATGAAAAATCAGGTCATGAACATGGTACAGGAGCACGTCTACGAGACATTTGAAGACAACAGCGAAGAACTCAAGCAGTTCGAGCACGACATTGAGATTTGGGAAGCAAGCGAAAAACGGGAAATCCAAGAGCGCCTCGACACCCATCAAGTGATCGAAGCCACCGCCCAAATCATCGAGCACACACCAGAGGCCCAGCTGAAAATGAAAGTCGGAGAAACAGAGATTAAAGGATTGCTAGCGGATTTTGGCGATTCCATTCATCTCGCAAAAGTAAACGGGCGCTATGTCGCGCTGATTGAAGCCGAGACGATTTCGTTTGAGAAAGGCAGTTCTCCGGTGGAGTTTTATAAACCTGAGGGGCTGCATGAGGTGATTGAGCGGATAAAAGGGAAAAATATAAATGACGATTAACGTTTGTTGAAAATAATAAAAGAGAGAATATTCCAGTATTCTCTCTTTCTTTAAATAACCATATATGAATTAACGATCACAAGCAATTCCATCGCCATCACGGTCAAGATGTTTTGCATATCCCGGTTCACCAGAATGGATAGGTGCAACACCAGCTTGCCGTGCTGCGGTACAATTTTTGTAATAGACATTCGTCTGTTGTTCTTGTGCCTCTGCTTGTTGTATCTCTTTCTCTTGCTTACGCTTTTCTTGTGCTAGTCGCGCTTCTTCCTCTTGCTTGCGTTTTTCTTCTGCTAATCGCGCTTCTTCCTCTTGCTTGCGTTTTTCTTCTGCTAATCGCGCTTCTTCCTCTTGCTTGCGTTTTTCTTCTGCTAATCGCGCTTCTTCCTCTTGCTTGCGTTTTTCTTCTGCTAGTCGCGCTTCTTCTTTCTTACGTTTCTCTTCTGCTTGCTTTTTTGCTTTTTCTTCTTGCTTACTCTTATTATCTTGTTGTTCACTATCTTCATGTTTGCTTTGATTTTCTGTCTGTTCTTCCTTTTGTTCGTTCTTTGAAACAGCTGTTTTATCACTTGATTTTACAGAATTAGCTTCTTTATCGTTTTCTCCAAAAAATGCGTTAAAGATTAACAGTAATATTAGCAGGTAAACCAATGAAGCAATAGCTCTCTTCCACCACTTACCACTTCGGAACCCTAGTATTTTTTGATACCATTTCCTCTTCTTCTGCTGTAGGGGAATATTTGCATCATTTAAAATAGAAACAAATTCTTTGCCAGATAGATTTATAATTAAACTTTTTCCTGTCTCCGTAACATTGATAACTGTTTTTATTGCAAATCGATCAATAACCGCATGAGAAAAATATTTAAAATCCCACTTATTTAATAGTTTGGCTTTTCTTTCTTTATTATTAAATTCATATAAGTACACCGCTTGATTGTCGAGTACAATAAAATTACCCTTACTTTGTCTATCCTCTTGAAAAAAGCCTTCCGCTATCAAGGAAGCACCTTTATGTTTTTCACGCAATAATCGTTCACCATTTTTCGACAGATTTAGATTGTCCCTCTTCATTAGAAATGAAGTAATTTTAACATTTCGATTTTGTAAATCAATTAATTTTTCAGCATGTAAAAAATAATCAAAATCATGTGTAACTGTCGTTAGAATTTCTTTTGATTGATTAGCTATTATGTATTCTAAAATCTCTATAAATTCTTGGCTATCATCGTTTTTCTTAATATCATGGAATGTACGTTTTGAATGGCCTATTTTAAGGCTTAAAATCCAACTATTTTTATCTTTTCCATTAGTCCTTACTTCAATATCATTAATTTGTGAATATTCATAAGTCATCTGTTCGTGCTTGGAAACAAAGAAAATGGATTGTGTAGTAAGTGCTAATACTCCTTTTAATTCTCTACCACTTTTTTTATCACATTCAGCTTCGATAATCTTTAGAACGCTTTCCTGCGACGATAAGGTTGCGATTTCTGCTTCTTGTAATAATCTTTCATACTTTGTTACTAAGGTTTTTTGACCTATTGTAGGGCGTTTACCTATCCACTTTTGCATAATGTCCCCCTATTTTACATAATGATATTCTAACAGAAACTTATATTTTTTGACTTAATTTTACCAAATACCGGATGATTTTACATCATTTATTGTTATCAATTTCTAGATAATTTAGTTAAACACTTGTGTCTTTCTAAACAAAAAAGTCCAGAAATCACTTTCTGGACTTTTCCTATTTAATATTCTTCCCTCAACACCGCATAGCACTCCCCAATCAGTTCTTCCGCTCCCGGCTCTCCTTTCAGCCCGCGGCGGACGATTTCTGAGGATAGGTTCTGGACTTTGAGCGCTCTTGGGGCTCTTCTTTTGTAGTACGCCTGTAATGCTGTTTCGTGGTCGGCGTGTTTTTGGAGTTCTTCGGCGAGGACGATGGCATCCTCGATCGCCATTGCCGCTCCTTGCGCCAGGGTTGGCGCACCGGCGTGGGCGGCGTCTCCGCCGATGACAACACGGCCTTTGTGCCATGGCTCCTGCACGGCGACCTGCTCCAGTTTGTTAAAGATGACAGGATGCTGTTTTGACATGTGTTTTGTGACAAAATCCAGCCCCGGAAAACCAGAAAGAATCTCTTTTACTCTATCAAACCGGGTATCTTCCTCATCCCAGTAATCGCTCGTGCAAGGCTGGAGGACGAAGATATAGCCAGCGTGTTCCGCCAATGGCACGACGCCAATTTGTGTATCTCCGCTTCTGTACATCAATGTCGCGTCCTCAAATGTAAAATCAGGAAGTTCAATATAAAAGCGCCACGCTCCCATGCCGAGATGCTCTTTTTCCGTCTCCTTTTGCAGCATTATATCGCGAATAGCGGAGTGAATGCCGTCAAAGCCCGCCAGAATGTCAGCCTGCAGCTTTTCTCCATTTTCACATACGGCAGTGACCGATTCAGCTGTTTCTTCATAAGCGACAACCTTTTTCCCCCACTTGATGTCTACACCCGCTGCCTCGGCATGCTTCATGAGAATGTCATTTAACGTTTTGCGCAGGATATTATTGCGTCCCGGAAGTGAATCGTCTAAAAAAGATTCACTGACTTGAAACAGCAAATCCCCCTGTTCATCAAACGTTTTAAACCATTCTGTTTGAAAGCCGTGCTTACAGCACTCTTCGAATACGCCCAGTTCTTTCAAGACCGCCAGCGCGTTTTGCGGCTGGAGAATTCCCGCTCCTGTTTTGCGGTTTTCTGAAGCCGCTTCACACAAGGTGACGGAAAACCCTGCCTTACGGAGAGAAATGGCCGCTGACAAGCCGCCGATTCCGCCTCCTGCTATTAACATATGTTTCATATAAATAACCACCTTTTCAGCTCTATATGTATTAGTTAGGCACCTAACTACATTACCTTACTATGGCCTAAGAAAAGCTGTCAATCATCTCCAAGCCAAGTTGCGTTATGGTTTTCCCTCCTTTATAATCGTGTCACAACGGATCTACGGGAGCTAATTGCGATGGAATTAAAACATTTACCGAAATATAAGCATATAACAGAACACGCCGAAACGTATGCCAATATTGACGCCGGCTCTCTTGAATTGTTTTTGTCTCTATTTGATATTTCAAAAAAAATGAATCATGTGATGGAGCATTACTTTGCTGGCCGAGGGCTGTCAGAAGGAAAATTCAAAATCCTGATGCTGCTCTTTGATGCCAAGGATCATAGGCTAAGTCCGACAGAGCTTGCCAAGCAGTCAAATGTCACGAAAGCGACGATTACAGGCCTGCTGGACGGGCTGGCGAGAGACGGTTTTGTCAGCCGCAGGCATCACACAGAGGATAAACGAAAAATCAGCATTGAACTGACAACGGAAGGCAAAGCACGCCTTGAGCAATTTCTGCCCGGCCATTTCAGCAAAATATCCGCTGTCATGGAAAACTACAGCGACGAGGAAAAAGACATGTTCGTGAAGATGCTTGGTGATCTCTTTGAAAGGCTGAGCGTATTTAAAGACTAAAAAACCCGTCCCACTAGGACAAGCTACAGCATCTTTTCTTCTGCAGCCGATACGCATTCGGCTGTTTTTTCTTTATGACCGTAACAATATGCCGCGATGACACATGCAATGTGCACAAGCTCAAAAGGCTCCTTCAATAGCACGCCTGACAAAATGACAGACGCACGACTCCACCATCCTTTTTGTGTATGACAAAAAGCGCCTATCCAAAGACAGGCGCTTTTTCATTAATCATCACTGCTCAAAATGCCGAAGAAGCGGAGCAGGTTGATGAACAAGTTGATAAAGTCAAGGTACAGCGATAACGCCATAACCGGAATTAAGTCTTCCGTAATGTGGCGGTGTTTGATTTGGTTCAAATCATACAAAATGTAAAGGGAAAAGACGATGGTTCCGATCACGGAATACGCCATCATCGCCGCTGAGTTTAACGGGCTGAAAATGTTGAAAATGCCAACCACAACAAGGGCGAGCACCGCTACCAGCAGAAATGACCACAGGAAGGATAAATCCTTCTTCATTTTTGCGCCGATTGTGCCTAAGACGGCAAAAATGACAAATGTAGAACCAAAGGCTTCAAGCACGACATAGGCGCCGGCGATGGAAGCGTAATGGCTGACGATTGGAAATAAGGTAATGCCGGAAACGAACGCGAATGTATATACAAACGCATACCCGACCGCTTTTCTTCTGCGCATCCAGAAGGCCAGAATAATCATCGCCACTTCAAGAATAGAAAGCGGCAGCATCAAAGCGACAGGAACAAATTGGCCGATAAAAAGGCCGACAGTCGCGATCAGCAAAGTGAAGACAAAGACTGTCAAAATGCGTTGCATGATCGATTGCTTACTCTCGTGAACCGTAGCTTGCATGTCAAAAATCCTCCTAAAAAATGATCTTAAAGGTCTATTATATAAAAATTGGATGAAATATGTATATGTTTTAAGGAGAATTTAATGAAAACAAACGCCCTTTACGTTGTCATTTCGATTCTTTCCTTTTCAGCGAAAAACGGTGCTTTTCTATTTTCTCAATTTGGGTAACCTGAGAATCATGAACCGTAATCTGAACGGTGCCGAAATCGAGTGTTTCCAGTGAGCTGATTATTTTTTCAATCACTTCCGGATCAATCGTTGATTTTGAAACCAAAAGACCTTACCCCCTGTTGAATAGGATTTAATTCACAGTATTCTTATAAGAATTATAATATTATGTTTTTTTTGATAAATCAATGGTGATTTCTGTTCAAATCAAAAAGGCATATGATCACCCGGTGACGGACAATCATATGCCTGGAAACTTCCTATTTGTTTTCTTCCAATTCCTCAACAGTACAGCGGACACCCATGTTTTCTAATGCCTGCTTCAGCGTGCCGTACGTTTCATATTCACTAAAATCAAGCCCCAATTGAATCGATGTTTGGGCCACATCCGGGCGAATCCCTGAAAATACGGCTTTGACGCCTAATAAGAAAAGTGTTTTAGACAGGTTGTACAATTGCTGCGCCACCATGGTATCCACAATCGGAACACCCGAAAGATCAACGACGAGGCTTGTGATTTTTCTCTCGACACAGCGGACCGGCACTGTTTCTAAAATGATCTGTGCCCGTTTTGTATCAACTGAGCCGATAAGCGGCAATATCCCGATTCCATCGGCAATGGAAATGACCGGGCAGCCAAGCTCTGAGATCAGTTCCTGCTGAGATGTAAGCCTCATCAGCATGAATTTTTGGTACTGCTCGGAGAATTCAATAATCAGCTTATCGAACGACTGATTCACAATGCGGTTCCATCGGTCTGCATCTTCATTTGTGACGATCTCCTGATTCTCTTTTATAAATGTGACGACTGCGTCCCAGAATGAGATTCTAGAATTGGATATGGCTTCTACGACCTCATGCACTTGAACATCCTGCTCTACCCTGTTTTTCGCAACGGTTTGCGCCCATTTCGCCATATTTTCTTGAAAATCGGTTTGATCCTCCAGAAATGCGCTTGCGATTGTTATATTGGTAAACGTATGCTGCTCGGTTAAAAGCGTTTTCGTTTCTTCACTTAAATGGTCGGCGGAATATAGATCCCCTTTTAGCTGGCAGCGTAAACTGAACCACTTCTCAGTAATATCCGCAGTGTTGTCTATGATATATTGATATAATAATTGATCGATATTCACGGTCTGTCTCCTTTTTCGTAATAGAAGCACTTTCATTATAAAATGATAAATCGAAATTGTGAATAAGACTAGGGAAAAATCAAATGAATCTGCTCTCTGAGCGCATTCCAGTTCATATACATAGGCGAATGCACCAATAAGAGTCCGCCCGCATAAACTGCAGTGTACAGTTTACAATGAGAAAGGACGATATCACATGTATTATGTTGATCCTTATATGTTTGCGGGGCATTTTTATGAGCCTTGGCCTGCTTTTGAATATGAATATCGTTATCCATGGCCTGGCATTGGCAGCGGCGCTGTTCCGGGATTCGGCGGCGGCTCCGGACCTGGTATTGGTAGCGGTGTCGTTCCGGGCTTTGGCGGCGGCTCCGGCCCCGGTATTGGCAGCGGTGCCGTTCCAGGATTCGGCGGTGCGCCGCAGGGACCTCCTCCTTCCCAAATACCAGCGAAACCCCCAAAACCGCAGAGTTCTCAAGGGGCCGTTTTGTTAGTTGAACCAATCACCATTCGTCCTTGCCTTTTCCGGTTTACCTATGTTTGGTTAACCAATGGCCGCTCATTTTGGTTCTACCCGATTATCCTTGGCAGAAGATCCGTCGGCGGCTTTTATTGGGAGTCCTCACGGCGCCGCTGGGTTTATTTCGCCTTAGACACAAATCAGATCGATGTTGTGAGCTGCTCATTTTAATCAAAAATCAGCCGCCTTCCCGGCTGATTTTTTTATGTTACTTCGGCCGTAAACAGGTTATAGTATAATTATCATTGCAACTTGGAGGTTTCCCTATGATCAAACAAATCGGCACTGTAGCTGTATATGTTGAAGACCAGCAGAAAGCGAAACAATTTTGGACTGAGAAGGTAGGCTTTGATATTGCAGCCGACCACCCGATGGGACCTGAAGCAAGCTGGCTGGAGGTTGCGCCAAAAGGTGCTCAGACTCGTTTAGTCATTTACCCGAAAGCCATGATGAAAGGCTCTGAGCAAATGAAGGCTTCTATCGTGTTTGAATGTGAAGACATCTTCGGTACATACGAAAAAATGAAGACAAACGGTGTAGAATTTCTCGGTGAGCCCAATCAAATGGAGTGGGGCACCTTCGTTCAATTTAAGGACGAAGACGGAAATGTATTTTTATTAAAAGAATAAATTGTTGCGCACGGCGGTTCGATACCGTCCTGCGCTTTCTTTGACATTGAGAATGAATTTCATTTACAATTATTCATATGTGAGAATGATTGGAGTGAGACAAATGTTTGTACAGTTGAGAAAAATGACGGTTAAAGAAGGCTTTGCAGATAAAGTCATAGAACGTTTCAGTGCTGAAGGAATCATTGAAAAACAAGAAGGTTTAATTGATGTGACAGTGCTTGAGAAAAATGTGCGCCGCGGTGATGAAGAAGTTGTTGTCATGATTCGCTGGGAATCAGAGGATCACTGGAAGCAATGGGAAAAAAGCGATGCGCATATCGCCGGTCATAAAGCAAACAAAGGCAAACCAAAGCCTGACTATCTGATCAACACTGAAGTGAGCATGTACCATGTACGTGCTGTCAAACAAGGGACATACAATCAATAAAAAGCTTGCGCCTAGCTGCAAGCTTTTTTTCAAAGAGTCATGTTGATCTGCTTTGTTCGTAGGTTACGGTATACAGCGGATTATTTTTGTGCCACTCCGCAAATAACACATCCTCCGCCTTATCAATGTTCTTCTTTTTCAATTCTTGCTTCAGCCACTGTTCATCCACACCTGCTTCCTTCAAATTATCCTGAACAATCTCTCCATCTATGATTAAAGTGATCGGCAGAGAAACAGACTTCGAAGGAATCTGCAAATCCTTATTTATCGGTTTGTCAAAGTCGGATTTGGGGAGCACGCTGACCATCCCGTTTGTTTCAAGAATCGCATATTCTACTTCTTGGATCGAAAAGCACCCCGCTTGCCTCAAAAGGCTTTGCAGCTGGTTAATGTCCATCTTATTTTTCTTCATCACTTTATATTGAAGCTCCCCTTTGCGGATGACAATATTCGGCTCACCCTCCAAGAACTTTCGCGATGATTTCATTTTTTGCGTGATAAATTCAATAATATAAATCAGCACGCCCCACAGCAGCGAAGCAAAAATGATTTCTTTGATCTTGATTTCATGATCGTAAACGGCATTCCCGACCAGTTCTCCTAAAATTAAAGCAGAGATAAAGTCAAACGGCGTAATTTGAGAAAATTGGGTTTTCCCGAGAAGCTTTAAGATGATAAATAAAATGCCTAAACCGCAGACCAGTTCTACCGCAACACTTAAATAATTTCCCATATTGATAGCACCTACTTCTTGATAATACTATCAGTATGGTCAATGCTTTCCTTTCTAAACCGCGAAAGAAGCTCCCCCTGCTGAAAAAATCGTCCTGCTCAGCTTTGTATGGCGCTTTGATGCATGTCATCGAAAAGCTGCTCTGCATCATTGCGGTCAATCTTGACAAGCGGATCATTAAGGAAGGCTTGAAACGCGAGGCCAGTATCCTTTGTTAAACCAGCTTCCGCCACTGCCTCCTGATTGGATACATGCCTGGCCGCCAGCATTTCCACACCTTTCGGAAGCGCTCCGGAAAAAATCGGCTTGACACTGTTCCTTGTGATGAATGCGTTTGTTTCGACAATGGCTTGTAGCGGAAGGTTTGAGACCTGGCCTTGATTCGGCAAATTTACATTCGTGACGAGTTCACCCAATCCGAGAAGAGCCGCTATGATGTTCACGCCTTCTTCTCCCGAAGCTTTCCCAGCAACGCCCCGTTGTTGCTGAATGAACCGTTCTGTTTCTTGTCGTTTCAGAGCTCTATCTTGTTTTCTGAATGATATAGGTGTGAGATGAAATTTCCATACCTCAGACTGTTTAAGATATGGGCCGGGAAGAAACTCTGCCAGATGCCTGTCACCCGCAGCAGGGATCGCGCCATACGTTTCAAATAAATCAAACGCAACACGGTGTGCCGAATGAAAGACGCTGTCCCTCCAGCTTTCCCCCTCCAGCTCATATCCTGATTCCCCATAGTGCGAGCTGAATTCACGGAATATAGGCAGCAGGTCAATATGGCGGTAAGAGGCTTCCGTGATCCATGTAAAATGGTTAATGCCGAGCACATTCACGCGGATATCTTCACGCCGCGGCACCTCTATCCCCAGCCTTTCCGTGACCATTTCCGCCAATAGCTTTTGCGTCCCGAATACCTCGTGGCAGCAGCCAATCGCTTTGATTCCGGAAAACACTTTATACAGCGTTCTAGTACAGACAGACATCGGGTTTGTATAATTAATGACCCAGGACTCTGGTGCGTAGTCTCTTATTGCCCGGGCAATTTCCGCAAATATCGGGACAGCACGCAAGCCTCTGATGATTCCGCCCGGCCCGACAGTATCACCTACAGACTGATAAATACCGCAGCGCTCAGGCAAGTGGACATCAATTTCCATATCATCCAGAGAACCCGGCAAAATGGAAATAATGACGATATCCGCGCCAGATAAAGCTTTTTTCAAAGTAGAAACGGCCTCATATCTCCATCTGCCGTTCCCGCTGTGATTGCCGATCACTTCGTTTCTCTGGGCGGCCTCAAAATCAAGATCATAGAGTGCCACCATGCCCGACATCCGCTCATCAATCGCCAAATCACTCATCAGACTCCTGGCCCAGCCTTGGGATCCCCCGCCGATATAGGCAATTTTAATCTGATGTAACGTGCTCATATAAAACACTCCCTTTCTCAGCCTTTCACCGAGCCGATCAGCATGCCCTTTGCAAAGTGTTTTTGTAAAAATGGATAGACCGCCAAAATCGGCAGCGTCGCAATGACAATGACGGCGAGCTTTATACCCTGCTCAGGCGGAACGGCATTTTGCAACGTATCGCCATTGGTCGCCGTTAAATCCGATAAAATCGTAACTTGGCGAAGCACCATTTGCAGCGGCCATTTTGCACTGTCATTGATATATAAGAGAGCGTGGAAGAAATCATTCCAAATCCCGACCGCGTAAAACAGCGCAAAGGTCGCAATGACCGGCTTTGACAACGGCAGGGCGATCCGCCAGAAGACGCCGATTTCGGAACAGCCATCAATTTTTGCCGACTCCTCCAGCTCGCGCGGCAGCTGCTGAAAGAAGTTTTTGATAATAATGAGGTTGAACGGATTAATCGCCATCGGCAGAATCAATGCCCAATACGTATCCAAAAGGCCGAGTGATTTTACGACAAGGTACGTTGGAATCATGCCGCCGGAAAACAGCATCGAGAAAATCACCAGATTCAACAGCAGATTCCGTCCCTTCACATGCCGCTTCGCCAGCGGATATGCCATCGTGAAGGTGAAAAACAGCTGCACAGCCGTCCCGACCACGGTGATGAAGATGGACACGCCCATGCTTCGAAGGAACGTCGGTGTCGAAAACACATACTTGTAAGCATCGAGTGTAAAGGTTTTCGGAAAAATAAAGAAGCTCCGCTGGGCAAGTTCCGCTTCTGTCGCAAAGGAACCGGCGATAATATACAAAAACGGCAAAATGGTAATCGCGCCGACACCGCCGAGAAACAGAATGTTGCAGACGTCAAACACCCGTCCGGCTTTGGTGTTGTGCATCGTGTGAATTTCAGCCATACCTCTCCCCTCCTCTAAAACAATCCTTCCTGATCAAACTTTTTCGCAATGTAATTGGCGCCAAAAATCAAGATGATTCCGACAAGCGATTTAAACAACCCCACCGCCGTGCTGTAGCTGTACGCGCCTTGGGTAATCCCCATCATGTACACGTACGTGTCAAAAATATCAGCCACGCTGCGGTTGAGCGAGTTCGTCATCAAATACACCTGTTCAAAGCCGAGATTCAAAAAGCTGCCGATTCTTAAAATCAACAAAACGATAATGGTGCTTCTGATTGCCGGCAGCGTAATATGCCACATTCTCCTGAATCGGCCCGCTCCGTCCATAATGGCGGCTTCATACTGCTCTTGATCAACAGTTGCCAGCGCGGCCAAAAATAGAATCGTCCCCCAGCCTGTCTCCTTCCAAATGCTTTGCATCACAATCATCGGCCGGAACCAGTCTGCATCCGACAAGAAAGAAATCTGCTCACCTGTCAGGCTCATGATCATTTTGTTGATCACACCTGTATCGACAGTAAAGAAAACGAAGGTGATGCTGACCACAATTGTCCAGGATACAAAATGGGGCACGTAAATAAAGGTTTGGATACATCTTTTATACACGGCCTTTCTTACCTCATTCAAAAGCAAGGCCAAAATGAGCGGCGCGGGAAAGGCAAACAGAAGATCCAGGCTCGCCAGCATGAGGGTGTTGCGCAGCAGCCGGAAAAAATCCGGATTCATAAAAAAGTCTTTGAAGTAATCAAAGCCGACCCATTCGCTTTTCCAGAAACCGAGATATGGCGAATAGTCTTTAAATGCGATCAAGACGCCCCACATCGGCAAGTATTTGAAAATCAAAAAATAAAGCAGACCGGGAATAAGAAGAAGATAAAGCCATTTGTCCCGTTTGAGCGCAGCCATCCAGCTGATGCCTTTTCCAGCAGTGAGAACAGGTGAATCTCCCTTCTTCGGCACTGTTTCCATATCTGTTCTCCTTTCGTATTACCGGCGCGCCCGCCGAAAGGCAGGCGCATCGGTTTATTTTGACGATTGATACAATTTGTTCAAGTCCTTCATCAGGTCACTGCCGCCGCTTTTTTTCCAAAGCTCCACCGCATCCTCAAACCCTTTTTCATCAATTTCTCCAATGATAAATTGTGTTCTCGCGTCGAGAATGATGTTGTCAAGCTGGGCTCCTTTTTGGGTATAAACATCAGATACAAGCGACTCAGCCGGGTTAAAGACGGCAATTTTTTCTCCTTCAGTTATGATGTCCTTGCGATGCTGAAAGAGCTTGGTTTTCTGGTCTTCGATGTAATACTCGCTTTTCGGGATCGACATGCTGAACTGTGCCAAGCCTTCATGCTCATACAGGAGGGATTTGTTGTTTTTTTCAAGTGAGGTGAATACGCCGTCCTTGAGCTCGTAATTGCGCCCCTCCACTCCGTTGTTCGTGAGAATCTGCGCTTTCTTATCATTCATTTTATCGAGGAAGGACAGCACCTCTTTCAGCTCTTTTTCGGTTTTGACGCTTGATTTGGGTATCGCGATCATGCCTGAATAACCGGATGTCGGGAAGGTGCGCTTGCCATTCGGCCCCTCAAGCGAGCCGACGATATCAATCACATCCTTGTTCGACTCATCCGCCTCCTCCATCGCGCTTTGGATCTGAGACGCTCTGGAGCCTGTATCAACGATGACACCCGCTTTTCCTTTCACAACAGGATCATTCCACTTTGCTGAATCCATGACCGCAAAGTCCTTATTGATCAAGCCCTCATCGTACAGCTTTTTAAAAAACGTGAGCGCGTCCATATATTCCTTCGTTGTAAAATCAGGAATCAGCTTTCCGTTCTCAACGCCGTAGCGGTTTGGCGCGCCGAACCAGATTTGCAGAACATCCCATGGGCTTCCGTTGCCGAGCCCCATCCATTTCGGCACGACCATGCCGTACGTGTCATCCTTGCCGTTCCCGTCAGGATCTTTTTCCTTAAAAGCTTTCAGCACTTCATAGAAATCATCAAGCGTTTCCGGCATATCCAGACCGACATTTTTCAGCCAGTCGGTTCTGATGATCATACACGCTCTGATCAGGTCCCTCGTTCTGTAGATTCCGTATACCTCGCCGTTCACCGAGCTGTTCTTCAAAATCTTTTCATCTGCCTGGCTTAAATTCTTGTAGTCTTTTAAATAAGGAGACAGCTCCCAAAACGCCCCTGCTTTGACAGACTTGATAAAACCGGCTGACTTATCTTTAATGACAATGGCATGAGGCATCTCTCCGGAAGCCATGACGATGTTGAATTTGTCGTTGTAGGATGAATCAGGCACCCATGTGACCTTAATCTCTTTGCCTGTGTATTTTTCGAGCGCTTTTAATGAAGGGCTCTTTTCACTCGGGCTTTCCGGAGATAAGAGCGGCGCCATAATGTTAATCGTGTCTTTTGAACCGCCTGCTTGACTGGATGTTTCCGAATTGCTACATCCGGCGATCATTATGGCAGCAAGCGGCAAGGCCAGCCATTTTTTTCGCATTTTTATTTTCATGATGCGTAAGTCCCCCTTTTTTTCACTTTGCATTTCCCCTTTGCCCCTCTCAATATAAAGCGCTTACATAAATTCTTGCAATCTTCATTTTTTGCTTCATTTCTCCTATGAAATTCCGGCTGTTATCCTTTTTTGCCCGATGTTTCTTTTTTTGCCGGAAGGGAATCTCCGATCAGTTCCAGCGCTGCTATGACGTTTAAACACCATTGGGAGACGGTGTTCGTTGTCACCCATGGAAGCTCCTCCAGCTGCGTCCATGTCTCGATGCGTTCCGGTTTGATCGGAAGCGGCGTATGGCTGAGCTTATCATCGAGCAAAAGATTCCATGCGTTGGCGGCGAGATGAGGATCTTGTTTTTTTCTCGCGGCGTAGGCTGTCATGGCAGCGGCGAACATCGGCCAGTGAAAATGCCCGTCATGAAGAGCGCCGCCGCTTTTTTTTCGTTTTTCCTCATCACTGAGGGTGTAAAATTCGCCGAATTCACTCAGCATTTCCTCCCATTCCCGGTCATCAAGAAGCTCAGCCAGCTCCATCCATACTTGCGGCGCGCCGAAGGCAATGATCATATGATATCCGCCCGCAATGCCGTCTCCCATGTGATGAAGCATCGAAGTAGCCGGATCATATTCAAATGTCGGGCCGGATAATAAGCGGAGCGGCAGCTGCTTCAGACAGTTGATTCCCGTTTCGATTTTTTTGAGATATTCAGGATTTTCGGTACGCTCCCATTCCGCCAGCCAGTTCGAGCAAAACGCCGCCCAGTCCGGCCCCGTTCTGGCATGAGTCGGGTGCTTGCCTTTCTCGTAAAAAGCGCGCATCGGATCGGTTTTGACAAGGGCATAATCGGCATCCTTCACTTCTGTCAAAAGATCTCCCGTCCGCTCATCACCCGTCAGATAATAATAGAATTTATAAAGGCCGGCCATGCTGATTCTCGCTTCCTTGCAGCCGCATCCCCAGTGCACAACGTTATGCCGTGAGCCAAGCCCGGCGTATTCACCGAGGTGAAAGCTGTCCGTTTCACTCGTGTGGCGGGTCATGGCTTCTGCCATTCGGAAGATATCCTCTCTGCCTGAGCGGAAAAACGCCTGCCACAGCCATAGGGTCGGAACGAGCTCATTGTTTTGCCATGCGTATCCGCCGAGATCGTACCGCCACATGTGCCGAATTGGATCATACGTATGCATGACATCGCCATAATGCCAAAATCCGTACCATTTGCGCTGCTCTACTTCCTTTTTATAAAACAGAAAGGCGGCGTCAAGTTGTTCTTCCAGCTCTTTTTTAAACGGATGAGATGTGTCAATGATGCTCCAAACCCCGAGCGCTTTTGATTCGTAATAGACGTTTGGCTCGCATACCAAGAGCGGCGGCGCCTGCCATTTGTCAGCGAGCGCATTCAGGACATCATCAGACGGCATGTGCGCAAAGCACGCCAGGCTGATTTCATTTGTGTTCGCAATGCCGGTCGGATCAGAGCGCATTTCATCAAAGCCTTCATACGCGCTGGCCACATGGGTATTTCCTGTATAATGCCGCAAATCCATCGCTTCTCCATCCGGGGGCCATAGCCAGACGGTCATTTTTGGGCGGCTGCCGGCAAGACCTGTGATTTCCAGTGCTGACGGATATTTCTCAAAGAAATACCGCAGGCCGAGAGCCACACCGCCATTTACGCCGCCCGCATAGCACAGTCCCTTCGCCCGGCTGCCATGCAGCATGCCGACCCACGCATAATCTTTTCCGGTCCGTTTTGACAGGCTGTAATGATCGCTAGAATCCTGAACAAGCTTCACATCGTCCCATACCGCATTCTGTGTTCCGTGCGCAAACCATTCCTTATGCTCTTCATCTGGTGACAGCGTTTCACCCTTGATTTGTTTTTCATAAAGCGGATACCGTTCATTGAATTTACGTGTGCCAAACAGCTGGGCGGGTTCTTTGTACATCCCCTTCTCTCCCGCAAAACCAAAATGGCGGTTGTACGTCTCTCCCTCCAAAAAAAGGTCAAATTCGATACCGAGCCCCTTAATGAATTCTTGTTTACCGCTCCTGTCAATAAGCTGCGTGTGCACAAGGCCGATCTCAGACAGCCCGGCATAAAACGTCAATCGGATGACAAACGGCAGCCATTCTTCATTCGTTTTATGGAGCACATGCACGCCCTCGATTTTGACCACTGCTTTGACAGGACCGCTCTGCTCAATCGCCGCCTGTTTGATAAGGCTGACAGACGTTTCTTGAAAAAGAACCGTTTCCGCCGCCGACTCTGTTCTCGTTTCTCTTATAGCAACAAGCCTCCCGCCTGCGGCGATCGGCTTTCCGTTGATCTGCAATGATTGAATGAAATCAGAGCCTGTTTTATGAATGGTACAGACGAGTGCTCCTGTATTCACTTGGATGTCATGCGCTGACTCGTGAATGCTGATCGGTTTTGTCGGCTGCGGTGCTTCTCCTTTTTGTACTGTAAAGCTTTGGTTCTCCTGACCGCCAAACACCGCCGCGTGCTTCGTCCACTTGATGCTCCCGTCAGGCCAATAGGCCGACGGTTCGCTTTGCACATATCGGATTTCCGCGTTTTCACTTATAAGCGCCAGACGGTCTCCTTTTTTACATTCTCCTTTTTTCCATGGCACGCCCCACGTCACACCGCTTGTCACCTTTGGCTGTTCTGATAACCATTTGATCCTTTTCATCGGTCCTCTCCCTCCATAGAAAAAAGCTGATTCGATGCAAAGAATCAGCTGTGATTGTCAAACTGAATTACACGGTATTCATGCGGTCCGACCGCCAGCCTCCCCGCCTTTTCCAAACGTTTTTTCAACAGATCCGTTCCCGCTTCCGGCAGTGTCACGCTTCCGCCTTTTCCATCCATATTCACGATGATCCATACTAGGCCGTTATCGTCTTTGCGCGGGACAACGATCGTGCCGGGTGTCACCTCCGATCGGACAGCAATGGCTGCCTCAGCAGCGTAATGCCTGACGAGCGCTTCCAGCATCGCATCCCCTTCTTTCCCGGTTGGAAGCGAGCCCAGCATGACGATTTTCCCCTCGCCGTAATTCCGTTCCGTCAAAAAAGCATGGCCCGCCCCCGGTCCTGATTCAACCGTGCCAAGGGTGTTTCCGCTCTCTGTGTCAAACACTGCGCTCCATAGTCCGAGCGGCGCCGTGATGCCAAACGCTTTTCCTGTATTCACGTTCTCATTCATCGGAAAGGTGAACAGCGTTTTGATCCCAGACGCTTCCTCAAGTTCGCCAAGTCCGCAATCGGTATGAATCGTATGCTCGCATGTGCGCCCTCCTGTCAGCGGGCCGGCGATCCAAATGCCGCCGGCTTCAGCGAATGCCGAAGCCTTTTTGATAAATTCAGAAGACAAATACGGCACAAATGGTGTAAGCAGCAAACGGTAGCCGTCCAGCGGAGCGCCTTCTGGAATGAGGTCACGGTGAATCCCCGTGTTGAGAATACGTTCATAAAAATGCGTCACAAGCGAACGATGCCGGAGTCCCCGGTGAGGCTCAGTTTTGATAAATGCTTTTGCTCTGTCAGAGTACGTCATCGCCGCCTCGGCTTGAACGGGTTCAGTCGATAGAATAACAGGCTCGATTTCCTTTCTTGCCCGCTCAACAGCCAGCACATTTTGGTAGCCGATAGTGGGTTCGCCCCAGGCACTGAGAACCGAACCGTGGGAAATCTCGCTGCCTGAACGTTGCTGCCGCCATAGCCAGTAGCAAAACCCCTGGCTTCCTAAGGCGTAGGACGATACGGCTTCGGCCTGCAAATACCCGTCTGCGTGCGGGTAAGCGGAGCTTTCAAGCGAGGCAGCATACGACGGACTCGTTTCCAAAATCCAAAACGGGCGCCCCTGTTTCAAATTTCTCCACAAATCACAGTTCAGTAAAAAAGCAGAAGCGTTTTCCTGCGAAGCGTACGTGTCATAGGAGGCAAAATCGAGATTCTGAAACATTCGCTCATTGTCCACATTGAACATGACAGATCCGTTATGCGTGATCGGCGCATCTGAATAGCAACGGATGATTTTGGCCTGTTCATCCGCAAACGAAGCGATCATCTCCATCGAAAACAGCTGATACATGGTGCTTAAAGAGGCGTGATGCAGAAACGGGGCAGGTCCCGGCTGCGGCACTTGCTCAAACGTCTGATAGGTTTCGCTCCACACATCGGTTCCCCATGCTTCGTTTAACCGCTCAATCACCCCGTAGCGATTTTTGAGCCAGTCATGCCATAAGCGCAAGCACGTCTCACACATGCATTCTGCAACATGGCATTTAAACTCATTGTCTAGCTGCCAGCCGATCAGCCCCGGGAGACGGCCAAGCTCCTTGGCGATGGCTGTCGTGATGATGGCGGCTTTTTTTCGGAAGTACGGGTTGTTCGTACAGGCGTGCTGACGGGAGCCATGCCCCATGATCTCTCTTTTTTCATTGACATGCATGCGTTCGGGCCGTCCGTGTGACAGCCAAATCGGCGGGGTAGGCGTCGGCGTGCACATGATCGTCTCGATGCCGCTATCATACAGCTGGGAGATGATTTCTTTGAAAAAATCAATGTCAATTTTTCCTTCTTCAGGTTCCATGACAGACCAGGCAAATTCGCCGATCCGCACAACATTCACGCCAACTTCACGCATGATGTCAATGTCCTGCTGAATCGTCTCTTCATCCCATAATTCCGGATAATAGCAAGCGCCATGATATAGTTTACTCCTCACATTCTTCACCCTTCTTTGATGATCGATTCTGTCAATGGCAGGCCGAGCTCCTTCATGCCTTTTGCCACAAGTTTCGCCATTTCATTTGCGCCTTTCTTTGTAAAGTGCGTGTAATCGTTAATCCCTTCTGAAACCATAAAATAGGTGTACACTTTTTCCTCGCCCTTCTCAGTAAAGAAAGCAAGGCTTTTCTCCATCAGATCTATGAGCTGGACATTCTCCTCAGCAGCCGTCTGCTTCATGGCAATGCAATAATCAGGAAAATCATTCAAAAACACGCCGTTTTCGTAGTGAAATCGGGCTACGGGGGTAATGAGAAGCGGATGGGCGCCTTTTTCCCGCGCGCCGGTGATGTACTGTTTTAAATATTGTTTATAGGTAGTATAGGGCTCGGTGTAGCGCTCCGGCTTATTTTTCGATGCGTCATTATGGCCCATCTGCACAAACAGCCAATCATCCGGCTCGATCACATCCAGAATCGCCTGAAGCCTGCCCTCTTCCACAAATGTTTTCGAGCTTCTTCCCCCGATCGCTCTGTTGATTACTTGAATATGCTCCGGCAGATGCGAGCCGAGAAACTGCCCCCAGCCCCCTTGATTTGTGCTGTCTCCATACGTTTGAACAGTCGAATCGCCGGCAAGATAAATATGATTTGCCATTTTTTCATTCCTCCTCGTTTTTTATACGGCTGCTTCTTATCCCTTAGTCCTCCTACATCGGTGCCTCAGCTTTACTGCCCGCTATGTACAAGGCGGGCTTCGGCGGTTTTTTCATCCCTGTACCGAGATAAAAGCTCGTGTGCGGCGGCTGGTTGTAGGCGGTATTCTGCCAGGCGATGCCGAGCCTGTAAACCGGATCGTGCATCAGCGTGTAAAAACGGTGGCGAGTGAGATGTGTCGTTGTATAGATACGGAGTGCGCTGCTGTCTTCCGTTCTCCATATCACTTCTTCCCGCCAGTCCCCGAACAGGTTGGCCTGAAGAACCGGGTTTCCTTTCGTGCCGTTGTTGGACAACACGCCGGCCGGCTGAAATATCGTCTTCAGACAGCGCTTTTCAGCATCCCATTTTTCAATCTTTGGCCTGCCAATCGTTCCGTCCCAGTCATGATCAAGCAGTTCTCTGACCAAATCTCCGTCCCACCAGATAGCGAAATTGGCTGAAGCGGGCGCTTTGTCGCTGATTTTTTCTCCTTTGCTCGTATAAAGCCCATACGACATGCCATCATTGCCCGGGGGATCAATTCCCCAGACGAGCGACCCTTTGTAGCTTGGATCAATATGAGCCGCCATGCCCCGTCCAACATCAGTTCCAGCGTGGATGCCCCATAATATCTCACCGGTTCCGGCATCTCGCAGTGACAGTCCGTACGGCTTCGCGGCATCCTCATGCACTTGGAACACTTCAAGCCCTTTTCGTGACGGATCCAGATCCCCTACATGCATCGCGTCTCCGTGTCCGAGCCCCGTTGAGTACAGGCCGGTTCCGTCATGATCGACCGCCATTGCGCCATATATGATTTCATCCTTTCCATCTCCGTCCACGTCTGCCACGCTCAAGCTGTGGTTCCCCTGTCCTGCGTACGCTTCATATCCCGGGTGGTTGGAGTCAAATACCCAGCGTTTTTTGAGCCTTCCGTTTCTGAAATCGTATGCCACGAGCACGGCTCTCGTATAGTAGCCGCGCGCCATTACGAGACTCGGCCGTTCCCCATCCAAGTAAGCGATTCCGGCGAGAAAACGGTCCATACGGTTTCCATAGCCGTCTCCCCAATCCTCCAGCTTGCCGCGGGGCGGTTCATATTCCACGGTCGTGAGCGCTTCACCGGTTTCTCCTTTAAACACGGTCAAATATTCCGGGCCGGATAGGATTCTGCCCTGTTCGTTCCTAAAATCGGCATGCTCATCGCCGATGATGTGTCCTTTCCCGTCTGTTGTGCCGTCGGCTGTTTTCATGACGATTTCTGCTTTTCCGTCACCGTCCAAGTCATAAACCATAAACTGGGTATAATGCGCGCCTGCTCTGATGTTTCTGCCGAGGTTGATGCGCCATAAAAAGGTGCCGTCCAGTTTATAGGCATCTATGAGCACCTCACCGGTATAACCGTCATGAGCGTTGTCTTTTGAATTGGACGGATCCCACTTCAGAATCATTTCATATTCTCCATCCCCGTCTACATCTCCGACACTGGCATCATTGGCGCTGTAAGTGTACGGCTTTCCGTCCGGCGTCACACCGCCTTCCGGTTTGGCAAGCGGAACCTCAAGGACATTTTCCTGCCAAACACGAGCTTCCTTGGAAAGCTTTTCTTCCCGTCCTTTATTAACAGCCGCCACTTGATAAACAGAGTCTGCCGTTCCGTTTTGGTCGAGAAAATTGGTGCTGTCAGCGATAGGCTCGCGGGTGATCCGCTTTCCATCTCGATAAAGGTGAAAAGCCGTCGTCTCATGATCTGTTCCGAGAAAACGCCAGCTGACAAACACGCCCTGTTCTGTCTTTACCGCAATCAAACCTCTGGTCAAGTATTCCATTTGCCTCTTTTTTGGTTTCAATTTGATGGGAATGGGCTGCGCGCAGCCCGTTCCTTCCCCCTTTCAGTTAAGGCGTATACATATTCGGTTTTGGCTGTTCCGCCATGCCGTCTCCTAAAAAGAAGCTTGTGTGCGGCGGCTGGTTATAGGCGACATTTTGCCAGGCGATGCCAAGCCGGTACACAGGATCATGCATCAGCGTGTACAGTCTGTGCTCAGTCGGAATGGCCGTCGTATAAATGCGGAGCGCACTGCTGTCCTCCGTTCTCCACACCACTTCCTCACGCCAGTCACCAAACAGATCAGCCTGAAGTGACGGCGTTGCTTTTGTACCGTTGTTAGCGGCTGCGCCTGATGCGGTCAGCACATTTTTCGATACGCCGTTTTGATAATCCCATTTATCAATTCGGTTGCTGTCCAGCTGTTCTCGCAGCTGGTCGCCGTCCCACCATATTCCGAAGTTGGTCGAGGACGGAGCCCCGCTTCCGATTTTGGTCCCTTTCGCTGAGTAAAGGGAACCGTTGGCCCACACTTCCTGCCCCGGATAACGCGGGTCGATATCAGCAGCCATTCCGCGGCCTACATCCTTGCCGGCATAAACGCCCCAAAGGATTTTTCCAGTTGCCGCATCACGGAAGGTTAAGCCGTATTTGGCGTTTTTGTCCTCATGTACTTGAAACACCTCAAGCCCCGGCCGGCTCGGATCAAGATCCCCGGTATGGAGGGCATCCCCATGCCCTAAGCCGGTTGAGTACATGCCTTTGCCGTCATGATCAACAGCCATTGAGCCGAAAATAATCTCATCTTTTCCATCCCCGTCAACGTCCGCAATGCTCAGGTTGTGATTCCCTTGTCCTGCGAACGCTTCATTTCCTGACTTTGAGGAGTCAAGCGTCCAAAGCTTTGACAGCTTTCCGTCCCTGAAGTTATAAGCGACAAGCATGGTTTTAGCATAATACCCTCTAGTCATGATCAGACTCGGCCGCTGTCCATCAAGGTAGGCGATGCCGGCGAGAAAACGGTCAACACGGTTGCCGTAGCTGTCTCCCCAATCCGATACATTGCCGCGTGCCGGCTCAAAATTTGCAGTCACAAGTTCTTTCCCGGTTGCCCCCTGAAACACAGTAAGGTATTCCGGCCCTGACAGCACACGCCCCTGTTCATTTCTGTAATCAGCATTGGCATTTCCAATCACTTTTCCAGTGCCGTCTTTTGTCCCGTCCGCCGTTTTCATCGCCACTTCCGCTTTTCCGTCACCATCAAGGTCATACACCATAAACTGGGTGTAGTGCGCGCCCGCTCTGATGTTTTTGCCGAGATTGATCCGCCATAGCTTCGTTCCGTCAAGTTTATAGGCGTCAATCAGCACGTCACCCGTATAGCCATCCTGCGAGTTGTCTTTTGAGTTAGATGGGTCCCATTTCAGGATTAGCTCGTATTGCCCGTCACCATCCACATCGCCAACACTTGCGTCATTGGCGCTGTACGTGTAAGCTTCACCCTTTGGTGTCGTGCCGCCAGCCGGTTTATCCAGCGGGACGGAATGATACGGCTGCGCCCATACGGAGGCTTTTTCAGATGCCGCCTGTTCGGTTCCGTTAACGACGGCCCGAACCGTATACGTTGAGCCGGCCGATCCGTTTTTATCCACATAATTCGTGGCTTTGACAGGCGCAGCATTCAGTTTTTGCCCGTCTCTGTACACATTGAACAAAGAAGATGCGTTTTCGGTTCCAAGAAACCGCCAGCTGACAAAAATGCCTCCATCCGTCTTGACCGCTACAAGCCCCCGGTTCAGCGCTTCCATCTGCCGCGCTGCCCCTTCAGCTTTCACAGGATATACAGAGGCTCCCATCACCAACAAGACCAATAACATAACAGCGGTAAACATGCGTTTCCTTCGTGTAATCATCAGACAGCTCCTTCTCATTTATCTGTAAGCGCTTACTTAAATTGGATTTTATGCGCTGTGTGAGCTGTCTTCAATTTCACTTTTTTGCATCTGCCTATTTCGGACACTGCACTTTTTTGCGTATGTGTCATTTTTTTGTTACCCGGCTTGGTGATGCTGGGCCTCCGCCTTTTGAAATCCCCTAAAAGCAAAAAACATCATCACAAGCCCAAATAAACATGGGCCGTAAAATGGAATGAGGCCGGGAAGCGTATACAGCAAATAAAGGACAAATCCGCACCCGATCAGCATACAGCAGGTCGTCATCGGCCTCATGGCGCCAAACAGCAGCGCCTGCGGAATATATTTGCGAAGCGGGAGCTGGTAATGCACATAAAGGGGAAACACATACATCAGCGCAATGATATACAATAGCCCCGCGAGCAGCGTGCAGCTTGTTACGGCAAAGGACAGCCAATCCGTACTGGCCGAAAAATAATGATAGTTCGCGGACAATATGAGCAAAAGAGCCGAAAACGCCAATCCGATCGCATTAACTTTGAGAAACTCTTTTTTATAGGTATCGAGAAATAACGGAAATACCGGTACATCCTTTTGCCCCATCAGCCATTTTCTTATAACGGCACACATCGCGGCTGTGCTCGGGGCCCATCCGAAAAGAACGCCGCCCAAAAGGGTAAACAACAGCCACAGCCCGTTGAGCCATGCGATTTTCACCACCGCTTCGCAGCCTGCATAGAGCGCATCCGTTACGGTCGTCTTCATCTTCTCACCGCTTGATGTACGGCAAAATCCCTGTAAGCGGCTTTCATGGGCGCCATCTGCCGGAACCCGATTTTTCCTTTTGTTAATACAGGCCCGTATGTGCTGCCGTCGTCCATCCACTCAAGAATGGGCAGATCATTGATTGAAAAGTGCACATAGCCTTTGTCTTTAATGAGCTTCATACGATACGGAGAATCAGCGTCGTCTGGAGAAGGCAGCGGATCGGCTCCCATTGCGGCGAGGTGGAAACCGCGGCTTTTTCTTAAATTGCAGGTGCGGAATGCTCTTTCCTCCGGGTATTTTCTGCGGAAATACGACAGGTGTAGAGTATTGATGTCCCCTGAATGATACTCGGGGTATTTTCCCGTTCTTTTCTGGAGACTTGGATCAAATAAATCCTCGCTCCCAATCCCCGTAGCGGAAAAAAACAGCATACACAGTCCAGGCTGCTCAATCGGAAAGAAATCCCATGTCACCATGATGCCGTCTGGAAAGGTTTCCGGACACCAAAAGACAAAGTGCGCTTCGTCCTGGACATGTGACAGGTGCAAGCTATGATCATCAAATGAGATCTGTCCGCCTCCCTCCATCCGCCAGTCCTTCACATCGCTTTCTGACCGGAGCGGATTGCGATACAGGCAAGCGCCTTCCTTATACATGTTCTTTTCCCTCCCGGCTCACAAGATGGTCCTTAAGCGGAAGTCCGAGCTCTTCAATGCCTTCTGCCACAAGCTTCGCAACCTCCATTGCACCTTCTTCTGAAAAATGCGTATTGTCCTCAATGCCGTCCGGGTAATTCGGATGTTCATTCGGCTGAAACCAAACGAACAATCGCTTCGACTCCTCCGGCCCGTATGCTTCATACAGAACCTTTGTTTTCGCAAGCAGATCAATCACAGGTACATCGAGCTCCTTCGCCAGTGCTTTCATCGCATCTGGATACTCACCGAGCGTATGCTCAATCCGTCCGTTTTCATCAAAGCGGCGGCGCTGCACCGATGTGACGAACACAGGATGCGCGCCCTTTTCGCGTGCCGTATCTGCAAACAAGGTAAGAAACTGCTGAAATGTGGAGTACGGCTTCGTCCCCCGCGGTTTTTGGTCATTGTGGCCGAATTGAATCAACAAATAATCGCCTTGTGTGATGCGCTCGGCAATTGCTTGAAGCCTCCCTTCCTCCACAAAAGAATTGGTGCTCGCTCCTCCTTTGGCGTGATTAAGCACCACTACCTCTTCAGAAAACAATTGCCCGATTACCTGCCCCCACCCCGCCATCGGCGCTTCATTAGGCGGGCAGTCACTCACAGTGGAATCCCCGGCCAAAAATACTTGAATCGGTTTCTTCATCACATGTTCTCTCCTTTCACGGCGTTTCCTGATACATTTGCCTGAAGACACCCGGCGGCATGCCGACCTGTTTTTTAAAAATCCGGTTGAAGTAATTGTGGCGGTAGCCGACTTCTTCTGACACGTCATGAATTTTTTTATTCGTATTGACCAGCAGTTCTTTCGCCTTTTCGATTCTGATCTGGGTCACATAATCGATAAAATTAATGCCAGTCACTTGCTTAAATGCCTTGCTTAACGTATATGAATTCATGCCAAGCGCATCGGCACAGCTTTCCAATGAAATATCCGCCATATACTGTTCGTGAATCATCGCAATCACACGTTCTACCAGCTGCTTTTGCTGTCTGTTTTTTCTGCCTTCAAGCTTGGAAAGGTAAGGCCTCACCACTACATCCAGCAGCCAGGCCGCCGCTTCATTAGGTTCGCGTAATTCTGAAATATCAAGAAACAGATTCCGGTGCTGAAACAGTTCGCTGGGATTGAGCCCGGAATGCAAAATATCCTCCTGAATGCGGGAAAACAGCTGAATCAGGGCGGAATGCACATGCCTGTCTATGGCCGCCTTTTCCGCCAGTTCCTTCATACATCTATTTATCAGTTCCTTGGCTTCCTGTTTTCTTTCCAGCCGGATGGCCTGAACAATTTGTTTTTCCAGCTCAAAAGGGTAATAAGGAGCGAACTGCTCATCCTGAGGGAAGTCGGCCTGCAAGTCAATGACCTGATCCCGGTTGGCAAACTGCCTGCGGGATTTGCCGCTTTTCACATCCTGAAATAAAGAAGGGATTTCCGTGACACGATCCGTCTTGCTGCTCAATGTCGCGGTCAGGCTTAGTCCGGTTACATCCCCAAATTGGCGTGCCAGCTCCGTTATATACACCTTGAGATCAGAACTGTTTGTTGTCATCACAAGCATGGTGACAGAAAGCCGGCCGATATCAAGTATGAAGAGCTGAAAAACGCGTTTAGCCGCCAATTCCTCAGCGATATTAGTCAGTGTAAACACAGCGAGCTGTTCATCATCACAACAGAAAATGCTTTTTTCACAGAAGATTCCTGTCAATTGAAGATCCAGCACATGAAACACGTTTTCGCCGATGTTCCAGCCGGCCTCCTCCATCCGAGATCTGAGACTTTCCTCGTTGTCATAGTAAAAATCACCCTGCAAGAGGTGCTGCAAAAAACTCTTTTTCATATGGGGCGTCTGCCGCAGGAGCTGCTCTTGGAGCTTCCGGCTTTCAAGGGATAGATCCTGCCATCTCTTTTCAATCCACTTGAATTCATCCTGTCCGGATGCCTGCCATACTTTCTTCTCTCCACCGTTAAACAAGCCAAGCAAATGCTGGATGGGATGATAGATTTTTTTTGATGCATACCATGTCATGCATACTGCCAAACCGATGCAAATGACAAGCATCAAGAGGATCACTTTGGATAAAAACACCATCGGCGCTGTAATGGCAGAAAGAGGCGCCGCTGAAACAAAGGTCCATTGCTGATGCATTCGGTTCATTTCTCCAAAGGAGACGGAATACACCTTGCCGTCCCATTCCATCTGAAAATGGCCTTCCTCATTCGGCTGTTTTTTTACCTCATGAAGCAAAGTCTTTTCAAAATCTTTTTCCCCCTCATGAAAGAGAACCTCTTGACTTTGATCCAAAAGCAGCGCACTGCCATCAGGATAAGGGGACAAGCTTTGCAGGATCGATTCCATTTCTTTCAGATCAACCGTCAGCATGATCGCGCCGAACGGTTTCTCCGCCGCGCCCGGAATGAGCTGGATCAGCTTCGCTTGATTTCCCGACCGTTTCCAATAAATGCTTTGGTCTGAGGCAAGCAGCGAGCGATACTTGCGAAGCGCCTCCTGTTCTGTCAAAGCGCTGTATTCAGGGCTCAGCACAAGTGGCCGGGGGCTGTTCAAAAAGATGGAAGCCTGCTCGATCAGCGGCTGCTGGTCCCGCAAAAGAAACAGCTTTTTCGTTAATTGATAGGAGAACGTAAAGTCTTTCTCCAAATCTCTCTCGGCCAATCCGTTCATCAGCGAAGAATCGTATGCCATCTGGGTGAGAGCCAGCTCAAGCACTCCCAGCTTCTCATCCATTCGGCTGACCTCACGCGCCACCTGTGCTTCATGCGATCTCTGCAGCTCTTTCTCCACCTTGTCGATCGAAAGAAAATAGATTGCGCCGCCAGTCAGCAATCCGGGAATACAGGCAATCAGCAAAATGAAGAAAAAGTTTCTTTTGAAATACGTTCCCTTCCAGTGAGAAACCCGTTCCTTCTGTTGAGGCTGTTTTTTCATCCCTTTCCCCCCGCCGCTGGTCTTTACTGATACACGCGTTTTTTCGTTCTCAACACATCAGCAAGAAACGTCAGCGCAAGCCCCTGTCCCCATCCTTGTATTCGTTTGCAAGGCACCTGTTTGTATCCTTCGGCATTTTTCATGACGGCTGTCCCGGCCGATACCTTGCTGACCCGTCCGTCCTCTTCCACCGCATCCAAAATGGCGGCAAGCGATTTCTGCACATATTTTGTATACAGCTTTCCGCTCGACAGCAGAGCAGAGGCAATGCCGGCCGAGGCCGAAACCTCTAGATAAGAATCCGGATCATCCAAAATCGTATGCCACAGCCCTGATTCATCCTGAAGCCGGACAAGCGCGCTCAGCTGGTCTCTGAGCGATCCGTCAATGATCATAAAGGAAGGATGCGTCACCTCAATGAGCGGGAGCGCCTTTGCCATTGTGAGTGCCGCCCAGCCGTTCGCCCTGCCCCAATAAATTCCCGACAGATGATTTTGCGCTTTGTTGTCCCAGGCGTGGTAGTACAAATTCGTGACAGGGTCCTGAAGCACGTCCTCATGTCCGTGAAACTGGCGCAGACCATCTTCAAAATAATCCTCACGCTCCATCACGCGCCCGATTCTCAGCATAAACAGCCCCGCCATCATCAGCGTATCCGCCCATGCCTGTTCAGGGAATACGTATTCTGCCGCATTCACCGTATGCTGAAGGATGCCCTCGCCAAAGCGCGGCGCCTTATGCAGCACATATTCCGCCATCTCGCCCGCTGTTTCCAAATACATGTCATCACCCGTCACCTTGTGGAGGAACAAAAGCGTATGCCCGATAGAAACCCCATTGATCGAAAGCGGCGGCAGCCCATCCTCCAACTGTTCATCCACCCACGTTTTTAGCAGATTGATATATTCCTCGTTTTCCGTCGCTTCGTAGGCCTCCGCCACGCCGTAAAACGCGACGCCGCCCGGCCAATCCCACGCAAAATCCATCTGAAATGTCCGTTTCACGATCCGATCAATGACGGACGCCACCTTTTCTTCATCAAAGATAAGCTGTGCCATCTGCAACACTCCTTTTTATTTTAATCCGGTCGTACTGATGCCCTGAACGATATATTTCTGAAACAAAAAGAATACAAGAATCACAGGCAATAACGAAACGGCTGACATGGCAAACATCGCGCCCCAGTTCGAAGCCGATTCCGTATCGAGAAAAAGCTTCAGCGCAAGTGAAACAGGGTAAAGCTCCGGTTTATTCAAATACAAAAGCGGCTGAATCAGCTCCTCCCACTTCCAGTAGAAGGAGAAAATCGCAGACGTCGCAAGCGCCGGGGCAATCAGCGGGAGAATGATCCGCCAAAAGCAGGCAAAGCGCCCGCATCCGTCGATTCGCGCGGCCTCATCCAGCTCCTCGGGAATCGTCCGGATAAACTGGATCATCAGAAATATAAAAAACGCATGCCCGAAAAATTGCGGAACGACAATCGGTTTAAAGGAGTTCAGCCAGTCTAATTTCGCAAACATAATATACTGCGGAATCATCAGCACTTCATGGGGAAGCATTAAGGTCCCCATCATGCAAGCGAACCAAAACTTTTTTCCCTTAAACGGAATACGCGCAAATCCATACGCAATGACAGCCGATGACAGGACGGCGCCGATTGTTGAAAGCCCGACAATAATCGCCGAGTTTTTAATAAACGTCAGGAACGGCTGTCCCGCGATACCCTTCCACCCTTCAGTATAGTTACTGAGAATAAAAGGGTCGGGAACGAGAGAATGAGAGGTTGTAAAAATACTGGCGCTTTCCTTAAACGAGCTGACAAACAGCCAAATGACCGGGTACAGCAATAACACCGCCAGCGATACCGTAAAAACATGGAACAGTATGTGTTTGGGCCTGACGCGCCCAGCTTTTTTTCTCTCAAAAACCGGGACTTCTCTGACAGGCTGGTTGACCGGCTCCATCCGTCATTCCTCCTTTGACTCGTAGTGAACCCAATAGGACGATGTTTTAAACAGGATCAGCGTAATCAGCCCGACAATGACAAGCATGACCCACGCCATCGCTGATGCGTAGCCCATTTGAAAATAGTTAAACGCCCGCTGGAACAAATAGAGCGAATACAGAAGCGTCCCGTCAAGCGGCCCGCCCTCGCCCTTCGAAATGATATAGGCAGGTGTAAATGTCATAAAAGCAGAAATCGTCTGCATCACTAGGTTAAAGAAAATAATCGGTGTAAGGATCGGAAGCGTGATCTTGAAGAAACGCTGCACCCGATTTGCCCCATCCACACTTGCCGCTTCCAAATACGAAGACGGAATGTTTTTCAGCCCGGCCAGAAAAATCAGCATTGACGACCCGAACTGCCAGACGGACAGCAGAATCAATGTCCACAGCGCACTTGTCGGATTCTGGTACCAAAGAATTTTTTGATCAATCCCGACAAAAAACAGCAGCGCATTGATGACCCCGTCATTGCCAAAAATATTGCGCCACATAATCGCCACGGCGACGCTCCCGCCAATGATCGAAGGCAGATAAAAGAGCGTTCTGTAAATGGCCGTTCCTTTTGCTGCATTGTTTAAAATGACAGCGATAAAAAGTGCGAAGCCGAGGCGGAGCGGAACCCCGGCAAGCACATACGTAAACGTCACCTTCAGCGACTGCCAATACTTTTCGTCACCCGTGAACATTTCCTTAAAGTTGCCGAGCCCGATCCATTTCGGCGCCGTAAACAAGTCATAGCTTGTGAAGGACAGAAACAGGGACGCCCCCATCGGAATCACCGTAAAGCATAGGAATCCGATGATAAACGGAGAAATAAAAGCATATCCCGCCAGATTGTCTTTTCTCATACTCCGGCTTTGTTTCATTGCGTCAGCCCCATTTCCCGTCAATTATTCCTCTCTAATATCTCATTGGCCTTTTTCCGGAACGTTTTGGCGGCTTTTTCCGGCGATACCTTCTGATACAGAATCTGATCAGACGTGTCCTTCAGCAGCTTGATGACCTCCGTGCTTCCCACAGGCTCCGGCGGATCGGCTTTGCTGATGTTTTTTGATGCGGTTTCCACATACTTCACGATGTTGGCTTCTTCCTCATTCAGTTTCGGTTTAATCGCATCCGCCACCTTGTCGGATACTGGTACTCCCCGCTCGCCTTTGATCAGCATGTTTGCCTCTTTATTGTTCACGAAGAAATCAATAAATTTGGCGGCCTCTTTTTTATGCTCAGAGCTTTTCGGAATGGAAAACAGCATACTCGGCTTCAGTGTCAGCGCCTTTTCCTTCATTTGCTCCGGCGGCAGATAGAGAGACAGCGGCGAGTCTGTCAACCGGGCAAAGCCCAAATATTGATTGGAGTAGTTCCATGTAATCGCTGATTTTCCTTTGACGATAAAATCATCCTCCATCCCTTTAATCTGTGCGCTTTCATCAGGTGTTGGGGACGTTTTCGCTTTCACCAGCCTCAGCTGCCGTTCAAAATAATCGACAAACAGCTGATCATCCTGATATGCGAGGCCAGTGCCGTCTTCTTTATAAAAACGCTCACCCTTCGTGCGCAAATAATAAGGGAAGAATATATCAGGCGGATGCATTCCGTTGGAGCCGTAGACGCCGGCCTTTTCCTGAAGATCATACGCCAGCTTCTCGTAATCCTCCCACGTCCAGTTTTCCTGATTGATAGACACACCGGCTTTTTTCAGCAAATCCTCATTCGCAATCACAGACAGCACGTTGACGCCTAGCGTAAACCCATAGAGCTTATTATCAATTTTTCCGCCCGACAGCATATTCTCGTCGATTGAACTGACATCAATCGTTCCATCCTTTGTATACGGCGTTAAATCTTCCAGCTGGTTCTTCTTTCCGTATTGGGCTAAGTAAGCGGTATCCATTTGGATGACATCAGGAAGCTGGCCGGCGGCAGACATGGGCGCGAGCTTTTTCCAGTAGTCATCCCAGTTCGCAAATTCCGCTTCAATATGGACGTGCGGATTCTTTTTCTCGTAAAGTTCAATTACCTTTGTTGTATAATCATGCCTTGGCTGCCCGCCCCACCATGCGATTCTGAGTGTAACGTCTTCTTTTTTCCCCGAGGCCTCTTCACCCGCTGAACAACCGCTGAAAAAAAAGACGCAGACAAGCGATAACAGCACGTAACAAATCTTCTTCAAACCAATCCCCCCTTTAATGTAAGTGCTTACATTTTATTTTAAAGCGTTCGGATAGGGCGAAACACTCAAAAAACAGTGGCGAAAGTCAAAAAAACAGAGATGGCTATCCTGCGGAAGCGCCTCCCTGTTTTCTTCTGAATTCTGACGGTGTCAGACCGGTATATTTTTTAAAAACAAGACTGAAATACTTCGGATTATCGCCAAACCCGATTTCTTCAGCAATCTCTGATACACTCGCGTCCCGCCTCATTTTCATCTGCTTCATCGCATACTCAAGACGCACTCGTGTAACATATTGGGAAAATTTTTCGCCTGTTTCCTGCTTAAATAACTTCCCGAGATAATCAGGATTCATAAACAGCATATCCTTCGCCGCCCATTTTAAGGACAGATTCGGATTTCCGAGCTCGTCGGCAATAAGCCTGATCATTTTTGAAATCACTGCGCTCCCGTGCAGGTCACCAGACGCTTCAGCTGTGTCACGAAACAGCTGCCCCGCGTGCCGGAGTTCTCCCGCCTGACTGATGGCCAGCTTGCGGTCCGCAAAAACCTCCGCCGCCTTTTCAGCGGCATTCTCCTCTACGGCGAGCACGGTCCATTCTCCGCTGCTGCAAACCGCTGTAAGTGCCGACCCGAGTGCCTCTCTGGCTGCGGCATCAATAGATTGTTCCCCTTTTAAGATCAAGAGGCGCACCTTTTTTCCGGCAAGTGAAGGCGGAGGAGACAGCTGGACGACACCGGCGATCAAGCCTTCCAAGTATTGATCGGCAGCAAAGGAGCGGATATGGTCAAGCTCGTGTATCAGGTGGTCTGTTTTCTTTTTCCGCACATCTTGCCGCTTCAGCTCAGCAATGATTTCCTCCAGCGAGCTGATAATCTGCTGTTCATTGCAAGGCTTCAGCAAATAATGCTTCACCCCATATTTCATAGCTTCCTTTGCGTACTCAAACTCTCCAAACCCGGACAGGACGATAAACTGCACCGACGGGCTGACGGCTGATACCTTTTTGATCAGCTCAAGCCCGTCCATGCCAGGCATTTTGACGTCTGTGATGACGATATGCGGCTGCTTATGTACAATCTTTTCATATGCTTCATGTCCGTTCTGCGCTTTACCGATCAGTGAAGCGCCAAGCGTCTCCCACTCAATGATTCCCGCCATTCCATCAAGGATAATCCTCTCATCATCAGCCAGCAGTATTTTATACATTACACCACCTCATTTCGGCACGGTATTGTGATCACAATCCTCGTTCCCTTTTCATGCTTACTTTGAATACGCAATCCGTATGGCTCTCCGAATGTCAGGCTGATGCGCTCACGAATATTCCACAGTCCGATTCCTCTTCCTCCTGTTGATTCAAGAATCCGTTCATCCATGCCAGGGCCGTTATCTTCGACCGTCATACAGACACAGTCCTTCGCCTTTTTCGCCTGAATCCGGATGGCGCATGGCCTTGTAAAGGGTTCAAGCGCGTATTGAATCGCATTTTCCGCAAGCGGCTGGAGCGTCAGTTTCGGAATGAGGCAATGCTTGACCTCATCGTCAATATCCAACGAGAAGTTCAGACGCTCTTCAAATCGAAATCGCTGAATAGTCATATAGTGGAGTACGATGTCCGCCTCCTCTTGAATGGTCACGATATCCTTCTTCATATGTATGCTGTTTCGCAGAAGAAAACCGAGCGATTCCACCATTTTAGAGATTTGCTTTTGCTGATTCGCCTTTGCGAGCCAATTGATTGACTCGAGCGTGTTATATAAAAAATGCGGGTTGATCTGGGCTTGCAGTGCTTTCAATTCGGTTTCTTTAATGATGAGCTGTTTTTCCACATTTTCTTCCATCAGCTCATTAATTCGTTTCATCATGACAGTAAAATGGCGGTTCAGCATGCCAGCCTCATCTTGTGTCTGCTCCGGCAGAGAAAGCGACACACCCGCTTCAATGCCGCCGTGCTGTACCGATTTCATCGCGGTCACAAGCTGTTCAATCGGCTCCGTGATGCTGTTGGCGATTTTCCTTCCGAAAAGCAAAACCACACAGAAAAAGAGAAGAAAGCATGTACCAATCACTGTTTTCATAAAGGAAATTTTTGCGAACATCTGATCAAAGGGGATGACGTTATAGTAGCTCCAATTTTGATAGGATGATTGAAGGTAAGAAATAAAGTAACGTTTGCCATTCTTTTTTATCAAGTCATAACCTGGGTGCTTCAGCGTCTCCTTTGCTGCCTCAGGAACATGCGCTGATGCATGTGCCGTATACACCAAATTCCCGCCTTGGTCAGCAATCATAATGTCTCCGACTGAATCGCCCCAATCCTTCGGCACATCACGAATCATCTGTTTGATATTGACTTGGATCAGCACCATGCCCAAGCCGTTCAAACTCAGCTGGTGATAGGCTCTGATCTGCCGTGCTGAAATCAGGACGGGATCAGAGCCGCCGAGCGTCATCCAAAGATTTCTTCCATTTTTCGCCTTCGCTCGCTTAAATACCTCTTCCTGCTCCTGCTTCAAAAGATCTGAAGAACTGCTTCCGGCTGAATACTCTGCGCCGCGGGCATCAATTAAATGAATGGAATCGATGTACTTTTCATCGCTGGCATATCCCGCAAGCTGATCCCAGAGCTCCTGCTTCATTTGATATTGATCATACGTATCATCCCGATTTTGCATGCTCAGGATGCGCTGAATCTGTTCGTCTGTAATGATTTCATATGACACATCCTCTATCTTTTTCAGCTCGTCTTCGATCCTTTCAGAAGACATCCGCAGCACCTCCGAGGACTTGCGGTAAATCTGTTCATCATACACATGAAAGGCATACTGCACCCCGCTGTATACAAACAGAAAGGATACGGCCATAATCAACGATAGAAACACAAACAGCTTATCCTTAATCTTCATCCGCCTGTACCAGCCAGCAACTCTTTTCTTCATGCCGCCTTTTCTTTCTCCTGCCGCTGATCCATTGACCGAAACGCTTTAAAGGACAGCTTCGTTAAGATCAGGCTGAGCAAACTCCCGCTGAAAAACAGCAAAAATGTGACATGAAACAGAACGAGACAAAGCACACCGACAGCGCCCGCCGCCATCAAAAGCGTCACCGCCGGGCGGCTGAAGGCAATCAAAAAGCTGATGCTTAGCACCTCTTTGATTTTCACGTCAAAATGAGAGAACACCGGGAACACATACAGCACAACAAACGCGAAAATCAAGCTGATGCTCAGGAACACGTTGACGAGCACAGGCTGATCCATCTGAGCCGCGATCCGCATATCCGCAAACAGAAACAGGGCAGCCGTTACAACGATAAGCCCGAGGATCTGTGATGCCCGCCATTCCTTTTTAAACGCCCGAAAAAAGACAGAAAACACCGGGGCATCTGTATTCCCCTTCGCCCATTCTCTCGCCACTGTAAACATCGCGGCAGTAGCGGGCATCAGCCCAAACACAACCAGGCCTGCAAGAGAAAACAAAATCCAAAGCACATTCAAATAGGCCAGTCTCATCACCCACGTACAAAAACGATCCAGCCCATTTGTCACACTGTGTATCATCAACATCACCTTCCCGCTACGGAAAACGCTTTCATTTTAAAGTAATATGTATTTCTCCTTTCGAAAGAAAATTCCTGCCGTTCTGTGAAAATTTCGACATAATGAGAGACGGCAGCAGCCTTATCTTTTCCTGTAACGCCGGATGGCCTTATCGAGCAAATATCCGGCAATGGCTCCGCAAATGACATTGAACCCAAGCATTCCGAGCGCAGCCCTAGCCGCGTACATACACGAGGCTGTACCAGATCGCAAACATACCAAGGACGATCAGCCCGGCCAATATCCATTCCGGCCGGCTTTTGTCAGGAAACTTCATCCGCATCAAAGCAGATACGCCAGTGAACAGACAAGCCGTCACGATCCCTTTCATAAATAAAATTGGCCACACCATCGCCTGCCCTCCTTTTTAGAAAAAGACAAAAAAGCCTCCTTGAAAGGACGCTTATTCTGCCGTAATCTCTTTCTCAAACAAATGATATCCGGATGCATCAGCACCCATGAATTCATATCCCATACGCCGATAAAAGGAATGCAAGGCGTCGTTATCAGCGACACAGTCAAGCCGGATCCGCGTTTTTCTTGGAAAGTGTATGCCCGTCTCCGCCCACTGAAGAACGCGTGCTCCAAGTCCTTGTCCCGCAAACCGGCGGCTTACTGCGAGGCGGTGCAAATAAATAGACTCCTCATGCCCATCGTCTCCCCAAAGCGTCCGGTCCCACTCACTCGGTTCAGGCAGCAGCATCACGACAGCCGCAAGCTCTTCATCTTTTTTAAACACAAACACATGTCCATCTGCAATTGAACCCGTGATATCATGTGTATCGTGGCCTTCCAGCAGTCCGCTCCATTGGTTAGAACCCCGATCCCGGAGCCATTCAGCTGTTCGGACGAGCAATCCAGTAATCGATTCTGCATCCTCATAGACGGCCGGACACGCGTAAAATCCATCTGCAATCGTTTCGTTCTTCATCTTAAAAGCTGACATAAAGGCCTCCCAATCAAAAAGTAAGCTTGCACACACACCTTGATTATAATGCAGACCAAACCGCAAAAACAGACCATTTTCTCTGTATGTAAAAGGGTGTATGAAAGAGAGGCCAATCTGCCTATTAGAAAATCTTCTTTTTATCCCGTTCTTCTTTTAAAATTTCAACCGCTTCCCTGAAGCGCATGGAGTGCACAATTTCACGCTCACGCAAAAAACGCAGGGAATCGTTTAAATCAGGATCATCCGAAATATCAATCAGCCATTGATACGTCGCCCGCGCCTTTTCTTCTGCGGCAATATCTTCATATAAATCGGCAATCGGATCGCCCTTCGCTTGGATATAGCTCGCGGTAAACGGCACGCCCGCCGCATTGTGATAAAATAGTGCACCATCGTGATTGGCGTAGTGATCGCCAAGCCCCGCTTCGCGTAGCTGCTCCGGTGTGGCGTCTTTAGTTAACTTATAGACCATGGTCGCAATCATTTCCAAATGGGCAAACTCCTCCGTGCCGATGTCTGTTAAAAGGCCGATGACCTTATCAGGAATCGTATAACGCTGGTTCAAATAACGGAGAGCCGCGGCCAGCTCGCCGTCCGCTCCGCCATACTGCTCAATCAAATACTTCGCCAGCGTCGGGTTGCACGTACTGACCTTGACAGGGTATTGCAGCTTCTTTTCATACACCCACATTCAGGCATTCCTCCTTATACTTGCCACGGCCATGGCCCTTTTCCCCAATCCCAATCCTTGCCCGCGGGGCTGTTGCCAAACTGCAGAAGCGGTCCGTAAGAGGATTCGAACTGTCTTTTTAAGTGCCTTGAATAGCCGGAATATTGATTGAATTGCTTCAGCGCATCCTCATCATGAGGATGTGTATTTAAATAAAGACTCAGCTCAACAAGCACAAAATCAGCAGCCTGTATTTGCTCAAGCTGGCGATAATATTCGGCGTCAACCTTTTTTGCCATGTGCGTCTCCCCCTCGATAAGGGTTTTCATAAAAATCATAGAGATCCTTCCAAAGGGTGCCTTTCCTCAAAGCCTCCATCGGCGAAAACTGCTCCATGTGCTCAGGCTGAAAGGTCATATAAAGGTTAGGGGGCGTTCTGTAATATTTCTTCCCTATGGGCGGACAGGGATCAAAACGGCTGTGAAAGGGCGTATATGATTTGACAGGCGTAAACGGCTGCATATCCTTCATTCCGGCTCCTCCTTTCTCAAAAACAATGACCTTAATAGGTATGAGGCAGGAGGCATGATTATGACTGAAACACAACTTAGCTTTTTCAATAAGAAGACCTTCGGAAGAGCCGAAGGTCTTTCTAGACTATTCAGTCCAAAATGAGGTCAGTGTTTCCAATATGCAGCATGAGCAGCCGCAAACTCTGAGAGCGAACGTGGTTCTTTTCCTGTCACACGCTTCACTGTATCCGTTACCCGATGTTCCGCACCATGGCTGATTGCTTCATCTAGCCCCGCCATAAAACCGGCATAATCAGCCGGCAAACCAGCTGCCTCCATCCTATTCTGCAGCTCAGAACGAGAAATGCTGACATGCTCCACCCGGCGTCCCGCCGCAGCACCGATGATCTCTGACGCTTCGGCATAGCTCAGCGCCTCTGGTCCTGTCAGGATATGATGTGTTTGATGAGGGACGGCATCAATCAAAGCACGGACAGCTGTTTCTGCGATGTCATCAGCATCAATGAATCCTAGCTTTCCCTCGCCCGAAGCCGTGATGATGCGCTCCTCATTTTGAATCGACATTCGATGCTGGACATTGATGAAATTTTGCATAAAGTATGAAGGCCGCAGTACCGTCCATTCTGGAAACTCGCGCACTGCTTGGTGAAGCGCGCCAAACACAGGACCATTCTCGGAGACAACAGACGCACTTTGCATCACTACCCGCTTTGCACCGAGACGCCTTGCTTCCTTTAAAAAGGGAAGCACATAGGGAGCCGGATCAAGTACACCGACCGGAGCAACAAGATAGATGTCTTTTACCTGTTCTAGGGCAGGCGTAAAACTGGAGGCGTCCTTCCAATCAAAATACACATACTCTGCATTAGCAAGCGCACCCTTTTTTCGGCTTGCAATACGCACTCTGTACCCCAGCTGTATTAAACGGCTGGCGATTCGGCTGCCGACTGTGCCGGTCCCGCCCGTGATTAAAATCGGATTCTGTTTCATCATTTTCCACTCTCCTCTGTTTGCAAAAGTGATCCTCCAAAGGCCTCTTTTACAACAAGCGGATTCCAATAATCCTTATAACACACAATGCGGCCATCTCTTGTTTCGATAACACTGATATAGCTTTGGCGATAAGGCAGCCCAGTCTCAACCACATGGCCGTCACATTGAAACTCCGCAATCATCGTATTCGTATCTGCTGAACGGTACACTGTCGGAGCGGTAAATGAAGAAAGATGAATCTGCTTAGGATAATCTTTAATATAATCGTAAATGGCCGCTTTCCCTTCTATTCTTTTTGGTGATCCCTCCGGCGCATAAGGAAACTCAAATACAGCATTCTCATCCCAAAGCTCCACCCAGCTCTTCATGTCCTTCTCAAGCATATAAGCCATAAACTTTCTCAATGTTTCACATGCTTTTTCAAATTCATTCATCAACATTCACCTCATTTTTTATTTTCAGACCATTCAGTCCAAAAAATGCACACATGGGCAAAGAATTCTTTACCACATGTTAGTCAAGCACTGATAAACTCACGTCAACATGGTCCTGAAGACGATCCATATCTGCCGTCACTTTCGCAATAAATGTCAGTGACAGCCTGCTTTGATTCAGGTACCGGGCAAGCGCAGATATATCAGGATCTTCGCCATTCAATTCTCCTTGATCCTTCGCCCTTAAAAGCGCATGATAAAAAGCGTCCTCAAGCTGCTTGGATTGCCTTTCAAAATACCGGGCAAGCTCAGGGTCATGCGGGATCTGTTCAATCGCGCTGTTCATAATGTAGCACGCCTTCGCCCGTTCCCGATCCCTCAGGGCATTGACACCCTCCTGAAAAATATCACGAATGGCTTCCTTTACAGATCCTGGCGCTTCAAGCCTTTCCATAACAGCAGTGTTTTTCCCTTCAAGATACGTTTTCACAGCGGACAAAAACAAATCACGCTTCGTGCCGTACGTATCATACAAGCTCTGGCGCGCAATGCCTAAATGAGAGAGCAGTTCCTGAAGAGACGTTCCTTCGTAGCCATACTCTCCGAAAACCTCTATCGCCCTATGAAGAACAAGCGCCGTATCAAATTCTTTATTCCTCCCCAAAAAACGATCACCTCCTGAAACAAATGTTACCAGTTTTTAGACTGAACAGTCAAGAAAAAAAGGTAAAAAACACTCTTGATCTGCAAGAGTGTCCCCTTTTTACCATCATCTTCTTTATTTAAAGCCGTCTTTTCCCCAATGGCCCATATGGTGGTGATGGTGGCCATAATGACCATCATGATGATGGTGGTGATTATCCTTACCAACATGGTGATGGTGGTGATGAAGATTATCTTTTCCATCATGGTGATGGTGATAATAGTGGTGATGTCCATCGTTTTCATGATGCATGCTCGGAAAGCTTACAGCTCCCGGAGAGCCTCCATAACCGCCGCTTGGGTAACCACCGCCGTACGCACCATATCCCGGATAGCCGCCGACTCCTCCATGCATGCCATAGCCTGGATACCCTCCAGACATGCCGTAGCCTGGGTAGCCCCCATACATCCCATGACCTGGGTAACCCCCAAACATGCCGCCGTAGCCTGGGTAGCCTCCGTACATCCCATAGCCCGGATAGCCTAGTCCTCCATACATGCCAAACCCCGGACGGCCAATGCCGTAGCCTGGAAAAGCGCCAAAACCAGGTCCGCCATAGATCTGTCTTGTATCAGTATCAGTCATATTCACTCTCTCCTTCACTTAGGTTACAGTCCAGAGTATGAGAATACCTTACAGATCGTATAGGCGGTCGCCTACATACAGCTAAAACAATTTCTAGGACAAAAAAAGAAAGCAGGCTATAACAGCCTGCTCACTCCTTACTCGCCTAAATCAACGTTATGATACACCTGCTGAACGTCTTCCAAATCCTCTAAGGCATCAATCAGTTTTTCAAACTGTTCCTTCGCATCATCCGGAAGCGTTACTTCGCTTTGCGCAAGCATTGTCAGCTCCGCTACTGTAAATTCCTCAACGCCCGCGTTTTTAAACGCCTCTTGAACCACATGGAATTGATCAGGCTCGGCATATACGATCACGCTGTCTTCCTCTTCCAAAATGTCACGGACATCGACATCCGCTTCCATCAAGATTTCAAGCGCTTCGTCAGCTGTTTTGCCTTCCACACCGATTACAGCCGTCGCGTCAAACATGTAAGCAACAGATCCGCTCACACCCATGTTTCCGCCGTTTTTCCCGAACGCCGCACGCACTTCCGGCGCCGTACGGTTTACATTATTCGTCAGCGCATCAACGATAATCATTGATCCGTTCGGCCCGAAGCCCTCATAACGAAGCTCATCGTAATTCTCTTCCGCTCCGCCCTTCGCTTTCTCGATCGCACGCTCAATGATGTTTTTCGGCACGCTGTAAGTCTTCGCGCGCTCAAGCACAACCTTCAGTGCCTGGTTAGATTCCGGATCAGGCTCGCCCTGCTTCGCCGCCACGTAAATCTCACGGCCAAACTTCGCATAAATCCGACTCGTATTCGCGTCCTTAGACGCCTTCTTCTCTTTAATATTGTTCCACTTACGGCCCATGATGTTCCACTCTCTTTCATATATATCAATCTAAATGCTGTTATTCACTTTATCCATTATACCTCAAATGGTTTGGTTGTTTCGAGTGTCTTGCGTTAGAAATAGAAGGAATGCCGCGATGTGGAAAATTGAACGTCTTCCGTAAAGCAAGAAAAAGCCCTAGCTAAGGGCTTTCTTCTTCTGATCACTCATGAATTTGTAAGGGGAATGATCAATATACGTCGTATTTCGATCTGTTGATTCCTTAACGCCGCCCGAGTTTGTCAGGAATGGAAACGAAATGCTTCCGAAAACTAGAGTAACAGCCAGGCACATCATCACTTTTTTCTTAATAGGCATATAAACACTCTCCTTTTAGAATATCTTCTTGAGCTTTCAGCACTTTCCGATAAAACGCAGCAGCTTGTTCAAAGTGACAGCTGCTTTCAAACACAGCGGCAGCACTCCGGGCACATGCTTCAATGTACGCGTGCAGGTTCTTTTTTTCGAAATAGCTTAAAAGATCATGAATTTTGCGTTCATCAACAGTCTCCTTGTACACGGCCTCTAAGAACAGAAACAATTCTTTATAAAATTTGTGAGAACGTGCTGTGATACGGTTTAGCCCTTCTTCTATGAAATGAAACGCCTTCTGTGTCTGGCCCGCTTTACATAATGTCCAGCTTAATCCAAACAAGACTTTCGGAAGCAGATCAGGGACTTTCTCTCTGCTTACTTTCGCCGCTTTTTGGAAATGTTCTACAGCCATCTGATCGTCTCCTGATCTGTCATAGCTGTTCGCGATGTTCAATAGAGAAATAGCGATAAACCTGTCATTTTCAATGTCCATTGCCAATTCCAGCGCCGCTTCTAAGTGCGGGAGCGCTTTATCATAATGTTTGAAATCATCATAGTTGCCGGCGATCACAAACAAGCTTTGTATGGTTCTAATGCTGTATAAGGGATGGTTTTGATAAATGTCTAAGGCTTGAAGAATATGATGCATCGACACATGGGTTTGCTTCATGTGATAATACGCTTCTGCCACTTTAAAATGGAATTCCGCTTTCTCAATTTCATCAGACACAACCGGCAGTTCTTTCTCCGCCTCGCGATAAAACCCGATTGCTTCCACATATTCTTTTTGGTCAAATTCATACATGCCGCGGAAAAACAAAGAGTAGTATTTCAAAAGGCCTGTGAGTTTTTTCTGAGGGGTCTCAATCGTTTCAAGAAGCTCTGTCACTGTAGGGCGATTCCCGTATGTTTGTCCCGGCTCCAAATAATCCAGCATCAGCTGGTGCCGAAAACACATCAGAGAATAATAGATCAGCAAATCCTGATCCTCTTCCATCTGCTGAATGTCCTGCTCCACCTCCGCTTTCAGAATCTCAGCATCCGGAACACTGAACTGGCGAATCATTTTATACCATTCATTAATCTTAACACCTACACGCGAAGACGGTATGGCTTGACTCAACGGCTTCCCTCCTTCTCTATGAGATATGTCATATTCTATCAATCCCAAATTTTGAAAACAATACAGAAGGAAGAATTTTCTTTTTCATCCTGTCAAAAGCATTCAAATCCCCTTTTTTAAAAGCTTTTAATGAAAATAAAAAAACAAAAGCATGGGAACACTATGAATAGATCCTATGTAAAGGAGAATGGCCGATGCCAATCACACAACTGATCATTAGACTTTTCATCGCCTTTATCACATTGCTGGTGTTAACAAGACTGATGGGCAGAAAAGAAATCTCCCAGATGACCTTTTTTAACTTTGTTTCAGCCATATCCATTGGAACGATCGGGGCCTCGCTTGCCATTGACTCAACAATCAGTATGAGAAATGGATTCATCGCCTTGTTGGTGTGGAGCGCTTTTACAATCATCATCGGGTTTCTGGATATTACATTCCCCGCTTTTCGGTATGCGGTTGTAGGACAGCCTGTCATTCTGATTAAAAAAGGGAAAATCATGGAGAAGGAGCTTAGAAAAGCCCGAATTGATATCGATACTTTGCAAACTTCGCTTCGCAAAAAAAATATATTTTCAATTGCCGAAGTGGATTATGCTATTTTCGAATCGGACGGCACTGTATCTGTTTTGAAAAAGGAAGCACACCAAAGCGTGACAAAAAAGGATATGAACATACAAAGAGCAAACGCGAAAGTATCTCATTCCGCTTCAGTCATAGCTGATGGAAAAGTGAGAGAAGACAATTTAAAAAAATTGCATCTGAACAGGCAATGGTTGATGGATCGGCTAAAAGAAGCAGGCATCCAAAATCCTAAAGAAGTATTTTATGCAGAAGTTCAAACAGACGGCACACTGTATATCGATAAAAAAGAGGATTCATTACCTGAATAAAAAAGACCTGTGCCTGCAACATTGTTGCGGCACAAGGCCCTTCACTTATTTCATATACGTATTCACCAGCTCGTAACAGCGCTCTTTCGTCTGTTTGGCAAGCTCTTCCGTTTGGACGACTCGGGATAATGAACCGCCGCCCTCCTCATCATATCGTTTCTGGGCCGCAGCATCCCTATCCTTCATCCATTGGCGCTGTTTCACTTTTAATGCTGCCATGTCTGGGGCAGAAAGCTGCTTTTGCAGCACGCCGTATATCTCGTTCAGCAATCCGTCCCACATTTGATAATTGTAGCCGTAATCCTCAATCATCTGATAATCACTTTGATAATCATTGTGCTTTTCTTTCTTTTCTGCCGCAGACAATTTCACAACATAATCTGTTTTTGTGTTTCCCGTTGTCTGCTCACTGCTCTGTGTATCCGCTGTATCAGGCAATGCGGTTTCCGCAGTCTTCTGAGCTGTCTCTTGCTCCGGGGCCTCAGTCTCGTTTTCATTATCACTTACCAGACTGGTATCCTTTGAGCTGATCGCCGCCTGTCTTTCCCCATTTGAACTTTTCACATTGAAAAGATAAGCTGTTCCGCCGGCAGCCTTCGATTCATAGGACTTCACAAATTCCGCCGTTTCACCGTTTCTAGACAGAATCGTTTTCGCTTCTTCTTTTGTCAGCTTGATATCATCCCCTTGAAGCGACTTACTGTCCCAATTGTTGATCTTCCAATCGCCATCTTCCTGCACCAATTCAAACGTCCATAACGTGCCCATGTTGTTTAATTCTGTTGCCGGATCTATTGATGAAGCCTCTATCCTATTCTTGTTCTGTTCATATGTAAAACGCACATCGAAATCAGTGCCGGGTTGAAAAGGAGCATCACACTCGCAATAGTACTCTCCGGCCAAATCCTTTAAGGTCTGATCTGCAAACGTCTCTGTTGCATAAGGCAGCACACTGGGCAGCAGCTTGCTGAATTCAGCCTTATTCGCTGTGCTCCAGCCGTTTTCTTTTCCCGCTTTATCAAATGCATTGAAGATCGAATCAATATCGTTTTTCAAAGCTGATTTTACTTCCTGCTCCGTCAGCTTCGCAACGCTCGCCTTCTTCACAGTTTGCTTTTCTTGATCCTTATCAGAAGCTCCGCTATTAGAACACGCCGATAATAGGAATAAAATAGATAAAAGCAGCGCACCCAATTTATAACTCATTGTCTCTTCTCACCCTTCTGTTCTCTCATGGTAGCTTTCTAATTTTATAGGTCTTTTGTCGGTTTGTACATTTCATTTTTACAGAAGCAGAAAGAGACTGAAATGAATTCTTCTTTAGCTATGCCACAATAAAAAAGAACTTCTCAATGGAAGTTCTCACTTATTTTTCTCATAGGATTGTTTGATCAACCCCATAATATATTCAATGTTTTCGTCATCTTTTATGAAAATCTCATAGTCGCCATTTCCCCAATGGCCGGTCTCAGAGACATCTCGCATTCTCTCATCAGGATCATGCAATTCACCCTTTTTCATATTCACCCACAGCTTAAGTCCACTTTTTAAAAGTAGAATATCAACGAAGTTTCGCTTATTAGATGTAAACGCAACATAAAGCTTCGTCGGTTTGATTGATATATGATCGTCCAAGTTTAAAATGAACTCCTTTAGCTGCTGATAAAGCTCTACGATGTCAAACGGCTTATCTGCAAGGTGATCCTCTTCAGAAAACACTTTAATTTCTTTGCTGACCTCTTGAATGGTTTCACTTTGCTTCGAAATGGTCTTAATCGACTCGGAGACGCCATCAGCCTTCATTTGATTCAACTGGATCAGATCATTTTCGTATCTTTTCATCTCCCATAATTCAATTGGCAGATCTTTAAAATGGATCGATTGCTTTTGATACACCGTAAAAACAGGAGATATAAAAATCACCTTCGACTGCGACCAGTCCACGTCATCCCGCTTTAACGGACAATCATGATTTTCATTGTACTCAAGAATAAAATCAGCTTTATGATTGAGCATTGCCGCTAAATAGGCGTAGCCCTGGTCAACAACACTGAAGTTCTTCGTATTTTTATACTCGATAATTACAAAAGCACTTGTCTCATCATCAAATGCTAACGTATCAATGCGAAAATTATTAATTCTGAATTCGGATTTTACAAACCTGAGACCTAACATTTCCTGAAGATTATTCTCACATAAATCCTGCATCTCTTTTTCTTTTTTAAACGGTTTCTCTCGAATATCTTCTAGCTGATTTTGGTTATTTACTTTATAGAGATACATGCTATAGCTCCTTTTATTTTACTAGTTCCATTAAGGTTTCTAAGGATAGACTCGAAACCGGATTTTGCGTTTTTGTTTTCAGTGTACTGCCAATTAAATAAGAATAGTCACGGCACTCTGCCAATTGAAACCGGACTCTATTATTCGTTTTAGTGATTTTTGCAGGTTCATCAGATTCCCAAGCGTCAACGATCTTGTAAACATTTAAAATCACACCGCTCCGAACAACAATTGCCCGTTTACATTCCTTTGCTCTGGACAATTTCATATCCCAGTTCCCGCAGGCGCGGTTCGTTAGCGTGTCGCCTTTTTGAATATCCTTGATCTTTATGATTAAGAAATCTTTATCCAAATGAGCTCTTCCCCTTTTTATTGATCTATCATCATCATATCAAAACCGTGCACTTAGACACATGCCAAATGACTCATTTTTCCACCAAAACACGTTCTCACACCCACCATCATCCCACCCCGTGGTAAAATTTTGATATTGAGTGAACAAAAGAAGGGAAATGGTCATGAAAGTATTTGAAGCGAAAACACTGCTTTCGGAAGCGACAGACCGTACAAAAGAGTACAAAGAACTAAGAACGCAAATGGTAAATTTGAGAAAAGCATTAAAAAGCGTCGCTGATCTCAGTGACAGTGAATTCTCAGGAAAAGGCGCCAGCAACATCAAAGCCTTCTACCACGACCACGTCGGCGTCACCGACCAATGGATCGACTACATCGACATGAAAATCGCATTTTTCAACAGCATCGCCGGAGCCGCCGAGGACAAAGGCCTCTCAGACGCATACATCGAAGAATCCTTCCTGGAGCACGAACTGGCAAATGCCAATAAAAAATCAAAATCCATCATGTCCGAACAGAAAAAAGCGATGAAAGACATCCTGAACGATATCGACGACATCCTCCCGCTCGACCTGTTTTCAACAGAAACCTTCAAAGACGAGCTGGCCGATGCCAACGACAAACGCAAAAAAACACTGGAAAAATTGGACGCCTTGGACGAAGACCTGAAAACAGAATACGCCCTGTCGGAGCCAAATGAACAATTCATCAAGTCCGATTTCCAAAAGCTCCAAGAAGCAACGGGCAAAGGCAAAAACGCTACACCCATCCACTACAACGCAAAGGCGTACCGTGAGAGTGACATACATAAGAAAAAAGGCGACATTGAAAAGCGGACTGAGGCTTACTTGAAGATTAAGAAAGAGGAAGCGAAGGAACGCGAGATTGAAAAATTGAAGAAAAAGCTTGCGGATGGTGTATCTGACCCTGATGAATATTTAGAAATTGCGAAGAAGATTGGGTATGAGAACCTTGAGCCTGCACAGTTACAGTATGTGGTGCAACTTGAGCAAGCAAAACAGCTGAAGGCTGCCGGTGAAAGTGTGATCAATGCCGGTAAGACAGTAATTGATTTCGTCGATGGAGTTAATGATGGAATTGACGATGTGATTGACGATACGATATATGGCGTCAAAGACTTGGTCGTGGGCACATGGGAATTTTCGCAGCTCCCTACCGAACTTAAACTGACAAAAACAATTACAACAGTTTTGAGCGTACCTTCTTATTCAAAAATTATCTGGACAAACCTCGCCGACTCATGGAATGATAAAATGGTAAATGGCGATGCTTACGAAAAAGGGCATTATATCAGTTATGTAATAGGAAATATCGTTGGCCCAAAAGGTGCAGGTGCCGCAGTGCAAACGACTACCAAGCTTTCTAAGGTAGGTAAAGTGGTTGAAGGTGGAACAGTAGCAACTCATGTGAAGACAGGGGTCAAAAAAACAAACGATTTCTTCAGTTCACTCATAACAGATAAAAAACAACTAGCTTTGGTCGGCATTGCTCAAGATATAGAAAATACACATAACGTGAAGAATACATCATTACTCAAAAAGGCAATTGAAGAAAAAAGTAATCTTCACATGAAATCTGAAACATCTAATTCTGGTAATTATACAGGTAATATCAAACCAGTAGCTAACATGGAAACGTTCTTTACTGAAATGGAATTTGGAACTTTAATTAAAGACTCTGTTACAAAAACAAAAATTAAATATGATGGTCAGTCAATTTATAAACTCACTAAAAAAATTGATAATGAATATCTAAAAAAGGGTTTTGGGATTTATCTAGATGGCATGCATAAGGACCATCTTGAAGTTATAGATAAAAAAGGGAAGGTAAAGTACGTTCTTAATCTAGACGGGACCATTAATATCGATAAAACCAAGAAAGCAACAGGCAGAACAATAAAAAACTGGAGATGAGAACATATGATAGAAAAATTAAAAACAATTTTAACTCACTTGGAAAATTTAAATAATCATGTTGGAGGTGAAATAATTTCTAAAGAGGAATTGAAAGAACAACACGAAAATTTACATGACTTCAAAAAATTAATTGAATCGTTAGATAAACTTTTAGAAGAAAGCAAAACTGTAGATTATAATAACCCCGATTCGATTGATAATAACTTAATGAATATTCACAAACTAATGACTTCATTTGAATGGCATTTTTCAGAAATCGATGATTTAACTGTAACTCTGTTCAAAAATTACAAAGATTCATTAGGTTAATAAATATTTTTTATGATCCCCTTAATCTCAAGGGGATTTTTGTCTCTTACATATATTGAATATAAGGAGCATCACCTTGACAGTAAGAAAAGAATTAATAAAACAAACAAATTTAACAATCACTGTAATAAAAACAACAAATCAAAAGAATCCAACTCCAATGGTGAAAAACATATTAAAAAGATATGAAGAGGCAAAAGAATTTATCCTTCAATCATCGGATGGAAAATTCGAAGAAGACCTCTCTAAAATTAGAAATAAACTAGACACTCTGACGAGAGCATATCTAGAATCAGCTAACGACTACATGAATCCGATGCTCAAAGAAATGCATAAGACAGAAAAACTGCTAAAAGAGTATGACGAAACTACTCAGTCGTAATAACCGCAATCCTAACTTCACGAATTGAGTTTCCGCTAACCTTCACACAACCAAATATAACGCAAAACACCCAAACTCCCTTTTGCGGACAGCACCGAAAATTTTTTTTGCGGTCGCTCAACCCCTTCCTATTAAATTTCAGTATTGATAAAATTTACATAATTAGTGAGAAGAGGAAGGATGAGAAGTTTGAGCACGATTTCGTCTCCGCACGTTGGGATGAAAATTAATGAGTGGAACCGGCATATTCAAAAGTTTAATGTGACTGACGCTGAAATGCTTAAAACTGAGATCGAACGGGACATTGACATCATGGAAGAAGACCAAGACCTCTTGATTTACTATCAGCTCATTACATTTCGCCATCAGCTTATGATTGACTATGTGATTCCATCTGAAGGAAACCAAATGGAGTTATCAGAATATTTAAAGAGAATTGAAGGCAGCAACAGGAAAATGGAGAAGCTCGTTGAATACTACTATTACTTTTTTCAAGGAATGTATGAATTCAAAGAGGGCAATTTCTTAAGTGCCATTACATTCTATCAAAAAACGGAAAATACAATTCCTTATATTTCGGATGAAATCGAGCGGGCGGAATTTTATTTTAAAATGGCTGAAGTGTTTTATCATATGAAACAAACCCACGTATCCATGCACTATTCTTCTCAGGCGTATAACATTTATAAAACGCACGACCTTTACTCAGTCCGCCGCATACAATGCCATTTTGTAATCGCAGGAAACTACGACGATTTAGAAAGTCATGAAAAGGCACTCCCTCACCTCGAACAGGCACTAAAAGGCGCACGGCTGCTTGAAAGCAAAAACAAGCGGATTTACGGCCAAGCTTTATTCAATATCGGAAATTGTTATCTTAAAATGGGCGAATTGACGAAAGCAGCAAAATACATGGAGAATTCGATACTCCAATTTAAAAAATCAAATTTCAACAACTTGACACAAGCTTACCACGATTTAGCCTTAATTTATTTTCTTCAACGTAAACAAGAACAGGCAATGGATTGTTTCAGAAAAGGCGTACGCTTCGCATGTAAATTCGACGATGGCCTATTTAAAATTATGTTTGAAGGATTACAGGCGCTGTTTGTCAAAAAAGGAGAAGCGTCCATTTTATTAAATGTTTTCAACAAATTAGAGACATCCCAAGGATATCCTTATATGGAAGAATTGGCATTATTAGCCGCAAAGTTTTATACTGAAATTGGGCAGATGGATGATTCTGTTATCTGTTTCAAAAAGATGGTTCATGCCCGCAAACAAATTCAGAGAGGGGATTGTTTGTATGAAATTTAAACTGACGTTGTGCGCTGTAGTTGCTTTGATCGGTGTAAGCTTTATCAGTTCTTCCTTAGGAAATGAAGTAAATGTGGCATCCAGAAACATGACAAGCAAAGCTGCAAACGATTCAACGAACTCCCTAACAGACAAAGCCATCTTTGATAAGGACATGACGATTGCAGAAAACGGAACGCTTGGTTAAGAACGAGACGCAGCTTAGGCTGCGTCTCGTTTTCTGAAGAAATAGGTGACAAGGTGATAGAATGTTATGTTCAGACCGAACAAAAGCCTAAAAAAACAAGATAGGTGGAAGTAATGTATAACCAATTAAGAAAAATCGTAAACCTCTTAGAAAAAATAAATAGCCACGGTCAAACAAATATACTTTCTGTTGAATTCGAGGAACAACAAGACAATCTAATTGACTTGTCTACAATAATAAACGATATGGATAATCTTCTAAAAAAGAGTAAACGCATTGATCTTAACAATGTTCAAGATGCTATCAACTTCTGCTTGAAATCCACAAAACGATGACCTCACTTGAGTGGCATATATGTGAAATTAGTGATCTAACTATAAAATTATTCAAGAAAAACCATGAAGTTTAGCCTTTCCATTTATAACAATCAAAAAAGGCAACAACCCCCAAGGGTTAGTTGCCTTCTCTAAGTTCAAGCACAGCCACACACTCCACATGATTCGTATGCGGAAACATATCCACAGGCTGCACTTCTCGCGTCTCATACCCGCCATCCTCAAGCACCCGCAAATCCCTCGCAAGCGTGCCAGGATTACATGACACATATACCACCCGCTTCGGTTTCATCTCCACAATCGTGCGCAGGAGGGCTTCGTCGCAGCCTTTTCTTGGCGGGTCGACGACCAGCGTATCAGCTGCAATGCCTTCTTCATACCATTTTGGTATCACGGTTTCCGCTTCTCCAACCGCGAACTCAGCGTTTGTGATGCCGTTTAATTCAGCGTTTCGTTTCGCATCTTCAATCGCTTCCGGCACAATTTCTACACCGTACACTTTTTTCGCTTGCTTCGCCAGAAATAGAGAAATCGTTCCGATGCCGCAGTATGCGTCGATGACGGTTTCTTCGCCTTTCAGCTCCGCGTACTCAAGCGCTTTGTCGTAGAGCACCTTTGTCTGCTCTGGGTTGACCTGATAGAACGATCTGGCGGAGATGGCGAATTTGACGTCTCCGATGAGGTCGTAGATGTATTCTTCGCCCCAGATGACGTTTGTTTCGTTGCCAAAAATGACGTTTGTTTTGTTCGGGTTGATGTTTTGCACGATGGATTTGACGTGCGGGAATTGCGCTGTGATGTCTTCGATGATCTTCGCTTTGTGCGGGAAGTCGTTTGTTCTTGTGATGAAGACGATCATCATTTCGCCTGTAACCACGCCGTATCTGACCATGATGTGGCGGAGCCAGCCTTTGTGGCGTTCTTCGTTGTAGGCTTTGACACCGTATTTGGCGCAAATGTCTTTGACAGCTTGGACGGCTTCGTCGTTTTTGGATTGCTGGATCAGACAGGCGCTCATGTCGATGATGTCATGGCTTCTTTGCTGATAAAATCCGGCGACAAGTCCGCCTTCCCGTTCTCCTACCGGCACCTGCGCTTTGTTTCTGTAGTTCCACGGGTCTTCCATGCCGAGAGTCGGGTGCACGGTGACGTTTGACAGGTCCAGCTTTCCGATGCGTTCTAAGACGTCTTTGACTTGTTTCTGTTTAAACAGGAGCTGGCCTTCGTAGGTCATGTGCTGTAGCTGGCAGCCTCCGCATTGTTTGTAAATCGGGCATGGGGCGTCGGTTCTGTGCGGACTTTCTTCCTTCAGCTCAATCAGGCGGCCGAAGGCGAACCCTTTTTTGACGCGGGTCACTTTGATTTGCGCTTTTTCCTCAGGCAGGGCGTTCGGAACGAAGATCGGAAAGCCCTGCACCTTAGCGACGCCCGCTCCTTCATGAGTCAAATCCTCAAACGTCACGTCGTAGTATTCATTTTTTTCTACTGGGGGTTTCATTTTCATCTATAATCACCTCTAGTTTTAAGCGAAAGAAAAACTTGGCCTATTCAAGCCAAGTTTCAGCGTGTAGGCAAACCTTCGCATTCGTTGTCAGGCCTGTGCTTCGGTGCTCACGTAAAAAGACCAGCGGCTAAAAACTAGAGCGTCCTGCTCAAACGCCGCTGTCACCGCATCCTGCGGAAGTACGCTCCAATGCTCGTCCTTCCTAGACTTCAAAGGTTTTCAATCACGCTGAAAAGATGACAAAATCCTAAAACGAAAACTGTTTTAGGATTTTGTCAACATTCTGAGCTTGGCTTACAAAGCCAAGTTTTAGTCATCCAGCTGTTCCGCTTTCTCCTTCGGCATGACGACGTGAATGTGTCGGTACAGATTCACGAATTCGCCCGGCAGCATGCCGCCGTACTCGCCGTCCAGGTTCAGCTGCATCTTTTCTGATACATTGACTTTCACGCGGTTCGCTTTTGTATAAATAATGTGCTGGTCGTTGATGTGTTCGCCGCGAAGCGCCATCGTGGCGACCCTGATAAATTCAGCAAGGTTTGCTTTCTTTAGTATCATCAAATCAAACATGCCGTCATTCAGGCTGGAATCCGGCGCGAGTTTTTCGAACCCGCCGACGGAGTTTGTCAGCGTGACCAAAAACAGCATGATTTCACCTTGAAACAGCTTGCCGTCATATTCAATCTCGACTTCTGTCGGACGAAGTGAAGGCAGCATTTCCATTCCTTTTAAATAATAAGCAAGCTGACCTAGCATTGTTTTGAGTTTGCTTGGCACGTCGTACGTCAGCTCCGTCAGACGGCCTCCTCCGGCGATATTGATAAAATATTGGCCGTTGACCTGTCCGATATCAATCGGGCGGGCGACGCCGTTAATGACCGTATCTGCCGCTTTTAAAATATCCTCTCGCGGAATGCCGAGCGCTCTGGCGAAGTCGTTCGTTGTGCCGACTGGAATCACACCGAGTGTCGGACGGTTGTCTAAAGGTGCAAGCCCGTTGACGACCTCATTAATCGTTCCGTCTCCGCCTGCCGCAATGATCAGGTCAAACTCACGCAATGCCGCTTCCTTGGCAGCGTGTGTAGCGTCTCCTGCGCATGTCGTCGCATGGGTGGAGGTTTCATAGCCGGCTTGTTCAAATTTTTGCAGGACCTGGGCAAGATGCTTTTTAAAGATCTCCCGTCCTGAAGTCGGATTGTATATTATGCGTGCACGTTTCATTATCTCATCATCCTACTTAAGAGTATCCGATCCATTTTTACACTAACAACCTTTAATTATACTATGAGTTAAAAAAATCGCAACAAAATGTACATAATCTTACAGGTGAAAACGCACAAAAGCCCCAGCAGAGCTGAGGCTTTTTGTTTTTTTACTCTTCTTCTGTTCCAGGTTTTTTCTTGCGGAACTTCGCCAATACTTCATATACGATTGGCACGATCAAGAGCGTCAGAAGCGTTGAACTGATCAAACCGCCGATAACCGTGACGCCGAGTCCTTTTGAAATGACCTGGCTTCCGCCTTCGAAGCCGAGGGCTAATGGAATCAAGGCGCCGATTGTCGCAATGGCTGTCATCAGGATCGGACGGAGTCGTGTAGAGCCGGCTTCCAAGAGCGCTTCTCTCGTAGACAGGCCTTCCGCTTCCTTATGAATCACACGGTCAATTAAGACAATGGCATTCGTGACAACGATACCGATCAGCATGAGCATACCGATCATTGCGTTCAGACTGATCGTTTCACCTGATACGTAAAGTCCGACCAGGGCACCGATGACTGTGAACGGCAATGAGAACAGAATCGCAAATGGCGCTAGTGCTCCGCCGAAGGTAATCACGAGCACAAGGTAAACGATCGCTATTGCTGCCAGCATCGCTAAACCGAGCTTCGTGAAGGAATCAGCGATATCCGCTGATACGCCGCCTGTGTCAATCGATACGTTATCAGGATGGTCAAGCTTATCGATTTTCTTCTGGATAGCAGCTGATACGGCTGTGACGTTGTCAGATGTAACCTCACCTGTGACATCTGCATAGACTTTTCCGTCACGTTTTGACACGGTATCTGATGTTGATCCTTCTTTCACTTTTGCCACATCGCCGATTTTGACTTCCTGGCCAGTCGCAGAAGTGATCTTTTTATTCTCTAAATCTTTCACACTCTTATACTCGTCTTTTTCTGTCTTAATGTTCACATCAAGCTCTTTGCCGTCTTTTTTCACAGTTGTGAGCGGTTCTTGTGATGTTTGTGACATTAAGGCTTGAGAAATTTGAGACGCAGTTAAACCGAGCTTGCTTAGTTTTTCCTGGTCAGCGACAAATGTGTACTCGTCATATGTGCTGGAAAGGCCTGAATTTACGTTTTTCAGATCCTTTTCATCTTTCATGATTTTTTCAATGTCTTTGACCGTGTCTTTAATGTCGTTTTCAGAATCGCCATACACATAGTATGTTAATTCGTTGTTATTGCCTGAAGAGCTGAAGTCCTGTGACTTCCATTCTCCGCGGTCAGATTGCTTTTGGATTTCCTTCAGGACGTTATCTTTTTCTTTATCAAAGTCAGGCGTGTCGCTTTCATATTTGATATAGAATAACGCACCGTTAGAATCTCCTCCGGCAAGCGGGCTGCCAGAGCCTAATGAATACTGAACCGTATCGACATGATTGCGGTCAAGCAGAATTTTTTCCGCTTTTTCAGCTTCATTTTCGGCTTCTTTTTTCGTTTCACCCGGTTCTGGGCTGTATGTGAGCTGCATCGTTTTTTCTTCCTCGGACGGCAGGTAGCTGGCACCGATTAGCGGTACGAGGAACAAGCTTCCAAGGAGCATCAGAACAGCAATGATAGACGTAATCCATTTGTGGCTCAGCGCCCAGTTCAATACTTTTTTATAGATGTTTGCAAGTCTGCCTGGTTTGTGTTCTTTCGCTTTAATCGGCGCGCCCGTTAATGATTTTTTGAACAGGCTGTGCGCGAGCATCGGCACAAGCGTGATCGAAATCACCAGGGATGCGGCAAGCGCAAAAACAATCGTTAAGGCAAATGGAATAAACAATTCACCGATTTGTCCGCCTACAAGTGCGAGCGGCAGGAATACCGCGATTGTCACGATCGTCGATGACATGATCGGTTTAAACATTTCCTTCGTCGCTTCACGAACCAAGGCTTTTCCGCGGAGCGGCTCGTCTTTGAGTCTCATGCGGCGATAAATGTTCTCGATGACAACGATGGAGTCATCGACTACACGTCCGATGGCAACGGTCATTGCGCCGAGCGTCATAATATTCAATGTGATATCAAGCTGCTGCAGCACAAGGAGTGCGATCAGCAATGATAATGGAATTGAAACAACTGAAATTAATGTTGATTTGATATCTCTTAAGAATAAGAGAATAATCACAATCGCAAAAATAGCACCGAATATGGCTTTGCTTAACATCGTGTCAACTGACTGTGTGATCGGCTCCGCCATGTCGAGAGTTGCGCTGTAATTAAAGCCTTTATGGTCTTCTTTGAACTTCTTCAGCTCAGCTTTGACATTGTCGGCAACCTCTACCGTATTCGCATCGTTTGCTTTGACGATGTTGATGCCGATGCTGTCTTTGCCATTTGTGCGTGAAACGGATTCAGCTTTTTTCACATCTTTAATTGTGGCAATGTCAGAAAGCTTGACCGTCGGCACTGCTGTGCTTGCGCTTTGCTGCGCCTGTGCTGCCGCTTGCGCGCTTTGAGCTGCTTGAGCACTCTGCGCACCCGCTTGAGATGCTGCGCTGCTTCCTGCACTTGAAGCAGATGCCGTCGGGATTCTCATATTCTTCAAATCTTTAATTGTTTCAATATCGCCGCTGACGACGACAGATTTTTCTTCATTTCCGAATGTGTACAATCCAAGCGGAGTTGTCACATCTGAACCTTGAATCACTTGCTTGACTGTATCTTCATCAAGGCCGTATTCCTTCAGTTTGTCTTCTTTGAAAGAGAATTCAACCTCTTCCACCTGCTGGCCTGATACTTGGACGGACGCAACGCCTTCTATGCCTTCAAGCTTAGAAACGAGGCTGTCCTCCACTTGTTTCGTCAGTTCTTGCAGGTTATCTTTATCACTGGACACGCTCAGCGTCAGAATCGGGAATGAGTTCAAGCTGTAGCGTGAAATCTCCGGATCCTTCGCGTCATCAGGCAGGTTGACGTTTTCTAACGCTTCAGCTGCTTCTGTTTTCGCTTTGTCCATGTCTTTCTCATAATCATATTCAATCATGACCGACGATGCGTTTTCATAGGACGTCGACGTCACAACGCTGACACCGTCCAAGTTCTGAACGGCTTGTTCAACCGGTTTGGTCACTTCATCAGCCACTTGGCTTGGTGTCGCACCCGGATATGTCGTGCTGATCGTCAAGTAAGGCATATTCACGTCAGGAATAGATTCTTGCTTCATATTCATACCCGCATACAAGCCGGCTGCCGTCACAATAATCGTCATCAGCCATACGGCGAATTTGTTTTTCAGAACGAAATTAATAACGTGATTCATCATATCCTCCATTACATTTTTATTGACTGACTGGTCATTCTATATAATACTAAACGTTATAACGCAACAACGTCAACTCATATACCAGAAAATTTTACTAAATTTTTCAAGGATTAAGGGGAAGCACGTCATGAATGAAAAAAAAGAGAAAATCATAAAAACCAGCATTCGTTTATTTGCGAAAAAAGGATTCGCAGCTACGACGATCCAGGAAATCGCCAGTGAATGCGGCATTTCGAAGGGCGCTTTTTATTTGCACTTCAAATCGAAAGAAGCGCTGCTGTTATCTGCCTGTGAATATTACATCGGTATGTCTATGAATAAAATGAAAGATATAGAGGAAGATCTCGCCGGAAAACCGCCTAAGGAAGTGTTAAAAAAGCAAATTGGCGCTCAATTTGAAGATTTTCGCGATCATAAAGATTTTATCGTTCTTTTGCTTACCGAAAATATCATTCCGGAAAATCAAGAAATCAAGCAATACTTTTACAAAGTAACCATGGAGACGGATAAGCTGTACCGAAACGCCTTGCTGGTATCCTATGGCAAAGGAATCGAGCGGTACGTTGCGGATCTGTCTATCATGGCAAGAGGCATTGTGCATTCCTATATGAATGTGATGGTATTTAACAGTGAGCTTAATATCGGCGCAGAGGAAATCTCAGCCTTTATCATCGAGAGACTGGATGATCTTGTACAGGGGCTGAGCCGTTCAAACCTCAATCCGATCGTGCCAAAAGACATTTTCAACCCGATGCCTGCGGGGAAAGACCAGCTGCTTGAGGACATTCAGAAAGTGAAAGAAAACAGCACGCTGCCCGAGGATATCACCGTGTCACTCGATGTGATCGAGGAAGAACTGGCTCAGGATAAACCGCGCAAGCCGATTATTAAAGGCATGCTGTCCAATTTGACCGGAACCAATAACGAAGAAGTTGAAAAGCTTCGCGCTCTGATCTCTGTCTTTATCTCCATTTAACCATAAAAAGCAGCCCCTGCGGGCTGCTTTTTTATTAGCGTTTTTTAATTTCTTCAAGCAGAATTTTGTTGACCATTGGCGGGTTGGCTTGTCCTTTGGACGCTTTCATAATCTGTCCGACCAGGAAGCCGATCGCACGGTCTTTTCCGTTTTTAAAGTCTTCGATTGATTGAGGATTGTTGTCAAGCGCCTCAGTGACAAGCTTCAGAAGCACGCCTTCGTCAGAAATCTGAACGAGGCCTTTCTCTTTTACAATTTTCTCAGCGTCGCCGCCTTTTTCAATCAATTCTTTAAACACTTTCTTCGCGATCTTAGAAGAAATAGTGCCTTTTTCAATCAATTTGATCATGCCGGCAAGGCCTTCAGGTGTCAAGGCAACGTCGGCAAGCTCTTTTTGCTCAGCGTTTAGGTAAGCTGACACTTCACCCATCAGCCAGTTAGACGCTTGTTTGGCTTCAGCGCCTTTTTGAACGGTTTCTTCGAAGAAATCAGCCATTTCTTTTGTCAGCGTCAGAACCATCGCGTCATATGCAGGCAAGCCAAGCTCTTCGATATAACGCTTGCGGCGCTCGTCCGGAAGCTCAGGAATGCTTGCTTTTACGCGTTCCTTCCATTCATCATCAATGTAGAGCTCGACAAGGTCTGGCTCCGGGAAGTAACGGTAGTCGTCAGATCCCTCTTTGACACGCATGAGAATGGTTTTCTTCGTTGCTTCATCATAACGGCGCGTTTCCTGCTGGATGACGCCGCCTGAAAGAAGAACCTGCTCTTGGCGTTTTTCTTCATGCTCAAGGCCTTTTTGAACAAACGCAAAGGAGTTCAAGTTTTTCAATTCTGTTTTTGTGCCGAATTCCTCTTGGCCGATCGGACGAAGAGAGATATTGGCGTCACAGCGAAGTGAGCCTTCTTCCATTTTACAGTCGGAAACGCCTGTATATTGGATGATGGATTTCAGCTTTTCAAGATACGCGTACGCTTCTTCCGGCGTGCGGATGTCCGGCTCCGATACGATCTCAACAAGCGGCGTTCCCTGGCGGTTAAAGTCAACAAGAGAATAGCCGTCGCCTGTATGCGTCAGTTTTCCGGCATCCTCTTCAAGGTGAAGACGCGTGATGCCGATGCGTTTTGTTTTGCCGCCGACTTCAATTTCGATCCAGCCGTTTTCGCCGATTGGCTTATCAAATTGAGAAATCTGATACGCTTTCGGGTTGTCAGGATAGAAATAGTTTTTGCGGTCAAACTTCGTATCCGTTGCGATCTCACAGTTAAGCGCCATAGCGGCTTTCATTGCAAATTCAACGGCTTCTTTATTCAGGACAGGCAGGACACCCGGGTATCCGAGGTCAATGACGCTTGTCTGCGTATTCGCCTCCGCGCCGAATGGCGTTGGAGAACTTGAGAAAATTTTTGATTTTGTTTTTAACTCAACGTGGACTTCAAGTCCGATTACCGTTTCAAAGTTCAATTCTTTTCACCCCTTACAGTTCAGGTTTTGCTTTATGATGGTCTGTCGCTTGTTCAAATGCATGGGCAACACGGTATACAGTGCTTTCGTCAAAGTGTTTTCCGATGATTTGCAGGCCGAGCGGAAGTCCGTCTGCTAATCCGCATGGCACACTGATTCCCGGTACGCCGGCAAGGTTGACCGGAATCGTTAAGATATCGTTTGCGTACATTGTGAGCGGATCTTTCGTGTTTTCACCGATTTTAAACGCAGGTGTCGGTGTAGTCGGTCCGACAATGACATCATATTTCTCAAATACGTCTTCGAAATCTTTCTTAATCAACGTACGCACTTTTTGCGCTTTTTTGTAGTACGCATCGTAGTAGCCTGAGCTTAAAGCGAACGTTCCTAGCATAATGCGGCGTTTGACTTCATCGCCGAACCCTTCTGAACGTGTTTGCTTGTAAAGGTCGATCAGGTTGTCTGCGTTGTCTGTGCGGTAGCCGTAGCGGATGCCGTCAAAGCGTGCAAGGTTCGCTGACGCCTCAGAAGATGACAGCAGGTAATATGTCGCAAGCGCGTATTTACTGTGCGGAAGAGACACTTCTTCCCATGTAGCGCCGAGGCCTTCAAGGACTTTTAGCGCTGCCAGGACAGATTCTTTCGCTTCTTTGCCGACACCTTCACCAAGGTATTCTTTCGGAACGGCGATTTTCAGTCCTTTAATGTCGCCAGTTAATGAAGAAAGAAAATCAGGCACGTCCACATTGGCACTCGTGGAGTCCATTTTGTCTACGCCGGAAATCGCTTGAAGTAAAAATGCGTTATCCTCAACCGTACGGGTAATCGGACCGATTTGGTCTAATGAAGACGCAAATGCGACCAGTCCGTAACGGGATACACGTCCGTATGTAGGTTTTAATCCGACAACGCCGCAGAAAGATGCCGGCTGACGGATGGAGCCGCCTGTGTCAGATCCAAGAGAAAACGGAACTTCTCCCGCAGCAACCGCTGCCGCTGAACCGCCGCTTGAACCGCCGGGAACTGTTTCTAAGTTCCAAGGGTTTTTCGTCAGCTTGTAAGCTGAGTTTTCGGTAGATGATCCCATGGCGAATTCGTCCATGTTCAGTTTTCCGATTGTGACGGCTTCAGCGTCTTGAAGGCGTTGAACGACTGTAGCATCGTAGATCGGGTCGAAGTTTTCGAGAATTTTGCTGGAGCATGTTGTGCGCAGCCCTTTTGTTACGATATTATCTTTTACGCCGATCGGCATACCGAAAAGAAGACCATGCTCAGAACGGCCGTCAACCGCCTCATCGAGCTCCTTCGCGTATGCGCGCGCTCTTTCTTCATCTAATGCCAAAAAGGCTTGTACCTTATCATCAACCGCTTTGATGCGTTTATAAGATTCATCAACCAGATCAGAAATCTTAATCTCTTTTTTATGTATCAGCTGTTTTAATTCTGTGATTTTATGATCAAACAATGACATTCTTGTGTCCCTCCTTTAGTCCAGAATTGATGGCACACGAATATAGCCGTCTTTATGGTCAGGCGCATTTTTCATGACATCCTCAACCGGAAGACCTTTACCCGCTTCATCTTCTCTCATGACATTTTTCATTTTCAGCACGTGAGTTGTAGGCTCCACATTGTCTGTGTTGACCTCATTAAGCTCCTCGGCAAAGGAAATGATGCTGTCGAGCTGTTCAGTGAACATCTTTGCTTCTTCTTCAGTAATCGCAAGTCGTGCAAGGTGCGCAACGTGCTTTACTTCTTCTATTGAAATTCGTGACATATGATCCACCTCCACATATTTCTCCGTTAAGTCATATAATACTGATCATATCAAAAACAAGCCCTTTAAAGCAACAAAACGCCTTAAGACAGGCCTGTGTTTTCGAAACAATACCCTATATATTTTATACTAAAATGAGGCGAAGGAGAAACGAAATATTTTTCTGAATATTTTTACTTTAATTATTTTTTGAAAGCGTTTTATTATCTATTCCCTTCTAGGTTTGCAGCGGCATTTCCCGCTCATGATCAAGGTTTCATTGCTTGAATGGCCGGGAATACTTTGTTAGGTTAAGTTACCAAGTGCACCCACAAAAGAATTTCTTTTGTTTCGCACTTACGCCAGGCTGCTTAACTGGCACCATCAATTTGAGAGGTGATGCAACATTATTAGAAATGAAGAGAGGGTAAATCGTGAGTATTGAAATTATTGTATCTTTAGGAATTTACTTTACTGCCATGCTGTTAATCGGCTGGTACTCGTTTAAGAAAACAACTGATATCAACGATTACATGCTTGGAGGAAGAGGCCTCGGACCGTTTGTCACAGCTTTGTCTGCCGGAGCGGCGGATATGAGCGGGTGGATGCTGATGGGTGTTCCCGGCGCGATGTTTGCGACAGGGCTGTCAACCTTATGGCTTGCTTTAGGTCTTACAATCGGGGCGTACTCAAACTACTTGCTGCTGGCTCCAAGACTGCGAGCTTATACGGAAGCGGCAGATGACGCCATTACGATTCCTGATTTCTTTGATAAACGATTCCAGCATTCTTCATCACTGCTGAAAATCGTATCTGCTTTGGTTATCATGATCTTTTTCACATTATATACCTCTTCGGGTATGGTATCTGGCGGACGGCTGTTTGAATCTGCTTTTGGCGCGGATTACAAATTAGGCTTGTTTCTGACTACCGCAGTAGTCGTGTTATATACACTGTTTGGCGGTTTCCTTGCTGTCAGTCTGACTGACTTCGTGCAGGGTGCGATCATGTTTGCAGCACTAGTGCTTGTGCCGATCGTTGCTTTTACCCATGTGGGCGGCGTTACTCCAACTTTCCATGAAATCAGCGCTGTTAACCCACACTTATTGGATATCTTTAAAGGCGCGAGCGTCATTAGCATTATTTCCTATTTAGCCTGGGGCTTGGGCTACTACGGCCAGCCTCATATTATCGTCCGATTTATGGCCATTAAAAACATTAAAGATTTAAAGCCTGCGCGCAGAATCGGCATGAGCTGGATGATCATTTCAGTTCTCGGTTCCGTGCTGACAGGTTTGATCGGTGTTGCTTATGCCCATAAATTCGGAGTTGCTGTAAAAGATCCAGAGATGATATTCATTATCTTCTCTAAAATCTTGTTTCACCCTTTAATTACAGGATTCCTATTGTCAGCTATTTTAGCTGCGATCATGAGTTCCATCTCCTCACAGCTCTTGGTAACAGCAAGTGCTGTGACAGAGGATTTATACCGGACGTATTTCAGACGAAAGGCTTCCGATAAAGAATTGGTCATGATCGGGCGTCTGTCCGTATTAGTGATTGCTGTTATCGCGGTTCTCTTATCATTGAACCCGAGCAGCACCATTCTTGATTTAGTCGGATATGCTTGGGCCGGCTTCGGTTCAGCTTTCGGGCCTGCGATTCTGCTCAGCCTGTATTGGAAGCGGATGAACGAATGGGGCGCGCTTGCTTCAATGATTGTCGGGGCTGCGACCGTGTTGATCTGGATTACAACGGGCCTGGCAAAATCCACCGGCGTGTACGAAATCATCCCTGGGTTTATTCTCAGCATGATTGCCGGCATCCTTATCAGCATGATCACAAAACGTCCTGCAAAAGCCTCTTACCGATTATTCGGTGTCATGGAAAAGCTGTTAAAACGCAAAAAGTAAGCAATAAGCCATCAAGCGCAGCTTGGTGGCTTTTGTGCTCTTGTTTTGCTATAAATACTGTGAGAAAATCATATTTATTTAAAAACACCTTAGAAAAGGGGGAAGTTTGCTGTTGAGCTGGTATATTGATCCTGATATTTTATTAAAATTGGGCATTGCCACATTGATTGGCATGGTCATCGGGCTTGAACGCGAATTAAAAAATAAGCCGCTCGGATTAAAAACCTGTATCGTTATCGCCGTCAGCTCATGCATGCTGACGATCGTCAGTATTAATGCGGCATATCATTTCCCTAAATACTACCGCATCATGATGGACCCGCTTCGCCTGCCGGCACAAATCATCTCCGGCGTCGGATTTATCGGAGCCGGTGTCATCCTGCGAAAAAGCAATGATGTCATTTCCGGCCTGACGACATCGGCCATGATCTGGGGTGCAGCGGGGCTCGGGCTGGCAACGGGAGCCGGATTTTATAAAGAAGCGTTTGCCAGTCTTCTGTTCATCCTGATCAGCGTGGAATTTCTCCCATGGGTGGTCAGAAAAATCGGTCCCGACCGCCTGCAGGAAAAAGACATCCGCATCAGAATGTCACTTTCTGATAAAGACAAAATGACAGAGATTTTAAAAGAAATGAAAAGAAGAGATATCAAAGCACACTCCGTCCGGATCGACGACCTGGGCGAAAAGGATTTTCCAATTATGGAAGTGAAGGTCCGCATCCATAAAAACAGATACACGACCGATGTCTACTATGACATTAAAGCCATTGAAGGCGTAGTCGGCGTGAAGTGTGATACATTATAAAAGCCAATGGGACAGAATCCCATTGGCTTTTTGCTGTATCGAAAAAAACATTGAAGTCTCTATTATTTTCAAATAAAATACATATTAGTAAATAAATATAATAAAAGGAGATGTTCCTCATTACCAAATCACGGTTTACAGTAACTGTCACCCTCATTTTGTCTGCTTTCTTAAGTATTTTTGCCATAACAGAATTCATATCCCCTCTTCATTCTCAATCATCCAAGAGCAGCAAGAATCCTAAAAATATAATTCTAATCATCGGGGACGGAATGGGTATGCCGATGATTAACAGCTATAGAACATTAAAAAGCGAAAAGCTGAACACCCCCGTCCAAACAGCATGGGACTCTTATTTAACAGGCATGCAGATGACGCAACCTAACGATCCCAGGGACAATATCACTGATTCTTCGGCGGCTGCAACCGCTATGGCAACCGGAACGAAAACATATAATGACGCCATTGCTGTAGACAACAATCATCAGCGGCTCAAAAGCGTAACAGAAGCTGCAAAAGAAAAAAAGAAATCAGTCGGCTTCGTCGTGACTTCGGACTTAACCGACGCCACTCCCGCTGCTTTCGGCGTACATAACGTCTCACGGAAAAACTACACTGAAATTGCTGACCAATACTATGATGACCGTATTAAAGGATCTCATAAGGTTGATGTTTTACTTGGAGGCGGAGCGAAATATTTCATTCGCAATGACCGAAATCTTGCTGAAGAATTTCAAAAAGACGGCTATCATTATGTGACCACTAAGCAAGACCTAAAAAAAAATCAGCACGATAAACTGCTCGGACTGTTTGGAGAAGTTGAATTAGATAAAGCGATTGACAGAGAGAACAGCACACCCTCTCTAAAAGACATGACAGAAGCGGCACTCACCCAGTTACAGAAGAACGAAAACGGTTTTTTTATGCTTCTGGAAGGAAGCAATATTGACAATGCAGCCCATGAAAATGACGTGGTGGGCGCTTTGAGCGAAATGGAAGATTTAGAGAAAGGCATACAAGCTGCTCTGGATTTTGCGAAAAAAGATCAAGAAACGCTGGTTATTATTACAGCTGATCACTCTACAGGCGGGTTCTCTTACGGCGCAGAGGGAATGACGCGTGAGACCGGCTATAAATGGGATCCTTCCCCAATCATCGCCGCTAAAAAAACGCCGGGCTATATGGCAGAAAAGATCGCTGAAGGCCAAGATGCCGAAAAGGTGCTCAGCACTTATGTTGATATGAAGCTGACGGAAAATGAAATAAATCAGGTTAAAAATGCAGCCTCACAATCAAATACAGCCGAGATCCAAAAAAGCATTCAATTGATTTTTGATAAACGGTCTTTTTCAGGCTGGACGACATTAGCCCACACCGGGGAAGACGTACCGGTTTATGCTTACGGTCCGGGAAAGGAAAAATGGAAGGGGCTTATCGACAATACGCAGCAGGCAAAAAATATTTTTGCTATTTTAGAACAAAAATAAAAAACTTCGGCTCACTGCCGGAGTTTTTTGATTAAGGAGCGCCGCCCCAGAAGGGACCGGCGCAATTTTCTTAAGCTAACTTCGAAAAGTCAAATTCGGTTATCGGCGTTTGATTTTCGATATCGTTTCTGAATCCTTTCAGCATTTCTTTTTCTTCTTCTCCTATTGAATCAAGATCAAACATTTGATGGAGCAATCCATAAATCAGCATATGGCGCAGGCGAAGGAAATCTGGAATTTTCTTGAGCCATTCGGCGTCAATTTCATTTTCCTCCCTGTACCCTTTCATAAAATGCGTCATGAATTCTTCTGTAAATGCTGCTTTATTTTCATAAGGAACGGCCGGATACCATAGTACATTGTAGAGAAGAATGCTGATATCATTCACAAACCAGTTGTATCCGATATCATCAAAATCAAATGTAGTGATCTTCCCATGATCCCAGTTAAAATTACCATGGTGAAGATCTGCGTGAACAAGGCCGTAGCTGTCACGGTTTTTTGGCAGCTGCCGCAACTCATTCATTAAATCGTCCGCCTGCTGAAAAACCTTTGTTTGATCTTCAGGAACATATTTTCTGAGCTTCAACTGCTCTTCTTCATCCCACTCCTGTCTTTTAAATGTAGGATTGCTCAGTTTATAGCTTTTTGTCAGGCTGTGCATCTTCCCTGTGTATCTGCCAAGCTCGAAAAATAGGGTTTCGTTCCACTCAGATTCGTCTACTTTATGGCCCGGCGCCTTTTCATACACTCTCAATAAAAATGCTCCGCCGTTTCCGTCCGGCACTTCCTCAACATCCTTACCGTTTAACGACGGGATTGGTTTGGCCACTGAAAGGCCGCCTTCAGCAAGATGATGGAGCCATTCCATCTCTCCCATAATATAATCCGGCGATCGGCGAATCGTGTGTGTAATCTTTAAAATATAGGATTCATTGTCTTTAGCAAATTCATACACATAGTTTTCTGCATCCGCTAAAAACTGCACTTGATCTCTACTAAATCCATATATAACGGCAGCTTCTGCCAAAACCTTTTCTTCATCAAATATTGCTTTAATGTCTTTATGCATGCTGATTCTCCCTCTTCATATATTTAGATAATTCCCTTATCGTGTGTTTTTTCGCAAGATTCAAATCATCAACATACCAGCCTTTCTTTTCCATCTCTACTTCCATTTTGACAGCGAGCAGCGAATTTCCTCCCAAATCAAAGAAATCGTTGTCAATTCCTACAAAATCCAAGTGGAGAATTTGCTTCCAGATATCCGAGAGGATTTTTTGCTGTTCTGTCTCCGGTCCGCTATCTTCTGTTTCGGCTCCTAAATGTTCCTTTACTAACAGAGCACGCAAATGCTCCGGCTGATTGGTATCTAAGGCCATTAAATATGGAGAATGCAAGGATTTCTCAGCATGCAGCACTTCCCAATGAGCGTTTGTGTTTTCCATTAAAGCGGATTGCAATACGTCATCGGCAATCGCTTTCGCCTTTTTGCTAGGCGCAGGCTGTAACGAGGGCACCCATTCGATATGGCCGCTTTGATCCTCTACCTCATTGACGGATATGTGATAAACCGTATTTAACGGGTCAGCCTCTTCCATAAAACGATGCTCAGCTAAAAACTCAGAAAAAGCCCGGTTTTTCCCTGATTTTTTACACTTCAACGACAACGTCGCAAGCTGTTTATCCCCTGCATATGAAGCAAGGCAGGATAGCACTTTATGTTCAATTCCTTTGCCTAGTGCGCGGCAGCTGAGCAGAAAAGTATCTATCTTTAATGAACCTTCTTTTTGGATTCCCATGATTGCACCGACGATGCCTTCATCACTGAATCTGTCCGCCGCTTCAACGACCCAGCCGATATGGCCGTCCGTATTGAGCCGCCGGGCAAGCTGCTCCTCACGATAGACTGACGGATTCATATTGAACTGATTAATTCTCGCGCTCATTTGAGCAACTCGCGGCAAATGCTCTTCTGTCATCTCAGTCAAGGCTATACGCAGGTGTAAGCCGGAAAGAAACTCTTCAAGAGAACGGGACGTATTCAAATCTATTTTTCTTTCTTGTGCTGCCAAGTATCGTTCCGTGCGCTTTTGATCAGCTTCTGTCACTCTGAACCTGTCAAATGCCCAGACATGTTCTAAGAACATCGGAATAGAATCTGTATCAGACGGCAGAAGCAAGGTCAGAACCTCTGGCAGGCGTTCGTTCATTTCAAGGCATTGAGCCGGATCATCATCTAAGAATATGAACCGGTCCACTGAAATGTTCAGCTCGTCGGCCATTTCTTTCATGTTTCTGGCTTTCTCATCCCAATTAATGCGTGACAGGACAAAGTCCTCTTTCTTCAAAATCATATCTGGATGATGTTCAAACACATTCCAGACGTCTTCTTCATTATTCCTGCTTGAAAGCACAAGGAGCAGACCCTCTTCTTGTTTTCTCTTTAAAAATTGCTGCAGCGCTCGATGGGCAGGAGTAATAATGACTCCTTCCGTCCCAGCTTCAGACACGGTACCGCTCCACAAAGTGCCGTCACAATCGATGGCGGCCGCTTTAAATGGCGGTTTGAGCCATGCCGTAAACTCACGCGCCACCCGTGTTCCCATCGCCGCGTAAAATTCTTCAGTAAACGGTATTCTTGCCGCTCTTTCACTGTGCGGGTCAAATATGGCATCAAGCTGGTATGTTTGATGCAGCTGGCGGAGATCAATCAAATATACATCCGTTTCTTTAGCAAGCTGCGCGATCCAATTCTGCTGGCATTGCACAAGGATGTTCCGGAGCTCCTGCTCTTTCACATTTTCCAGCGGCAGCAATCCAATGAAATAAGGCACTTCCTTTTTCTTTTGTTTCATGATGGCGAGCAGTTCATCTGAATTATATTGAACGTGAGCTATTCTTTCTTCCAAAGAAAGACCTGCATCCCCCGCCATATCCTCAAGGCGAATCAACAGCAGATTGGCACCGTTTTTTTGCCTTGACAGCAAGCTTTCTTCATTAAGCAATTCTTGAAACACTTGGCCGTAAGGAGACAGCTTTATATCTAAATTGATATCAAACTGTTCGCCCCACCATTTTAGGTAAGGCACAATCGGATCAGCTGTAAAATTGGAACAAATGGTTAATGGGCACGAGATGACTCGTTTTGACTCTCTCTCCCTTTTCCGCTCGGCCTCTTCCTGCTCTTTTTGGCTCAGCACCGGAATATCCTTAATGCGTTTTTCAGGCTCTTCTGCAGCTTTTTCAGCGAGAGAGATAAAATGAGAAACAAATGCCTGCATGGATTCATGAGTGAAAAGCGACCGGTTGTATTGAAGCACACATTTAAGCTCTCCCGTCACTTCCTTCACGACGTCCATTTTCATATCAAGCTTTGAAATGCCCTTTGCGAATTCATATGTTTCAAACGTTAATCCGCCAGCCTCTATTTTTATATTCGGATCATACTCATTATGATAGATCAGCATGGTGTCAAAGAAAGGGTTGCGGTTCGGCTTGATCACCGGCTGCAGCGCTTCTGCCATTTGATCGTACGGATAATCCTGATGGTCATAAGCTTCAAGCAGAGTTTGTTTTGTGTGCTGAAGGTTGCCGACAAACGACTCTTCAGGATTCAAATGAATTTTGATCGGCAAAAAGTTTGTAAACATACCGATCGTATTCTCAATATCCGCATGACGCCGGCCTGCCACCAATGACCCTATCATCAGCTCCTGCTGTTTTGTATAGCTGGACAAAAGCATGGAATAGAGCTGAAACAGCATGACATTGTTGGTCAGCTGCTGCGCCTCTCCGATTTTCTCAAGCTTTTCTAAAACGCGCGGCGGGATTGTAAACTTGATCGCCCTGCCTAAAAAGCTTTGTTCTTTTCGTTCGTAATCAAGAGGCATATTCAACACAGGCACTTCACCCTCAAGCTGCTCCAGCCAATACTCTTTTTGGCGTTTAAACATGTCACTATTAAAAAATGTCTGCTGCCACTCCGCATAATCTTTATACTGAATGATGTTTTCCGGGAGCTGTTCCCCTCTATATAATTGGGTAAATTCTTTTATAAAAATATTCATTGAGGCGCCGTCCGCCACAATATTATGCATATCAACAAGCAACGCATGTTTTTCTTCCTCGATTTTGACGAATTTCACCCGAATTAATGGAGAAACCTTAAGATCAAACGGCCGTATAAATGAACTGATTTCGTCATCAAGCTCATTCATTTTCGCTTCGGTTTGTTCAATCGAAAATTCAAAGTTTTGATGGATTCGCTGCACAGGTTCTCCATCCTTAATTTCAAACGTTGTACGCAGTGTTTCATGCCTTTCAATCAGCTTTTTGAATGTATCCTCGAAGCGGACGGCATCAATTTTCCCGTAGCATAAAAGAGCCATCGGCATGTTGTATGTGGTGACTTGCCCGATTCTTTGATGAATCAAATACGTTCTCCGCTGTGCAGCTGACAGCCTGTATACGTCTTTTTTCTCTGAAGGCTGGATGGATGTATATTGATGTCGGTCAGAGCGCTCAATAAGTGCGGCAAGCGCACGGATTGTCGGGTGCTGGAATACGTCGCTTAACGTAAGCTCCGCTCCAAATTCCTTGTGAATGCGGGAAATCAGACCAGTGGCGTTTAATGAATGCCCGCCTGTTTCAAAGAAATGGGTATCTAATGTGACACGTTTGACTCCGAGAATGTCCTTCCACATAGCAGCCAAGACCGCCTCTGTCTCATTAAATTGAATATCTGCTTCTGTATCAGCTGTCTGCCCGTCATTTGCTTGCTCAGGCACTAAAAGCTGAAAATTTTCTGCCGCCGGTGTTCCCGGCTGTTCATTTGTCCGGCCAATCCAGTATCTTTCTCTTTCAAAAGGATATGTTGGAAGCGGAATAAGCTGGCATTGGTCCTGGTCATAAAAGGCTGTCCAATCGACCGGCACCCCGTGGAGCCACATATCACCCAGCCTGCTCAGCAAATAACGGTAATCAGAAGCCGCCTCCTTTGGATGCCTCATCAGCTGGATTGCAATATGCTGCTTGCCCTCTGCCTGATACAATTTGCTGACAAACGAACGCAGCGCATTTCCAGGGCCTACCTCTATAAAAATTGGATCCAGTTCTTCTTTTAAGCGTTTTGCGCAGTTCATAAATCTGACGGTTCCCCGCAAATGATCAGCCCAATATGCCGGGTCTTTAGCTTCCCCGTCAGTGATCCAGTCTCCGGTTACATTTGAGACAAACGGGATCTTTTGTTTTTTAAATTGATAGGCTGAGAGCTTATGTTTCATGCTTTCTAAAACCGGTTCCATCATATACGAATGGAAGGCATGTGATGTATGAAGCTTTCTGCAGCTGTGTCCTTCGGCGTTCAGCTTCCTTTCCAATGCATCAATCGCACTTGATTCTCCCGATACAACACATGAATCCGATGCATTCACAGCAGCGATTGAAATGGTTCCGTCTATATACGGTTTGATGTCTGCTTCGCTTAAGGAAACGCTAAGCATAGAACCGGACGGCAGATTTTGGAGCGCTGCCCCTCGATAGCTGACGATGTCAAGAGCATCTTCCAATGAGAGCACACCTGAAATGGCTGCAGCTGTATACTCACCGATGCTGTGTCCCGCCATTGCTTTCGGCTTAATTCCCCAGTGAATCAGCATTTTTGCAAGTGCATATTCGATACAGAACAGCAGGGGCTGTGTAAATTCAGTTTGGTTAATCAGATTCGCGTCATGCTGCTGATTGTCAGAGAAAACCACCGTGCGCGGATCTATGTCCATATGATTTTTTAATATGTCAAAACAGGCGTCGAGCTCCTCCTTAAAAATCGGTACAGTATCGTAAAGCCCTTTAGCCATATCAACATACTGCGCCCCCTGTCCCGGAAAAAGAAAGACAACGGGCCGGCTTGCAGATTGAGAACTGCCGGTTTTAACAGACTCATAGTCATTTTCATGAATAGCCTGAAGAAACTCAGGCGCATCCGCTGCCACAATCGCTTTTTTATATGGAAATGAATGGCGCCCTACTTTGAGGGTATATGCCGCGGCTGCAAAATCGGCCTGCGGATTTTGCACGAAATAGTTTGACAGCCGTTCTGTCATGCTGTTTAAAGCGGCCGGTGTTTTGGCTGACAGCAATAAGAGTTCAGCGTCATGTCTTTCCGCTGCCTTGTGCTGCGCCGGCGCTTCCTCTAATATGACATGGGCGTTTGTTCCTCCAATGCCAAATGAGCTAACGCCCGCTCTGCGCGGGAATTCACTTTCTTCCCAAGGGGTGAGTTCCGTATTGACGACAAATGGTGATTGCTCAAAATCGATTTTGGCGTTTGGCTTTTCGAAATTCAGAGTCGGCGGAATCACTTTATGCTTTAAGCTTAGAACTGCTTTCATAAATCCAGCTACACCAGACGCATCATTTAAATGACCGATGTTGGATTTAACAGAACCAATTCTGCAGTAGCCGCGACGGTCTGTTTGGTAAGCTTGTTTTAATGCTTCAATTTCTATCGGATCACCGAGTGTCGTCCCTGTGCCGTGAGCCTCGACATAGGTAATGGTTTCAGGCTCCACCTCGGCCATGTGCAGGGCTGTTTTGATCGCGGTTACCTGGCCTTTGGTGCTCGGCGCTGTATATCCAACCTTTCTGCTGCCATCATTATTGATTGCAGTACCTTTTATGACAGCATAAATATGGTCTCCATCCGCTTCAGCATCTTCTAGCGTTTTCAAAATGACCGCTCCTGCCCCGTCTCCAAATACTGTGCCTGCCGCCTCATCATCAAAGACGCGGCAATGTCCGTCCGGAGAATGGATCATACCTTCTTGGTAGAGATACCCGGACTTTTGCGGTAGGCGGATAGAGACTCCGCCTGCAACCGCCATATGGCAGTCCCCATTTAACAAAGCCTGAGCAGCGAGGTGAATAGAGACCATCGAGGTTGAGCAAGCGGTCTGCACCATCATGCTCGGCCCTTTCAGGTTAAGCTTATAAGAAATAAGTGTTGCCATGTAATCTCTCATATTCAAAACAGCTGTTTCCAGCGTCTTTGAGTCTTCTCCAGACTTTGCTCCCTGAAGAGCCCTCAGCACCCATTCTGCATTGAGGCCCGCTCCGGTATAAAGGCCGATCTGCCCTTTGTAAGTGAAAGGATCGTAGCCGGCATCTTCCAAGGCAGTCCACACGCATTCATGAAAGATACGGAACTGCGGATCCATCATAGCAGCTTCCTTCGGCGTATAATCAAAGAAGCCGGCATCAAACAGATCTACATCCTCCACAATTCCTTTTGCTTTGACAAATCGCGGATCATTCAGCAGCTCTTCATTAACGCCCTCTTCTCTCAGCTCCTCATCAGTGAAAAAAGAAATCGTTTCTTTCGCATTTTTTAAATTGCTCCAAAACTCCTGCATGTTTTTTGCTCCCGGAAATCGGCCTGCCATGCCGATGACTGCAATTTCAGCTCCATGATTCGCATAATGAGAATTACTCATTCTATTCGCCGCCTCTCAATCTTTTATCTCGCTGATTACGTATCCGCGTTTTTCTCCGTCCCTTGGATACAGCCGCCATTTCTTCCTTCTCCTCTTCACTTTCCTCTTGATCTGGACTGATAAATTGCGCTAAAGCAGCTACAGACGGGTATGTGAATAAAGTCACCACAGCCTCATTGGTTCCCAATTCTTTATTTAAACGGTTTGTCACTTGCACAATATCTAAAGAGCTGGCTCCCAAATCAAAAAAGTTATCATGTATGCCGACTTGCTCCAGACCCATGAAATCTTGCCAAATGCCGCATATGGCCTGCTCTGTTTTGTTGCGGGGAGCGACATACGGATTATTCAATTCTGGCCTGGTGTGTAAGGCGCCTGCCTTTTTCTCCTCTTTCGCTATGCTATCGGCATTCATGGATATCCATTGCTTCATCCTGTGTTCCAAATCACCCGTTGAAACTAATAAATGGCGATTATTGATATCTGACAGCACATATTGAAAAAGAGCTGCTCCTTCTTCAGGCAAAATGGCAAGTTCAGCAATAGATTCTCCGATAGTTGATTCAAGCTGGCCCCAGAAGTTCCATGCATCCCAGTTCACGCAAACCCAAGGAGTCTTGCTGCGCTGATTCACCCTCGCCGCAAAAGCATCCATATAAATATTCGCTGCGGAGTACGCTGAGAAACCGAGACCTCCGAGCAAAGCACTAATCGATGAAAATAAGAAACAAAAATCTATATTTTCATTTTCTAATAGAGATTCAAGCACTTTCAATCCTCTGACTTTAGACTGGAACTGGTCTTCTCCGCCTTCAATCGTTGCAGGTATATCTGTAATCGCCCTGAAAGACGAGCTCCCCGGAAGTCCGGCAGCGTGAAAGACACCGTTTAGCTCTCCAAACTCAGTATGAATTTTTCTCATAACAGCCTGCATATCCGACAGGCTTCCCGCATCTGCCTGAAGAGCTGTCACCTTTGCGCCTAACCGTTCCAATTCTTTTATTTTCAGGATTTTCACCGTAGTCGGATCATCTTTCTCATGCTTCTCGCACCAGCTTTCCCACTGGCTGCGCTGCGGAAGTTCACTTCTTCCTGTCAGAATCAGACGGACGTTTCCTTCTTGTGCAAGCAGCTTTGATAACACAAATCCGATTCCGCCAAGCCCACCCGTAATAAGATAAACACCTTTCGGGCGGATCATATTCGGCAAGCCGGACGCTTTATTTAACTGAACAGGCTGATACATCTGCACCCATCGGCGGCGGTTTCGGTATGCGATCATTTGATCCTCTCCCGCAGCATCAGTTTCCGTCAGGATTTGGTCAATCAACTCCTCTTCTTTCCATGTCAATGTATCCGGTAAAGGAGGAATGTCGATGTTCCAGCATTTCAAATGGTTATATTCCTGCGGGATGACTTTCAACGGCCCCAAAATGGTCGATTTTTCAGGATTGATTTGTTCTTCTCCAGTCACCTCATGAATCCCGCTTGTCAGCACAAACATGTTACATTCGTTCATTTGTTTTTGATTAGATGCCGCCTGTGCAGTAAAAATTAAACTATAATAGCCGTTTTCACTGTACGTGCTGAAAGTTTTGCAGGATTCCTCTTGCTCCGAAACGCTCCACAGATGCATCACACAGTTTGGAAGAAGCCCGTCTGAAGCAAGCGAAGAAAATAAACGCTCATAATGTGTTCCATCAGATGGATTGATGACATATAATCCGCTGTTTATTTTTTTGAATTGCCGGTCTCTTGTGACAATTACGGTCTCATGTCCTTGGCGGCGCATCGCTTGCACAAGCCGATCTCCAAAGGCTGTTCCTTCATGGAAAACCAGTGTTTTTCTGCTATCAGCTGGCTGCTCTTTCTTTCGGCTGTCAGCGGACTTGATTTTCCTTTCCCATGACGGCAGATAGAACCATTGATCCATCGGTTTCTTTTTATTCCATGCATCAACTGCGGTGAAAGCAGCTGTATTGTCAGCCGCTTCTATCCAATAGCGTTTTTTCTCAAAAGGATAAGGCGGAAGCGATATCAGACGCTTAGCACCGCCATACTGCCTCCAGTCAATTTCACATCCGCAGACCCAAAGCTGGCCTAATTTCTTCAAGAAATAGGAATGATCATGCGCTGGTTCTTGAACATGTCTGACGAGGTTGACAATGTCATGCTGGCTAGATCTCTTCTTGTGCCTTCTGGCAAATGTGCTTAATGTGCTGCCCGGCCCGACTTCTATTAACAGAACGTTGTCATCACTCAAAATCTGTTCCAATCCTTCATGGAAGCGGACTGTGCCTCTTAAGTGCTGAGACCAATAAGCCGGGTCTGCTGCTTGTTCCGGTGTTATCCATGTTCCCGTTACATTCGAAACAAATGGAATCCGAGGGGTGTTCATATTCTGTTGCTTTACAATCGCGGCAAATTCCTCAAGAATGGGTTCCATCATATAAGAATGAAAGGCGTGAGAAGTATGCAGCCGGCGGCCTGCAATGCCCTTTTCTTCAAGGAGAACCGCAAACGTCTCAATGTCTTCGCTTTTTCCAGATACTACGCATAAGTCATGAGCATTAACAGCCGCAAGTGACAGACTGTTCGTAAGCAGCGGCTCCAGCTCTTTCTCTGATAGCTGAACACTGATCATTGCCCCAGATTCCAGCTGCTGCATCAGCCTTCCCCGCTCCATTACGAGCGTTAAAGCCGCCTCTAATGAAAACACGCCTGACAGGCATGCAGCAGTGTATTCACCAATGCTGTGCCCAATCATATAATCCGGTGAGATGCCTGCACTTTGCAGCAGCTTTGCAAGCGCGTATTCAAAGATGAACAGCAACGGCTGTACAACAGCGGTCTCTGTCAGCTTCGCCCCATCATTTGATTCTGGGAAGACGATCGCCTTCAAATCAATTTGATGTGACCTCTGCACGAAGGCAAAACAGCGGTCCGCTTCACTCTGAAATACCGGTTCAGCTTCATATAAATCTTTCATCATATCGATATACTGAGAGCCTTGCCCTGAGAACATAAAAGCAGTCGGACGCCCGTTGTGATTTTGATAGGCTGTGAGCTCTGCACCGCTTTCCCATTCCGTTGATTTTGACAGCACGACCGATTTTCGGTATGAAAATTGTTTTCTGCCGACTTGCAAGGTGTATGCCACATCCTCTAACGGAACGTTCGGATGCGTTCGAAGAAATTCCTTCAATCGATTTGTCATCCGCTCTAAGGCTGTGTCTGTTTTTGCTGACAGAACTAGCAAATGCCGCTGGCTCTCGGCAGCTTCTCTGCCTGACTCCGGCTCTTCTTCCAGCACAATGTGCGCATTGGTGCCGCCTATTCCGAAGGAGCTGACACCCGCCCGCCTTGGATCAGCGGATTCCTTCCAGTATGCCGCTTCGGTATTGACATAAAATGGCGTCTGGTCAAAATGAATATGCTGATTGGGTGTTGTGTAATTCAAGCTTGGCAAAATGGTTTTATGTTTTAGCGATAAAACGGCCTTAAAGAGTCCGGCAATCCCGGCAGCGCTGTTTAAATGTCCAACATTGCTTTTCACTGACCCGATTGGAATTGACATTGGCCTGTCACTTTTAAAAACCTGGCTCAGCGCTTCCATTTCGATTGGATCGCCCATTTTTGTACCGGTTCCGTGAGCTTCGATATACCCTACTGTGTTCGGATCAATCCCTGCATTCTCGTATGCATTTTTTAACACTTCGGCCTGGCCTTCTACACTCGGAGCGGTAAAACCGACTTTTCGGCTTCCGTCATTATTCATTCCGACCCCTTTTATGACCGCATAAATAGAGTGCCCTTCTTTAACGGCGTCCTCATATCTTTTTAAAACGACAATCCCCGCGCCATCGCCAAAAACTGTACCGCCTGCGTCCTCATCAAAAGGACGGCAATGTCCATCAGGTGATTGAATCATGCCATCCTGATATACATATCCTGACCGTAAAGGGGTGCTGACAGTTACGCCTCCAGCAAGCGCCGCGTCACATGCTCCGTTTTGCAGCGCTTGACATGCCGCTCCAATGTTGACTAAAGAAGTGGAGCAGGCTGTTTGCATTGTGATGCTTGGCCCATGCAGGTTTAATTTATAAGCAAGCTGGGTACTGAAAAATTCTCTGTCATTTAACAGCATGGAGCTGAACTGTTCAGTCCCATCCAGTTTCCCTGCGAAACGTGTAATCCATTCGAGGTTTGGACTTGTCCCAGTGTAGACGCCGATTTTCCCTGTTGTCCGCTCCGGGTCGCAGCCCGCATCTTCTAAGGCCTCCCAGGCACATTCATGTAAAAGCCTGAATTGCGGATCCATCAATTCCGCTTCTCTTGAGGAATATTGGAAAAAATCTGCATCAAACATATCAGAGTCCTTAATGATACCCTTCGCTTTTACATAATCGGGATGCTTCAAGAGCTGATCATCAATGCCTGACGATTTTAATTCTTCATCCGTAAAGAAGCTGATAGATTCTTTGCCGTTTACGAGATTATTCCAAAACTCATCCAAATTGCCGGCTCCAGGAAAACGCCCTGCCATACCGATAATCGCGATATCAGATCCCTGACCGTTCGGACGGCTTTGCGGCACCTTTTGATGCTGCGTCATTTCAGGCTGCCCGGCCTTCGCTTGAACCTGTTGATGAAGATGCTTCGCCAGGCTGCGAACTGCGGCAAATTGATAAAGCAGAACTGGTTCCACCTTCCAATTCAACCCATCTGTTAATTTTGCCGCTAATTGAGAGATATCAAGCGACGTAGCCCCCAGCTCAAAAAACGGTGCATCATCGTTAAGCTCATTGAATCCAAAATGCTTTATGACAATTTCTCTGACTGTCTTTTCAATAGCAGATAACGGCATTGCACGAAGCGGTTCTGCCGGCTGGTGAGGCTCATCTTCTTCAAGTTCAGCCGGTGCTAAGCCGTCAGGCAATGGGAAATGCTGCTTTGTAAAAGGGTAAGTCGGCAGAGCTAACCTTTTATTAAGCTGAGGTTCATGCAGGATACTGAAATCAACTTCAGACCCGAGACTCCACAACGCTCCGTATATATGTAACTTTAAAACGTCTGTGTGTCCTTGTGTGCCGAGGTCACCTGTCATGCCAATTGATTGGCGCTCTGTAAACACTGATGTCCCCTGAGTCAAACGCAGGTCTATACAAATAGCAGGTTCCTCCCGCAAACAAGACGAGATGTGTTCAAAAAACCGTATCGGCTTGCAGATTTGGCCGGCCCAATAACTGGCCTCCGCTGTTCCGTCATCTGTTATCACTTTTCCAGTGACAGATGAAACGACTGGAATGTCTGGTGACTTCATGTCCAGCGTGCCAAGGAAGTGCATGAATTCTTGCGCTGCGTCAGCCAGCAGATCCGATTGATATGCAATATCCCCATCAAGTAACTCAGCAGCTATCCCTTCTTGTTCAAGCCGCTCCTTCAGCTGATACACATCCTCTGGCAAACCGGAGACGGCACAATACCGCTCATCAATCAGCGCAAGGGATAATGATTTCTCTAAGTATTGAACGATATCCGGCTCTGACAGGCTGACACCGAGCATTTTCCCTGCCGGCGACATGCTGATTAACTCTCCGCGTTTATATGCGGCTGCGGCCCCTTCTTCAAAGGAAAACATTCCTGCCGCACAGGCCGCCGTAAACTCCCCGAATCCCCGCCCGATAAAGCGGTCTGGTGTTATGCCGATGTGCTGTAAGAAACGGACTGCGGCGTATTCCATGATGAACGACAACATATGGACCAATCCCAGGTTTTCCTCTTCCTGGTACGTTTCAGGAACAGAAATACATGCTTTAAAGAAGCTGAGTACATCCTGCTGAAAAGCATTTTGCACTTTTTCAAGACAAGCATCGACTTCTTTTTTGAACAGGCTTTCCGTGCGGTACAGCTGCCCATATCGGCCAAAGCCCTCTTGAACGTCTCCCGCAAATACAAACATGGTGCTGCTTGGAACAACCGCCGATTCTCTGATTTGTTTTTTATGCCGATGATCAGAAAGCTGATCAAGCAGTTCCTTTTGATGTGAAGCTACAAAGGAGATTCTGTACTGGAATTGCTTTCTGCCAAGCTGTAACGTACGGGCTATGGCTGGCAGCGGCGCTTCCGGGTTCCGGCGAAGAAAATCAGCCAATTGGTCCATTGAACGGGTAAGCTCCTGCCTTGTTCTCGCAGAAAGAACAACAAGCTCAGGACCGCCGACTGGCATTTCATCAGTATGAGATGGGGGCTCTTCAAGGACAACGTGAGCATTCGCGCCGCCGATTCCAAAGGCGCTCACGCCGGCTCTTCTCGGCCCTTGCTGAGATTCCCATTCAGCCAGCTCTGTATTGACAAAAAACGGCGTGTTCTCAAACTTGATGCGCGGGTTCGATTTTTGATAGTGAAAAGCGGGAGGCAGCATTTTATGATGGAGCATCATAACGGTTTTTATAAATCCCGCTACCCCGGAGGCGGCGTCCAAATGCCCGATATTCGCTTTGACAGAACCAATTCGGCAATATGCTTTTTTATCTGTATTGAAAGCACGGGTCAGCGCCTCGATTTCAATCGGATCTCCAACAGGCGTTCCTGTCCCGTGAGCCTCAACATAACCAATGGTTTCCGGTTCCGTTTCCGCCATCTCCATAGCTGTGGCAATGACATTCGCCTGGCCTTCAGCACTGGGAGCCGTATACCCTGCCTTATTGTTTCCATCATTATTAATTGCAGAGCCCTTGATGACCGCATAAATCACATCACCGTCAGCTTGTGCGTCTTTCAATCGCTTTAACGCCACCACTCCGGCTCCTTCACCAAAAATGGTTCCGTTCGCCTTTTCGTCAAACGGACGGCAATGACCATCTGCTGAATAGATCATTCCTTCCTGATAAAGGTACCCAGATATATGCGGCAGGCTCAGGGTAACACCTCCGGCTAATGCAAGGTCACACTCTCCTCCAATTAATCCCTGGCACGCCATATGTATCGCGACAAGAGAAGTCGAGCAAGCGGTTTGAACTGATACACTCGGCCCTTTCAAATTAAGTTTATAAGCGATTCGTGATGCAAACGACGAATCATTTAAATGCATGATTTGAAATGCGTCTTCATTCTTATGCAGAGAAGACATATGGCGGCCCATCCAGGACAAATTGCTGGAAGCGCCAGCATACAGCCCGATCAGCCCGTTAAACCGTTCAGCGTCACAGCCCGCATGCTCCAGCGCTTCCCAGGTGCATTCATGCATAAGTCTGATTTGCGGATCCATCAAGGCAGCTTCTCTCGGTGAATAGCCGAAAAACGCCGCGTCGAAGTCAGAAACCTCCTCAATGATCGGCTTTGCTTTTACATATGCCTCTTGACGAAGCAGCGTCTCATCAACCCCGGCTTCTTTTAATTCTTCATCGGTAAATTGAGTGACCGATTCTATTCCTTTTGAAATGTTGCTCCAATACTCATCAATATTTGCCGCGCCTGGAAACTTGCCCGCCATACCGACGACCGCTATTTCCAGTCCTGTTTCTGTCCATTGTTTCTCGTCAGCCATGGAAATCAGCCTCCCATCTATTTTCGTCTCATTCGCTGTTTTCGCCGGTTTTTCCCTTCATTTATGGCTTTTTGGCGATCTGGCTCTATTCCTTTTATGTGTATGTCATCACCGCTTTGCTGTGCTTTGACGGCTTGAGTTAATGCTGCAACCGTCGGGTGGGTATACATCATCACAACCGGGATATCCACGCCGAGCTCGTTTTTGATTCTCCCGCTCACCTGAAGCAGATCAAGTGAAGAGGCTCCTAATTCAAAGAAATTCATATTTACATCTGTCTCAGAATGAAAATAATCCTTAAAAATATTCATTAACCTTTCTTCAAGCGTATCCAAGCGGTCTTTTGTCAGCACATGCGCAGCGGTTTGTCTGTCCTCTATCACATAGCTATCTTTTATTCGTTTGTTTACGTCCTGAAGCGAAATCAGGACTTGCGGGTAGCGCAGCTGCAAAGCTCTCATAAATGCTTTCGCACCTTGAGCCGGCAGGATTCCTTGGTGTTGCTCTCCCTTGTCCGCTATCTTCGAAAGAATGGCCGCTGTTTCTGATTCATATGCCATCCCTACTTGTTCCCAACGGTCCCAGTTAACTGACACCATGTTTTCGCCTTCTTTTCGGCATGCGTGAGCATAGCTGTCCAAGAATGCGTTTGATGCAGCGTAGCCGACTTGGCCCCCCGCTCCTAAAAACGAAACAAGAGAGGAACAAATGAAGAAGAAGTCCGGCTGTTTGTTTTTAAGCGCTTTTCTTAACAGAGCGGTTCCTGTTATTTTGGCTTTTGCCATATGCCTCTCATCGTCTGGTGTCCTTGCGTGAATCACTTTGCCATCAGGAATGCCCGCTGCATGAATAACGCCATGAATGGCTTGTCCAAAACGAGATTCTGCCGTTTGCAAGGCTGTTTGAAGCTCTGCCTCATCTGAAATATCCGCCCGTAATACCAGCACCTCGGCTCCAGCCTTCTTGAGCTCTTCAACAGCTTTGAGTTTTTTGATTGCATCGTCATTTGCTCTTAGTTTATCGGGCAGTCCTGTCCGGCTTAGCAGCACAAGCTTTGCTTGAACTGTTTCAGCTAAATGAGAGGCAAGAGATAATCCGATCCCGCCAAGGCCGCCTGTAATGATATAAACTCCTTTATGCCTGAGATTGCCGGCCATATCAATCTCATCTTGCTTGCCCGGCTGCTTCGCCTGCCGAATCCATCTGCTGTTTCCGCGATAAGCCACAATAGGCTGATCATCCTCTTTTTTAAGTTCATAAGAAATCATTTCAGGCCAGCTTGATTGACCGTGCCGCGGGTCCGGACAAAGATCAACAGCTTTACAGCTGATCTGCTGATACTCTTGCGGAATGGTCAAACAGACTCCGGTCAGCGCAGCCTGATGAGGCTGAAGATCCTCCATTCCTGTCACATCGTGAGCTTGATTGGTCACTACAGTCATGCTGAATCTTTTGTTGCTCTCTGTTCCAAGTAAACGGACAAGATCAAGGAGAGGAAGATAACCGGCTATTGTGCGCTCTGCAAGATCTCCATCACGACAATCACAGTCTTGCAGCCACATCCAGATGATTTCATCAGGGATAAACCCCCTTGCATTCAGTTCATCCAGCAGCTTCCGAAAGTGGGCCGTATCCCGATGGTTTACCGTAAACGTGTTTTTGTCCATTTCTGCAAAGCGATCACCCGGCAGGACAGACACGGCTTCCGCTTGCTGTTTTAGGAGATATTGGCTGACATCATTGTTTTCTTCAAAGACAAGTATCCTCTTTCCTTGATGAGTGAATGTCTCATTGACTGGTTCCATTCGTTCCCAATGCGGAACAGAAAACCACTTATCAAAAGGAAGCTGTTCTTCACTGGAAGCAATGTTTAATTTCAATTCGTTTTTGATCTTTTCTTCCATGCCGCCCTGAGCTGTTTGCGGATCGGGAAATACTTGATGCTCAAAAGGATAAGTCGGAAGCGGGACCCTTTCATATGAGCCCCCCTGGCGAAAGTGCTCCCAGTTCATGTTTACACCATGCGTCCAAAGCCTGCCGATGCGGTTTAACAGATAGACACGATCAGACGATACTTCCTTTGGATGCCTGATGATATTAACCGCAGCATGTTGCTCCGTCATAAAACCCTCATGTTTTCTCACAAACTGCGTCAACGTGTTCCCTGGCCCGATCTCAACAAATACAACATTACCCATTTGTAAAAGCGTGCTCAGCCCTGAATGAAAATCAACCTTTTCCGTGATTTGCGAGGCCCAGTATTTCGGATCTGCGGCCTGCTCAGCTTGTATCCAATCGCCTGTCACATTTGAAATAAACGGAAGGTCAGGTGCTTGGAATTCTATCTCTTGCAGAATATCAGCAAAACGAGATGCTGCCGGCTTCATCATGCTTGAATGAAACGCATGGGACGTTTTTAAGTGCTGAATGGCCACTCCTTTCGACTGAAGGCGCGCGGCAAAAGCATTGATTGGCTCCATAAGGCCTGATACAACCGATAAATCAGAGCTGTTTGAAGCCGACAGCTCAACCCCTTCTGTCAATTCCATTTCTGTCTCTCTGCTAGGCAGTCTGACGCTCAACATTTCTCCCTCCGGCATTTCCTGCATCAATCGGCCTCTCATCACAACCATATGAAGCGCGTCTTCCAATGAACAAATGTCTGACAGACAGGCTGCCGTTAATTCCCCTATGCTGTGGCCAATCATGTATTGCGGTTTTAAACCATTTTTGATCAAGAAGGACGCCAGCGCATATTCAAAAGAAAATAAAATAGGCTGCGTATACGAGGTTTCATGGATAAGCTGTTCAGCTTCCTCGCTTTCTGCCTCATTATTCGGAAACATGATGCTTCTAATATTGAGTCCTTCCTCAGCTTGCAGAATGTCAAAACAGCGGTGCAGCTCTTCCTGGAATATGGGTTCCCGTTCATACAACTGTTTCCCCATATTGACGTATTGAGAGCCTTGCCCGGAAAACATAAAGACAACGGCCGGCTTCTCCAGCGCTATTGAAGTGCTTGCCATATCGCTTGTTATCCCTAAAGGGCCAGCCGTAAACGCCTGACGATACTGAAAATGCCTGCGGCCCTCTTGCAGTGTGTATGAAACGTTTTGGAGCGGCACCCCTTCATTCTCTTTTATAAATCGCTTGATCTGATCTGAGGCCTTCATTGCCGCTTTTTCAGAACGGGCAGAAATAAGCATAAGGCAGTCTTCATGATCCTCTTGATGACGGCTTTCCTTCATAGGCGGCTCTTCCATCACAACATGAACATTCGTGCCGCCGATCCCAAAGGAACTGACGCCCGCTCGAAACACCCGGTCAGATACTGTCCATTGCTTTGCGGATGTGCTGACATAAAAAGGACTGTTTTCAAAATCAATTTTAGGATTAGGCTTTTTGTAATGAAGGCTTGGCGGCAGAGTTCTCGCTTTGAGACTCAGCGCCGTTTTAATAAACCCCGCAATACCCGCGGCGGAATCCAAATGGCCGATATTTGTTTTAACAGAGCCGATCGCGCAGTATTGCTTCTTTTCAGTTTGAAACGCTTGTTTAAGCGCCTCTATTTCAACCGGATCTCCTAACGAGGTACCCGTGCCATGCGCTTCGACATAAGAAATACTTTCGGGCTCTACACGGCTGATGTTCAGCGCTTTTCTAATGACATCGGCCTGCCCTTCGATACTTGGCGCGGTGTAACCGACTTTACGGCTGCCGTCATTGTTATATGCTGAACCTTTAATGACAGCGTAAATATGATCTTGATCCTTCAGCGCCTGCTTTAAGGTTTTCAGCACTACAACACCGCAGCCCTCTCCCCCGACTGTCCCTTTTGCTTCCGCGTCAAATGCGCGGCAGCGGCCGTCCGGCGACATAATCATCCCTTCTTGATACATATAGCCCTTTTTGTGGGGACAAGTCACCGTTACACCTCCGGCCAGCGCCATTTTGCAGTCGCCGGTAAGCAAAGCTCTGGACGCGAGATGCACTGCCGTCAGAGAAGATGAACAGGCTGTATCCACCGCGATACTCGGCCCTTTCAAATTTAATTTATAAGAAATTTGTGTATTCATAAAATCCTTGTCCGTCAACTGAACAGCAGCAAACTGTTCAGAAGAACTGCTATTTCTCAGCAGCATTGAACTTGCCTGCCAGTACAAATTCGCAGACGCAGCGCCGAATAAGCCGATAGGCTGTGAATAGGTTTCGGGATTGTAGCCGGCGTTTTCAAGAGATTCCCACGCGACTTCATGAAACATGCGAACTTGTGGGTCCATTACCTCAGCTTCTCGCTGTGAGTAGCCGAAAAAAGCCGCGTCAAAGTGGTCATGCCGGTCTACTTTTCCTTTGGCTCTGACATAATTCTCATGATCAAGCTGTTCTTTAGGCACACCGGCTTCCATAAGCTCTTCTTTTGAGAAAAATGTGATGGATTCCGTGCCCGTTTTAATGTTCTCCCAAAACTCTTCAATATTTTTGGCACCGGGGAAACGGCAAGCCATTCCGATAACCGCTATTTCTAAACCCGTTGTTTTACTCATCAGAAATCCCGCCTAACAGTTGTGCGACATTTTCTAAATCTTCCGCTGCCTCTTCCTCACTTTCAGCATTTGCCTGACAATCCTCAGACTCCGCTTGCCGGCTGAGCTGGGCAGCTATCGCCGATACAGATGTATACTGAAACAGCTGAACAACAGACAGCTCTTGTCCAAACTGCTCTTTCAATTTGTTCGATAGTTCTACGATGTGAAATGAGTTTCCGCCGATATCAAAAAAGTTATCTTCCATGCTGATATCAGATTCAGGTATATTCAAAATGCCAGCAAAAATGGAAACCAGCTTTTTCTCGGTTTCATTGTGCGGTTTTATGACCTGTTCATCAGATTCTGGCTCTTCCATGGGATCTGGGAGTGCCTTGAGATCAAGCTTCCCTGACAGGTTCATTGGAAAGGAGTCCACGCGGATGAATCGTCTCGGAATCATATAACCCGGAAGCTTTTCTCCTAAAAACCCTCTCATTTTTTGAGTTTTCAGTTTTTCATCAGAAATGAGATACGCCACAAGAAACGGATCATCTGATTCCTTTTGAACTGGAATAATCACCGCATCATGAATGATTTGTCCCGACTCCCTGTAATCAAGCAAGGCTTTTCTAATCTCATCAAGCTCTATTCTGAATCCTCTTATTTTTACTTGATCATCATACCTGCCAAAAAATTCGATGAAGCCGTCACAACGCCATCTCGCCAAGTCGCCGGTATGATAAAGCTTGCCGGCAGGAATATGCTGCGGTTCTGTAAATTTTTCTGCCGTCAGCTCTGGCTGGCGGATATATCCTCTTGCCACCCCGTCTCCGGCAATGCACAGTTCTCCGTATACGCCGATGGGCACAGGCTGTCCGCAATGATCCAAAATATAAATCTGTTCATTCGGCATCGGCCTGCCAATCGGTACGACGGGTTCATTCCAAGACTCAGGTATGGTAAAAGCCGCTGACTGCACAGCGCATTCCGTTGGACCGTAATTATTTGTCATCACCGGCTTATCAGCACGAAACGTTTGTAAATATTGCTGAACCAATTGGGGCGGCAGCATTTCGCCGCCAGCCATTATTAACTTCAATTCGTCAACGTGATGCGGCTCTTTCTCAGCGGCTTTGATCATGAGGCGCAAATGAGAGGGTGTCGCATCTGAAATATGAATGCGGTTCTCCTCATAAAAAGACCACAGCTGCTTTCCATCCATCCTTGCATGATCCGGCGCAATATATAAGGTGTGTCCAAGAAGCAATGCCGGAAATAACGTTTGCACGGATGCGTCAAAAATATGTGAAGCAAGCATGCCGATACGGAGGTGCTCTTGTGAAAATGGCTGAAAGTGAAAGCTGTCTATGCCATATACTAAATTGACGACTTGACGATGCTCCACCATCACGCCTTTCGGTTTTCCTGTTGTCCCTGATGTATACAGCACGTAAGCGAGATTTTCAGGAGACGGCAGGTGCTCATGCTCCGCCGCCCCTTCAAATTTCATCATTTCCTCTATACATAAGCTTTTTTGATTCTCAGCAGAAATGCCATAACCCTTGTTCGTGATCACAAACCGCGAACCGCTGTTTTTCAGCATATAATCCATCCGTTCGGACGGCATATTTACATCTATCGGCAAATAAGGACAACCTGCTTTCAATATGCCTAATATGCCAATAACCATTTCTGCCGAGCGATGTACCATCAGCCCCACAGGCTCCTCATGGCAAACGCCTTCTTTTGTCAAAAAAGCAGCAACCCGGTCTGACAATTCATCAGCCTCACCGTATGTGAAGCTGACATCTTCATACACGATTGCAGGCTGATCAGGTTCGAGAGCTGCCTGTTCTTTGAAGAGATGGACAATTGATTTTTCTTTCGGGTATGGTTGATTTGTGTGATTAAATGTCGTGATGACTCTTTCTCTCTCCTCATGAGACAGTAACTGCAGCTCAGAGACCAGAGTCTCAGGCGCCGACAAAACCTGGTCTGCCAGCATGCAAAAATGGCCGGCTATCCGTTCAGCAGTATCGAATGTGTAATGCTTCAAATTCCAGCTCAGCTTTCCAGTCAATATCCCTTCTTCACACTGAATGGAGATAAATAGATTCGTGTCCAGCGCTTTCAATGACACCGGCTGCTGAAGATCATTCACAGCAAGGGAAATGCCGAAGCGGGGCTCCCCTTTTTTATGCAAAGGATGAAGCTCATCCAATAGGATTTTCACAGGATAATTTTGATGGGCATACACTTCTTGAAAAGCTTGTTTCACATGCTCTAGACAGTCTCTGAAACTCATAGAAGGATTGATTTTCACCAGCAACGGAAGAAGATCATTGATCACCGGCTGTGTTTCCCGCTGTCTCAACACAGGGGCCGACGCCATGATATCCGTTCTTCCGTCGTACCTGTGCAGCAATGTGACTGCCGCAGTCATCAAAATAATAAACATACGCAAATCTGAAGCTCCGGATGCCTTTAAGATGGCCTTTTCCAGCTGAGCCGGGAATGAAAAAGTTATTGAAGCTTCTTCATCGTTTTGATCAAGAAGCTGTGAATCATAAGGAAAACGGCAGTCCGACGGGATTTGAGATAATACAGAAGTCCAATATTGCCGCTCCTTCACTTTTTCAAGAGCTGCGGTTTTCAATTGAAAGACATCGATTTGGTTCATTGTTATTCACCTATTTCTGCTAGATTTTCAGATCGTCTAGTTCCAGCAACGATACCTTTTCTAAATCATTGATGCCTGAAGTCAGGTCAATATCCTTGAGAGCGGTTTGCTTACAATCAATTACGGCTGACAGCACCTTTTTAATCCCTTTCGCAATGCTTTCAATCGTTTCTCTTGTAAACAGTTCAGTGCTGTATTCAATGACAGAAGATAAACCGTTCTCGTCCTCTGAAGCGATCCAAAGCAAATCAAACCGGGAAACCGCTGTTTCATATTCATAGTCGGTAAGTGTGATCCCGTCTACCTCTAAAGAAGGCTGGCTTAGATTTTGCAGAGCAAAAACGGTATCAAAAATATGATTCCTATTTAACGTCCTATCTAACTTCAAATCTTGAACCATATGTTCATACTGATAATCTTGATGATCAAAGTCATCAATCACCAGCTGCTTGACATGGTGCAGAAATTGAGTGAACGTCATCTCTTTTTTCGGATAAAACCGAAGCGGGAGCATGTTAACGAAGATACCGATGATCCGCTGCAGTTCCTCCTGCCTTCTCCCCGCAACCGGAACGCCGACTACAATGTCGGACTGTCCAGTGAGCTTGTGCAGCAGGATTTGATAGATTGATAAAAGTCCCATAAACAGCGTGGCGTCTTCATCGGCCATAATGGCTTTAAACGCCTCAAGCTCTTTTTTGCTTACATAAAAACGATAATGGGCGCCGGCAAAGCTTTTGACATCGGGTCTCCGGTAATCAGTCGGCAGCTGAAGCTCACGGAAGCCGTCAAGCCGTTTCAGCCAATATGTTTTCACCTCATTCAGGTCATCAGACTGAAGCATCTGATTCTGCCATTCTGAGAAATCTTTATATTGCAGTTCAAGTGGTGCAAGCTCTTTGCCGTCATATAGATCCATAAACTCGCTGACCAAGATATCCTGAGATAGACCGTCAGAAATAATGTGGTGCATATCGAGCATCAGAATATACTCGTTTTCAGAGTTCTTAATCACACCAGCTCTCATTAAGGGAGCCTGATCAAGCTGGAACGGCTTTAAAAAGCTGCTGATGACTTCTTGTTCCTTTTGGTTTTGCCCTTCCTGGCCTGCCAAATGGGATAGGTCAAAAAAGTCTGCATGAAATTCCGCATGCTCAGCTATGCACTGCATTGGAACACCGTCTATTGCTTTAAAGGATGTTCTTAAACTCTCATGACGATGAATCAATTGCCGGAACACATTCTCCAGCCTTTGCATATCAAGCTTTCCTGCAATCCGGCCGGCAGTGAACTCATTGTAGCCAGTGCTTGTTTGATCTAACTGCTGAACAAGATAAAGCCGTTTTTGCGCTGAGGACAACGGATAATAATCCTGTTTTTCAGCTTTTTCTATCTTTCTGTAAATCTTCTGATCGGCTTGGCTGATAAATTCGGCCATCTGCCTGATCGTCGGTATGTTAAAGAAATCCGGCAGCGCAATTTCCACATTAAAAGCTTGATGAATAATGGAAATGAAAGTAATCGCCTTTAAAGAATCACCGCCCATCTCAAAGAAATCATCGTCTATGCCGATTTGATCAATCTTAAAAAATGACTGCCAATGAACAAGGAGTTCTTTCTCCATATCAGTTACTGGTTCAACATATTCAGCGGTAAGCTCTGGCCGCCCGTACAGCGAAACATCCTCTTCTTGCTGTTCATCGCTAGGCTGGTGCAGACGATTCACATATTTTTGTATCCTCTCCTGCAGATCCGTGGCAGACACGACAATCTGATCCATATGATCAAATGTGAAAATTCTCTCGAAAACTTCTCTGCCCTCATGCGCACGAATCAGGGTATTTTCTAAATCCCCTCCGACTGGAATATCCGGTTTTTTGCCGTCTTCAAATTCCCAGCCGTCTAAATTTAGGGCTGTCCACTGAACAGGATGCTGCGCATTATGTTGATATACAAAGGCATCAACAAAATGGTTAACTGCAGTATAGGCGGTAAATCCAAGTCCTCCCAATATCGGAGACAAGGACGAAATCAAAAAGCAGAAATCAAGCGGCCGATCGGCCAACACTTTTTCTAATACCGCAACGCCCGTCATTTTTGCTTGAATGTGAGCATTCGAAAAACTTCTATCCGTTTGCTCCATCATCCTGAATGAGTGTTCGCCTGTTATTCCAGCTGCATAAATTACGCCATGTATGGAGCCGTACTTATGTTCAGCCGCACGAACCAGTTCAGACATATCCGCTTCACAGCTTGCATCCGCAGCAACAGCAATAACTTCCGCGCCTGTTTGTTCTATCTCATATATTGATTTTATTTTTTTAACAGTTGGATCATCCTCAGCATGCGTGCTGATTAAGGTCTCCCATTCACTCCGCGGCGGAAGGCCGGAACGGCTTGTCAGAATAAGTTTTCCTTTTGTTTTCTCAGCAATGGTTTTTGCAGCATGTAAACCGATGAAGCCCAGCCCGCCAATCAGAATATATACGCCTCCGGGACGAAGGTGTCCTTGCGATGATTCTGCAGGCACTGCTTTGTGAATAAAATTCCTGGTGTACCTTTTATTATTTCTGTAAACCGTTAGGAGATTGCCTGATTCGGTCATCAGCTCAGATCTGATGAGTCCCAGCAGCTTGTCTTCTTTCCAGGAATCTTCTTTCTGCCTGTCTATATCAATCACTCGATAGCGAAGGAACGGTGTTTCCTGAGATATGACCATACTCGGCCCCAGATGTAAGGCTTTCTCTGGATATAGCGTTTCTTCTCCGCCAAGCTGATACGTAAGGGACGATAACACAAAGATCGAAATTTCCTGGTTTGTTCCTTTCTTTTTCAATGCTTGTCCTAAGTAAAGCAAAGAGTAATAGGATTCGTTTTGCATCTGCTCAATCCACTCAGCAGCAGCGGTTTCATTCTTCTCTGCCAGCCCCCAGAGGTGCAAAATCCGGCTGTACTGAATCTTTTCCTTCTCCAACACTTCAAAGAGACGGCAGTAATCTTCCGCAGAGTCTGGGCGAAGTGTGTACACTCCTTTTTCAACCTGCTGAAAGTTATGCCCTTTTTTAACGATGACACAAGAAGCACAGGTAGATTGCAGCCCCTGAATAAGCTTATGTGAAAAATCGTCATCCTCCATGAAGACAAGCAAACGTTGTTCCGCCGCTTCAAGCTCTCGGGAAATCGGCAGGATTTCTTTTTCCCATTGCGGCAGATAAAACCACTCCTGAAGCGGGAGCTTTCCTCCGGAATGTTTATTGTCTTTTCCGCTGGCAGTATGTTTCCGTTTGGGCCAGAAAGATTCCTTTTCAAAAGGATATTGCGGCATAGTAATTTTTTCAGGATTCCTGCCCTCGTGCAGCCCGCGCCAATCAATGACCGCGCCATACATCCACAGCGTGCCAATTCTGCTCAGTAAAAATTGGACATCCGACATATTCTGCCTGCTGTGTTTCAGCACATTGCAAACATGCTGGCGCTTCTCATCGTTAATCGATCTCTTCACCAGCACACTTAAATCTTGTCCCGGGCCGATTTCGATAAAAATAGCATGTTCCTGCTTCGTTAACACGCCAATACCCTCAGCAAAACGAACAGTCTCAGTCATGTGCCGCTTCCAATAGTCATAGTCCGCAGCTTCTTCATCCGCTATCCAGTCTCCCGTTAAATTCGAAAAGAAGGGAACACCCGGTTTTTGATAAGAAATGTGCTTAGCCGTGTTTCCAAATCGTTCAGCGGCGGAAGCCATGACGTGCGAGTGGGCAGCAATTGAACCTTTTACTCTCATACAAAGCACTTTTTTGGCTTTTAACTGTTCTTCAAACGCTGAAATGTCAGACTCAAGCCCCGACACAATGCAAGAAGCGTCATTCACAACAGCCAATGAAATGCAATCGGGGAGAATCGCTTTCAGTTCTTCCTCTGGCATTGGCACGCTTAACATGATGCCTGACGGCGCTTCGTGCATCGCTTGTCCACGCAAGCTGATCAGCTTGATGGCATCACTGAGCGTAAACACTCCCGATACCGCGGCAGCCGTTAGTTCACCAAAGCTGTAGCCGATCATAGCCCATGGCCGCAGCCCCCACTTCATCAATAAAAGTGACAGCGCATATTCCAGCATAAAAATAGCCGGCTGGGCATATTTCGTCTCTTGAAGCTTTATCGCCGCAGCGTCTTCATTCTGCTTGTCAGGGTATAAAATATCCTCAAGCCTCTCACCAGTTACTTCATAAAATTCTTGGAAACAGTGATCCATCGTCTCTTTGAAAAACGGCTCCTCCGTGTACAAATCCCTGCCCATGTTCACGTATTGACTGCCTTGGCCCGAGAACATGAAGATCAATTTTTTCTCCTTTTTTTCCTGAATCCGCGACATTCGGCTGAGTCCTCTGTCCTTTTTCTCGGAAAGCAGGCGGATGACATCCTGTCTGTCCTTTGCCACAAGCATTTGCCTATAATCAAAGTGCTGTCTTCCGGCCTGAAGTGTATAGGCGGCGTCTGCTGCATTAAGTTCAGCGTTCCTTTCCATGTGTTCGAGTAAAAGGTCTTTCGTTGTTTCTAAGGCATTCATCGTTTTTGCTGAAAGAGGAAACAGCTGATACGAACGCGAATGTTTTTCACGTTCACTGACAGGCGCTTCCTCCAGAATCACATGGGCATTGGTGCCGCCCATACCGAATGAGCTCACGCCTGCACGTCTCGGGGCATTTGCTTTCTTCCACGTCCGGAGCTTGTCATTTATAAGGAAAGGACTGTTTTCAAAATCAATATTCGGATTTGCTTCTTTAAAATGAAGACTAGGCACAAGTTGTTGATGCTTCAGAGAAAGAACTGTTTTAATGAGACCCGCCGCGCCTGCAGCAGCATCAAGGTGTCCGATATTCGTTTTTACGGAACCAATCCGGCAAAACGCGGTTTTATTCGTTTGAAACGCTTTGGTTAAGGCCTCAATTTCAATTGGATCTCCGAGAGCTGTGCCTGTCCCGTGGGTTTCCACATAGCTGATGGTTTCCGGCTCAATCCCCGCGTCAGCAATCGCCTCTCTTATAACCTCTGTCTGGCCTTCCACACTCGGCGCATTAAAGCCTACTTTTTGGTCACCGTCATTGTTGACCGCAGATCCTTTTACAACCGCGTATATCCTGTCGCCGTCAGCCAATGCGCGGCTCAACGATTTCACTGCGACAAATCCGACTCCGTCGCCTCCTACAGTGCCTTTCGCGTCTTTATCAAAGGCTCGGCAATGGCCGTCTGGCGATTTCACCATATTCTCTTGATAGATGTAGCCCGACTTAACCGGGTGGAGAATGGACACACCTCCTGCGAGAGCGATATCAGATTCTCCATTCAGCACCGATTTGCAAGCCAAATGCAGCGCGACCAAGGAGGTTGAACAAGCTGTCTGCAGGGTAATGGCAGGACCTTTCAGATTAAGTTTATGAGCAACCCGCGTGCTGATTGTATAGGTATCATTTAAAGAGCCGATTTCAAACAGCTCTGACATCCTGCCGTCTAATGAGTCAGCGAAATGCTGGAGCCATTGAAAATTTGAGGTTGTTCCTGTAAACAAACCGATTTTCCCTTCATATTCAGCTGAAACACACCCTGAGTCCTCCAGCGTTTTCCATACATACTCATGAAGAAGGCGGATTTGCGGGTCCATGACCTCTGCCTGCCCCGGTGAATAGCCGAAGAAAGAGGCGTCAAATAAATCGGGGCCGTCGATGATTCCTTTCGCCCTTACATAATCACTTCTCGTAAATGTTTGTTCATCAATGCCCGCCGCAAACAGCTCTTCATCAGTGAAAAAAGAGATGGATTCCTTGCCGTTTTTTAGATTTTGCCAAAATTCATCTATGTTTTTAGCGCCGGGGAAACGCCCGGCCATCCCGATGATGGCGATGCTGTCATTTGAAGGAGCCTTCCGCTTTGATATGAATGGTGCTTTCTTTTTTGATTGCCCTTCATCCTGGCCTGATAAGTATTCAGCAAGCAACTGAACTGTTGGACGGCGGAACATCTCAACCATCGGAATACTTTTTCCCGTTTCCTTAGATAGCTGCTGATTGACTTGGATCAAATGCAGGGAAGTGCCGCCGATTTCAAAAAATTTATCCTGAACATTGATGTTGCCTTGACCAAGTACACGTTTCCAAACTTCCAGCACCATCTTTTCTGTTTCAGAAGCGGGGGCCTCCGCAAGCGCCTTCCGTTTTGTCTCTGCGGCAAGCTCGGGCAGTGCTTTTTTATCCAGTTTTCCATTGGCCGTCAGCGGCATCTCATCCATCAAAATAAATCGGGATGGAATCATATATTCAGGCAAGTGACGGCGCAAGTATTCACGCAGCTGCTTTTCATCAATCGTCTCATCAGTGAAAAGATAAGCAGCCAGGCACGGTGTCTGGGACGCGTCCTTCTTCACGACAGCGGCCGCCCCTTTGATCCGTCCGTACCGGCAGAGCCAGTGTTCAATCTCCCCGCTCTCAATCCGATAGCCCCTAAGTTTGATTTGGTCATCATTTCTGCCTAAAAATTGAATGGTTCCATCTGGTAAAAAGCGGGCTGCGTCTCCTGTTTTATACATTTTTTCTCCGGGCTTAAAAGGATGCGCCACAAATCGCTCTGCCGTCAGTTCCTTCCGGCCTAAGTAGCCTTCTGCTACTCCTTTTCCGGCAATATAAAGTTCTCCCGCTGCTCCTCGGGGCAGCAGATTCATATGTGAATCAAGAATGTATATATCAGTATGTGCAGCAGGCCGGCCGATCGGCACATACAGATCCTTATCCATTTTAGATGAGTAGCGGTGAATCATGCAGCCGACTACAGTTTCCGTCGGACCGTATTCGTTAAAAATTTCAATCTTCCCATCGAAGTTCTGTTCAATTTTCGCCGCAAGGGAGGTTTCTAATTGCTCTCCTCCCAGTATCAGGCACTTCATCATACTGTCCTGAAACGGCATCTCGGAAATGAAATGAAGATGGGACGGCGTTAACTTCATAACGTGGGCCCGATTATCTTTCAGAATTTGTTCCACAAGAAGCTGCTTGTTTTTATCCTGGTACACAATAATTGCGTTTCCGGTTATAAGCGGAGTAAAGATAGAAGTTACTGTTAAATCAAAAGATAAAGACGTATAAAGGGCAAAATCTCTTTTATGGCCTCTTACATATTGCTCGGCGGCCCAGGTAACATAATTTTCAAGACCCAGATGCTTAACAAGCACCCCTTTTGGCCTGCCTGTTGTTCCAGAGGTATATATGCAATACGCAATGTCCTGCGGACCGTATTGTTTCACCAGATTGCTGTCGTTTCCTTGATAAAGGTTCTGATCGGTAATATCTATTTTCACACCGTCGTACGAGTAAACCAGCCCCTCAATATCCTCTGTCAGCAGCAGGTTTATCCCGCTGTCCTGAAGAAGATATTCAATTCTTTCCGGCGGATAATCGGGATCAACTGGAACATAAGCGCCGCCCGCTTTTAATACAGCGAGACAAGCGATCACCATTTCAATTGAATGTTCTGTTAAAATACCGACTCTTTGTGCAGGTTTGACTCCCTGACTTTCTAAAAAACGGGCGAGCTGATTCACTTTTTTATTTAATTGATCATAGGTCAGGGATTCCGAGCGAAACTCCACAGCAAGAGCGTCCGGCGTCTTTTCTGTCTGCCGCTCAAACAAATCAATAACAGTCTGATGTTCGTTGCCGGTCATACCTTTATAGTTGCAAAACTCTTCAAGCTGATAATGCACTTCATCTTCGGAAAGCATATTTAAGCGGTGCACAGATCTGTCTGCCGGATTTTCAATCACTTCCGATAACAGGTTGAGAAAATGATCCCCAAGCTGCTTCACTTGAAGAGCAGACATAACACCAGGATTGTAGATAAATGAAAAATGAATATGTTCATCAAAAGCTTGTACACTCAATGTCAAATCAAACTCAGTTTGCTCAAACATGTCATATTGTTCGATTGAAAGAGGAAGACTGTTTGACTTAAGCATCTGATCAAGCGGGTAATTTTCAATCACGACAATCGTGTCAAATAATGACTGCTCAGCCGTCAGACCCGCATATGTTTTTAAATCAGACAGCGGTGTATGTTCATATTCACTTCTTTTGGCAATCTGCTCATGTGCAAGCTGAATCACATCTAAAGGCGTGGAGTGAGGCGCAAATCGAAGACGAAGCGGAATGGTGTTAATAAACAGCCCCGTCATTTGTTCTATTCCCGGTACATCCGCGCTTCTTCCTGAAACGGTTGTCCCGAACACCACTTCTTCTTGATCAGAATACTTCTTTAGCAGCAGCCCCCACACACTATATAAAATGGAAGCAAGCGTAACTTGCCGTTCAGCAGCGAGTGAGCGCAGAGCTTTTCCTGCTGAAACCGGAAGCTGTATTTCATGTTTAGAAAAAATAGCATTTCGCTTCCCTGGCCTTTCTGTATTCGGCAGCAATTGCACAGGCTCCCAGTCTTTCAATAACCTTTTCCAAAATGACGCCTGGCTGTCTTTTGTTTTACGCTGCTGTTCCTGCTGCCATTTCACAAATGCTTGATATGACGGTTTTTGAGAAACAACAGGTGTTTGCCCCATGGATAACGCTTGATATGACTCCATCCATTCTTTGAGGACAATCCCCATGCTCCAGCCGTCCATCAAGATATGATGAAAGCTGATCATCATCCAGATCCCGTTTTCTTCTGTTTGATAAAGTGTGACACGAAAAGGGACTTCTTGAAGCTGAAACGGCTCTTTCCGATCACGGGCCGCAAGCTCCTCCTTCAGCTTATCCTGAGAAATACCTTTCTCGAACGGGATGCTCTGATAACGGATATCTATATTATGATGCTTTAATATCACTTGAATTGGCTTAGCTGTTTCCTTCCACCTAAACACCGTCCGCAGCATTTCATTTTGCTGAACCGTTTGCTGCCATGCTTTTTCAAAAAGATCACGGGCTGGTTCACTCTCTAGTTTTATCAGCATTTGTTCAAAATAGGCATTACCTTCCGGCTCCATTAAATGATGAAAAAGCAGACCTTCCTGAATGGTTGTCAGTCCGAGAATGTTGGCTATGTTATTTTTATCTATTTTTTTCATTTGCTCACTCACAGAATCCTCTCCATCCTCTGCCTATATATGTTTGACAAAATATCGTCTCAATCCATAATTCGCTATAACTTGCTGCTGAATTTGAGATGTTCCTTCAATGATCTCCAAAACTTTGGCTTCTCTGTACAGGCGGGCAGCTGAATGATCTCTGCTGAAGCCGCTTCCTCCATGGATCTGCACATTTGAATTGGTAATCTCAACAGCAACCTTTGAGGTGAAATATTTCGCGATAGACGTTTCCGTCACGGCCTCTGGATCTTGTTTCATCCGCATTTCGCCGGCTTTCATACATAAGGCGCGGGCTGCATGCAGCTGTGTTACGGCATCACCGATCATTCCTTTAATCATTTGATGCTTGTAGAGTTTCTCTCCAAATTGGCTTCTCTTCCGTGAGTATGTGACTAAAGAATCGACGGCTTCCTGTGCAATCGCCAATCCGGCCCATGCCACACTGTATCTGCCATGATCCAAAGCCAAGTTAACGATGTAATTAAAACCGCCCCCGATTGGCCCTAATATTTGGTCATCAGAAACCTCAACGCTGTCAAACTCTATTTCCGCAAGATAAGAAGCTCTATTGGCCATCATGCCTTCCATTTTTTTTACCGTTACTCCGCTCTGGCGGCTGTCTACAATAAAGGCTGTAACCACTTCTCCATCACGGGCTATAACCAGAAAAAAGTCAGCAATGGCGCCAAAGGAAATCCATTTTTTTCTGCCGTTGATGACATAGCTGCTTCCGTTTTTTGCATACGATGTTTCAATGTGGTTTGCGTCTGAACCAATGTTTGGTTCAGACAATGCAAACGCTCCGATTTTCTCTCCTTTACCGATGGGGACAAGCCATTCTTCTTTTTGGCGCTCTGTACCGTACCGCAGCAGAGATTCACCGACTAACGAATTTACAGTCAAAAGGGTTCGAATATTACAGCACGCTTTACCTGCTTGTTCAGTAAACAAACCGTACTCGACAGGGTTCAATCCCAATCCGTGATAAACTTCCGGAATACCCGCAGCAAAATAAGATTTGCTCCCTAACTCTTTGATTAATTCTGCCGGGATGCATTCCTTCTCATCAAACTCGCCTGCAAAAGGTCTGATTTTTTCATCGCAGTAACCTTGGAAATCTTGAATGATGTCGGCTTTCATCTCAGCTGTTTTCATTAGCAAGCGCTCCGTTCTGTTTCTTTTCAATTAGGCTGACGATTCGGTTTACCGTGCTGAAGTTGGCAATATCTAAATCTTCGTTATCAAGCTGAAACCCAAAGTTTTGCTCAAGAAATGTTACAAGTTTCATCGCAAATAAAGAATTTACAAATCCCATCTCAAAAATGTGATCATCATTGGTTAATTCGATTTCATCGTCAAAGACCACCAAATTTTGTTCAATATATTCTCTAATTTGTTCATGAAGATTCATCTATTTGCTCTCCCCGCTATTTAGATTAATTGCTGCTTCCCGCAACAGGTGATTGGCTGAATTCCGTTTTGACCTCGACATACGCAGGATACGGCTGAATCCGGCTCAGGTCATTTTCAAATAGAATGAAGCCGTCCGGGCCCTTCGTATGTTCTTTGAAATTGGCAAATTTATAGGTGATATACATGACTCTGTTGCGATCTGTTTGTTTAAAATCGGCAAACAGTTTTTTTCCTTTTTGTTTCGCTTCATTTAAAATAGCTGTCAGTAATATGGTACCGACACCGCGGGACATAACCCGGCATGACATTAAAAGAAGATTAATATGCCATTCATCTCCCTTTTCTTCTATTAAAGAGAGTCCGATTTTTCCATAAGAGCCGTACTTGTCCTCAAGCTCGCAGACTAACAGCATATGAGAGTCTGACTCTCGAAAATAATTTAATTCCTGATAATCGTATGTTTTTCCGCTTGCATTCAGCTGGTTTGTACGCACCGTAAGCTCTTCTGCCCGCTGCAAGTCGCTTTCTTGCGCATGGCTGATCGTAAACTTCATATTCAGAGTGGCAAGAAATTGTTCGGACGGTCCTTCAAACTGCTCTTCGTCCTCTTTTCTGCGATCATCCTCCAGATACATCTGCCGGCGTCTTTTGGCATCCTCTGTTACGAATGCAGGCTTCAGCAACGGATCGACGATTAGATCCTTATACTGAACGGCATCCCAGCACGAAATCTCCGGATGGGCATTTTTCACTTCTTCCCTTTCAAACGCTTGGTCGTCAATAAAGAGAAGCGTATCCTTATGAATATTGAGGTTTTTGCTGATTTTTTCCAAAGAAACCGATTTGGCATTCCAGCTGATTTCCGGATATAAAAAGAAATGGTCTATTCCAAATTCCTTTAATTTTTCCATAGCAGCAGCTTCGTCATTTCTGCTGGCGACAGACAGCAATATGCCGCGTTCATCAAGCTCAGTCAGAATTTCTTTGATATGTTCCTTCAGCTTTACATCATCTGATTCAAGCAGAATACCATCCCATAGCGTATGATCTAAATCCCAGACAACACACTTAACTCCCTTTTTCAATGGCCTGCTCCTCCTTTAACTGTATTGAAAGAATCCTTGTCCTGACTTTCTCCCTAACTTTCCTGCATCTACCATTTTCACTAACAGCGGACACGGCCTGAACTTTGAATCTTTGTAGCTTTCATATAGAACCAGCAAGGAGTTAAGGATCGTATCGAGGCCTATTAAATCCGCAGTCGCGAGCGGACCCATTTTATGCCCGAACCCGCCGCGGAAAATTTTATCCACATTGGCTGGGGTCGCCACTTGATCTTGCACCGTCCAAATGCTTTCATTAATGGTTAGCATTAACACACGATTTGACACAAAGCCAGGCAAATCATGAACGACGACTGGGTTTTTGTCGAAAGATTTCAAAAACTCAACGGTTGCATTGACAGTCTCGTCAGAGGTGGCATCACCCCGAATCACCTCTACAAGTTCTTTCAGAGGAACAGGATTCATAAAATGTGCTCCAATTACCTTTTCCGGACGATGCATCAGTGAACCGACCTTCGTAATTGAGATACAGCTTGTATTTACAAGGTAGATGGCATCCTCTCGGCAGATATCCTTTACTTGTAAATACACTTGTCTTTTGATCTCCCAATCTTCTGTTACGTTTTCAATGATGATATCAGCCGGCTCCACATTGTGCGGCTCAGTTGTGAATTGAATATTATCAAGCACATCTTCCAGTGACATGCTGAATTTTTCTTTCCGCATCAGTTGAACAAGCCTGAATGTCTTTTTAATGTTTTCTTCTGCGGCTTTCAGTTTTTCATCACTGATATCCAGCAAAATCACTTGATACCCATTCGCAGATAAATCAAGAGCCATATCGGCCCCCATGACGCCTCCTCCGATAACACCGGCAGTTCTGAAATCCATTTCATACCACTCCTGTCTGATTCAAAATATGATTGATTTTAGCTGTCACTTCTTTTGTCTTCTGATTAATGAAAAAATGATCTCCTTCAAATTCGTAAAATCTGCATGTCTGATCGGTGTACTGATTCCAATCAGATAAATCAAACAGCACTGACGGCAGATCACGTTTTCCGTAAAAAACCGAAATATCGCAGGATAATGGAGCAATTGCTGTATTCCTGTATGTTTCCAGCAACTCAAAGTCAGCTCTTAAAATAGGAAGGAAAAAGTCAAGCACCTGCTCATTTTTGCTGAATTCTTCCGGTACACCCCCCATCTCAATAATCGCTTGTTTTAAAGCGGAATTTGAAAGCTGATGAAGCACTTTCTTTTCCGGGATATGAGGCGGGAAACGCCCGGAAAAAAACATATGGATCGGCTGTTTATTTTCCATGGTTAATTTCCTTTGCAATTCGTATGCAAGCAGCGAGCCCATGCTGTGCCCAAAAATGGCATAATCCGAATCACCCAAATGAGATTTTACTTGCATAAACAGATCTTCCGTCACGGATTCTGCACGATTCAGCAATGGCTCAGACATTCTCGTTCCATGTCCCGGAAGCTCTAGGGCCACCAGTTCAACTGACGCATCAAGAAACCTTTTCCATCCGCTGAAGATGGTGCTCGAACCCCCGGCATACGGCAGACAGAATAATTTAATCATTTGACCCTCTCCTCTTTTCCTATATCCTTCAGGCATTCAATATGGGCTGCTTCAAGCTCCAGCACTTTTTTCAGTGAATCTTTGATCCGGTTTTCATAACCAGAAGAAGATCCCCCCGAAAAATAAAGCTTAGCCGCAAGATGCCGCGCTGCTTCCCACTCATCAATAATGTCAGATGTCACAGCGGCAAGCTGTTGAAAATCCGGAAGAAATGCGAGGCGGTATTGCTCTGTTTTTTTCACATTTAAAATTCCATTAAATGAATGAAGGAGCTTTTCGCTGTCTCTTATGCTGTGAAATTGCTCAGTAAACCTGCTGAAGGACGCCAAACCGGATAACATCCGATCTACATGCCCGGTGATGTTATGAACAAAGAAGGCAGCCGCATCCTTGAAAATGCTTTGCCCTGAGCGGTCCCTGCCCGGATCATAAGAAAAGGAAGCATAAGAATGAAAAGCGGCAGGAGGCTGAAAATAACTGTGAAAGCCTTGATAGGCTTTGGCCAAATGCTGATATGAAATATTTCTGGCTTCATATGACAAGTTATCGGGATAACGGTTTTCAATGGCAAGAACAGACTGATCTACGTCATGAAAGCCATAAATCAGTATGCTGTTCCGGTTATGCTTAGACATATATTCCTGTCTATAAGGCTGCGCATATGTATCCAACCAAATGATGACGGGTTTATGTTTAAGAACATCCCGTTTCACATCAGCTATGAGACTGCTGCTGACCGATTGCTTATCCGCGATTATTCCCTGCTGATTCATGACATACTCAGGATCATAAACTTCTGTTCGATCAACCGTTGGATAACCGTCTTCATCCAATTGATACGAATACATGTCATTTAAAAGATAAGGATAGATTTCTTGCTGAAACGAGCGAACCACGGAAAAATAACAGTTAAAAAAACAGCTGCGATAAAATAGGTCGTTAAACGGCTGAATACCAAGGATGGATGTTTCACATTTCATGCGTCTCACTCCTTCTTGCGGCACGGTGATTGAAAAAACAAGCGGTTAAACCGAATAGACAGGAGGCAAGGAGCAGCAAACCATAAACCGCCGCCAAATAAAGAAGAGAACCGGGCCCCCAAATAAATATCATGCTCCAAGGCATGCCATTAAAGGCGAAGACTGAAATGAGCTTGGGCGCCACTATTCCGGCTGCCAGCAACCCTCCCCAAAGCAGCGCCTTTATTCTAGTCCGCTGCTGAACGGGAACATTTTTTGATTTAACGTTTTTTAGAAAAATATAAACCCTCCACACCAGAACAATAAGCAATAAACTGAATAAAACCAGCAATGCAGCCGCAGCTTTATCAAGTACCTGAAACGGGTCAGTGACAGAACCGTCCTGCTTTTGGTTTTGATCGGCAATCACTTGCAAAACAGAACGAGCAATTTTTTCAGGGTACGCGCTGTTCATATTAGCCAAAACCCCTACAGCCGCATTATCGTCAGGGCTGACGATAATAAACGAAGAAAAGTTCGGGTTGGAGCCAGCATGGAACAATTCTTTGACTCTGCCCTTTTTTTCAAAAATTGACCATCCCGCACCGTAATACACGCCCGGCTCGTCCGTTTTTACGCTTTTATCAGGCAAGTGGCTTTGCTCAATCAAACGGCTTATATCACCGTCACTGTGATTCAGCTGAGATCGAAGCCATTTGGATACATCCTTTGCGTTCGTAATAATATATCCGGCAGGCGTGTTCCCCCGATACTCAGGCGCGTCATAGACTCTCGCCTTTAAAAATCCAATTTTAAAACCTGATGATACATCGCCGTCATCACCAGCGTGCCGCCCAGCATACGTGTTTGACATATCTAACTGCTTAAAAACGTGCTCAGCCATATATTGCTCGTACGGCTGGCCAGATGCCTGTTCAATGATATATCCCAGTACATCATAATTGATTGTGGCATATTCAAATGTGCTTCCCGGCTTATGACTAAGTTCAACTCCTATTAGTCCCTTCGCCGTTTTTTCCAAAGCATCTTCCTTTGAATCAATCTTGATATCCGCTATTGATAAAAATGGAATTCCGCTTGTATGATGCAGCAGCTGATGAATTGTGATATCTGTTTTCTTTCCGTTGTAAACTGCATAAAATCCGCTGATATACCGGCTGACAGGGTCATTTAGACTGATTGCCCCCGAATGTACAAGCTTAAGTACACCCAGTGCAGTAAACGCTTTAGAGGTTGAGCCCAACTCAAACAATGTCGAGGCGGTTACAGGGCGGCTATGCCTTTCGCCGGCATAACCAAACCCCTTTTCGTAAACCGCATCATTTCCTTTTACCACTGTCACTGAGATCCCAGGTATTCCGCTTTCCTTCATTTGCTTTTCGATCAGAGCGTCAATGCGCTTATCAACTGGTGTCTGAGCGCTTGCCTGTCCGCCGCTCCAGATTTGAATCGACAAGATACTAAGACAGAAAACCAGCAATACGTTTCTCATCATTTGAACAAGGAATCCAATTCTTCAATAGATAATGAGGCGGTTTCGAAATCTGATGGCGTAAATTCGACAGACTCTTGTTTACAGCAATGTTCAGTCAGCTCTTTCAGCTGTACAGAAAATTCATCTAAAAGCTGTTCCATATCCTCTGTCTGATAAAGATTGCTGCAGATTAAATCCAACGTTAGCTGTCCGTCATAGATTCCCGCTGTCAAATCAAGACTGACTGTCAGATCATTTTTAGGCGATGACTCAGCGCCTGAATTTAAATAAGTCATGCGGTATTCTGATTTATCTGCTAAAAAACGGTCAACTTCTCCTAGATAATTAAAGCGCAGCTCAGGCTTCTTGTGATCCGGCATTCGTTTATTCAAATAGGTGAGAGCGCCGTAGCCAATACCCTTATTGGGGATATTGCGCAGGTTTTCTTTCACTGAACGAATTTGCGCCGGCAAATCAGCCTCTGCCTGAAACACTGCGGGATACATTGCTGTAAACCACCCGAACGTCCTTGAAAAATCTAAGTCTTCCTTTAATGGCTCTCTTCCGTGACCTTCTAACTCCAAAGAAATAACCTCTTTGCCTGTGCAATGATGGCAAGCTCGGATTAACGCAGTGATAAGCAAATCATTTGTTTGGGTTTGATACGCCTCATTTGCTTCACTGAGCAGTTTTTGGGTCATCTGGCTTGTCAAAACCCGTTTCAGTTTTATGCTATTTTCAACTTTGGAATTTTCCGAACAAATTCCATAGAGCGGCTCAATTTTTTTCACTTTGTCATTCCAATAGCTGCATTCTTCCTCCGCTTCACGTGAATAAGCGTATTCATGGATCGAATTTGAAAATTCCTGATAAGAATGTGTCTTTAAAGGGAGTCTCTTCTCTTCCTTCTTATCTATTGAATCTAAAAGAGCAAGAAAATCATCAATCAGGATTTGCCATGATACACCGTCCGCGATTAAGTGATGGGCTGTAAATAACAAATGCGTTTTTTCGTTTGCTTTGATCATGCCGGTTTTAAAAAGCACTCCATTGTATAAGTCCGTGCTTTTTCTCATTTCCTGCCCGATTACCGCTATTTGTTTGGTTTGCTCTTCCTCGGAAAAAGCAGACAGATCCCAGTATTCAATGTAAGGTTCGATATCTGTATTGTGATAGACCAAGGCATTCGTCTCTTTTTCTACATTCATTCGCAAGCCGTCATGATGATTGATTAAAAGAGACAGAACCGCCTTAACATCTTTAAGGTGAATCTCTTTTTCAGCAGTTAGCATTACCGATTGATGCCAGAAATGAGCGCACTTTAAATCCAAAGACCAGAACCATTGGGTAATCGGCGTGCCCATCACTCTGCCTTCAGCCTGCTGTTGAGAAATTGCAGGCGTTTGTTTGCTGGTCACAGTACTGACAAGTTCTCTAAATACGGGATATGTCATAATATCCTGAGTCTTGATAAAAAGACCTTTTTCTTTCATTTTCGAAACGAATTGAATGGCTTTGATAGAATCTCCGCCAAGCTGATAAAAATGATCCTCCGGGCAAATGTCTGTCTGGCCGAGAATTTCCTTCGCGGTTTCCAAAAGAATCGCCTCAGCTTCTTTCTGCTCTTCATTTAACAATCCGTAATCTGTCTGCTCTTGATAAAGTAAAGGATCAGGAAGCGCTTCCTTGTCTGTTTTTCCATTTTGCGTAAGCGGAATATGATCCATCTTGATAAAGTAAGCCGGAACCATAAAAACGGGCAGTTTGCCAGAAAGCTTTTTCCTAAGCTCCAGCACTGGCGCAGGTGCAGAGCTCACTACATATGCCGCCAATTGCTTTCTGCCCTGTGAATCATCAAAATCAATGACCACCGCTTCTTCTATTTCCTCGAGAGATAGCAGGGCTAATTCAATTTCTCCCAGTTCTATACGGTAGCCTCTTAATTTGATTTGATGGTCTTTACGCCCTGCATATTCAAGCAATCCACTATTCGTTCTTTTCGCCAGATCTCCTGTCTTATACATTTTTCTGCCCTTTATGAAAGGGTTATCCAGAAAACGCTCGGTTTGCAAATCCGGACGCTTCCAATATCCTCTGGCGACATTATCGCCTGATATATACATTTCGCCTTGAGTTCCCGGCAATACCGGGTGTAGCTGTTCATCTAATAAATAAATTTCAGTATTCTGCAGCGGAACCCCAATTGGAACCGAGGCTTGCTGATCCTGTTCTCGGTCATACTTGTGGATCATACACCCAACGGTCGCTTCTGTCGGCCCGTATTCATTAAAGATCTCGATGCGGTGATCCGATGCTTCTGTTATTTGACGTGCTAAAGAAACAGACAGCTGCTCTCCGCCAACAATCATTCTTTTAATAGAGGAATCTTTTAAGTTTGCATCTTTCAGCAACGCTAAATGCGCTGGTGTCAGCTTGATGACAGCTGTTTTCTTTTCTTTTACGATTTGATGAAGTATAAATTCCGGGATATCTTCTTGTCTGTAAATGACAATCTTATTTCCTGTCACTAATGGGGTGTAAATGGATGTAACGGTTAAATCGAAAGCTATGGATGAGTACAGCGCAAAGCTGTCCTCTTGGGAAGAAGTATAATTCTGAGAGGCTGATGTTATGTAGTTCACAAGGCTTTGATGTTCGATCATCACGCCTTTCGGCTGCCCTGTTGATCCAGAAGTGTAAATCATGTATGCGATGTCGGAAGGATCGTTCCTGATGTCTAACTGTCCCGTATCTAAATCGTTAAACATGGTGCAGTCAATACTGATTTTTTTTACGTGCCTTGGCAAACGGCAGTCTATTTTAAAAAGAGGGTCTGTAATCAAAAGCGCCGCTTCACTATTTTCTAAAATATACTTGATTCGTTCCGCGGGATACTCGGGGTCGATCGGCACATAAGCGCCGCCTGCTTTTAAAATGCCCAGTAAAACAGCAATCAACTCTGGTGAGTGTTTCATGCTCACGGCAACAAAATCACCGCGGCTTATTCCTTTATGTATAAGGCAGCGGGCAATTTGGTTGGAGCGTTCATCCAGTTCTTGATAAGTAACATGTCTGCCCCCATCCTCTATCGCTGTCCGAAACGAATGCTGTGAGGCTGTTGCTTGAATTAATTGATTGATTGTCTGCTCTTTCGAATAGTCGGCCTGCGTCTGATTCCACTTAAATATCTCGTCCCTTTTTTCTTGTTCAGTTAATATAGACAAATGTCTGAATTGAATGTCTGGATCCTCGATAAGCAATAAAATCAGGCGGAGTAAACGGTCTTTCAATTGCTGAATTTCCGTTTCGCTGTAATCCGCTACCTTGTAGTCGAACTGCAATTCGATTGCCCCGCCTTCGTCCCATTCTTTAACTGCAATTTGAAGAGAATAAGGCTGTGATCCGTTGTATAATTCATCATATTCGACATGGCATCCATCTATATCAGAAGCAAGATCGGTATTGTATGAATTGATATACATTTGGAAGAGCTGGTCGTATCCCTGTTTTGCCAGCTGTAATTCCTTTATCAGTTCGTCATAGGGGTACCGTTGGTGGAGAAAGTATTTCAGATAGTCTGAATTGACTTCTTGCAAAAAATCTGAGAAACGCTGGTCAAGATCTGTTTTCTTTCTGAACGGCATCGTACTGACAGTCATCCCCGCCGTACTTTTTTCCTTCTTTCCAGACCTGTTTAGTACCGGCGTGCCGATTATCAAATCAGTCTCTCCCGTTGCTTTGCTTACATACCAAAACAGCGATGCGGTAAATAATGCGTTTAACGAAGAGCCTTGCTTTTGAATAAATTCATAAACAGCAGCAGAATGTTCTTGGTCTAGTTTAAATCGTTTGCGTTTACCAGCAATGTTCGCTGAACTTTTTGACAAGAAGCTGTCCGGCAAATGAGAAAATTCCTCTTTCCAAAATGCGGCATCTTTTTGATATCGTGGCGAAGAAAGGTATTTTTTCTCTTTTTCTATGAGAATTGAATAATCGTCAGCGGCTTCTTCAGGCAGGTCTCCTTTTGCCAGAAGCATGTATAGATCCTTAATCTTATCAATGATGATTTTCATAGACCAGCCGTCAGCAACAATATGATGGCATTTTATTAAATACCCGCATGTTGCTTCATCTGTTTGGAAAACATAAAATTGAACAAGCGCGCCATCAAACAAAGAGAAAGGGATTTTAAATTCCCGTTCGGCCCAATCTAGCATTCTTTCATATGGATGGTCTGTTGAAGTAAAATCGACCGATGGCACACGGGCCTGCAATTTTTCGTCTATGTATTGAAGAACTGATCCTTCCTGCTTTACGAGCCGTATTCTGAGGGACTCTGTCTGTCTGATGCAATGCTGAATGGCTTTTTTCAATGTCTCAAGATGAAGTTTTCCATTGATTTGGATAAGGCCGCCAATATGATTAATAGCTGTTTCTGGGTATAAATTTTCGATATTTAAAACTCTTTTTTGATGATGAGAAAGAGGAAATAAATTCAAGTTACCACTCAACATTTCCACCTCTTTACAAATAGTATTTTACATCACCAATTTAAACACATAACAAATAATTTGTAAATATTTATAAAACATTGTCTATATTTGTTCATTTTTTAGTTTTAAAGATAAAAGCGCTGAAACGGTAAAAATAATAAAATTCAAGAAAAATACATATTGGACACCCAGCCAATCAGTAAGACTGCTCATAATTAAGATCGATGCGCCGTATACAAATGTACTTATTGTATGTTGAGCCGACAGAATTTTCGGAAGCAAAGTTTCATTTATGCTCTCCTGCACATAAGTTCTGATCGCAATTCCCCGGAGCTGAAATGAAGGTCCTAAAATAAAGACAAAAAGCAGCGATGCCAATGCATACTTGTTAAGCGCAAGGCATAGTGTGCAAGCGCCGATGGCAAGTGATGTCCATAAAATCATCGAGAACAGTTTTCCATTCATTATTTTTGAAAGTTTCCAAACGATTAAACCGCCTGTAATGGTGCCGGCGAAATAGCTTGCGTTAATAAACCCCCACCATGTTTCGCTTTTATGCAGCACTTCATCGACATAAACAAGGATAATGGCTCCTGTCCAAATACTTCTGCCGAACATGGACAAAAGCTCAAGAACAGTCAGCATTCTGATAACAGGCATTCGATAAATCGCTTTCCACCCGGAGGAAATTTTATCCATGAAGGACTCATTTTCTTCCTTTTCTGCATCTCCTTTTCCCGCATCCTTGACAAAAAATAAAGAGACTGTAGAGGTGCCATAAAGCGCAAAAGTCAACAATAGCAGCAATTGCGGCCCGAGCCATTTGATCAAAATACCGCCGAGCAGCCATCCAAGCAGGAGCACGATTTGATCAGAGGTCAGCACCAGGCTGTTTGCTTTCAATAACATGGATTTTGGAACAAAACGGGGAATCATTGAATTTCTGACTGGAATCGTTCCTCCGTCTAACAGTGACATTAAAAATACGATAAAGAAAAAAATCAAAATAGATTTAAAATCTATCATAAATATGAGAAGCAACAAAGATAACAGAATGGTTTGCGTTAACTGTAAAAAAATCAAAATGTGCTTTAGTCTGTATTTATGAATAAAAACCGGTATAAATACTGCGCTTAATGACTGACCCACGAACTGCATCATAGCTACCAGCGATGCCAAAAAGGCTGAGTCTGTGACTTGATACGTAAATAGAGTCAGTACCAGCACGTATAAAGAATCTCCTAAATTGGCAATTGACTGGCCCGCCCATATAAAATAAAAGGATTTATTTTTCATAATTTCAACCCTTTTCTATTTTTAGAACATCATAACATAAATAAACACCCTCTCCAATGCTGCTCAGCCTTCAAAAAAACGCAAAAAACCCCTGCGCCGCAGCGGCACAAGGGGTCATCCAATATTAGTCATAAATGTGAACAGTCGGCTCTTTATCTCCGGCATTGCGGATAATGACCGCTTCTTGTCCGTCTGAGGACGTGATATTGACTTCGACATCAACTGAGCCTTTAGAGTAGTAGTCCATCACTTCACCCGTTAAGAACTGGGTAAACGCGACAACTTCACTTTTTCCGTAGAATTGCATTGGTATGTCAATCTTCATTTTCTTCATTTCATCATTATCATACAGCGCTGTACCGACAACGCCTGTATAGTTCGGGAAATATTCTTCAATTGAATTTTTGAACCGCTTAAAGACCTCGGTGTCATCCGGGTACTTTTCTGCTGTGGTTGTATCCGCAGGATAGAATACATATTTTTCATTGATGTCATCCCAATTTGAGATATCAGCAGAGCCTGCTTTGACCTCTGTTTTGGCGATGAAGTTCCCCGGCACAATCGATGTTTTTGACGCCTGCTTATAAAGTGCGACGGTAATCGGCACATTCTTCAAGTTATCTTTTTTACGGAGGCGGTTAATAACCTCCTGTGCGATTTTTTCTCCCTGCTGGCGAAGCGTGCTGTCCTTAATCTCCACTTCTTTTTGCGGGTCGCCAGTTTTTTCACGATAGTAATACACTGAGTTTAACGCCAGTCCGATCATGACGCCGCCAAGCTGGATAGAATTCTTGTCTTTTCTGACTAAATAATCGTGCTCAAGCATGGATGCTAAATAAATCGGGCTGCTTTCGTTCTTTTCTTCTGTTGAACCAGAACTCGGGAGCGCCGGGTTCAAGCCTTCATTTTTGAAGTTCTTATCTTCTTTTTCGGCTTTTTTCAAATCAGAGCCCGTTTTTTTCCGGGCCAGCCAGCTTAATACTGTATCCTCATCTAAATATTGTCCTTCTTGGAACAGATAATCGTCAGTCGAGAAAGAATCTTGGGCAAGACGCATCAGCCCTGTTTCAAATTCATCAATGTCCAGTCTTGTGTTCAGCTGTTCCGTTGTTAAGCCGCGCGCTTTGCCTGCCTTAAACGGCAGCACCATTTTGTAATAGGAGTCAGAGATATTATATTTCGGGACAATCGCTTTTTCTGACGATTTCGCCGTCTTTTGCGTAATCTCTTCCTCCTTCTCCCCCCCAAAACCTGACGAGCAGGCAGACAGCATTAATACTGCCGCCGTTGCCGCCAATGCCAACGTCTTTTTCAATAGAAAACACTCCTCTTATTTCTTTAGCTCTCCCATTAACTGTTCTTCATTCCACACTTCAATGTTCAGCTCTTGTGCTTTTGTCAGCTTGCTTCCCGCCGCTTCTCCGGCGATGACCAAGTCTGTGTTTTTGCTGACGCTTCCCGTCAGCTTTCCGCCCAGCGCTTCGATTTGGGCTTTGGCTTCGTTTCTTGACAGTTCTTCCAGCTTTCCTGTCAGAACAATTGTTTTACCGGCAAAGTAAGAATCGCTGTCCTCTGCTTTTACTTTTTTCGGGCCTTTGTAGAGCGTGTTTACGCCCAGCTCCTGAAGTTCATTCAAGAGTTCAAGCATTTCTTCTTTATGAAAATAGGTGATGACCGCGTCAGCCATTTTTTCACCGATTTCATCTACCGCGAGAAGTTCATCTTTAGAGGCTTTTTTCAGGTTCTCCAAGCTTTCAAACTGCATGGCAAGTGTCTTTGCAGCCTTTGATCCGATAAAGCGGATGCCGAGCCCAAACAGCAGGCGCTCTAACGAATTTTCTTTTGATTTTTGGATGGAGCTGATCAGGTTTTCAGTGGACTTTTCACCCATGCGTTCGAGCTGGATGACTTGTTCCTTCGTCAGCTTATATAAATCTGCCACATTGCGGACAAGGTTTTCCTCAAACAGCTGTGTGATCACTCGTTCGCCGAGCCCGTCAATGTTCATGGCATTGCGGGAAACGAAATGGATCAGCCCTTCCCGGATTTGCGCCGGACATTCAGGGTTAATGCAGCGAAGCGCCACTTCTCCTTCGATCCGGACGAGCTCACTGCCGCATTCAGGACATTCCGTCGGCATGCTGAATTCCTTTTCTTCTCCTGTGCGCTGTTCAACGAGGACATTCACGACTTCTGGGATGATATCGCCCGCTTTTTTGACAACAACCTTATCCAAAATCCGAATGTCCTTCTCTTTAATTAAATCTTCGTTATGAAGGGATGCTCTTGAGACCGTTGTGCCGGCAACTTTTACCGGCTCAAGAATCGCGGTCGGCGTGATCACACCCGTTCTGCCGACATTTAATTCGATATCGAGAAGCTTCGTCACGACCTCTTCAGCAGGAAACTTATACGCGATGGCCCAGCGCGGGCTTTTCGCCGTAAAACCGAGCTCCTCCTGCTGATCGAGAGAATCGACCTTAATGACAATGCCGTCTATTTCGTACGGCAGGTCAGCGCGCTTCGCCTGAAGCTCATCGATCAGCGTAATGACTTCTTCTATGTCGCCGCATTTTTTTCGTTCCTGATTCGTTTTAAATCCGAGTTCGTCGAGAAAATCAAGCCCTTGGCTTTGCGTCTCCACACCCATCTCGTCAAGCTCCGCTATACTGTAGACGAAGATATCGAGGTTTCGTTTCGCTGCAATTTTCGGATCGAGCTGCCTAAGTGATCCTGCCGCGGCATTTCGCGGATTAGCGAACGGTTCTTCTTCATTTTTAATTCGTTCCTCATTGAGTGCTTCAAACGAACGCTTCGGCATATACGCCTCGCCGCGCACTTCGATCGACAGCTCACGATTCATTTTGAGGGGGATATTGCGAATCGTCTTCAGATTCTCTGTAATATCCTCTCCCGTCGTTCCGTCACCTCGGGTGGCTCCTCTGACAAAATAGCCGTCTTCATAACGGAGAGAAACAGCAAGACCGTCTATTTTCAGCTCCACATTATACGCCACATCGTCACCGACGGCTTGGCGCACACGGCGGTCGAAATCACGAAGATCATCAGCATTAAAGGCGTTGCCCAGACTGAGCATCGGTGTGCCGTGGGTGACTTTTTGAAACGCTTCAAGCACGGCTCCGCCGACGCGCTGCGTAGGAGAGTCAGGCGTTCTGAGGTCTGGATGCTCCTCCTCAATCGCAATCAGCTCCTGCATCAATCTGTCGTATTCCGCATCAGGGACGCTCGGTTCATCTAGGGTGTAATATTCATAGCTATACTTGTTGATGGTGCGGCGCAGTTCTTCTGCCCGCTGCTTCGCTGTTTCTTTGTCCATCTGCTTCTTCCTTTCCTCTTCAATTACTGCTTTTCAATAGGAGCAAATGCCGCTAACAGGCGTTTCACGCCGACAGGGCTCGGGAAGGCAATATCGAGTTCTGTTCCTTCACCTTCGCCTTTCACGCTGACGACAGTTCCTGTTCCCCATTTTTTATGGCCCGCCTTATCTCCGACTGCCCAGTTCAAGGTGTCGCCGCCTGTTTTGCTGGCGTAGGATACCGGACGCGAAACAGGGCCGCGTCTCGGCTGCATTTTTCTCGCAGACGGCGCTCTCGTTTCTTTTTTCTCATTTAGGTTTTCCAATAAATCATCCGGTATTTCAGCAATGAAGCGAGATTCCGGATTCATATTCGTCCGGCCAAACAAGGTGCGCATTTTAGCATTGGTCAGATAAAGCTCTTGCTCCGCCCTTGTAATCCCAACATACGCGAGGCGGCGTTCTTCTTCCATTTCCGCTTCCTCCATGAGAGAACGGCTGTGCGGGAAGACGCCTTCTTCAAGCCCCATCAAGAAAACAACCGGGAACTCCAGTCCTTTTGCTGCGTGCAGGGTCATCAGGGTGATTGCATCCTTTCCGCCTGACTCTTCCTCCTGCTGGTCAAGCTGATCAATGTCTGCAATCAGCGCCAAGTCTGTCAGGAACGCAACGAGTGTCTTGTCTTCACTTTTCTGTTCAAAATTTTTCGTAACAGACAGGAACTCGTCGATGTTTTCTAAACGGCTTTGGGCTTCGATCGATTTCTCAGCCTTCAGCATTTCTCTGTATTCGGTCTTATCAAGAATTTCTTCTGTCAGCTCTGTAATGGATAAGTAATCCTGCATGTTGGTCAGGTTCTCAATCATCTGTCTGAAGCTGTCAAGCGCGTTGGCTGCTTTGGCACTGACGCCGATAAAATCAACCTGCTGAATCGCTTGGTAAAATGACAAACCGTTTATGGCCGCATACGAAGCGATTTTCTCAAGTGATGTCGCGCCAACTCCGCGCTTTGGCACATTGACAATGCGCGTGAAACTGATATCGTCATCCGGATTGGATACGAGGCGCAGGTACGCAAGAATGTCTTTAATTTCTTTTCTGTCATAGAACTTTGTGCCGCCGACAATGTTATAGTTCAAGCCCGCTTTGAGAAGCGTTTCCTCAATCACACGGGACTGCGCGTTTGTCCGATATAAAATGGCGATATCCGACAGCTTCCGCTTGCCTGAACTGTGAAGCTGATGAATTTTGCCGGCGACAAACTGTCCTTCACCGAACTCATTATCACCGCGATAATAAGAAATTTTGATGCCTTCATCGTTTTCCGTCCACAAATTTTTCGGTTTGCGGTTAGAGTTATTTTTAATGACCTCGTTAGCCGCGCGCAAAATCCGTTTCGTTGAACGATAGTTTTGTTCTAGCAAAATCACGCTTGCATTCGGATAATCTTTTTCAAATGAAAGAATGTTGGTGATATCCGCGCCGCGCCATCTGTAGATCGACTGATCAGAGTCCCCGACAACGCAAAGGTTCTGGAAACGCTCGGCAAGCTGCTTAACGAGCATGTATTGTGCCCTGTTCGTATCCTGATACTCATCGACATGGATGTACTGGAATTTGCGCTGATAAAATTCAAGCACTTCCGGCACACGGTCAAACAGTTTAATCGTCGTCATAATTAAATCGTCGAAATCGAGCGACTGGTTTTTCAATAGCTTCTTCTGATAATCAGCATATACATCGCTAACCACCTGATCGTAGTAGCCTCCGGCAACCTTAGAGAATTCCTCCGGTTCGGTCAATTCGTTTTTCGCACTGCTGATCGTGCCGAGGATGCTTCTCGGATCAAACTTCTTCGGATCAAGATTGCGTTCCTTCAAAATCCCCTTGATCACTGAAAGCTGGTCAGCCGTATCAAGAATGGAGAAATTTCGGTTAATCCCAATCCGGTCGATATCTCTGCGCAAGATCCGCACGCACATGCTGTGGAATGTGGAAATCCAGATATCGTCCGCACCGGGTCCGAGGATGCTTTCCACACGTTCTTTCATTTCGCGTGCTGCTTTATTTGTAAATGTGATCGCCAGAATGTTCCACGGCGCCACATGCTTTTCCGCCATTAAATAAGCGATTCTGTGTGTCAGGACACGCGTCTTTCCGCTTCCCGCTCCCGCCATCAGCAAAAGAGGCCCGTCCGTTGTTTTGACTGCTTCCTGCTGAACGGGATTTAAACCGCTTAGTAATTGATTGCTAATATAATTCAAAATTTGTTCACCCGCCTATACAAAACATATGTTCTATCATAAACCAAATCCGTACAATTTACTACTCGCCTTTCACAGCCGCTACTGTTTTCAAAGCCCTGTCGAAATCTTCATACACCGCATTGCCTACAACGATCACGTCCGCATGCTCTGCATACTGTTTGGCCGTTTCCGCATCCTTGATGCCGCCTCCATAAAACAAGGTGGACGTTTCCAATACAGCCTTCGTTTTCTTGACAGCTTCTATGTCTCCAAGCATGCCGCTGTATTCTAAATAAAAAATCGGCAGCTGCAGCAGCTCTGACACACGCGCATAAGCGACAATATCGTCAGTACTCATTTCGGCATCCGCTTCAGTCAGTGCCGCCGCTTTGCAATCTGGATTTGCGATGCAGTAGCCCTCCGCCACGATTTCTTCCATAGACATCAGTTCTCCGTATTCCTTCATGGCTTTCTGGTGCATTCCGACAATCCAATCCGCGTTTTTGCTGTTTAATACACTCGGAATAAAATATAAGTCAAAGCCGGGAACAATCGCTTCAATCGCTGACACCTCAAGGACACACGGCACCAAAAACCGTCTGACCTTAGACATCATCCGCAGGACATTATCCTCTGTCACACCATCGCTTCCTCCGATAATGACCGCATCCGTTCCTGATTCGCAAAGGATCTCCAGCTGTTCGTCAGGCAAATCTTTATTTGGATCGAGTTTAAAGACATGCTTCCACTCCGTTACATCGTACACGTCATACGTTCCTCCATTCGTTTGTTACCATTTAAACATTATAACAAATTCACATAGCGCGGAAAAACGGAAAAAGCCGTTAATCTCGTTATTCACTGAAAAAGGTGTTTTGATTCTTTTTTCATAAAAAAAGAGAGCAGGCTGACGTACCTGCGCGGGTGAGTCTTGTCTCTGCAGAAGCGCACATTTTTCACCAGATTCCCTCTGCTATTGTTTGGAAAGTGTTCAACTGTGGAAATGGTTACATAAAAAAGGGAGGCTGAGAGATGGAAACCATTATTATAGCACTCATCGCATTTATCATTGGGATTATCGCTATCCCGATCGTCTTATTTGCCTGGATCTACATAAAGGATGAAAAACAGCAGGAGCACTCAATTCTTCGCAACTATCCCCTCATCGGAAGGTTTCGGTATATCCTTGAAAAAATCGGGCCGGAGCTCAGACAGTATTTATATAGCAATGACAATGAAGAGCAGCCTTTTTCCCGCAAGGAATATGAGCAAACGGTTATCTCCGGCAAATACAAAAGCAGAATGATGGGCTTTGGATCTGTAAGAGATTTTGATAAACCCGGCTATTATATCCGTAACGCTATGTTTCCAAAACAAAGGGAAGAAATGCACGTAAATCAAACGCCAAAAATTGAAACCCAAATCTATAAAATGGATGCTGACAATCTCTTCAAACGCAAGGAGCACGCCGAACGTATCAAAGCAGATCCGTATTTTCTTCATCCTGATGATGTGCAGGTGATTGGCGAGCATACATGCGAAAAGCCATTTTACGTGAAGGGATTAATCGGCCAGTCTGCAATGAGCTACGGTTCCCTTGGAGAACGGGCAATTACGGCGCTCTCAAAAGGGCTCCATCAGGCAGGCGGCACCTGGATGAATACAGGTGAGGGAGGATTGTCTGAGTATCACTTAAAGGGCGGTGCCGATATCATTTGCCAAATCGGACCGGGCCTATTCGGCGTGCGCAAAAGAAACGGGGAATTTTCGTGGGAGGAATTTAAAAGAAAAAGCAGGATTGACCAGATTAAAGCGTTTGAGTTAAAGCTGGCACAAGGAGCGAAAACCCGGGGCGGCCATGTGGACGGCGCCAAAGTATCAGAGGAAGTGGCAGACATCCGGAATGTCGAACCAGGAAAGTCGATTGACAGCCCGAACCGCTTTTATGAATTCTCAAACCCTCCTGAAATGCTCGACTTTATTGAAAAACTTAGGGATGTGGGACAAAAGCCAGTCGGCATTAAACTGGTCGCAGGGCATCCTGAAGAATTGCATGAGCTTTTCTCTTATATGCAGAAAAGCGGAAAGCATCCGGATTTTATCACGATCGACGGAAGTGAAGGCGGTACCGGAGCTTCCTTTTACGAACTCGCGGATACAGTCGGCCTTCCGATTATGACAGCGCTGCCTATTGTTGACACGCTTCTTAGACAGTACGGGTTGCGCAGACAGCTGAAAATCTTTGCTTCCGGAAAACTCTTGACTCCTGATAAAATAGCGGTCGCCTTAGCCCTCGGCGCTGACTTTGTTAACATCGCACGCGGCATGATGTTTTCGGTTGGCTGCATCCGCGCTCTCGTCTGCCATACCAACACCTGTCCGGCAGGTGTAGCGACGACAGATCCGAAATTGCAAAAAGCGTTGAGCGTTGAGGAAAAACAGCACCGTGTCTGCAACTATGTTATTTCACTGCGCGAGGGGCTGTTTAACCTTGCAGCCGCAGCAGGGATCAATTCGCCGATTCACTTTTCCAAGGAGCATGTTGTCTATCGAAAAGAGGATGGCAGCATTGTCGATATCGACAACCTGATCCATCAATTTGTTTCATAAAGAAACCGCCCTTGCCGAACGGCAGGGCGGTTCTTTGTTATTTTGAAGAAGACTCAGTTTCCGTTTCCTTCACACGGTCAAGCGCCATTTCATAAGCGTCATTTCCGTAATTTAAGCAGCGTTTCACACGGGAAATCGTAGCCGTGGAAGCGCCTGTTTCTGTTTCAATCTTATGATACGTGTTTCCTTCGCGAAGCATGCGAGCCACTTCTAGGCGCTGAGCCAGCGATTGAATTTCGTTAATTGTGCATAGATCATCGAAGAATCGGTAACATTCCTCCAGGTCTTTCAGCGATAAGATCGAGTTAAATAACTGGTCCAGCTCTTTGCCGCGTAATTTATCGATTTGCATCGTTACACACCTTCTCCTTTACTAATGGAAGCCGCATCAAGATCAGGTACGATATTGATCCAAGTCTTTCCTGGCACAAACGGAAGCCACTTGCCGTCTTTTACCGGCACAATTCTGCCATTCACTTGTTTCCAGTCTGTTTCAATGACGTTTCCGTGCTGAAACAAAAGACCTTTCCCCCCTGATTCCAAGTCGATGTCCCGCCTTCCATCTTGATCAATAATATGATGGCTGGCTTCAACAATGAAAATATTTTGCATTGCAACCGGCTTTCCGGTTTCCCGGTCTGTCGTTATGACACCATCAGAGCTTCTTATATAAGATTCAGCTTTTTTATCATAGTTGTATTCGACAAGATTTGTAACGTTTTTTGTTCCATAATCTACCCGAACATTGTAAGATTCATTTGCAGGTTTTGCTTCTGATGTTTGAAACAGCAGCGGATTTGTTTCCCGCTTCAGCTCATATCCCTTTTGTTCCGCCGCCTTTTTTATGTAATCATAAGACGTGTAGGAATTATGGGGCGGTTTGCTGAAATCAGCTCTCCAAAATATGCTTCCGTCAAAATCCAATCCGTTTATATAATCGGCAGCTCCGGATTCTAGCTGCTCTTTGGCGCCGGGACTCCAGCCGTGATGGACAAATATGCTGTCAAAGCCATTGCTGAGAGTGACGAAATATTCCCGCGCGCTCCGCACAGGTCCGACAGTTTCTGGCATCTGGCTTTGGAAAATGGCCAGAAATCGTGTGATCTGCCCTTCTGCAAGCGCTTCTATGACAATGTCGGCTTTAGACAGTCCAGACTGCGGCCTCGCCTTCGGGTGATTGTTCACCACAACAGCAACAGGCCGGCGTTCAGTCACCTTCTGTTCAATCTCCAGTCCCGTCAAAGGAGCTTTCGGCTTCTTTGCGGAATCCGGGACAGCGTCCTTCTGCTGGCAAGATACAAGCAGAAAAAACACGAAACACAGCACGCAAACTGTCATCCATTTTTTCATATGTCGGCTCCCCGCTCTTTTATATTTTAACGCATTATCGATGGAAAGAGTACAGTTTTTTTCATGACGTCGAAGATTCCTCTCGGCGTAATGCGTATATACGGAAGGTGCGTACTTTGCAAAAAGAGCAGCGTATAGACGGGATCACTAAATTTGTAGCCTCTTTCTGTCAAAAGATCTCTCAGCTTCTGTTCCTTTTCAAGCACGACTTCATATGCTTCTGAAGAGGCGCAGCCGCACAGCGCAAGCGGAATTTCATAAAGAATGTTCCCATTTTCCGCCAGAACGATTCCGCCTCCGATCTCTTTCATGCGGGCGAAAGCGAGCAGCATATCCGCTTTATTTTTACCAATCGCGACAATATCGCCTGTCGTCGTAAAGGAGCTAACAAATCCCTGCACGCTTGAGGCAAAGCCTTTTATCATTGTGTTGACGCGCCATTTCCCATGCTTATCAAGCATTGTCAAATAACTTTCATCATGGTCAAATGAGAGCTGTTCCATCGAATTGTCGATCTCAATCATATACGGCTCCATAATAACCGCATTCCGCATTTTCACGCCCATCGGCATGGAAAACTGCAAATCATCCATCGTCATATCATATGAAAGCTCAAGCGGGACAAGACCGCCTTTGTTCCAGTTCATCTTTGTAAACGCCTTCAAATCACAGCCGTCTTCTCGCAGGATGGTCCCTTTTGACAGAACAGTCACGGGATTTGGATTTAGCGGATCTTCCAGTATGTTCAGCGATGCCAGTCTGCCCGGCCCGACAACTCCTAAATAATCATCCATTTGGTAATACTTTGCGATATTAAACGATGCCATATTGTAGGCGTCGATTGCAGGTACGCCTTCTTCTAACGCGATGCGGATCAGCTCGTTTGTCATGCCGCCTTTATAGAAATTCGGCGTCGCGCCGTCTGTCGTGTAAAAGAAGTGGTCATAATAGCGAAAGCCCTTCTCATGCAGCTCCTGCAAGATTTTTCTTACATCAGGGCGAATGGAAGAGTTCCGAAGGGAAACATAATAGCCCAGTTCCAGCCTTCTCATCACTTCATCACCTGTCATCGCTTCATGATCGCAATCCGCTCCGAATAGCTTCATTTTTGTAAGCGTTTTATCAGAAGCGCCGGGAAAATGCCCTTCAATGCGCTTTCTCTGTTTCTTTGTAGCTTGCATGCAGTGGAGCATTAAATCATCACCATCTACAAGGCGAGGCCATCCGGTCATTTCTCCGCCTTGAATCACATCCGGATGTTCAATCCACTGTTTTCTGACGTCAAACGGAAGGACGTGGTCCTCGTTCAGAACCTCTGTCTGGAGGTCATAGCGTGACCACCAGAAATACTGGACAGGCTGCTTTTTGAGTTCATTCAAAATCGTAAGCGCTTTCTTTTTTCCGCTTTGCAAAAGCAAAAATAAATTATCATTCACAAATGTCGTGGTTCCGTATTGAGACACATATTCCGCCAATGTTTGGGGATTATATATTTGAAAAGGATGTGCGTGCGGTTCAATATAGCCTGGCACAATGTATTTTCCTTCACAATCAATCGTATGAATTTTTTCGGCTCTATTCGGAAGTTCATGACCCACATAAACAATGCGGTCCTGATAAATCCAAATGTTTTTTTTCAGCCATTGTTTTACATATGGGTTTAAGACGAGAGCATTCCGTAAAAGGAGCGTTGGAAGCAGCTTTGAGTCTACAACATCAACCTGTGCCCTGATGTCTTTGTTTTTCCAGTTAAAGGTGCGTTCGGACATTCACATACTCTCCTTTATATGTATTAGACTCATGGTATCACATCCTTCCTCATCACGCACGATAAAAACGTTACAAATTTTTGAAGGTTCGATTAAAAAACTTTTTTAAGTAAAAAGGAGCGGATTTCCATGAAGCCAAACATCAGTCTCATCAATGCCGTCTTCAGAATCGCCTGCGGATTGACGATTATGTCAGCCGCAAGCGCAAAGTTTACGAAAAAACCTTGGTGCAGAATGCATCTCTTTTACATCTTTATGGGGGCCATGAAAGCGGGTTCGGGAATCCTGCGCTTCTGCCCTGTGACCTACATGTTTCAAAACAGCGATTCTGGAAATAACGGCCAGCATAACGGATAAATGAAAAAGCTTGATCACGACACGTGATCGAGCTTTTTTTTATGCCCACCCTTTGTTTTCATATAGAAAAATCCTGCAGCTGCCAGCACAGCTGGATAAAAGAGCGCCCAGCCGCTGAATGAGTAAATCACCGCGCACGCCACAAACGCCCCGAGCGCCATCCACCAGCCTATATCTCTCCTGCCCAGCAGTTTCAGTGCTGCCGCCATTGTACATATGTAAGATGCGATAAAAGCCGCGCTAGGTCCTTTCAACAGAGTCGTCAAATCGATTTGAAACACGCCATGCGCTGCAAGCACTAAGCCAAACACTGCGGCCATCGCTGTCAAAACACGGATAGGCGTACGTTTTGTCACACTGAGTTTTCCAAAAAATACGGGGATGTGCCCCTCTCTCGCCAATGCGTACACCATTCTGGAAAAACCAGCAATATTGGCGTGAATGGTGGCGAATGTAATAAACAGCGCTAAGCATACCGTGACGTATACACCGCTTTTCCCTGCTCCTTTTGAGATGAGCATGGCAAGCGATGCAATTTCTCCATTCTCTCCATATGAATGAGTCCCCACTGTCACAAATGACAGCATGATATACAGGCCTGCCACACAAGACGCTGCCAAAAACAAGCTGAGCGGGACATCTTTTTCAGGGCGATGAAATTCCTCAGCCAACGGGGTAATCATTTCCCAGCCTACAAAAGAGAAAAAAATCATAACAGATACAGATCCCGCGGCAGACCAGCCATGCGGAAGAAACGGCTTGAATTCTGCTATCGTGACGTGTGGCAATGACACTGCAATAGAAGTGACAAGCAGAAATACGATGACACATATAACGAGTGTACTGATGTTTGCTGAAAGTTGAATCCCTCTTATATGAAGCAAAATAGATATAGCCAGCATACAACCAGCAATCGATGTAACCTGCCAATCCGCCGCCTCTGTGACGTAACTGACGTAATTCGCGCCAGTCAAAGCGATGATGGGAACGCCGATCGGAACGGACCCTAACATGATCCAGCCCAAAATAGCCCCGGCTTTTTTCTGAAAAGCCAGCTGCACATAAGCCGTGATTCCTCCCGCGCTGGGCGCTATTTTCACAAGCCGGGCCAGCGTGCCGACAAGAAGAAAAGATAAGAAGGACATGAACCCCCAAACAAATAAAGAAGCGGGGCCGGCTGCGTCAGCTGTCACAGACGGCAGAATTAATATCCCGCAGCCTAAAACGGCCCCAATCGTTAACGCTGTCCCTTGTATCCAAGTAATAGAACGCTGCAATTCTGGCAACCATGATGCCTCCTCTCTGATTGATGGCTTTATTATAGAAAAAATAAGACGGCATCCATATGCTACAATGAAGTTAAATCAACCGCATTACCTTATGATCAAAGGAATTTTTATTCATTCGCCTAAATATGTAAAGGAGCCAGACAAATGGACAATACAGACCTTCAGATTCTCTCGCATTTGCAGCGAAACGGCAGATTAACGATGGTTGAGCTGGGAAAGCTTGTCGGACTCAGCTCGCCAAGCGCGGCGGAGCGTGTCAGGAAGCTTGAAGACAAAGGAGTGATTACCGGCTACAGCGCGAATATCTGTTACGAAAAACTAAACAAGCATGTCACCGCTTTTATTCTCATGGAGCCGAAAAGCTGCAAGCACTACGCCGCCTTTGCAAAAGCGCATCCTGATGTAGCAGAAAACCACCGTATCACAGGGATGTACAGCTATGTGACAAAGGTCGTGACTGAATCGGTACATACGCTTGAAGATTTTATTGACGCCTCGATGGCCCATGGAAAACCGACCACACTCGTTGTGCTTTCTTCTTCCGCTCACCACCCCGCTTTTACATAATAAAAAACCCGCAGATTAATCTGCGGGTTTTCCTCACTTATTTTTGGGCAGCCTTTAAAGCGCGTGCCCCAATGTCTTTTCTGAAAAAGAGTCCCGGTTTGAATATTTCATCAACCGCTTTGTACACTCGGTCTCTAGCCGCTTCAAACGTTTCATCAAAAGCCGTCACATTGGCGACGCGGCCTCCGTTTGTAACGAACTCTCCGCCTTCTGCTTTCGTTCCGGCATGGAAAACGACAACCTGTTCAGTTTCTGCTGCAAGGCTGCCGATCGGCGTGCCTTTTGCGTAGCTTTCCGGATACCCTTCTGAAGCAAGCACGACACTCACTGCCGCGGTATCCTTCCATCTTAAGTCAACTTCCTTATCATCTAAAAGATCAAGAAGCACCTGCACCAGATCAGATTCCATGCGCGGAAGCACGACCTGCGTTTCCGGATCGCCGAAACGGGCATTAAATTCGATAACCTTCGAGCCGTTTTCAGTGAGCATCAATCCAGCGTACAAAACGCCAGTAAAGGAACGGCCTTCTTGTACCATTGCTTTGGCGGCCGGTTTCACGATGGTTTCTACCGCATGGCGGACCGTTGCTTTCGAAATTTGCGGAACTGGAGAGTAAGCCCCCATTCCGCCCGTGTTCGGGCCTTTGTCTCCGTCAAATGCACGCTTGTGATCCTGGGCAATGACCATTGGATACACCTTTTCTCCCTTGACAAAGGCCATTAAAGAAAATTCTTCACCAGAAAGGTATTCTTCAATGACGACAGACGCGCTTGCATCACCGAACTTTTCATCCTCAAGAAAATCATGCAGACATGCGATTGCTTCTTCCTCTGTCATAGCCACAGTAACGCCTTTTCCAGCTGCAAGTCCATCTGCTTTTATGACAATCGGAGCGCCTTTTTCCTGCACATATGCCTTCGCCTCATCAAAGGATGTAAACGTGTCGTATTCTGCGGTCGGAATGTCGTATTTCTTCATTAAGTCCTTAGCGAACTGTTTGCTTCCTTCGATGATCGCCGCGGCTTTTGACGGGCCGAACACACGCAGACCCGCTTTTTCAAATTCATCCACAAGACCTTCAATTAAAGGAACCTCAGGGCCGACAATTGTCAGGGCAACCTGATTTTCTTTTGCAAATGAGACAAGCCCTGCGTGGTCGCTTTCCTCAATGTTTACAAGCTGTGCGGAAGCTGCCATGCCGTCATTTCCGGGAGCGGCAAATACATTCTCGACGAGGCTGCTTTGCGCTGCCTTCCATGCCAGCGTATGCTCTCTTCCGCCTTTACCGATAATTAATACATTCACGTCGTTTTCATCCCCTTAATGTTTGAAGTGTCTGATGCCGGTGAAGACCATGGCAATGCCGTATTCATCCGCTTTTTTGATGGAATCCTCGTCACGCACAGATCCCCCCGGCTGAATGATAGTCGTAACACCCGCTTTTGCCGCTTCTTCAACAGTATCCGGCATTGGGAAAAATGCATCAGAGCCGAGTGCACTGCCCTTCGCTTTTTCTCCTGCTTGTTCAATCGCAATTTTCGCTGATCCGACGCGGTTCATTTGGCCTGCTCCCACGCCGACTGTCATGTTATCCTTCGCGAGAACGATCGCATTTGATTTCACGTGCTTCACGACTTTCCAAGCAAGCTTCAAGTCTTCCCATTCTTGCTCGTTCGGCTCTCTTTTTGTCGGAATGCTGATCTCCGCATCATCGAAGCCGTGCATATCTAAATCTTGAATCAGCAGCCCGCCTTGAACGGATGTCAGCTGTTTTTCCTTTTGAACAGCAGCAGATACGTCAAGCGTCAGCAGACGAAGATTTTTCTTCGCAGTCAGGATGTCAAGCGCTTCTTGGCTGAATGAAGGCGCAATGATGATTTCTAAGAAAATGTTGTGAAGCGCTTCGGCAGTTGTCTTGTCCACTTCACGGTTCAATGCGATAATGCCGCCGAAGATAGATGTTTTATCCGCTTCAAACGCTCTGTCGAAGGCTTCTGCGATCGTTTTTCCTGTTCCTACGCCGCAAGGATTCATATGCTTTACAGCAACCGCAGCCGGCTCAGTGAATTCACGAACGATTTGAACTGCTGCATCCGCGTCTTTAATGTTGTTGTAAGAAAGCTCTTTTCCGTGGAGCTGTTCTGCTTGCGCAATAGATCCTTTAACAGGAAGAGCTGTTTGATAGAATGTCGCTTCCTGATGCGGGTTTTCTCCGTAGCGAAGCGATTGTTTTTTCTCAAATGTCACAGTAAATTGCTCTGGTTCTTTTTCACCGACAACGTCTGTCAGATAGTCAGCGATCAATGCATCATATGCCGCAGTATGACGGAATACTTTTGCCGCCAGTTCGCGTTTTTTCTGAAGTGATACGCCGCCTTCTTCTTTGATTTGCTTCAGCACTGGGCTGTAATCGGCCGGATCGACGATAACCGTGACATCCTGATGGTTCTTTGATGCCGCACGCAGCATGCCGGGTCCGCCGATGTCGATGTTTTCAATCGCTTCTTCATATGTGACATCTTCTTTAGAAATCGTTTCTTTAAATGGATAGAGGTTGACGACAACGAGGTCAATCGGCTGTATCCCGTGTTCATTGATCTGCGCCATATGCTCTTCATTGCCGCGAACCGCCAGAAGGCCGCCGTGAATATTCGGGTGAAGGGTTTTTAACCGGCCGTCCATAATTTCAGGAAATCCTGTCACTTCAGAAATTCCGATCACATCCACACCGTTTTCTTGAAGAAGCTTTTTCGTTCCCCCTGTTGAGATGACTTCAACGCCAAGCTCTGTCAGTTCTTTTACGAAAGGAACGAGATTTGTTTTATCTGAAACACTGATTAATGCACGTTTAATGGTCATGCCTTTTCACCTCTGTTATTTAATCCTAATAGCTGTTTAATCACACTCGGATACCATTTATGCTCAAGCTTGTGAATCCGCTGTTCGATGGCTTCCAATGTATCATGTTCATCAATTTCGATTGCCTTTTGAGCAATAATCGGACCTGTGTCCATTCCTTCATCGACATAATGCACGGTGATTCCGGCCACCTTCACACCCGCGCGATACGCCTGTCCGACTGCGTCGATCCCAGGAAACGCCGGAAGAAGCGACGGGTGAATGTTAATGATTTTCCCTCCATATGCTTGAAGGAGCGTATCACCAATCAGCCTCATATAGCCGGCAAGAACAATCAATTCAACCTCGTGAAGACGAAGCTGTTCAATGATGGCTTTTTCAAATGCTGCCTTGTTTTCATAAGACTTCGGTTCAAATGCAAAGGATGGAATGTGGAATGCTTCTGCCCGTTCGATGACTTTCGCCTGCGGTTTGTCGCAAATGAGGAGCGCTACTGACGCATCCCAGTTCTCCTCCTTCAAACGCGTGACGATGGCTTCGAAGTTTGAACCGTTTCCTGATGCAAATACCGCAAACTTTTTCATGAAAGTGCCGCACCGCCAAATGTGACGCCTTGGCCTTTTTTCACACGCCCGATCAAATAGGCTTTTTCGCCATGGCTTTCAAGAGTTCCGATCACATCTGTCAAATGCTCTTCTTTGACTGCCAAAACAAAACCGATACCCATATTAAAGACGTTGAACATGTCTTCTTCCTTCAGCTTGCCGTACTCTTGCAAGAAAGAAAAAATTGGCGGGATCGGCCATGACCCGTGATCGATTTCCGCACTTAAGCCTTCTGGAAGCATGCGCGGGATATTTTCGATAAATCCTCCGCCTGTGACGTGTGCCATGCCGTCGATTTTTCCGCTTTTGACTGCGGCAAGCACAGGCTTCACGTAAATTCTTGTCGGTTCAAGCAACTCCTCGCCAAGGGGGCGGTCAAACGGTTCGTATGTTGTATCAAGATCCAGCTCTGCATCATCCAGAAGCACTTTTCTGACAAGGGAAAATCCGTTGCTGTGAAGGCCGCTGGAACTGAGGCCGATCAAAAGATGGCCCTCTTTGATGTTTTCTCCAGTCACGATTTCATCCTTTTCTGCCACTCCGACTGAGAAACCGGCAATATCGTATTCATCAGCTGTATAGAGCCCCGGCATTTCAGCTGTTTCACCGCCGACTAAGGCTGAGCCTGACTGCTCACAGCCGTCTGCCACACCTTGTACGATCTGCTCAATTTTCACAGGGTCCGCTTTGCCGACCGCTAAATAATCGAGGAAAAACAGCGGCTCTGCACCTTGTGCCAGCACATCATTGACACACATTGCAACAGCGTCCACGCCAATCGTGTCATGCTTATCCATGGAAAAAGCGAGCTTTAATTTTGTGCCGACACCGTCCGTTCCCGAAATGAGAACTGGCTTTTGATAAGAAAGCTCAGACAGGTCAAACATGCCGCCAAAACCGCCAAGGCTGCCCATAACGCCAAGCCGTTTCGTGCGCTCCACGTGTTTTTTCATTCGTTTTACAGCTTCATATCCGGCTTCGATGTCAACTCCTGCGTTTTTATATGCTTCAGACATCCTATTCACTCCTTTAAGGCGCTTTTCAAAATATCTCCCCTAAAGAGGGCAGAAAGAGAAAGGCAGCCGAACTGCGCTGCCTTTATGTCATTTTCAAGTTTTATTTGGTTAATACTGCTTCTTTTACATGAGGAAGCACTGTATCCTGGTAAATTTCAGTCGGATATTTTCCTGTAAAGCAAGCGAGACACTGTCCGCAATTCGAGTCATCGTATTTTCTGCCGATGCCTTTCAGCAGCCCTTCCACACTCAAAAATGAGAGGGTATCGGCTCCGATTTCCTGACGGATTTCTTCAACAGAATGCGAAGACGCGATCAGTTCTTCATGTGTGGAAGTGTCAATGCCATAAAAGCACGGATGGGCGATCGGCGGTGAACTGATTTTTACATGCACCTCTGTCGCACCCGCTTCTCTCAGCATCGTGACAATCCGGCGGCTAGTTGTCCCGCGTACGATCGAATCATCCACCATAACGACGCGTTTGCCTTCTACAACCCCGCGCACCGCAGACAGCTTCATTCTAACGCCTTGCTCACGCAGAGCCTGAGACGGCTGAATAAACGTTCTGCCGACATAGCGGTTTTTGATTAAGCCGAGCTCATACGGAATGCCTGTTGCCTCTGCATAGCCGATTGCCGCTGAAATACTGGAATCCGGAACCCCGGTTACGACGTCAGCTTCAACTGCGGATTCCTGAGCCAGCATTTTTCCAAGGTTTTTACGGGCACTGTGCACATTAATACCGTCAATATTGCTGTCTGGCCTTGAGAAATAAATGTACTCCATGCTGCAAATGGAACGGTTAATATTCATGGAAAAACGTTCTGATTTCATGCCTTCATCATTGATGATCAGCATTTCGCCCGGTTCTACCTCACGAAGGTACGTTGCGCCGACGACGTCAAATGCGCATGTTTCTGATGCGACCACATAAGCGTCGCCCATCATACCGATGGACAGCGGTCTCAGCCCGTTCGGGTCAAGCGCGACAATCATTTCGGTTTCGGTCATGATCAGGAACGCGTAGGCGCCTTTCAGCATGGAAAGCGAGTTTTTAATTTGGTCCTTCAGCGTGAAGTGTCCGCTTCTTTTGATCAGGTGAGCCAAAACCTCTGTATCCGAAGAGGTTTGAAAGATGCTCCCTTGATTTTCGAGCTGCTGCTTCAGCTGAGTAGCGTTAACAAGGTTCCCGTTATGAGCAAGCGCCAGGCTGCCGTTGTTTTGGGAACGGAAGAGGAGCGGCTGAACATTTTCGTAGCCGCCGCCTCCAGCCGTTGCGTACCGAACGTGCCCGATAGCGCCTTTTCCCTTTACTTTGCTGAGCTCGCCATTTTGAAATACTTCAGTGATCAGCCCTTGGCCTTTGTGCGCTGTCAGTTTTTCACCATCAGTCGCTACGATGCCCGCACCCTCCTGTCCTCGGTGCTGAAGGCTATGGAGACCGTAATACGTGATCTGCGGGGCTTCTTCATGTCCCCAAATCCCAAATACGCCGCATTCTTCATTTAAGCCTTTGATTTCAGCAAGCATGGGATAGCTCCTTTCCATGCGCGTTCAAGCTCTTTCGTTTGCGCATGAATCATTTGTTGTCCGTCTTGGTTTTGAATCGCCAGAATTCCGTCAGCCGTTACCTCACCAATATGAACCGCATCTTTCACAGCTGCTTCAAACGCTGCTTGATGTTCTTTTTTCACTGAGACGACGAAACGGGATTGAGATTCAGAGAATAATAATGCCGCTTCCCCTTCTACAGTCACGTTGGCGCCAAGGTTTTCCGTCGTCATGACACTTTCCGCAATCGCTACGCCTAAGCCGCCTTCAGACACATCATGCGCAGATTGAACGAGGCCTTTTTTAATCGCGTCAAGCAGTGCTCTTTGGCGTGACAGCTCTACATCAAGATCGATTTGCGGCGCTTTGCCGTAAATGCGGCCTTCTGTCATTTTTTGCAGCTCGCTTCCGGCAAACTCTGGTTTTGTTTCGCCGATCACGTACACAAGATCGCCCGCTTGTTTGAAATGCTGTGTTGTAATGTGTGCTGTATCTTCAATTAAGCCGACCATGCCGATAACAGGTGTCGGATAGATCGCCGTGCCGTTTGATTCGTTATAAAGCGATACGTTACCGCCGATAACCGGTGTGCTGAGAACATTGCACGCCTCACTGATGCCGTCTGCCGCTTTTTCGATCTGCCAGAAGATTTCCGGCTTCTCCGGATTTCCGAAGTTAAGGTTATCCGTGACTGCAAGCGGCTCTGCACCTGAGCAGATGATATTTCGTGCCGCTTCAGCAACAGCAATTTTCCCGCCGACTTCAGGATCAAGATAGAGATAACGCGCGTTACAGTCTGTCGTCATCGCCAGCGCCTTTTTCGTTCCGCGGATTCTGAGAACACCGGCATCAGACCCAGGAGCGACAACTGTATTCGTGCGCACCATGTAGTCATACTGGTCGTAAACCCACTCTTTGCTCGCAATCGTCGGCTGCTGAAGAAGCGCCTTCAGCGTTTCATTCGCATTTTCAATTTGCGGGGCAGGAACGTCCGTTTCCAAAAACTCGCGATAGTAAGCAGGCTCTTGAGAAGGCTTATGGTAAACCGGTGCTTCTTCTGCCAAGGCATCAACAGGCAGCTCGCACACAACCTCTCCTTTGTGTGTCAGGCGAAGCATTTTATCATCTGTCACACGTCCGACAGAAACCGCTTCAAGATCGTACTTGTCAAAAATATCTATGATTTCCTGCTCACGTCCGCGCTCAATAACCAAAAGCATCCGTTCCTGTGATTCAGAAAGCATCATTTCATACGCGCTCATGCCTGTTTCGCGCTGAGGAATCAGGTCAAGGTTCATTTCAATACCAGAACCGGCTTTACTTGCCATTTCTGCACTTGAGCTTGTTAAACCGGCAGCTCCCATATCCTGAATGCCGACTAAGGCGTCGCATTGGATGACTTCCAGACATGCTTCAAGCAAAAGCTTCTCCATAAACGGGTCGCCGACTTGGACAGCAGAACGCTTTTCTTCAGATGAGTCTGACATCTCTTCAGAAGCAAACGTAGCGCCGTGGATTCCGTCACGCCCTGTTTTCGCTCCTACGTACATTACGGTATTACCGACACCCTTCGCCTGGCCTTTTTTGATGTCTTCATGATTGATTAAACCGACGCACATGGCGTTGACAAGCGGATTTCCTTCATAGCTGCTGTCAAACTGCACCTCTCCGCCGACTGTCGGGATGCCGATACAGTTGCCGTATCCGGCGATACCCGCTACTACTTCTTCAAACAAGTACTTCACGCGGGGTGAAGTCAGTTCACCAAATCGAAGAGAGTTCAATACAGCGATTGGACGGGCACCCATTGAGAATACGTCACGGATAATTCCGCCTACGCCAGTCGCAGCGCCTTGGTAAGGCTCGAGAGCTGATGGGTGGTTATGTGATTCAATTTTGAAGACAACCGCTTGGTTATCACCGATATCAACGATTCCGGCGCCTTCCCCCGGCCCCTGCAGCACACGCTCGCCGATTGTCGGGAATTTACGCAAAATCGGCTTTGAGTTTTTATAGCTGCAATGCTCAGACCACATGACAGAAAAAATTCCGATTTCTGTGTAGTTCGGCAATCTTCCAAGAATGGATTCTATCAATGCAAACTCATCATCACTGACACCCATTTGCTGATACAGTTTCTCTTCTTTTATTTGTTCTTTACTTGGTTCAAGCAGTAGTGACATGAGTTTCCCTCCAATTTTTCACGATAGACTGGAACAATTTAAGACCGTCGGCGCTTCCAAGCAGTTCATCGACCGCGCGCTCAGGGTGAGGCATCATGCCTAATACATTGCCTTTCTCATTCACGACACCGGCAATGTCGCTGACACTTCCATTAATATTAGAGCCGTATGTGAAAGCAATTTGATTGTTTTCCTTTAATGAAGCAAGCGTCTCGTCATCACAGTAGAAATTCCCTTCACCATGGGCAACCGGGATTGTAATCGATTGTCCCTTTTCGTAGGAAGCTGTGAATAATGTTTCGTCGTTCTGCACAATCAATTCAACCGGACGGCAAATGAACTTCAAATCTTTGTTGCGTCTCATTGCGCCTGGCAGAAGCCCAAGCTCCTGTAAAATCTGGAATCCGTTGCAGACGCCAAGAACAGGTTTTCCTTCAGCCGCCGCCTGTTTAACAGCTGGCATAATATTCGCAAATCGGGCGATAGCACCGCATCTTAAGTAATCGCCGTAAGAAAATCCTCCCGGAATTAACACGCCGTCGAAGCCGTCAAGACTTGTTTCCTCATGCCAGACGTATTCCACTTCATGGCCGAGCTCATCCTTTACAGCATGATACATATCGATATCACAGTTGGAGCCGGGTAACACAATCACCGCAAATTTCACTGTGCGACTACCTCCTCAACCTCGTATCTGTAATCTTCAATCACTGTGTTCGCAAGAAGTTTTTCGCACATTTCTTTCACTAGAACATCAAGATCCCGGTCAGATTTTTCAATGGTAAGCTCCATGTATTTCCCGATGCGCACATCTTGAACTTCGTTGTAAGTCATACTGTGCAAGGCATGCTGGACAGCGCTCCCTTGTGGATCTAGTACACTTTCTTTTAAGCTGACATAAACTTTTACTTTATACATGATGAATGCCTCCCAGTCTTTTGAAAATCTCTTCGTATGCGTCGGTTAAGCTTCCCAGATTGCGTCTGAATAAATCTTTGTCCAGCTTTTCGTTCGTTTCTTTATCCCACAAGCGGCATGTGTCAGGAGAAATTTCATCCGCCAAAAGCACTTGCCCTTCTGCATCTAAACCGAATTCAAGCTTGAAATCTATTAATCTGACATGACAATCGTCGAAAATGCTTTGAAGCTCTTCATTTACTGTTTTTGTAATGGACTTAATGGTCTCTACCTGCTCAGGAGTCGCCGCCTTCAAAAGCCAAATATGATCTTCTGTGATGAGCGGATCACCCAGCGCGTCATCCTTGTAGTAAAACTCGATAATCGGCTGTTCAAGTTCCGTGCCTTCTGGAATGCCGAGACGTTTGGACATGCTTCCTGCCACAACATTTCTGACGACGACTTCAAGCGGCACAATCGTTACCTTTTGAATGAGCTGCTCCGTTTCCGAAATGCGCTCGATAAAGTGATTGTTAATGCCCTTTGCATGAAGATGTTTGAAAATCAAGCTTGAAATCTCGTTATTTAAGCGCCCTTTCCCGCTGATTTCTGCTTTTTTCTCGCCGTTAAAGGCAGTGGCGGAGTCTTTATACACGACATACAGCGTGTTTTCGTCATCGGTTTTGTAGATCTTTTTTGCTTTTCCTTCATATAAAAGTTCATTCTTCACAATATTCACGGAAGGCCTCCTAACCCGAATGTTGGGAATTTTCAAACTTCAGCGGCTTAGAAGAAGCCGCTAAAAGCTTCTTCTATGCTAAACCTAAACGTTCAAAGATCAGATCAACATTTTTCAGATGGTAGTTGTAATCAAAGCAGTCAGCAATTTTTTCCGGAGAAAGACGTGACGTGATTTTCTCTTCCGCTTCCACAAGCTCACGGAACGGCACTTGTTTTTCCCACGCTTCCATTGCTTTTGGCTGAACAGTATCATAGGCTTCTTCACGTGTAAGGCCTGTGTCAATCAAAGCAAGCAGCACACGCTGAGAATAGATAAGGCCTAGAGTGCGGTCCATGTTGCGCTTCATGTTTTCCGGGAAGACCGTTAAGTTTTTCACGATATTGGAGAAGCGGTTCAGCATATAGTTCAGCGCAATTGTCGCATCCGGAAGAATAATCCGTTCTGCTGAAGAATGAGAAATATCGCGCTCATGCCATAATGGAACATTTTCGTAAGCTGTCATCATGTAGCCGCGGATCACGCGCGCCATGCCTGTCATGTTTTCAGAACCGATCGGATTTCGTTTATGCGGCATTGCAGATGAACCCTTTTGCCCTTTCGCGAAAAATTCCTCAACTTCACGTGTTTCACTCTTTTGCAATCCGCGGATTTCCACAGCGAATTTCTCGATGCTTGTCGCGATCAAAGCGAGTGTTGCCATATAGTCAGCATGACGGTCACGCTGAAGGGTTTGAGTTGAAATTGGTGCTGCTTTCAATCCGAGCTTCTCACAGACATATTGCTCAACAAATGGATCAATGTTCGCATATGTGCCGACAGCGCCGGAAATCTTTCCAACCTCGATGCCTGCTTTCGCTTGTTTGAAACGCTCAAGATTACGTTTCATTTCTTCATGCCAAAGCGCAAGTTTTAAGCCGAATGTTGTAGGCTCAGCGTGTACGCCGTGTGTGCGCCCCATCATAACTGTGTATTTATGTTCTTTTGCTTTTTCTTTAATAATGTCAACAAATCTCTCAAGATCCTTGAGCAGAATATCGTTTGCCTGTTTTAATAAGTAGGAAAGAGCCGTATCAACAACATCAGTTGACGTTAAGCCGTAGTGCACCCATTTTCTTTCTTCACCCAGTGATTCGGAAACGGCGCGTGTAAAAGCGACAACGTCATGGCGCGTGTCCTTTTCGATTTCTAAAATACGGTTGATGTCAAATGACGCGTTCTCGCGCATAACTTTTACATCTTCTTTCGGAATGACACCAAGCTCCGCCCACGCTTCACAGGCAAGAATCTCTACCTCCAGCCATGCTTGAAATCTGTTTTCATCCGTCCAAATCGCAGACATTTCAGGTCTTGAATAACGTTCGATCATTCTGCTTGTCCTCCGTCTCTATTCATCCATTTATTTGTGATCTCCTGAATCCATTCGTCTTCAGGCTGCTTCATAAATGTAATATGCCCCATTTTGCGGCCTTTTTTAATTTCATGTTTTCCGTATATATATAGCTTTGCCTCTTTTAAAAGCTCCGGGTCTTCCTCAACAAGCTTTACTTCATCGCCGAGAAGATTCACCATCATGCCCGGCTTCAGCAAATCTGTCTTCCCAAGCGGAAGCCCGCATACCGCTCTGATATGCTGTTCAAACTGGCTCGTCTCGCAAAGATCCAGTGTATAATGCCCAGAATTGTGCGGTCTTGGCGCCAGTTCATTGACCAAAAGCTCTCCGTCCTCTGTCAGGAACATCTCAACAGCAAGCGGCCCGACAAGGTTAAGCTCATCTGCAAGCTTAACGGCCAGCTCAGCAGCCTTCTGCTGAATCCCTTCCCCGACCCGTGCAGGCACGATGCTTTGGAAAAGAATATTGTTGTGGTGAATGTTTTCAGCTGCCGGAAATGTTGAAACTTCTCCGTTTACTGATCTGACGACAATCACCGACATTTCCATTTTAAAAGAAACCCAGCTTTCAAGAATGCAGGTTCCGTGTGCTAACAGAGCGGCTGCCTGCTCCATTTGCGCCTCTTCTTTTATCACAAATTGGCCTTTGCCGTCGTACCCGCCGCGGCATGTTTTCAGCACTGCCGGAAGCCCAAGCTCCTGTACCGCCTTTTTCAATTCATTCTTTGTTTTGACGATGCTGTACGGTGCGACTTCACAGCCCGCGGCTTGAATTGCTTTTTTCTCTGTTTCACGGTTTTGGGTAATGAGCAGCAGCTCACTTCCTTGCGGGAGATACGCATGGTCTTTCAGCCAATGCAGCGCATCATAGTCGATGTTTTCAAACTCATATGTGATGATATCGCTGATTTCAGCCAATTTTCGAATCGCTTCACGGTCATTATAATGAGCGGTAATTTCGACATCCGCAACCTGCCCGCACGGCGAATCTTTCACAGGATCAACGACCGCGACTTTATACCCCATTTGTTTGGCGGACACAGCCATCATTTTCCCAAGCTGGCCGCCGCCGATTATGCCGATTACAGCTCCCGGGTAGATGATTTGTTTAGACAAGCTGATCACTGCTTTCTAACACCGTCTGTTTTGTATTTTCTCTTCTCTCATCCAGCTTACGGGCAAGACCTTCGTCAAAAGCTGACAAAATTTGCGCCGCTAACAGGCCTGCGTTCACAGCGCCCGCTTTGCCTATGGCTGTCGTCGCAACAGGCACGCCTCCAGGCATTTGGACGATGGATAGAAGTGAATCCATCCCGTTCAGCGCCTTGGACTGGACCGGCACTCCAATGACCGGAAGTGTTGTTTTCGCCGCCGTCATCCCCGGCAGATGCGCCGCTCCACCGGCACCGGCGATGATCACCTTGATGCCTCTTTCTCTGGCGGTTTCAGCGTATTCAAACATGAAATCAGGCGTCCGGTGAGCGGAAACGACCTTTTTTTCGTACGGAACATTAAGTTCGTCAAGTATGTCGCATGCGTGTTTCATTGTCTCCCAATCGGAAGTGCTTCCCATGATGATTCCTACTAGCGGCTGCATTCTGTTTCCACCTTCTCATGCTTTAGTTTTCAGAAAATAAAAAATACCCGCTCTGCATTGCACTTATGAGGAAGCAATACAAACCGGGCATGGTACATGTATCGTCAGTCGTTCGCTTCTGCGATATATCCATGTCAGTTTTATCGATCACTTTCCTGCATAGTCCGGCAATTTACGGTTGCCGGGTAGAAACTTATGGGCCATATTCCCAAGATTATATGAGGTCGTGTTTTGATTTCATGTTTATCTTAACAACGGTCATGGATAATGTCAACGATATTATCGAACGATACAAAAATTCATTCTACTAATGTTCGTGTTTTAGATCAATTTCCCTTCAAATACGATTTTTTTCCCGCACGGAACGATCTGAATTGACCCATTTTCCTTTTTTTCCATAAAAATAGGCTCTTCCATTCGCCTTACAGGCAGATATCCTTCTTCTTTCATTTGCTGAAGCACCGCATCAATCGTTTGCTGCTCTGTCACTTCAAACTTTTTCTTCTTCGGCTTTGCCATTATTCTTTAATTCTCCTCTTCTTCACCGCTTTGACCCAGAAGCCCCCGTGGATTGTTTTTGGTTCGTACGCAATAATAAAGGCCTTTGAATCAAGTGTTTTAATCGTATCATATAGCTGGAGTTCATATCTTCTCGGCGTCAGAATCTGAAGGGCTGTACGGTCACCTTCAAGTCCGCCCGCCACCCAGTTTGTCACGCCGTAGCCTTTTTCACGGAGCTGCTTCGGAAGATCAAGATCAAGCTCCTTCGTAATGACATTGACCATAATATAGCCAAGCGCCAATTTTTCTTCTATTTTCATGCCGACAATCACGCCAAGACCGTAACCGAGTGCGTATGCGATCACGTTTTGAATCTGGTCTAGGTTGTCAAGCACAAGACTCAGCCCTGTCACATAAACCAGTATTTCAATCGTGCTGATGCCGGCAGCTAAATAACGCTGTCCTTTCAGCGTTAATATCATTCTTATCGTAAAAAATGACACATAGACAATATTAATAATGAGAATTATGAGAACCATGGCTATCCCATTTGATAAGATGGTTTGCATCATTTTATTTCATCCCCCTACTCTTCAGCTTGCATAAAGCATTCATATTCTACTAGAGAAATGAGTCGTTTACAATGAGCCGAGGCCCAAAGCCTAAGGAAAATATTTCGACACGCTTTATGAGGTTAAACAGTAGTAGTTTACCCTCTTTCTCGCCTTTTCAAAATCAAAACAAAAAAGCCCGCTTTTCAGCAGACTCACCTCTTTATATCTATTGTCAGATCTCTTTTTTCATTTTCTGAAGGGACTTGTATTCTTTCTCAAGCTCACTTAGCGTGTAGTGAGCCAGCTGTTCCCCTCTTCCCTGATAAAATTCCGAGAGCAGTAATTTGGTTTTTAAAAATTGCTTCTTTTGATTAATTGCGCGGCGAAGTACATCAGCCATGTCCATCATCCTCCTTCAATATAAAGGTTTTTGCGCTGGACGTTTACAGCATTTTCCCCATCATACACGGGTTATTCCTACAAATCAACTATGTTTTTTAGATATATTTGTAAAAAGTGTGACATGAAAAAACCGGCTGCTTTGAGCCGGTTTTTTTATTAAAGCGGAATCAGCGATGCCGTAAAATATTCAGAAATAAACGGCCAAGTCACTGCCGTAAACAGCAGCGCTACCGCCACCACAGCCAATACACAATAGATATAATCAATCGGTGCATCTTCTGCCGCCTGGTACACCCGCTGCACATACAGCGCGATGATAAAAAAGATTGAAAACAAGATCAGCACTGTAAACAGAACTGTCAGCATCGGAATATTCACGATCGCAAAGATCAGCCAAATGATTGAAACAGCAATCACCGGTACAAGTAATGAACCCAATACGGCAGCCGCTTCTCTGAACGTCACCTTCTGCTTCATCATGTAGCGGGAGACAGCCCATATAGCAAAGACCATTACCGCGAAAAAGATCAGCAAATACACAAGAACAACTAAAAACCCGTCATAGAAAGCATGATGGCGTTCTCCGAAACCGAGCGGCCGATTCCAGCTTGCCTTTAACTGAAACCAATTCCCAATTGAAAAAATGATACTGAATATAAGCATTGAAATCAGACCGTACTTATAATGAGAAAAACCATCCGTTACGACAGTTTTCGCCGGTGATTTTAAAATCGAGAACGCAAAACCGCAATATCTGTTGATGGCTGCCCAAACAGACGCAAGCTTGTCTCTAACAGTTGATTCACCGCGTTCCTGGCGCGGTTTCTGCTTTTGTTTTTGCTTCTGCTTGCTTTGCCGGCTCGCCTTTCTGGACATTCTCGATAGCGGTTCTTCGTCTGCATCTATTCTTTCACTCTGGTTAACTTCTTCTTCAAACGTTTCTTTTCTTTCTTCCGTCATGTCAGCAACTCCTATCAAAAAAATACGGCGGAATACCATTCAGTAAGAAAATAAAACACTTATATAAGGTACCGAAGCCTTCCTGAACAGTCAAGTCATTTCAATTTAAGTAAAGCATGGCGGCACATCTACATGACGGTATATCGTATGAAATGGTTTTATCTTTTGCAACAAAAAAACCAGCTGCCGGTGCAGCTGGTTTTTCATTCCTTATTTTAAGAAGATAAAGTACAGAATAAATACGACAAACAGCCCGTACATGATTGGATGAACCTCTTTGGCTTTTCCTTTGCACACCATTGTAATCGGATAGAAAATAAATCCGATGGCAATACCAGTCGCAATGCTGTACGTTAACGGCATCATGATCATGGTAAGGAAAGCAGGAACGGCCACCTCGAACTTATCCCAAGCAATTTTGCCAAGCGGCGCCACCATCAATGCACCAACAATAATAAGCGCCGGCGCTGTTACATTTGACGTAACGACTGATAAGAGCGGCGAGAAAAACGTAGCCAGTAAAAAGAGAAGCCCTGTTACAATTGCGGCAAATCCTGAACGGGCACCCGCAGCGACACCTGAGCTTGATTCCACGTAAGAAGTTGTGGTAGACGTACCAAGCACGGCACCGATCACAATCGAAGATGAATCAGCTAAAAGCGCACGGCCCGCACGCGGCAATTTGTTTTCCTTCATTAAACCAGCTTGTGTTGCCACAGCAACAAGTGTACCAGCTGTATCAAAAAATCCGACAAACAAGAATGTTAAAATAACGATCAGCATTTGTACGGAGAAAATATCCGGGAGGTGAATCCACGCTTGTCCGAAAGTCGGCGCAAGGCTCGGTACACTGCCGATAATCTGAGTCGGAACCGGAACCAAACCGAAAATCATGCCGGCAACCGCTGTTAATAACATCCCGATAAACACGCCTGCGTTGACGCGAAGCACCATTAAAATAACCGTGACAATCACACCGAAAATTGTTAACAGCACAGGACCGCTGTGAATGTTTCCGATCGTGACGAGCGTAGAAGGATTTGCAGTAATGATTCCTGATCCTTGTAAGCCAACGAATGTAATAAACAGGCCGATCCCCGCACCGACTGCCAATTTCAGCTCAGGCGGAATGGCGTTGATGATTTTTTCACGAAAACCTGTTAAAGAAAGAGCAACGAAAATAAGACCTGAAATGAAAACACCTGACAAAGCTGCCTGCCATGAAATACCCATACCAAGGACAACAGAAAACGCAAAAAACGCGTTCAGCCCCATACCCGGCGCGATGGCAATCGGATATCTCGCTATTAATCCCATTAAGATACAGCCTGCTGCAGACGCCAGTGCTGTCGCCGTAAAGACCGCACCCTGGTCAATTCTCAGCGCCTCCGGAAAATCTTTCACGCTGTCCAAAGCAAGCGTAATCGGATTGACGAACAAAATATATGCCATAGACAAAAAAGTCGTTAATCCGCCAATGATTTCATTGCGATAGCTGGTGCCCAGCTCATCAAACTGAAAATACCTTTTCAAGCTATTTGACTCCCTTCAGTCTTTGCTATTTATCCTGCCCTGAAATCGCCAAATAAAAAACGCCCCAATCATTTTGGGACGCTTGACTACAGACGGATTTCAGTTCGAATAAATAAACGTGTTTTATTTATATCAAACGAAAGAAATGTTTACGTAGTCAAGCCATTTACGGTAGCTTGGTAGAGACTTGCGAGCCATATTCCCGCGATTATACGAATTCATCTTATTTGATTTCTGTGTCTATTGTACCAACTTCATTTTGAAAAAACAATACAAAAAGCGAACAATAGTCACACAAAATCCAATTTTGTTCGTAATAAACAAATAAAACCATCTTCCCGGCAAAATTGCCAAAAAGATGGTTTCCATTCATTGTTTCTTATTCCCACTCAATCGTCGCAGGCGGCTTACTTGTAATATCGTACACCACGCGGTTAATGTGCTTCACTTCATTCACGATACGTGTCGAAATGACTTCAAGCACATCCCACGGGATACGCGCCCAGTCAGATGTCATGCCGTCGATTGATGTAACGGCGCGGATTCCGATTGTGTAATCATATGTTCTTGCGTCACCCATAACACCAACGCTGCGGATGTCAGGAAGAACAGTGAAGTATTGCCAGATATCACGCTCTAAGCCGTGATTTGCAATTTCTTCACGCAAGATTGCATCTGATTCACGAACGATTTCTAGTTTTTCTTCTGTTACTTCGCCAAGAACACGGATTCCGAGTCCCGGTCCTGGGAACGGCTGGCGCCATACGATTTCATCCGGAATGCCGAGCTCTGTGCCAAGCGCGCGCACTTCGTCTTTGAAGAGCGTGTTTAACGGCTCGATCAGCTCAAACTGCATGTCTTCAGGAAGCCCGCCGACATTGTGGTGAGATTTGATCGTTTGCGCCGTTGCAGTACCGCTCTCGATGATATCTGTGTAAAGCGTACCTTGTGCAAGGTAGTCGATGCCTTTGAGCTTGTCCGCTTCATCATCGAATACGTAAATGAATTCATTACCGATGATTTTGCGTTTTTGCTCAGGATCAGAAACGCCTTTTAGTTTATTTAAGAATCGATCTTTTGCGTCTACTTTAATCACGTTCATGTTAAAGCCTTCGCTGAATGTTTTCATAACACCTTCAGCTTCGCCTTTACGGAGAAGACCATGGTCTACAAAGATACAAGTCAGCTGGTCGCCGATGGCTTTATGAATCAAAACAGCAACAACAGAGGAATCAACGCCGCCGCTTAGCGCGCAAAGAACCTGTTTGTCTCCGACCGTTTCACGGATTTTTTGCATTTCGATTTCGATAAAGTTCTCCATTGACCATTCGCCTTCGCATTCGCAAACACCGAATACAAAGTTTTTCAGAAGATCATTGCCGTATTCAGAGTGGCGCACTTCCGGGTGGAACTGAACGCCGTACCATTTTTTGTCCGCTTTGCTCATTGCTGAGTTCGGGCAGTGATGGCTTGTCGCGTCAACAGTGAAGCCTTCAGGAACTTCTACAACCAAATCGCCGTGGCTCATCCAAACCACTTGTTCATTCGGAAGATCTCTGAACAAATCAGGTGTGCCTTCGATACGGATGTTTGCTTTTCCGTATTCACGCTGGCTTGCCGCTTCAACTTTACCGCCAAGGTAATGAGTCATCAGCTGCATGCCGTAGCAAATTCCCAAAACAGGAATATCAAGCTCAAAGATTTTCTCGTCACAGCGGAAAGAGTTTTCATCATACACACTGTTTGGACCGCCGGATAAAATAATTCCTTTCGGATTCATTTTTTTAATTTCTTCAGCCGTCAATGTATGTGGATGCAGCTCGCTGTATACACCGAATTCACGGATACGGCGTGTAATCAGCTGGTTATACTGACTGCCGAAATCAAGGACAAGAATCATTTCATTCACTAACTTTGTCATGGTTGTCACCTAATCTCCTCTAAGTTTTTTGACACAGAAAAAAACGAGGACAGATATGAAGCTCGTTCCGCCCTCTTTGGCAAGGCCGTTTGCCGGAGTCAGGCCAACTCGCTCCCAGACTCCGATAATATTCACTAATTCTAACAACACGTTGATAAGTGGTCAAGACCATCTTCTTTTAATTAAATTTTCCCATAACTCTCTCGAATCATTCCATAGCGCCGAAGAATCTTCATTTCTGTAAAGCGCCCTTTCATAGCTTAATGTCAGCTTTGACATGTCTTCTATGTCGTATTTTTCATCGATTCGTTTTGCATAATCACGCAGCGTTTCACTGTCTCGTTTCGGCAGTCCTTTTCTCTTCAGTTGTTTCAGCAGCGCGCCATATGCCTCAAAAAACGCGTGCTGATCGCTGCGCCGCTTCAATTTCCTCACTGCGAAAACAGGAATCCATAACGAACGGAAAGCATACAGCAATACCGCTGCCACCAGGAGGGCTGCAAGAGCCACAAGCGCTGCATACCAGCCTGCACCGGCATTTGTATGCGAAGCGGACGGCTTTTTAGAAACAGCTGGCTCCCGCTTTTCCTTTTGTTTTGCCTCTTTTTGCGGCTGTTTTTTCTCTTCTTTCTGTTTCTCTTTTGCTTTCTTCGGCGAGCTGCTGTTAGCGCTGCCGGAGTCCTTTGTTTCAGAAGAAGTAAATTGAGCCGGATTTGTAAACCCTTTAGTCGGCTCAAATGTAACCCAGCCCTGTTCCGGGAAATACACCTCTACCCAGGAATGGGCATTGTTATTTGTCACTTCGTAGATGCTGCCATTTTTGTTTCCTGCTTCTTTGTATTCGCCGGACGTATAACCCTTTACCCAGCGGGCCGGAATGCCGGCCGAGCGCAAGAGCACCACCATGGCGGAAGAAAAGTTATCACAATAACCCATTTTCGTTTCAAACAGAAATTGATCGACATAATCCTCATCATTCTTAGGAATGGTCACGTTTTCTGTTTCATATGTGAACGCATTTGATCCTAAATAGTCCTCAACCGCTTTCACCTTATCAAACATATTGTCGTGATCCTGAGTCAGTTTGATCGCAAGGGTTCTCACCCGCTCCGGCAGTGAATCTGGAAGCTGCATGTAGCGATCGCTGAATGTGTACTCCTCACTGTTTTTTCTCACTTTTACCTTTCTCAGTTCATCCAGCTTATAGACCGGGGAATTGTACGCTACTGTATAATTCCCCATATTTCTGATTTCACCGGCTTGTTCACTGATCGGAGAAATTTGCTCCGTATTGCCGTTCATTTCAAGTGAGACAGCCTGCTTTGGCTGAATGGTTTCCGCACCAATCGGATACATCACATGGTTGTACCCATAGTGCTTATCAACTTTTACACGGACTGTGCGGCGCTCTGTTGCAACTTTATGGTCAAACCACAGATTTTCCACTTTTCCTCCGCTAAGCTGATATGACATGCCTGTGTCTGTTTCAATCCAGCCTTTCCCGGTATACGTATCCTTCGTTTCCACACGGAAATACGTCCGCTCTTTTCCCTGCCATGTAAAAACAGGAGTAGCATCCTGCTGGAACGGGCCGCCGAGTGATTCATCATGATTCCCGTATCCAATTTTGCTTTCCCCTGCAGACACGCGGTCTTGATGAGTGATTTTTTTAAGAAAAGGCACCGGATCAGGCCAGGCTGGATCTGATTTGGGAGCGGCGAGTCCGAAGCCCACTGCAGCCAAAACCAATACAGATAAAGGAAGAAACCATTTCAGGACAGATGTTTTTGGCAGTGTGATTCTTTCCATCAGCTTAATGCGTTCTAAGTACAAAAGGCCCAGCATAAAGAAGCCGATCAGCACGATACGGATGACGGCAAATGTGGCATCATATGGCGTAAAGGTATCAAGAATCGTAATATACGCTACTGTCATCATAAAGAAAAACAATATTCTTCTCTGGTAAATCACCCAATAATGCAGGAGATAGACCAGCAGCCACAGCAGCACAAAAAACAGCAGGGTCCGAAAAGAAGGAATCATGTCATTCCATTGCCCTGATTGAATCAGCGTGATATTCAGATAGACATCCTGCAAAAAAGAGCTGATCCAGCTCAAGTCGAATATAGATCCTTGATAAAACAGGATGTGTATCGAGAGCAATGTAAATAAGATACAAAAAGGAACGGTGACAAACCACCTCATCCGGAAAAAAGTCAGCAGAAACGTCAAGCCGATAAAGACAATAAAAAACCCCGTATGTTTCGTTTCAGTAAAACTGTCAAGCGGCCTGAGCCACTCCCACAGCAATAAAAAAGCCAGAAAATAAAATAACAGCAAGCTCAAACGGCTTCCCTTCTGATCATCGTGCGGCATGTGAACCCGTCACCTCTCTTTCTAAACAACACGCGAAACTCGTCCGCCCCTCATGACCTGAACTCTGATTTGGCGTTTCATCATGCGTTCAATCACGATATTTTCAGCTTGAGAAAGCTCAGCATCTTTCTCTTTTGCCAGTATCACCGTAACCCGGCCGCCTCCGGTTTCTGCGAGGTGCAGCAGATCTTCCGTTAACTGTCCCGTGACGACCACTTGATCAGCCTGGCGAACAGATGGCTTTCCCAGCTCCTCCCGTACATATCGGCTTATCGGGTCAGCCGCATCACAATGAACCACTGCTAAATGCCGAAGCATGTGCTTAAAATGCTGATCCCCTTCCTGAATAGGGAAAATGTTTTTTTCCTTTCCGACGGAAGCCAATCCCGCGCCCGCTCCGTTTTTTAAAACAGAATAAAGGATCGAAGCAGTCGCTGCAACGACCTCTTCGAATGCTTCAGAGGGAAAACGGTCCATCAGAAGAAACAGATTTTTGCTTCGGGACGGTTCAAATTCCTTCGTCATCAGCTGGCTCCGCCGTGCAGAAGTCTTCCAATCTAATGCAGCAAACCGGTCTCCCGGCTGATAATTCCGCACACTTGCTGCAACTGAGGAATGGTGCTGATGAATAGGAGAAGAACCGCTTACACCGTCTTCCTGATGCCTTTCATTCACCTGATAGGAAAAACGCTGAAAGGATGGATAAACAAACAGGATATCTTCCAGCTCAAAAAATGCTGTTTTTTCAATCAATCCAAGAACATCTCCGGTTCGCACCCTGACAGCATGGAAGTGATGCTCTCCGCGCGGTACCCGAGCTAATTCATACGACATCGTCATACTCCGTTTAAACCAAGGAAAAACGAGCCGTTTGGCCGCAGCTTCGTCTCGCTTCAATGACTCAATTCCTTCTGGCAGGCAATCTTCAATCACCATATACATCAGGGGAAACGGCAGCTTCCGTCTCAGCGTAACCGTCACGCCCAGCCTGTCCCCCGCATGCAATTGTGTTTTATCCATTTGCCGTGAAGCCTGAAATGAGCGGAGCGGATACAATGCCAGCAGCCCGGCATACAAGACAAAAGGGAGTAACGCGTAAAACAAAAACCAGCTGACAAAGCCGCCCTGAAACATCGCATAAGAAAAAACAGCAGCCGTCAATAAAGTTAATATCATCAGCTTCCAACCATATACAAGCCATTGCCATTTCTTATTCATCAGCGGACCGACGACCTTTGAACAGGCACCTTCACAGCTGACATGATCTCCCCTACGATCGCTTCTGCCTGAATCCCTTCAAATTTCGCCTCAGGATGAAGCATCATCCGGTGCGGCAGCGTGAAAGGAGCTAAATATTGAATATCATCCGGGATGACATAGTCGCGATGATGCAGCAGTGCGTATGCCTGTGCCCCTTTCATAAGAGCGATTGAGCCGCGCGGACTGACGCCTAATTGAACAGAGGGATGCTGTCTCGTTTTCTGCACGATTTCAACGATATATTCTTTAATACTGTCATCAGCACGGACATTTTGCACTTCCCGCTGCAAACGGATAAAATCTTCTCTAGTAATAACCGGCTCAAGCGTCTCAATCGGATGGCTTTTTTCCTGAAGAGATAAGACGTCAAGCTCTTCATTAAAAGACGGATAACCCATCCGAAGTTTGAATAAAAAACGGTCAAGCTGGGCTTCCGGCAAAGGATAGGTCCCTTCATATTCGACCGGGTTTTGCGTTGCCATCACAAAAAACGGAGCGGCAAGCGGCATCGTATGGCCATCTACCGTTACGCTTCCCTCTTCCATCGCTTCAAGCAAAGCTGACTGTGTCTTCGGAGAGGTACGGTTGATTTCATCGGCCAGCACGATATTTCCCATAATGGGACCGGGACGATATTCAAATTCCATCGTTTTCGCATTATAGATAGATACCCCTGTTACATCAGATGGCAGCAAATCCGGAGTGAATTGGATTCTTTTAAAATCGGCGCTGATTGACTTCGCCAGCGCGCGGACCATCATCGTTTTTCCGACTCCGGGTACATCCTCAAGCAGCACATGCCCTTTGGCAAGAAGGGCTGCTAAGCTGAGTATGGCGATGTCTCGTTTTCCAACCATTACTCTATTAATATGTTCGACTGCTTTCCCCAGCAAAGGATGCAGGTCTTCTTGATATGCCATTCTTTTCCTCCTATTTATCTGCAAAATTCATCGTATCGTAACCTAACTTTACCACAAAAAGAGATTTGTATAAAAAAACGATTCTAGCAAATTGTTTCCAACCAAGCAGGATAAATCACACAAAAAAGCTTCCTGTGACAGGAAGCTCCATTATTTTTGTTCCAAAGGCTCCATATGAACATGTGAATAGTCAATCGCATGCTCCTCCTTCATCCTCCGCTCAATTTCATTAGCTATATCGTGGCTTTCCGTAATATTTAAATCTGCCGATACCTCAACCACCACATCAACATGAACCGTACTGCCCAAGTATCTTGCTTTTATGTCTTTTAAACGGCTCACACCGGAGATTTTTTCGATCGTCTGTTTATAAGCTGAAATGTCCTTTGTGTCGAATCCATCTGTCAAAGAGTGAGATGACTCTTTAAAAATATCCCATGCGGTCTTGCAAATGAGAACACCGATCACAAACGCAGTGACCGTATCAATCCAAGCAAGATGGAATTGAGCAGCCACAATGCCGATAAAAGTGCCGATACTGACGAACGCATCTGATTTATTATCAGCAGCCGCAGCAAGGAGCGCCTGGCTCTTTACCTTTTTGGCCAGCCTTTTATTGTACTGGTAAACGATCAGCATCAGTGCTGCCCCGCCTGCTGCCGTCCAAGCCGCGATCATATCCGGCGTCTCTTGCTTAGCAGAAAAAATAGATTCGCCAGCGCTGAACAGCACTTGCAGGCCGACAACCATCATAATAAAGGATGCGATAAGCGATGCTATCGTTTCCGCCCGAAAGTGGCCGTATGGATGATCTTCGTCAGGAGGTTTTTGAGAGATGCGCAGGCCGATCAGAACAGCGACAGAAGCAATAATGTCAGTTGTGTTATTTAACCCGTCTGCCGTAAGTGCTTCCGAGTGAAAAAAATAACCGATGATCAGTTTAATCGCGGAAAGGACAAGATACGCGCCAATGCTGACCAGCGCCCCAGATTCGCCTTTTTTCAATTCATCATATCTCTCCATACAAAACCTCCTCTCCGCTCACGTTTTCCTATGATTATCATACAAAGCTGAACCGCAGTGGGTCTACAGAAACATGATTCACCCGCCACAGAAAAATAGTGATGGTGGAACACTTTTTCTCTAATCCAATTTATTTTCACTCTAAAAAGGCCTTTAATCCCAATGAAATCAACTCATTAGCGTTCTTTAGAATTGGAAATATCAAACAAACCCGTAAAAGTGAATAATAAACGAAATATTCTTTTCTATATTTTATGAAAGCGCAAACAAAACACTGCAAATTCGAAATAAAACGTTATATTTTCTCACATGAATTTTCGACAAACTGTATATTTATGATAGAGTTTCAATTATCATAATATTCAGTAATGATTTCATTCTTAAAGGAGGTAACTTATGAACCAGTCTCAACCAGAATTAAAAAAAGAATTAAAGACCCGCCATATGACAATGATTTCGATCGCCGGCGTAATCGGAGCCGGGCTATTTGTAGGCAGCGGTTCAGTGATTCACTCGACCGGTCCCGGTGCGATTGTTTCTTACGCGTTGGCCGGATTATTGGTGATTTTTATTATGAGAATGCTCGGTGAGATGTCTGCCGTAAACCCGACAAGCGGATCGTTTTCTCAATACGCTCACGACTCCATCGGACCGTGGGCAGGATTTACAATCGGCTGGCTGTATTGGTTTTTCTGGGTGATCGTTATCGCGATCGAAGCCATTGCCGGTGCTGGCATTATTCAATACTGGTTCCATGATATTCCGCTCTGGCTGACAAGTTTGATTTTGACGATTGTGCTCACCCTGACAAACGTCTACTCCGTTAAGTCTTTCGGTGAGTTTGAATATTGGTTCTCCCTCATTAAAGTTGTGACCATCATTGCTTTTCTAATCGTTGGTTTTGCCTTTATTTTTGGCTTTGCCCCGGGCAGTGAGCCAGTCGGTTTTGCGAATATTACAGGCAAAGGCGGATTTTTCCCGGAAGGCATCAGCTCTGTATTGCTCGGCATTGTCGTTGTCATCTTCTCTTTTATGGGAACTGAAATCGTTGCCATTGCAGCAGGAGAAACATCCAACCCGATCGAATCTGTGACAAAAGCAACCAGATCCGTTGTATGGCGCATCATCGTCTTTTACGTGGGCTCTATCGCCGTTGTCGTGGCGCTCTTGCCATGGAATTCAGCAAATATTTTAGAAAGCCCTTTCGTCGCTGTACTTGAGCATATAGGAGTGCCGGCAGCCGCACAGATCATGAACTTTATCGTCCTCACAGCCGTGCTCTCTTGCCTGAATTCAGGTTTGTACACCACATCCAGAATGCTATATTCACTTGCAGAAAGAAATGAGGCGCCGCGCCGTTTTATGAAATTGAGCAAAAAAGGCGTTCCCGTACAAGCTATTGTAGCCGGAACATTTTTCTCTTATATCGCGGTCGTAATGAACTATTTTTCACCGGATACTGTCTTTCTATTCTTAGTCAACTCATCAGGCGCAATCGCTTTACTCGTCTACCTTGTCATCGCTGTTTCCCAGCTGAGAATGCGGAAAAAACTCGAAAAAACAAACCCGGAAGCTTTGAAGATCAAAATGTGGCTTTTCCCTTTCCTAACTTACTTGACCATCATCGCTATCTGCGGAATTTTAGTGTCCATGGCGTTTATTGATTCCATGCGAGATGAGCTGCTGCTGACAGGTGTCATCACGGGAATCGTTCTGATTTCTTACCTTGTGTTCAGAAAACGCAAGGTGGGCGAGAAAGCAGCTGCAAAGCCAGTCACACATCAGCAGCCCGATATCCTGCCTTAATGCTGATCAAATCCTAAACGGCCTGCCGTTTAGGATTTTGTTATTAGATTTTTTGTAACCATCACGTCCTTATTGTCATTAACTATAGTACCAATTTGGAAAATTTAAATAAGGACAGATGAAAATGACACTTGAAAAATTTGTGGATGCTCTCCCAATCCCAGATACACTAAAGCCAGTGCAGCAATCAAAAGAAAAAACATACTACGAAGTCACCATGGAGGAATGCACTCATCAGCTTCACCGCGATCTCCCTCCGACCCGCCTGTGGGGTTACAACGGCTTATTCCCGGGGCCTACCATTGAGGTTAAAAGAAATGAAAACGTATATGTGAAATGGATGAATAACCTTCCTTCCACGCATTTCCTTCCGGTTGATCACACTATTCATCACAGTGACAGCCAGCATGAGGAACCCGAAGTAAAGACTGTTGTTCATTTACACGGCGGCGTCACGCCAGATGATAGTGACGGATATCCGGAGGCTTGGTTTTCCAAAGACTTTGAACAAACAGGACCTTATTTCAAAAGAGAGGTTTATCATTACCCTAATCAGCAGCGCGGGGCTATATTGTGGTATCACGATCACGCCATGGCGCTCACCAGGCTAAATGTCTATGCCGGACTTGTCGGCGCTTATATCATTCATGATCCAAAGGAAAAACGCTTAAAACTGCCTTCAGGCGAATACGATGTGCCGCTTCTTATCACAGACCGCACAATCAATGAGGACGGTTCTTTGTTTTATCCGAGCGCACCGGAAAACCCTTCTCCGTCACTGCCTAATCCTTCAATCGTTCCGGCTTTTTGCGGAGAAACCATACTCGTCAACGGGAAGGTATGGCCATACTTGGAAGTCGAGCCGAGGAAATACCGATTCCGCGTCATCAACGCCTCCAACACAAGAACCTATAATCTGTCACTCGATAATGGCGGAGAGTTTATTCAGGTCGGTTCAGATGGAGGACTCCTGCCGCGATCTGTTAAACTGAATTCTTTCAGCCTTGCGCCTGCTGAACGTTACGATATCATCATTGACTTCACAGCGCATGAAGGAGAATCGATCATTTTGGCAAACAGCGCGGGCTGCGGCGGTGACGTCAATCCTGAAACAGATGCGAATATCATGCAATTCAGAGTCACAAAACCATTGGCGCAAAAAGACGAAAGCAGAAAGCCGAAGTACCTCGCCTCATACCCTTCAGTACAGCATGAAAGAATACAAAACATCAGAACACTAAAACTGGCAGGAACCCAAGACGAATACGGCAGACCCGTCCTTCTGCTTAATAACAAACGCTGGCACGATCCTGTCACAGAAGCACCAAAAGCCGGCACAACTGAAATATGGTCCATTATCAACCCGACACGCGGAACACATCCGATTCACCTGCATCTGGTCTCCTTCCGTGTATTAGACCGGCGTCCGTTTGATATCGCCCGTTATCAAGAAAGCGGGGAATTGTCCTATACGGGTCCGGCTATCCCGCCGCCGCCAAGTGAAAAGGGATGGAAAGACACCATTCAAGCGCATGCAGGTGAAGTCCTGAGAATCGCGGCGACATTCGGACCGTACAGCGGACGATACGTATGGCACTGCCATATTCTTGAACATGAAGACTATGACATGATGAGACCGATGGATATAACTGATCCCAACAAATAACCCGACAAACTTGCCTTCTAGCAGGCAAGTTTTTCTTTATGAAACCTTTACCCTTTTTTTCCGTATTACGTAAAAACAGCGAAAAGGAGATGCTTTTTATGCTGACACCGATCTACATGAAAAAACAAAGCAATACATTTCTCTTTATGCTGAATGAAAATCAAAATTAAAATGAAAAGTTTCACACGATCAGATATTAATACTCATTTCTTCTGCATATATTGTGAATAAAAGAGAGTTTGATTTTCAGCGCTTTTATGATTTGAGCAGCGATATTAAATCAAACATCGGCAGCTTCTCAACACTCAATTCACACCACCGCTTTACTGTTGCTTCTATTCTGGACATTCATTTTCAGCATGAGGCAAAACAAACATGTCATACTTTCATTGATGTATACAATGAAATGGTGAGCTAGGATATAAACGGGATATGTTTACATACCTTTCTGCTCTGATCTTGCTCACCGGCACATCTGAAACGGCAAACCAAAAAGAACAGCTGAAAAAATGGGGCCAGCTGTTTATCAGCGATGAAGAAAAATCTGCTGATGGGAATCAGGACTATACACCGCTACCGCAACAGCAGCCAGTCATACTCATGACGGAAACTAAGGGAGGAGAAATATGCCATACATCACATTAGAAGATCAGACACGCCTTTACTATGAAACACATGGGAGCGGGACACCGATCCTGTTTATACATGGGGTGCTGATGAGCGGACAATTTTTCCACAAACAATTTTCGGCGCTTTCTGCCAATTATCAATGTATTCGACTTGATCTTAGAGGGCACGGCGAATCTGACAAAGTGCTTCACGGGCACACCATTTCCCAATACGCCCGTGACGTAAGGGAATTTCTAAACGCAATGGAGCTTGATCATGTCGTTCTTGCCGGCTGGTCAATGGGAGCCTTTGTCGTATGGGATTATCTCAATCAATTTGGGAATGATAACATACAAGCTGCTGTAATTATCGATCAATCTGCTTCCGACTATCAATGGGAGGGCTGGGAACACGGTCCGTTTGATTTTGACGGTTTAAAAACAGCGATGCACGCCATTCAGGCTGACCCGCTGCCATTCTACGAAAGCTTCATCCAGAATATGTTCGCAGAACCGCCTGCCGAAACAGAAACAGAATGGATGCTGGCAGAAATCCTCAAACAGCCTGCCGCCATTTCAAGCACGATTTTATTTAACCAAACGGCTGCTGATTACCGCGGCACTCTTCAAAATATTAGTGTGCCGACATTGCTGTGCTTCGGGGAAGACCGGAAATTTTTCTCTACCGCAGCTGGGGAACACTTGCGCAGCAACATTCCAAACTCGACACTCGTCACCTTTTCTAATAGCAGCCATTGCCCGTTTTTAGAAGAGCCAGATGCTTTTAACAGCACACTCCTCTCCTTTTTAGATGGGCTGACTGGAAAGTCATAAAGAAAAAGGAATTAGGAGATTAGGGAAAAGTATGAGACAATAAGAAATGTGCAGTAAAATACATGAGGGAAGAAGTGACTTTATGTCTTACTATAACAAACGTAATCAAGAACCGCTGCCAAAAGAAGATGTGAGTACTTGGGAATGCACAAAAGAAGACTGTAACGGCTGGACCAGAAAGAACTTTGCCAGCAGTGATACGCCATTGTGCCCTTTGTGCGGAAGTAAAATGGTCGACGGCATCCGTTCATTAGTGAACCTCCAAAACAACAGCCAAACGAAAACAAGCTAGTTCTTCCCTATAACAAACGCAGTCTCCTTCAAGCAAACAAACCCCGAACGGAGACAAAATTCTATATTTCAGAATAAAGCCTCTCATTGCAAGAGGCCAAAAGGAAAGAAGCCCAAAACTCTAAACGTTTAGGGCTTTTTTGTTTGTTTCGATGGTATAATATGGATACAAAAGGAGTGATAACGTGATCTCAAACCAGCAGCAAAAAGACCTGCAAAAAAGAGCCGCGTTCAAAAAGCTGAACCTTGCAATGAACTCTTATGTTGAACTTCTGTTTTTGTCGATACCTCTAATCCATTTTTTAAAATGGCTCGGATCATTAGCCCTGCACCTCGTCAATTTAAAAACCACTCAGCCTAAGCCGAGTGGTTTTCATTAGTTGATCACAGAAAAGCTGTTGATGATGCCGTTCGGATTTTCCCATACTTTTTTGAAGGTCTTATTTTCAAGGTTATAGGAATAAATCGTCCGCACCTTAGCTTCACGCCCTGTTTCGTCCTTCAGCTTTTTAGCCCCCTTGGCTTCAGCAAGAAAATAAATGTTCTTTCCATCCTTAGAGAACTGGGGCTGCGCGTCAATTAACAGCTTAAATGATTTTTGATTTGAGATGATGCTTTCATACTTTTTCGTATCCGCATTGAGCATCTGAATAGCAGCGGTTTGCTCCGTCCCTTTTTGTGTATATGATGTAAATAAAATACGTTTATCATCATCAGAAACAGCAATATCGCTGATAAATTGGTTCAGGCTTTTCAGCTCATTAAATTTATTTTGACGGCCTTCCGCAAAATGAATCGTTGTCGGTTCAGGGTCGATGCCCTTTTCGTTTGCTTCATCTGTTTTCTTGTAGTCTTCTTCTACAGAATAATGAAGCAATGAAAATGAATCGTTTTTTTGGTTATAAAAGAAGCTGCTGACGGTGTCATCCTGGTCATTAGCGGCAGGATAAAGATTTTTGTACTTTTTCGTTTTCAGATCAAAAGCGGCGATCCGAAAATTGCTTTCGTCCGCTTTCCCTAAGCGGAAATAGATGGTTGAACGGTCCTTTGATAAAAACAAACTGTCCGCACTCTCCGCGCCTTTATAAAGCATCGTCTTTTTATTAGACTTTAGATCCAGTTTAAAAAGCCTCATTTCATTCTGTTCATTATTGCCCGTATAATAGAGCACCTGCTGTTTTTGATCCAAGGCAAATGCCGGATAGCTGGTCAGCTTCTCCTCATGGATCACCTTGTCATTTTCATAATACTTTGTCAGCAGATCCGTATCTGTAATTGAAACCAGCAGCTCATCACCGCTTTCGGTATTGACTGAAACATCAGCAGCCTTCTCATGGCCTTTATCCTTTGTAACATAAAACGCAATCCCCACGGCAACTGCCGCTATTATCACTGCTAACAATAATATGATTCTTTTTTTCATCTTTTATCTCCACCAATAGAAAAAGCAAGAATGTGACTTCTTGCTTTCCAGATTATATATGTACATTAATAGCTGTAATGCCCCGCTACTTTACCTTTGCTTAATGGATATCCAAGCGCTTTAAACGCTTTAGGGCTAACATCCAGCACTGCATTAGGCATTCTGCCAACATCATTTTTATAAACCGTAATCACCTTTTTAGGCTTCGCTTTTGCATAAGCTCTGATTTTTGTCCCGTTTCTAGGAACATCAAATCCGATTTTGGTCGCACAATCCCAATGTCCAAGTTTCTTACCTGAAGAGCCTTTTTTCCCGACTCCATTATACCAAGTAATATTTCCGTTCACATGTTTCGCACTGGCATCTGATGAAAAACTAAAAGCTCCCAAAGTACTTCCTACTAAGATAAAAGCGGCTAAAATGACTTTCTTCAACATTTCGTCCCCCTGTTTGTTAACATCTAGGAAGATTATACACGATCAACCAGCTATTTTTCATTTCAATATCCTTACAGTAATGTTACAAAGTCAAAAACGTTGCCTCTGCTAAAATAAACCATGGAAGATTATCCTATTATAATAGCGGTATTAGCGTTATAATTATTGATAGAGTAGTTGTCGCATTCAATATGAACGAACCATTACCGTATTGTTCAAACCAAATTCATAGCTATGTAAACGATTGATACTCTCATATAAAGAAAAAAAAGTGTGCGAGACTCTTTTTTCTTCAAAGTTTCTTTTTTCAAAAAAACGTAGATTATATTATATAAAAATTTCATTTCTTTTTTGGTTTTAAAAATGGCGATTTTGTGAACAGTTCATATTGACCGGTGCGGAATTACTCACATCAAAAGTTATAGGAGTGGTAATCCATGAAGGCAGCAAGATGGCATAACCAAAAGGATATCCGTATTGAACATATTGAAGAGCCGAAAACGGAGCCGGGAAAAGTAAAGATCAAAGTCAAATGGTGCGGCATCTGCGGGAGTGATTTACACGAATATCTGGGCGGCCCGATCTTTATTCCGGTTGACAAACCGCACCCGTTAACAAATGAAACAGCACCTGTCACAATGGGGCATGAATTCTCCGGTGAAGTTGTCGAAGTCGGAGAAGGCGTTGAAAATTATAAAGTTGGAGACCGCGTCGTAGTAGAACCGATTTTTGCTACACACGGTCACCAAGGCGCTTACAACCTTGATGAACAAATGGGATTCCTCGGCTTAGCCGGCGGAGGCGGCGGTTTCTCTGAATACGTCTCTGTAGATGAAGAGCTTTTGTTCAAACTCCCTGATGAATTATCATACGAACAAGGTGCGCTCGTTGAACCTTCAGCAGTCGCTCTATATGCTGTCCGCTCAAGCAAACTCAAAGCCGGCGACAAAGCGGCTGTATTCGGCTGCGGCCCGATCGGACTTCTGGTGATTGAAGCGCTGAAGGCTGCCGGTGCTACTGATATTTATGCTGTTGAGCTTTCACCTGAACGCCAGCAAAAGGCTGAGGAGCTTGGCGCGATCATCGTTGATCCGTCTAAAACAGACGATGTAGTCGCTGAGATTGCAGAACGTACAGGAGGCGGAGTTGACGTAGCATTTGAAGTCACTGGTGTTCCAGTGGTGTTACGACAAGCCATCCAGTCCACTACAATTGCCGGTGAAACAGTCATCGTCAGCATTTGGGAAAAAGGTGCTGAAATCCATCCGAACGATATCGTCATCAAAGAACGAACAGTAAAAGGAATTATCGGATACCGCGACATCTTCCCGGCTGTATTGTCATTAATGAAAGAAGGCTATTTCTCAGCCGAAAAACTCGTAACGAAAAAAATCGTGCTAGATGATTTGATCGAGGAAGGCTTCGGGGCTCTTATTAAAGAGAAAAACCAAGTCAAAATCCTTGTCAGACCTAACTAATAGGTTATAAAAAAGAATCCGCGCTCGTATGCGGATTCTTTTTTATTTTATCCAATCACTTCAGCGCCAGAATCTTTCTTGGCCCCGCCGTGATCATAAGCGCGGAAGTTTTCCTCCAGCTGCTCAAGCGAAAGTCCTTTCGTTTCCGGTAAAAACTTCTTCACAAACAGGACAGAGCAAATTCCTAATCCAACGAAGATAAAGAACGTTGTGGACAGCCCAATGGCGGCCAGCAATATCGGAAACGTGAAACTGACTGCAAAATTCACCATCCACAGACAGAATACCGTGACACCCATTCCCAGTCCGCGAAGACGAAGCGGGAAAATCTCAGAAAGCATCAGCCACGTCACTGGTGAAATGGCCCCTTGCTGAAAAGCAAGGAATGTAACCGTTAGTGACAGAACCACATATGGAAGTGCCGGTGATCCTTGAAGTACAAGCGAAAAAATCCCAATCAGCAATAATGCTGTTGTCGTACCGATCAAGCCCGTCATCAGCATCGGCCGGCGCCCCACTCTTCCCAGCAGCCAGATTCCGACGAATGTTGCCAATACTGAAATCACGCCATTCGCAATGTTTCCGATTAAAGCGGCTTCCGTTTGGAAACCAGAATTTCTTAGAATTTCAGTCCCATAATACATAATCGAATTAACACCTGTAATTTGCTGTACAATCGCAATCCCTAATCCAATAAACACAATACGGCGCACCCATGGGACTGAAAGATCTTTAAACGTTGCTTTTTCAAGCTGATCTTCTTTTTTGAAAGCGAATTCAATTTCTTGCAGCTCAGCTGCTGCCCGCTTTTCATCCCTGATTTTTTTCAATACACGCAAAGCATCTTCTTTTCTGCCTTTCGAAACAAGCCAGCGGGGACTCTCGGGCATTCTGATCATTCCGAAAAACAGGAACACGGCTGGAAGTGACGCAATGACCAGCATGAACCTCCACACATGGGAGTTGTCTCCCATTGTTGTTCCAAGGATTGCATTAAAAACAAAGGCCAAAAGCTGCCCTGATACAATCATTAATTCATTCTGTGTCACCATCCGTCCCCTGCTTTCCACAGGAGACATCTCTGCTAAATAGGCAGGCACCGTTACTGATGCACCCCCTACCGCAATACCAAGCACAAAACGGGAAATGATCATGACCGTAACATTCGGAGCAAACGTACACCCGATCGTAGAAATAAAAAATATAACAGCGAGGAATAAAATATTTTTGCGGCGGCCGTTAAAATCAGACATCCTGCCGCCAAACACAGCACCCAGCGCGGCTCCAAAAAGAAGTGAACTGGTGACAAGGCCCTCTGTGAAGGCATTGAGATTAAGCTGATCCGGCTCTCCCATATAAGGCAAAGCTCCATTGAGCACACCGGTATCATAGCCAAAAAGAAGCCCGCCGAAAGTAGAGACTAAAATAATCGTGCGTAAAAATGACATTTGATTGCCTTGTTTATTCATACTGTTTCCCCCAGTCTTTTTCAAAATCGATCAATGTGTATTTCAAAAAACTTATTCCAGGGCTGCTGCCTTCCTCACATTTCGTCATCAGGCTGCAGAAAAAAGTTCTTCATGTTTTTATCCAATAGCCTTATAACCTACCCTTCTTCTTAGCATGCTGTCTCCTTGGAAGCGATTTCATTTAGATGGTCATTTCTTGAACATAACCTTGTTCATTTGGTAATTTGTAGTCACCTCATAGTTCTATTGTAGTGATATGATAGTGACATTTTTGTTATATCTGATATTATCATAATTATAAAAACGCTTTCAGTCAATATAAATTTCTGAAAATTTTTTACTCTATAAAAGGAAAATTACCAATTCAAGGGGAAAATGAGCGTTTTTCTTTATGAAAATGTGTGAATCAAGTCAAAATTCCTGTGATTTTCTGTTCATATCGATAAATGGGTAAGTTTTGGTTAACTTCATCTAAAATCAAACATTCGTTCAATTGTTTCAGAACTCAGGATAAAAGGAAATAGAGAAGAAAATAAAAGAAGGCTGACTTAAGGGAGGCAATTAAAATGAATGAGGGTTATATCATTGCAGGCCTTTTATTATTGACAGCGGGGATGATTGATTTTCTATGGACCACGTTATGGTTAGAAAGCGGTGCCGGCCCGATCACAAGATGCCTATCTGCCTGGCTGTGGAAGGGCTGCCGCAAAATCAGCGGTGACCACGCAAAGGTTCTGAGTATGGCAGGTCCACTGCTGTTATGCCTGACGTTAGTGATATGGATCAGCCTGTTTTGGAGCGGATGGGTGCTGATTTTCTCGAGCGACCCTCATTCACTTGTGGAAGTTCAATCGAAAGAACCGGCTTCCTGGCCAGACCGAATTTATTTTTCCGGCTATGTCATGTTTACATTAGGAAATGGCGATCTCGCACCAAACGGAGGCCTATGGAAGCTTGTCACAGTTATTGAAACAGCGCAAGGACTGCTTACTATCACTTTTTCCGTCACGTATTTGATTTCCGTCTTGAGTGCGGTGAATCAAAAGCGTTCCTTTGCCCAAAGTGTATTAAGTCTAGGGCATGACGGAACAGAAATCGTCCATAATGCATGGAATGGCAAAGACTTTCACGACATTGATTTTCTTCTTGTCGCCGCCTCATCAGAGCTGGGAAAGCTGACCGCTCAGCATAACGCCTTCCCCATCCTTCATTTTTACCACAGCACGCAGCATCAGGAATCCTCCATTATAGCTGTTGCTGTATTGGATGAGGCTCTAACCATTTTCAAATACGGTATTCCTGAACAATATCAGCCAAATCAGCTTCACATTAAAGAAGCACGCTCGAGTATCAAAAACTACCTGGATACCGTTCATACTGCCTATATCCATCCTGCAGAACAAGCGCCGCCGGAACCAGACATCTCAAAGCTTCAACAATCAGGCATACCGGCTTTATCAAAGCAAACATTTCAAATTGCGGTCAATTCAATAAAGGAACGTCGTCAATTGCTGCTGGGAATTGTCCAAGCGGGTGCTCGAAAGTGGCCTGTTCAGGAGCAAGCAATAGGTAACGCTTATTCTCCTAAATAAAAAAGTCCCGAGCGCTGATCACTCCGGACTTTTCGCTGTATGATTCTTATACAAGCTTCTGGCCGCAATTCGGACAAAAATTGGCTTCGCCCGTTTTTGTTCCGCAGTTTGGACAGAAATTCGGTTTGCTTCCGCTGCCAGTTGACTGTGGGCCTGATGACTGTGCCTGCTGATTCTGATTCATTTGGTTCATCATCTGATTGGCCATATTCATTCCCATCATCATTCCAGCCATATCCGAAGCCGCTCCGCCTCCGCTCATCTTTCCGGATGCCATTCCATCCGTCATTGATATTTGCTGGTATCTGTTCACATCCCCAACCATACCGTAGGAAGCGTTCTTTGTAATCATATCTTGAACCTCTTGAGGATAATTAAAGCTCATGATTTGAAAACCAGTGACCGTCATTCCGTCGCTTATTAATTGCATATCTAAGTCCTCTTGAATTCCCTTGGCAATATCAAAAGCGTTTGCTTGAAGATTAAACATATCTTTCCCTTCTCTTGTGATCCACTTCATGAGAAGCTGATCCAGAATAGAAATGATACGGGTTTTAATATCCTCTACAAAATATTGATCTTTCACGCCAGCGATTTTATCAATCAGGCTGATATAGTCCTGCACCTTGAAATTAAATGTGCCGTTTGCGCGAATGGGCATCCCGCCTGGCATTCCCGCTGCCGGAATATTTATCGCCTGTTTTGTTCCCCATCTTACGGTAAATTCCTTCGTATTGACAAACAGCACCTCAGCTCGCATGCCGCTGTTAAAGCCAAACTTAAAGCCCTTTAACGTTGAAAGGAATGGAATAATTTCTGATTCAATATCATAATCGCCATCATCTTGAAAGACTCCTTCAACCCGCCCATTGTTCAAAAAGACAGCATCCTGTCCGGGACGAATGATTAAACGGCTCCCTTTTTTGATTTCACGATTGTTCCATTTATAAAAAATCATATCATCTCTAAATTCTTCCCACTCTACTACATTCGCTAATTGATTTCTGAAAAACGACATTATGCCTCTCCCTTTCTCTATTTCTTACTTTTAAAAACTGCCCCGGCTCCCACTGTATGACGTGCCGCCTTTCGTAACACCGCCATCACTGCCGCTGTCTTTATCTGATGGTTTTCTTTCTCTTGTTACAGTCGTTCTAATATAAGTGTCGTATTGATCAATCACATCAGACGTACGCTGATCCATATATGTATTTCCATTAACCGTTACTTTGCCGCCTGCATGATAAAGCATGATTGAAACCGCAATTCCCCCGACTGCGATGGCAGCAATCAGCTGAAACCACCATGTAAAGAATATGTTGTCAGGGTTTACTCCCGGTTTTATGCCCATATCTTTATAGGAAAGCTGAATATATGTCTCAAAAGCTTTAAAATAATTTTCATTAGATAAATCAGATGAAATCGTATTTCTGATGCTATTGAGCCTGCTGTTGTCCAAATACTGTTCGGCTTTTTTGAAGCCTGCGATAAACACTTCTCTGTTTGTCATATCAATCGTCAGAATGGCTGTACTGCCTTTTCCGTAACGATCATAAAAATCGCCGGTATAGTCTGCAATATCTTCACCGTTTGTGCTTTTGGTCGTAATAATGATGAAATCAGTGTCCCTCTTTGCACCCAGCTCTGCCGAGAGAGATTCAAGTTTTCCGATCTCCACTTTTGACAATAGATGAGCACGATCGTACACATGCTGCTGCGATTCAGAGGCTCTTGCCGCTTCGATACCCAGCAAAGGCATCATGATGAAGACAGCCAGCACACCAAAGATCGCTTTCCCTAAAAATCCCCGCATCAAAATCCGCCTCCCATCATCAATGAGACGAGCTTCAACGCAAGAAATGTCCCGCCTGCTATTCCGCTAAACCATGCCGCCACTTTTCCTCGACTGATCGGCGGCTTTCCAACAACCTTTCCTGTTTGCCCGTTCATCGCAAAGATATGCTCCGCTCTTTCATAATCGTAACTGACCATCCAAACGGGAAGCAAAACGTAAAAGCTGTTCACGTTTTGCGTGTGAATATGTTTGTCCCTCACATTGACTGACGTATATCCGGAAAAAGTAGAATGGATGTATGAATCTATATAACTGCTTATTTTCTCTTTTGCCCTTGGAAAAAGCTCCTCATCGGTATAATTGTACTTTTCGGCAATATAACCGGCCAAATATGCCGTTTGAAAGTCCTTCAGCTCTTCGTATGAATAAGGCTCCAATTTGTCCATTAATTCGTCTTTCATTTTTTCAGAGGCATCGACAGGGATTTTCACATAATCGAGATTGATATCACGAAACGCTTCAAAGTGCTCTGTTTCCGTGCAAATATAATCCCCTTCTTCATACCGGTGAACCCTGGTACAGTCTGCTCTCACCTGTACTTTACTATTTAAATCAAACATCCAAAATGGAATATACATGCCTGTGATGCTTTTAATGCGATCGGCAGACATGAAACCTCTTGGTGTCAGAAGGCCTTTTTTGCACCACTTTCGAAATGCCTGCTCGGCTTCTTGCTTGCTGATTGTAAATGGGATGACTTTCGCCGGTGCCAAATGACCTGATAATCGATCGGCAAGTATTGCAGCACCCCCGCAGAAGCTGCACGTCGTTGCTGTCGTTTCAGCTTCCGTGATCAAAACGGCGCCGCAGTTTTCACATTGATATTCTTTTGCCTCGTCTTCAGAAAACCGCGCCGCAATGTTTTCTTTCGGAAGGCTTTCAATATTGTCCTGTCTTCCGCAGTTGCCGCAGGATAACGAGCCGGTTTCACTGTCAAATGCCATATCACTGCCGCAGTTCGGACACTTATAAGATATTATCATTACCGTTCCCTCTCACATCTTATGATAAAATGGCGCCGCAGCCGAAAGCTGCGGCCTCCTATGTATTACTTATCGAGCATCATTTTCGCTTTTAACGCCGCAAGTTCATCATCAACCTGGCTTGAACCGCCAGTGTCATACTTTGCAGTCAGATCAGCCATATCATCCTGCGGAGCGCTGTTCAGTTCAGCCATTGCATTGGCCTGATCAAGTGCCTTATTTACTTTGTCCTCCATACGGCCGAATGCAGACATTGATTGGCTTGTACTTGAAACAGAAGCGCCCAGTTTGTTCATTCTTTCTTGCGTTTTCGCTACTGCCCACTTCGCCTTGATCATATTTTTGCGTGCTTCCAGCTCTCCAATGTCAGATACCAATTTGTCATGCATCTTTCTCATCTGTGCGGCATTGGTTGCAGCAATTTGATTCGCCGCCTGCAGCTCAGAAAGCTTTGACTCCAAAGATGTTTTTCTTTCAAGAAATTTTCTCGCATCGCTCTCATTCCCGGCTTGCAGCGCCTTCATTGCATAGCTTTCCATCTTTTCCATATCCGCCTGGCATTCGTGACATTCTCTTTTCGCCCTCTGCTCCTCAGCCATAACAGCTGCTGTTTCTGCCTTAACCTTAGACAAATCGCTATTCATGTTTCTCAAATATTGATCTACCATTTTCTCCGGATTTTCAGCCTTGTCCAATAAAGCATTGATATTTGCAGACATAATATCTTTAAATCTTCCAATTATACTCATTATATCGTTCCTCCTAAAGCTATTCGGTAACCCTCGTTACACATATACTATTTATTATCGTTAAAAGTTTCACTTTTTTAATAAAAAATGACATTTCAAACGAAAAATATACAACTTTTTACCCGAACAAAAATGTAAACAATAAAAAAAGATGCCCCAAAAGTCCAAAGACTTTCAAGAAACATCTTCAATGATTTACAAAGAAACTTCAATCTCATCCATGCTTGGCAGTGCATCAATCGCTCCAATTTTAGTGCACACAAGAGCTCCGACCTTATTGGCAAACGCCACAATCTCACGCAGTTTCACAAAATCAGCATCTACAGATTGAATCTGATCCGTGTTTGCCAATTGATATAAAGCCGCACCGACAAAAGCATCTCCCGCTCCTGTTGAGTCGATTGATGTCACCGGAATGCTTGGAATGATTTCACGGTCTTTTCCATTGGAAAGAAGCGTTCCGCTTTTCCCAAGTGTCACAGCGACAATCTTGGATCCAATCTCATGAAGGATCGCAACTCCCTTTTCATGATCCTTCACACCGCTTATAATCTCAAGCTCCTCGTCACTGACTTTCACAAAATCACTTACAGCGATCGCTTTTTTCGCAACACTTACAAACTCTGAGACTCTTCCCCTCCATAAATCTTCACGGTAGTTAGGGTCAAACGAAATAAACTGTCCATTGTCTTTCGCAATCGACATCAGCCGTAAATAGGCTGAGCAAAACGGATCCGATAACAGTGCCGTCGCAGAACCGAAATGAAGAATTTTCGCTTCGTTTAGTTTTTCCTGGTCAATATCCTCCAGCGTAAACAAAGCGTCCGCGCCTCTATTAAAAACAAAGTCGCGCTCTCCATTTTGTTTTAATGAAACAAAAGCAAGCGTTGTAGGCGCTTTCTCATCCATGACCAGCATAGAGGTATCGACATGTACAGCGTCCAATGTTTGCTTCAGAAAATACCCAAACGGATCCTTTCCTACTTTTCCGCTGAAAACGGCGTCTCCGCCCAGCTTGGCAATCGCTGCTGACACATTCGCCGGTGCTCCGCCGGCACTTTTCAGGAATTGGCGCCCTTCCATTAAATTAACATCAACATCGGTACAAAAGAAATCAATTAACAATTCTCCAATACAAACTACAGAATGACTACGCATATTATCACACTCATTTATAAAGTCTAGATTACAGTCTCAGTATATTACTTTCTGCCATAAATACAACATTGAATATTAAAAATTTTACATATATTTATCTCGCAGACCTTTGCTCCAGCTCAGAGATGATGTGTTTATATCTTTTTTCCGTTAAAGGATAGAAGGCGATAAGAATAATAGAAAGCAAAATGAAAAATCCCGGAATCAAAGCATTCATATTTTTAATCGCATTCAATGACGTAACTGTCTGGTCTGCATTCGCCACATACCCGGCGATTCCTAAATAAATGGCCGAAAATGACCCGGCTAACGCCACACCCAGCTTATTAATAAAACTCATGCTGGAAATCACAACACCATCTGCGCGAATTCCGGTTTTCCATTCCGCATAATCGACACAATCCGCAACCATTCCCCAAGCAAGCGTATTTAAAGGCGTTGTGAAAAATCCCGAAGCGAAAAGCCAAATGAAGATGAGTGTAATAGAAGAATACGGCGTAAAATGCAGGCCGGCATAAGAAATAAGCGATAGAGCCGCCGTGATGATCATGACTTGTTTTCTGCCCCACTTCTCAGAAAAGTAAGGGATAAACAGATTGCTGATCAGAGCTGCTCCGAAAAATAAAACGGTTCCCATAAACACAAATTCTTTATGGTTTACGTTATATGTAAAATAATACACCATCGTGCTGAGCTTAATATTAAACCCGATCGCAAAAGCTAAAAATGATGAAATTAGCATAAGCAAAGGTCTGTTTCGGAATAAAACGGATAACGTCTTTTTGATCCCTTGTTTTTTTCTCTTTTTAGGCTGAATCCGCTCCCGCACAGTAAAGAAACTAAATAGATTCAAAACAATGCTGACCGCCGCATAGATGAGCGCAGTCATTTGAAATCCAAACGCCTGATCCTCCCCTCCGATAGCAGTTGCAAGCGGTGTCGCACAGGAAATGGATAAAAGAATTCCGATATACACCAAAATCATCCGGGTTGTGGTCAGAACCGTCCGTTCCTCCACAGAATTCGTCATCCGCCCCGTTAAGCTGTTCACCGGGATTGTTTGCATACTAAAGGACATCCCAAGCAGAATATAGGTGACGTATGCATATACCATATTCCCCGTCTCACCGAAATGAGGCGTTGTGAAACATAAGAATGTAAATAACGCAAAAGGAAATGCCACCCACAGCAAATATGGTCTTGCTTTTCCCCACCTTGTATTCGTTTTATCTAAAATCAATCCCATGATCGGGTCAAAAATAGCATCCAGCACACGCACAACAAGAAACAAAGTTGCGATTACCGCAGGCTGAATGCCGCCGACGTCTGTATAATAAAATAATAAGTATGCGTTTACAAACTGAAAGATAATATTATACGACATATCGCCGAATCCATAGCCGATTCGTTCAAACCAGGACAGTCCGGTGCTGGATTTTGACTGATGCTTCACTTTCATTGCCGTTACTTTTTCTGTTTCAATCATCATTTCCCACCCCAAGAATCCGTTTTCATTCCCAGTAAATAAGAGGGAGAATACGAAGATCCTCCCTGTTCACTCAGCGATTTGGATACACCATCACTTTTAAACATTCATTCTTAAATTGAAGCGCCCGTTCCATCGCCTCTTGTGTCTGCTCCAGTGAATATTGGTCCGTTATAAGATGCTTCGTGTCCACAATGCCGGAAGCGAGAAATTCGATTCCCTTCGGATACGTATTGGCATAACGGAAGATCCCGTAAATATCAATCTCGTTATCCGCAATAAACGGGACATTGAGCGGAATCTCGTTTTGTGAAGGCAAACCGACAATCGCTAATTTTCCGCCGCGGCGCACAGAAGCCAGTGCGGTTTGCAGTGCCGCTGGATTCCCTGCTGTTTCCCAAGCAACATCAACGCCTCTTTCATTCGTGATCGTTTTAATCTCTTCAAGCACATCCTGTTCACGAATATTAATGACATGAGTCGCTCCCATTTTTTTCGCAGCCTCTAACCGCAGCGGCTCTAAGTCAGTGACGATAATTGTGCCTGCCCCAAATGCCTTAGCTGCGGCAACTGCCATTAACCCAACAGGGCCCATCCCCATAATCGTAATTGTTGATCCAGGCTGAAGCTTCGTTCTCGCCGCCGCATGAATGCCGACAGAAAACGGCTCGATCAAAGCAGCATCTTCATAGGAAAGTGAGTCTGGAATCAAAAAAACAAAGTCCTGACGCATTTTGATATATTGGACAAACGCGCCGTCTACCGGCGGTGTAGCCAAAAACTGTACATCTGGGCAAAGATTATAGCGCCCTTCCTTGCACGCCTCACAGCGTCCGCACGTAACACCCGGCTCTATTGCGACGCGGTCTCCCACTTTAAATTGATCGACAGCTGATCCGACAGCGGCAATTTCTCCCGCACATTCATGGCCAAGGATAAATGGTTTTTCCACAATATAGTTGCCGATTCGGCCATTTGTATAGTAATGCAGATCTGATCCGCAAATTCCGACAGCCATCACCTTGATCAACACTTCATCATGATTGATGTCAGGCACAGGCACTGTTTCGATTTTGATTTCTCTTGTGTTGTGCATAACAGCCGCTTTCATGTTCTGAGGTACTGTGTGAGTCATTTGGCAAATTCCTTTCTTCAGAAAATAAAATGTAAGTGCATACATTTTTGTTTTCTCTGTTACTGCCCCTATTTTATCTGCTTTTCAACACGTTCAACAGCCTTTCCTGCTGTATAAAAGGACAGCCGCACTGTACTTTACTATTTTCTCATATACAAAAAACGCTGAATTGATAAAATAGTACTAATAGGAGGTGCAGGCTTATGGCTGAACTTGAAAACCGAAAACAATTTGCACAACTGCTGGCACCTGGCGTCAAAACGCTAAAACTTCATCCTGATTATAAAGTAAGAAGGAAAAAGAACGAAAAAACAGGACAGTCTTATATAGATAAAATCGCGCTCCAGCTGGGGGTTTCCTCTAACACGATCAAAAGCTGGATCGGACAGATGGGGGTAAACTATATTCCCGGGAGAATTGAAGACGGAAAACTGTTCGGGATGATCTGGATCATTCTCGAAAAGACCGACTTCGATATCGAGTGGTTGACCAACCTGTTGGAAACCACCACCATCCCAGTCATCAAACCCGCATTGCCTGTATGGGCAGCATCTTGTTTGAAAAAAGCAAAAACGCTGCGAAAGGACGGGTCATTCGGGGCTCCGAGTGAAGATGAAATTGGAAGTGTAGTAAAACGGCTGTTTTATGATATACCCGTCCAAGAAACGAATGCGCTTACAGAACAGCCTATCACGCATAACCTACCGTCACGCTGGTCAGGACACTTTATCGGGCGCAGCTTTGATATGGAAGCGATACGGCAATGGATGCTTTCTCCGTCACCAGTCTGTTTAATCACCGGCTGGGCCGGTATGGGTAAAACCACAATCGCTCTTGAAGCCGCCTATTCCTGTGTCGACGATACTTCAGATTGGCCCGCATTCAACAGCATCATCTGGGTCAGCGCTGATTGGAAAGGATTGAGCTTTAGCGATTTTTTAAATACGATCGCCTATCAGCTCGGACGCACAGAACAAATCGATAAATCAATCAATGAAAAACGATTCGTCGTCCGCAATGCGTTAGCCAATTACACTAGAGAAAAACCGATCCTGCTGATCGTTGACAGCATCGATACCGCAGAACGAGATATTCACGAATTTATCACAAGCCTTCCGCAAGGCGTAAAAGTTCTCCTCACTGCACGGGAAAACGTAAAGCAAACCTATCGGGAAAGCTTCGGAGAAATGACAGCTATTCAGCTGAGCGGCCTTGATCGAATAGATGCCTTGAATTTTTTCCAGCAAGAAGTGCACCGCTGCTTACAAACATGCAACCTCCCTCATAAACGGGAAAAGCTGGAGCAGCTGTTACATCTATCGTCTGGTCTGAAAAACGAATTCATTTCAGCGACTGCCGGAAACCCGAAAGCCATGGCACTCAGCATCGCCTATATGTCAGACGATGACATACCAGCTCAGCAGCTGATTCATGAGCTTGGAAAAGCGGGCTACTCACTGCTGGAATTGTTTGAATTCCTCTTTGGCCGCACATGGGACAGATGCAACGAAGATACACGAAAGCTATGGCAGGCGCTTTGCTTTTTCAGCAAGCCGCCGGATGAAAAAAGCCTGGCGGCAGCAGCCGGATTAGACACCCGCCGTTTTCATTACGCGATTGAACAAATGCGATCTTTTGCTCTGATTCAGCCGGAACGAAGCGAAGGAAGGACACAGTACTTAGCGCATCAAACCGTTGTCGCTTACGGAGAACAGCACTTGTCCGACAATCATGAATATGAAAAAGAAGCCCGCAGCCGCTGGGCGCACTATTATGTTGATTATGCCGAAACCCATTTAAAGCGGGAACAGCCCAACTCTATCTATTGGAGCTATCTGCTGGGACGGAACTTAGATCAAATGAAACAAGAATGGCCAAACATCTTAAAGGTCATCCAATGGGCAAGCGACACCGATCAAAAAGAAATCCTAATCGAACTCATCACCCGCATCAGCCATTTTCTAAGCAGAATCAACCTGCCCTTGCGAATCGAATACGGGCGCAAAGCCGCCGACGCCGCCCATCACTTAGGCCAACACACACGAGAAGCGTACTTCCGAATCGACACAGCAGGCTGGGCACTGATGGAAGTCAATGATTTAGACGGAGCGCTTCAGCAAATAGAAGCCGGACTGAAGATTCTGGAACAATCAGACGCTCACGATGCCCACGATCTAAAGGTTTGGGGACACGCACTTAAAGCAAGGCTGTTTTTAAAAACCGGGCAACAGGAAAAAGCAGAGACCATTTTAAACAAAATCGAAGATCAACCGATTTCCCCTACGATTCAACATAGAGTTCTGCTGGTTCGCGGTGACTTAAGCTTTGCGAGAGGTCATGAGGAAGAAGCCATTCAATTATACGAAGCGGCAAATGAAATCAGCTCCACGTACGGCGGCGAAAAAACGATAGAAGCCTATTTCAATCTGGGTGTCGCTTACGTGAAATGTGGTCAATTTGAGAAAGCGGAAGAAGTCTTTGTGCAAATGCTCTATGACAAACATCACGCTAATCAGGTAGAGTTGATCTATTATTTTTACGGGATGGCGCAGCTGTTGTACCGTAAAGGAAAGAAAACGAAAGCGATAGAATCTAATCAAAAGGCGATTCGTTTGATTGATTCTTGGGAGCCTGCAATTGGGATTCGGGGAGAGGTGGAAGAACTGGCAATGGTGATTAAAGAAAACGACTAGTACGCATAGTAGTTCTGTCAGCAATCTCACTCAATAAATAGGAAAGGCCAACTGAAGTCGCAGTTGGCCTTTCGTTTCTTATTAAGGTCTACAAATGTACAAAACCAGTTTTTCCTGTATGTATTCTTTCTCGTATAAAGGAAAGCGTATCATTTGCCAGCTTTTTGCGGCAAAGAACAATGCCGGAATGACCACAATTGTAGACATATCTTGCGGGTCTCCCCCAACTTTCCCATAAGTAATCTGCATCTTTTAAGTCAATATATTGATCATGTTTAGCTGAGATCAGCAGAATGTTATCTTTATTAACTTTCGGCAAGGCTTGACTAGGATCTGTGATATTCCAATATTTTGTTAAATCTTCATAGGTCACACCATTTTGTTCTAATTCTTCTCTTATAAATTTACCTGGGATCGTGTTCCATATTGAATAAGAAAGGCGATTGGCATAAAAGATTGATACCACTACATCAATTTGAGATTCTAGGGTAGCAATTAGATTAGTAACCCATCCCCCTAAGCTGACTCCCACTATGATAACAGGACCTTTTTTATTTGCTTTTATCCAATGAATTAACGCTCGTAAATCTACAACCGCCTGCCTTGTCGACTCAATTGTACGATCAATATTTGCACTAATCATCAACTTGCCACTATACAATGAATTTTCCGGTTCTCTTTCAAAATGGTACGGAAGAGAATAATAATACATGTTCCATCCTAAATCGTTCATTATGCGATTATGAAATATTTTTTTGATCCTATTGTACGAATTCATGCGCCAGCCGTGTACAAAGATGACATTGGGTGGCTCTAGATCATTTTCATTTAAAAAAACCTCCCCTTTTAAAGTATCATTAACAGGATTCCCAGTTTGAATTAAGGATTCATAACGAAATGTTCCAACCCTATAATTTTTTTTAGATTCATTCAAGTCAATTGAAACATCAGCTATATTTGCACTGTAAAATTCCTCTCTATCATCGATATCGGCTGTAATAGCAGCAGAAAAATGTTTATCTTTGCTTCTTTTTCTGTGTAAATCATATAAAGCCAAACGATCTATCATTTCTGAAAAATGCACTATGAAGTCCTCCTTGGTAATCATAAAAAACTAATATTAGATTTAATAATTGGAATGTCGGTCTCCATAGAGTAGGGATGAATATTATCAAGATGTTGGTGGAAGAACCTAACTACATCGCCAGTGAATTTTTGAGAATCAGATTATTCTGCCGTTCTATATATTTAACATACATCGTCTTAGTAGCTAAAAGCAGCACAAATAGACTTTTTAAAAGGATTTCTCTTTGACAGTGTTTTCCTTGGGTAAACGTCTAAGAGTGTTGGTGACACTATTTATTTAGATAACTGGGGCTTTTTTGTCTTATGAGAGGATACCATCTCCTGTCTGCAATAGGGAGAGAAGTAACAGAGGTTTGAACGAATAATTTTTAAACCCTTTTTATAATCATAACAGAAATGCAGTTTACTGAAGTTACAGTAAGCCTTTTGTCAAAGAAGACGTAAACAGGAATCTAAGCCGGTAGATCAAAACTATTGAAAATCGATATAGAACAGTGGTGAAAAAATCAAACTACGAAAAACAGAAAAAAAGAAGCTTCTCACAAGTTCGGTGAACTCATGAGAAGCCTCGAAAATTCATAAATGGAACAATAGGGCATCAAAAATGACGTCCGTTGCCGACAACCCCTTGTAAATCAAGGGTTTTTTGTCGGTTTTACATCATGCCGCCCATACCGCCCATGCCGCCCATGTCAGGCATTCCGCCGCCAGCGTTTTCTTCTGGCTTGTCAGCGACAACGGCTTCAGTTGTTAAGAACATTGCAGCTACAGACGCAGCGTTTTGAAGAGCTGAGCGTGTAACTTTTGTTGGGTCAACGATACCTTTTTCGATCATGTTTACCCATTCGCCAGTTGCAGCGTTGAAGCCTACGCCGATTTCTTCGTTTTTGAGGCGTTCAACGATGACGGATCCTTCAAGTCCAGCGTTGTGTGCGATTTGACGGATTGGCTCTTCAAGCGCGCGAAGCACGATGTTGATACCTGTTTGAGCATCGCCTTCAGCTTCAACTGCAGCGACTTTGTTATATACGTTGACAAGCGCTGTACCACCACCGGATACGATGCCTTCTTCAACAGCTGCGCGAGTTGAGTTCAGGGCGTCTTCGATGCGAAGTTTACGCTCTTTCAGCTCAGTTTCAGTCGCAGCGCCGACTTTGATGACAGCTACGCCGCCAGCAAGCTTCGCAAGACGCTCTTGTAATTTTTCTCTGTCGAACTCAGAAGTTGTTTCTTCCACTTGAGCGCGGATTTGAGTCACGCGGGCAGAAATTTTGTCTGTTTCGCCAGCGCCTTCAACGATTGTTGTGTTTTCTTTAGTAACGACAACTTTAGAAGCGCGTCCCAATTGAGCGATTTGAGTAGATTTCAGGTCAAGGCCAAGATCTTCTGTGATGACTTCTCCGCCAGTAAGGACAGCGATGTCTTCAAGCATTGCTTTACGGCGGTCACCGAAGCCAGGAGCTTTAACAGCAACTGCGTTGAATGTGCCGCGAAGTTTGTTCACAACAAGTGTTGCAAGCGCTTCGCCTTCAACATCCTCAGCGATCAGAAGCAATGGTTTGCCTTGCTGAACAACCTGCTCAAGCACAGGAAGGATTTCTTGGATGTTTGTGATTTTTTTGTCTGTGATTAAGATGTAAGGATTGTCAAGAACCGCTTCCATCTTATCAGAGTCAGTTACCATGTAAGGAGACGCATATCCGCGGTCGAATTGCATACCTTCAACAACTTCAAGCTCAGTTGTGAAGCCTTTAGACTCTTCGATTGTGATAACGCCGTCGTTTCCTACGCGCTCCATTGCTTCAGCGATAAGGCTTCCGACTTCTTCATCAGCAGCAGAGATCGCAGCAACCTGAGCGATAGACTCTTTGCCTTCGATTGGCTTAGAAATTTCTTTTAAGTTTTCGATCGCAACCGCTACAGCTTGTTCCATACCTTTACGCACGCCTACAGGGTTAGCGCCTGCTGTTACGTTTTTAAGGCCTTCACGGATCATTGCTTGTGCAAGAACTGTTGCAGTTGTTGTACCGTCACCGGCAACGTCGTTTGTTTTGCTGGCTACTTCAGCAACAAGCTTCGCACCCATGTTTTCAAACGCATCTTCAAGCTCGATTTCTTTAGCGATTGTTACACCGTCATTTGTGATTAACGGAGAACCGAATTTTTTCTCTAGAACCACGTTGCGTCCTTTTGGTCCTAAAGTTACTTTAACAGCATCAGCAAGTGCATCGACACCGCGAAGCATTGCGCGGCGAGCTTCTTCACTAAACTTAATTTCTTTTGCCATGTTTACAAGACCTCCTCAAATGTTTTAAATATTGTTTATTTAAGAATTAGCCGATAACAGCTAAAATGTCGCTTTCACGTAAGATTAAGTATTCAGTACCTTCGTATTTCACTTCAGTACCTGCGTATTTTGAGAAGATAATGCGGTCGCCCTCTTTTACTTCTAAAGCAACGCGCTCTCCGCTTTCTAACACGCGACCTGAACCAGCTGCCACGATTTTGCCTTCTTGCGGTTTTTCTTTTGCAGAATCCGGCAACACAATTCCGCTGGCAGTTTTTTCTTCAGATTCTACGAGTTCAATGACAACGCGATCACCTAATGGCTTTAACAATGTAATAACCTCCTCAATAGTATGAATATGTAATTTTAGCACTCAGCACTAAAGAGTGCTAACACAATTCTTATAATAAAGAATCTCCCTTCCAATTTCAAGTGATAAGATAAAAAATTTTTCACGCTTACATCATTCTTTTCCGCTCCCTTTTCCGTTAGCTTTTTCACCCCCGTACCGATTATGTTACAATAGCTGTAGATGAACGAAACCCACTTAACAAAGGAGTACATACCATTTGAGAAAACAGTATTGGTTTATTATTTTGACATATATCATCATGCAGTTTTCCGCATTAATCGCGATTCCCTTGTTATTTAAATTCGGTTATGCCGGAGGACAGCCTACAAATGAAAATATGCTGCATGCACAAGGATTATGGTCCGTCATCAGCTTTATCGCCTGTCTCGTTGTTGTTCTGCTGATTCTGAGAACCGTTCCGAAAGAAACGCTGCGAAACGGACAGAAGGACTCAATCGGACTTTCTATCCTTTGGGCGATAGCCGGTTTTTTCATTGCCCTTTTCTCTCAAGGAATAGCAGGCTCTATTGAATATTATGTTTTTGGCATCGGAAGAGAATCAGAAAATACACAAGCGATTCTGGATGTCATTCAGGCAGTCCCGCTCATGATTATCGTTTCTTCCATCGTCGGGCCTATATTAGAAGAAATCATCTTCAGAAAAATCATTTTTGGGACGCTGTACGAAAAAACGAATTTCTTTTTCGCAGGACTGATCAGCTCGGTTATTTTCGGTATTGTTCACGCTGATTTGAAGCATCTTCTTCTATATACAGCAATGGGCTTTACCTTTGCATTTTTATATGCGAGAACAAAACGGATATGGGTGCCGATTTTCGCCCATTTAATGATGAATACATTCGTCGTCATCATGCAGCTTGAGCCTGTTCGGAATTACCTTGAACAGCAGAGCACACAAATGCAACTGATTATTGGAGGATTATTTTTATGAGAAACCCGGTAGTTTGGGGAATGATCTACTTTGCCGTAGGGTGCATCTTTACTTATCTTGCCGCAAGCTCGCCAGGCAGCATGTGGTCATTTTACTCCATCCTGCTGATGGTGTTCGCCGCTTACAACATCAGCATTTCTTTTAAGATGTTCGCCTTTTCATTTAAAATCAAAAAGAACCAGAAATAAAAAAGTCCATTTCTCACATGAGAAATGGATTTTTTATTATTGACCGGAAGACACATCCTGATCGGCTGCACTGCTTTTCTGTGCTTTCCGATAAGCGGCCTTTGATATAAGGATACTGATTTCATATAAAACCAAAAGCGGGACCGTCACCATCATATGAGACAGTAGCTCAGGCGGTGTAATCAGGGCAGCGATCACCAGCAGCGTAAAATACGCATACTTTCTGATTTTTGCTAAGAACATCGGGGTCACAATTCCAAGCCTGGTCAAAAACATGAGGATGACCGGCATTTGGAACAGCAGTCCAAACGGAATCGTCAGCTGCAGAAGAAAATGAAAATATTCATTAATTCCGATCACCTGATTGACATTCAAGTCCTGAGAGATCCGCTTCATAAAATCAACAACAAAAGGAAATAAAATATAATATGAAAAAGATAAGCCCGCTAAAAACAGCAAAATAGAGATCGGAATGTAGCTGAGCGTTACTTTGCGCTCTTTCTCATAGAGGCCCGGGCTCACAAAAGCCCAAAGCTGATAAAGAATAACCGGCGAGGTCAGGACAATGCCGATGATAAACGCAAATTGCATAAACACATAAAGCGGGTCTGTCAGGTTAAACGCGTTAAGCGTAAGCTGCTTTGCTTCATCTGTTTCTTGCAGATACACAATAATCGGCTTCGCTAAAAAAAATCCCGCGATAAAGAAAACGACAAACGCCAGCGCTACAATCAGCAACCGTTTTCGAAGCTCAGCAATATGCTCCAGCAGCGACATTTGATTCACTTTCATTCGTGTCATCCTAACTTACTGATCTTCTTTCTTTTTTTCCTCTTCATCACTCGTTAATCCTTTTGTAGCGTTTTTGAATTCACGAAGTGTGTCTCCCGCTGCTTTGCCCAATTCAGGCAGCTTTTTGGGACCGAAGATAATCAGAGCAACGATTGCAATAACAGCAAGGCTTCCAGGACCGATCGGCATATTTGGGCTCCTCCTTTCCCTCTATTCGATTTCCTCTAAAACTGAATAATGCTTCAAGAAATAAACTAGTGACTGAAGCTCAACTGCTAAATCTATATGATGAATTCGAATGTGTTCCGGCACATTCAAACGGGCCGGCGTAAAATTAAGGATTCCCTTGATTCCTAACGCAACCAATCTGTCTGTAATGGATTGAGCGGCAACTGCTGGCACTGTAAGAATGGCAACTGATTCATCTTTTACGTGTTGTTCAAGGTCATCAAGGTTATAGACGGGCACGCCGCCTACCTCAGTTCCTATTTTACTCTCATTTATATCAAAAGCCATAGAAATTTTTGTGTTATTATTTTTTGTGAAATTATAGTGAAGAAATGCCGTTCCCAAGTTCCCGACACCAATCAAAATGACATCAGTCATCTCATCCTGATCAAGCGTTTTTCGGAAAAAAGACAGCAAATAATCCACATTATATCCGTATCCTTTTTTGCCAAGAGCTCCAAAATAGGAAAAATCCCTCCGAATCGTGGCAGAATCAACCTTTACGGCATCACTAAGTTCAGCGGATGATACACGCTGTTTTCCTGACGCATGCAGATTCTTTAAAAAGCGATAGTAAAGCGGCAGCCGTTTCGCCGTCGCCTGCGGAATTTTTGATTGATCCTTATTCATTTTTGGTCCTCCAAATTATACTCGGATAGTTCTCTTTTAAAGTCACCGTTTTTCCCGCCTGTCTTCTCCAGCAAGAAAGTAGGGCCGATGACCATTCCCTTATCAAGGGCCTTGCACATATCGTAAACGGTAAGAGCGCACACCGATGCAGAAGTGAGCGCTTCCATTTCCACACCTGTACTCCCTTTCGTTTTGACCTGTGCTTTTATATGAAGTATAACTTCTGCTTCTTTTATTTTCCAGTCAAATGATATATCTACCCCGCTCAGTGAAAGCGGATGGCACATCGGAATGATATTCGACGTTTGCTTTGCGGCCATAATGCCTGCCACCTGTGCGACAGCCAGTACATCTCCTTTGCCGATATCGTGACTCTGTATTTTATCGTACACCTCATTCTTCATGTGTACGCTTGAAACAGCCGCCGCAGTACGGACAGTCGAAGATTTTTCGCTGATATCCACCATCTGGGCTCTGCCTTGTTCATTAAAATGAGAAAATCCATTCATATTAAAACGCTCCTTAAACAGATCATACACTATTTTCATCTCTATGTCTTATATGGCCAATGTATTGTTTGCTGACTTCTGGTTCATAAGCTACACTTAACTTATTATAGCAGAGGTGAAATAATATGATGATCTTACAAGTTAATCAGCTGTCCAAATCGTTTGGTGCTGATACTATTTTAAACAATATAAAGCTGGAAGTCAGAAATCGTGATCGCATCGCCATTGTAGGAAGAAATGGCGCCGGAAAATCCACGCTCCTTAAAATTATCGCAGGTCAGCTTTCGTATGAAAAGGGCGAAATTATTAAACCGAAAGATATTACAATGGGATATCTCGCCCAGCATACTGGCTTGGATTCTAAGCTTACCATAAAAGAAGAGCTGCTGACTGTTTTTGACCACTTAAAAGCAATGGAAAAGGAAATGCGGGCTATGGAAGAAAAAATGGCGGCAGCTGATCCGGGTGAATTAGAAAGCATCATGAAAACCTACGACCGCCTTCAGCAGGAATTCAAAGATAAAGGCGGCTATCAATATGAAGCGGATGTCAGATCTGTGCTGCATGGCCTCGGCTTCAGCCATTTTGACGATTCTACACAGGTTCAAAGCCTCAGCGGAGGCCAAAAAACAAGACTGGCTTTAGGTAAGCTTCTGTTAACACAGCCTGATTTGCTCATTCTCGATGAGCCGACAAACCATCTGGATATTGATACGCTTACCTGGCTTGAGCATTATTTACAAGGCTATTCAGGCGCCATTCTCATCGTTTCGCATGACCGCTACTTTTTGGACAAAGTGGTAAACCAGGTATACGAGGTATCAAGAGCCGAAAGCAAAAAGTATCACGGCAACTACAGCGCTTATCTCGACCAAAAAGCCGCGCAGTATGAAAAAGATCTTAAAATGTATGAAAAGCAGCAGGACGAAATCGCAAAGCTGCAAGACTTCGTAGACCGGAATCTGGCGAGAGCCTCTACCACCAAAAGGGCGCAAAGCCGCAGAAAGCAGCTTGAGCGAATGGAAGTCATGTCAAAACCGCTTGGCGATGAAAAATCCGCAAACTTTCATTTTGATATTACAAAACAGAGCGGAAATGAAGTCCTCCGTGTTCAGGATCTCACAATCAGCTATGAAAACCAGCCGCCGCTTTTAACAGAAGTGTCATTCATGCTGACAAGAGGAGAAAGCGCCGCGCTTGTCGGTCCTAACGGAATTGGTAAATCGACACTGCTGAAAACATTAATAGACACCCTAAAACCAGATCAAGGAACGATCTCATTCGGCTCAAATGTCAGTGTCGGCTATTATGATCAGGAACAGGCTGAACTGACTTCCTCTAAACGTGTCCTTGATGAGCTGTGGGACGAGTACCCCGGGCTCCCAGAAAAAGAAATCAGAACGTGTCTCGGAAATTTCTTATTCTCCGGAGATGACGTGCTGAAACCCGTCCATTCACTGAGCGGGGGCGAAAAAGCAAGATTGGCTCTAGCTAAGCTGATGCTTCAAAAAGCCAACTTTCTCATCCTTGATGAACCGACGAACCATCTGGACTTAGACAGCAAAGAAGTTCTCGAAAACGCGCTGATTGATTATCCAGGCACACTGTTATTTGTCTCACATGACAGATATTTTATTAACAGAATTGCCACGAGAGTGTTAGAGCTTTCTTCAAGCCATATAGAGGAGTATCTGGGAGATTACGATTATTATACAGAGAAAAAAACAGAGCAGCTTGAATTGGAGAAAATGAATCAGCAAGAGGAAACTGAAACAACGCCAGCTACAGTGAAGTCTGACTCCAAACGTTCCTACGAGGAAGAAAAAGAATGGAAAAAGAAAGAGCGCCAACGGCTTCGTCGGATTGAAGAAATTGAAGCCACTGTTCAGACCATTGAAGAAAACATCAGCCGCAATGATGAATTGCTATGTGACCCTGAAGTCTATCAAGACCATGAAAAAGTACAAGCTATCCATGCAGACAATGAGAAACTCAATCAGGAGCTGGAATCTCTTTTGTCCGAATGGGAAGAACTATCCACAGAAGAAGATTAAAAAAGTCAAGCACCTCTTTTTAGAGGTGCTTTTTATACACAGAACATATCCTAATAAGCAAACAAAGTAAGCGCTTTATACACAATATCCACAAAATATTCTGAATTTATCCACTTTATTAACAGTGACTTCAGCCCTTTATCCATCTATATCTCTATAATTACTCACAGACATGTGGATAAATTGTGAATTATCTGTTAATAACACATAAAAAGTCTCACGCTATTATCTCGTGAGACTTTGATAAGAAGTCAATTCAAGGCCGGGCTGCCCATTCATATCATATGCACCGCGAATGCCCTTTTCAAAAGCAATTGTGCCAGCGGCAGCAATCATCGCAGCATTATCTGTGCATAACGCTAACGGAGGAATGACAAGCGAAACCCCTTCATGCTGGGCAAATTCCTTTTCTAATGCAGCTCTGAGACCTCTATTTGCAGCTACTCCTCCGGCTAAAAGGACCTGTTTGACATCATATTCCTTTGCTGCGCGCGCCGTTTTGGTCACCAAGACATCGATCACACTATTTTGGAAACTGGCAGATAAATCTTCCGGAGCAATCTCTTGCCCTTTTTGAGACGCATTATGAAGCGTATTGATCACCGCAGACTTCAACCCGCTGAAGCTGAAGTTGTAAGAGCCTTCTTCAAGCCATGCGCGAGGAAGTGGAATATTGTCATTCCCTTTTTCAGCTAGCTTGTCAATTTGCGGTCCACCTGGATATGGCAGTCCCATCGTCCGCGCCACTTTATCGTAAGCTTCTCCTGCCGCATCATCAAGGGTTTCCCCAATGACTTCAAATGATCCATGTTCCTTCATATAAACCAGTTCTGTATGGCCTCCTGAAACGACCAATGCCAGTGCCGGGAACACGATGTCTTCTACAAGACGGTTCGCGTATATATGACCGGCTATATGATGAACGCCTACTAACGGAATGTTATGTGCAAAGCTCAATGCTTTAGCAGCGTTCACTCCGATAAGAAGAGCTCCCACCAGTCCCGGACCTTCCGTTACTGCAATCGCATCAATATCCCTATACGTCATGCCAGCTTTACGAAAAGCCTCTTCTATGACCAATGTAATTTGTTCAACATGATGTCTTGAAGCTATTTCCGGAACGACGCCTCCAAAGCGCTTATGGCTTTCAATTTGAGACGCTACTACGTTTGAAATGATCTCTTTCCCGTTTTTCACAATAGCCGCCGCAGTCTCGTCACAGCTTGTTTCAATTCCTAATACGTACATGTCTTTTTGCTCACTCATTTATCGTCACCCACATAATTAACGCATCTTCCCCGTTATCAGTATAATAGTTCTTTCTTATTCCGCCAGGCTGCATCCCGAATTTCTTATATAAGCCTTGAGCAGGATGATTCGAAACCCTCACTTCAAGCGAAAGCCGCCTTGCGTCTTTTTCTTTACACAGTTCAACAGCTGAGCGAAAAAGCGTTTCTCCTAAAGACTGGCCGCGATACTCTGGTTTTATCGCTATATTTGTAATTTGGGCATCGTCCATCACAATCCAAATCCCGCAATACCCAGCAAGATGGCCGTCCTTTTCAATCACGAGATAATGAGCATACGGATTTTCCAGCATCTCATGATAAAACGAATCCTTCGTCCAAGGAGACGTAAAGGAGGATGCTTCGATTTCGTATACGTGGTCTATATCTTCAAGCCGCATATTTCTGACCGCTGCTTTTGTTTTCATCCTATCACCCTACTTTTGACTTTCAATCCATTTCGCTTCAGCTTCTGCCAGCCGCAAGTAATCAGGGACAAGTCCGTGAACATCAGCTGCTTCCTTTTCAGCCCCTAAAAAAGCCAATTCTGAAGGACGCGGGTTATGCTGAGCAGCAGCTCCAATGAACCCTTTTGTCCCAAGCACACCCTCGATCATCTGCTTGTGAATAGAAGTATCGTGACCTAAAAACAAAACAGGACGATCCTTTTCTTTTAGCATCTCCAGCCATTCGGCCAGCATCACATTTTGATCAGGAACAACTTGCTCAAAAAGCCCGTTTTTATTTTCATAAAGACCTGTATAAACCTGTCCCCGTCTTGCATCAAAGATAGGACTGATCAGACCGTCGAAATGCCGGCCATTTGCTGCAAGCGCCTCAAGGCTTGATACAGCAGAAATCGGAATGTGTAAAGACCAGGCAAGCGTTTTGGCGAGCGTCACACCTATTCTTACTCCTGTATATGAACCAGGGCCTTTTGCAACGACAATTTTAGAAAGGTCCTGCGGTACCATATCACAATCATTCAGCAATGAATGAACGGCAGGCATCGCTCTTACAGAATGGTTCTTTTTCAAGTATGTAATGTATTCTGCTATAACGGTGTCTCCTCGAAGCAGCGCAATGCCCAATGTATAATTTGATGTATCAATTGCTAATATTGTCATGTCTACTTATCTCCTCACAAAGCATTTCATACCGATTCCCGACAGCAGTAAAGGTGATTTCCCGCTCATTATCACCAGCTCTTTTGATGACAATTTGCAGACGCTCCTGCGGCAGCTGTTCTTCAATTAAATGGGCCCATTCAACGAGACAGACACCTTGTCCGTGAAAATATTCATCGAGTCCCAAATCTTCACTTTCATCTTCCATTCTATATACATCCATATGATAAAGAGGAAGCGAGCCATCGTTATATTCTTTTATAATTGTAAAAGTCGGACTGTTTACAACACGTGTAATTCCCAGCCCTTCCGCAAAACCTTTCGTAAAAGTCGTTTTACCTGCACCTAAATCGCCCTCTAATGTTAGGACGTCTCCTGGTTTAGCAAACGATGCAGCCAGCTTGGCAATTGCTTTTGTTTCTTCAGGATTTACGGTTCTCCACTTTAATTGCTTCACACGAGTCACCTGTCTTATTTAAAATGATTATATCCTTTTTTCTCTAAAATCATTGATGTTCTATCTACTTTTAGGATCACATTGGATTTTGTTCTTTCCCTAACATGTCCAATCTTTGTAATGGGTAGTTGCCGTGTTTCACACTCCTGCTTCAACACTTCCCACTCGTCATTTGAAACCGTCCCTGTCAGCTCAAAATCCTCACCGCCAAACAAAGCCCATTCTTTCCAGTTACGATGAAGCTTAGGCAAATCAGGATGAATTGGAAGCATGCTTTCATCAATTTCAATTGAAACACAGCTGGCTTCTGCAATCTCGTTCAATTCACTAGCCAATCCGTCACTAATATCATTTAAAGCCGCACGCTTCATACTTGAGCACAATCTGCCGACGCTTACTCTTGGCTGAGGCCGTTTATGTCTGTGGATAAAGTAATCCGTTTCCACAGATGAGTTTTGAAGATTAGTCTCTTCCAGCAGTAAAGAAAGTCCTGCTGCAGAAGAACCGATTTCACCGGTTACAAACACAATATCATTCGGTTTTGCCAAGCTCCGCAAACAGGCATGCCCCTTTTCAATTTCACCGATCACAGTGACTGTAACGACTAATTTGTCAGCGGTAGAAACTGTATCGCCGCCAATCAGATCCATATGATATAGTTTCGCCAGTTCATTCATTCCTTCATACATCGCCTTGATTTCAGATTCAGTCCATTTTGAAGGTACAGCAAGTGATACCAGATAAAACTTAGGAATGCCTCCCATCGCGGCAATATCACTTATATTAACGGCTAACGCCTTATACCCGATATCTTCAGGTGAGGAATAGTGTAATTTGAAGTGCACGTCTTCTACCATAGTATCAACACAAACAATTTCCTGAACGCCGTGTTTCGCAGTGTAGAGCGCTGCATCATCACCTATTCCTACATCAACGGAAGAATGGTGAATGGTCCGCGGAATAATGCTATGTATCAAATTAAATTCATCCATGAACCAAAACCTCCTTTCAACCTTGGTTATGCCTATATGTGCTCTCCCTAGTTTATCGAATTTTGCTGGAATATCCAAGATGTTGCCGATATAAAGAAAGCTTGGCTAAGACACCAAGCAGAAGATACAGTAAAAGAAAACACAAAAAAAACGAAAACATGATCGTTTCGTTTACATTAATGGCGGTCCGGACGGGACTCGAACCCGCGACCTCCTGCGTGACAGGCAGGCATTCTAACCAACTGAACTACCGGACCATTTTGAAATTTGGTTGCGGGGGCAGGATTTGAACCTGCGACCTTCGGGTTATGAGCCCGACGAGCTACCGAACTGCTCCACCCCGCGATGATAATAATTTAAGATTAAAGCTTGGCGGCGTCCTACTCTCACAGGGGGAAACCCCCGACTACCATCGGCGCTGAAGAGCTTAACTTCCGTGTTCGGTATGGGAACGGGTGTGACCTCTTCGCTATCGCCACCAAACAAATTGAGAGTGTTCTCTCAAAACTAGATAACAGGTGTGACATCAATCAAAAATGTGGTTAAGTCCTCGATCGATTAGTATCTGTCAGCTCCATGTGTCGCCACACTTCCACCTCAGACCTATCAACCTGATCATCTTTCAGGGATCTTACTTCCTTGCGGAATGGGAAATCTCAT
>NZ_MOEO01000047.1:0-218 GCF_001875785.1 Bacillus sp. FMQ74 | reverse complement strand
GATGATCAGGTTGATAGGTCTGAGGTGGAAGTGTGGCGACACATGGAGCTGACAGATACTAATCGATCGAGGACTTAACCACATTTTTGATTGATGTCACACCTGTTATCTAGTTTTGAGAGAACACCTCTCTAATGGCGGAAAGGTAAGGAAACTCCGCTAAGGGCTCTCACATCCTGTGAGAAACGCCCAGTACCTTCATCCAGAAGGCATTTGTT
>NZ_MOEO01000005.1:0-345666 GCF_001875785.1 Bacillus sp. FMQ74 | reverse complement strand
GAATAAATCCTTTTAAGCAAAGTAGATATAAAAAAGAAAATTTAATTAGTTCTGAGGATCTTAAAATCTGGGATACTCTTCTGAAAGATGAACAATTAAATATACCATTAGAATTTCGAACATTGTATTGGCTTATTCGTTCCTTCCCAAATCGCATTACGGAAGTATTATCTATGAAAAGGGATTGTCTTAAGAGTTAATAGTGAATATGTTATTCAAATTCCCACTTTTAAACAAAGTGGAGGCTATGGTAAGCCTGTAATTAAATCAATCCCTGTAGTATATCAAGGCCACGGAAAATACGTAATTGACCTCATTAAAAAACTTCAAGAACAAACTAACTTAAATCTTTCTAAATATCCAATCGGTCAAAAGCAAAAACACGACTATCTTTTTCTTATTAGAAGATGGAATTTTTATGATGACAACGGATTAAACTTTCGTTTTAATCAAAAATTTACTAATCAACTATATAATTGGACAGGGCCAAAAATAAATGATTTGTTGAAACAAATGGGTTTAATTAAGAACATAAGAAACAAACATAATCAATTAATAATCCCCACCACTCATCATTTCCGGCATAGCGCTGTAACTGAGAGGTTATATACCGTTGGATATACAATTGAACAAGTTCGCCGCCTAACCGGACATAAAAATGAATCCATGACAAAATTCTATACTCATCAGCTGGTTGAAAAGCACAAGAAAATTCATTTAGGAATTTCCCAATTGAGTAAACCCCATCAAAGTGCTGTGGAATTCAAAGGGAAAATTCTAAATTTAGATGAAAGGACAACTCACCAATTATCTAAAGATCCTAGGCGTTATTTAACGTGGGAGGCTAATGGGAAAAAAGGTGTCGGTATTTGCAGTGATATTTCAGGCTGTAATCCTCAAGGTACCTCAGTGCATTTTGAATGTTATGCGTGTGATTGGTTTGTACCAAAAATTGAATATCTATCTGATTATAGGGCCGAATATGCTTACTGGGAGAAATTTATTAATAGAACTTCAGGAGATTCTAGGCGTGCAGCCCATTTTGAAAATGCTGTTCGCAACCTAGTTATCTCGAAAGGATTATTTCCATATGCGAAAATGGGGTTGCTCATTATAAGGAAAAGTTGGTCTTAAATAAAGCTAAAAAGGATTTGGAATCATATAATTGGGAGTGATTTTTCGTATGCCTAATGAGGGAATCTTAATGTTGCAGCAGAGAAAGAGAAACGAAAGTATTGAAAAAGTCAATTGGGCAATTCAGTATTTTCGTGATTTAGAAGGACCAAATTCTCGAATTACTGCAAAAAAACTCTCGGAGTTAACCCAATTAAGCCGCACAGTGCTCTATAAACCACATTTGCGTTCTCTTTGGGATAAAAATTGGCACGGTGAGAATATAAAGATTTCTAAAAAAAATGACCTTACTGAGGAAGATAAACTTGAAAAAAAAATTGCTTGTTTAAAAGCTGAATTACAAAAAAAAGAAACTAAAATTCATCGACTTGAAGAAGCATACAAAAATGAAAAGAATCGTTCCAAGGCACATGCGCAAGACTATGGAGAGTTGAAAGTTCGGCATCAAAGATTATTGCATCATAATCTGATGTTAACTAGAAAATTACACTTGCATGGTCTTGAATATGATGATCAGCTTGATTTATAACATGGTTCAAAGAAGCCGACTATTTTGAGATAGTCGGCTTCTAATAAGAGAGTTCAACTGAAATAATTTGTTGATAGGGTATTGTTATTGCATCTTCATCGTTTATGATTTTTAATTGATGTTGCTTAACTTGTGTCACCCATCCCCAAAAATGTTTTTTCTCATAAGTTGAAGCATACGTGATCGTGATAGCGCGATCCTCGTTTATAGATTGTAAAATGATACGATTGATTTCATCTAATTGGTCGTCACTAAGCTTGCTTTGGCGAAATTCTCTTTCTTTCCGTCTTTTATCTAGTAATAACTCTCGATGTTCAGGTAGCATCATACGGCTTGATTCCCACATGAGGTTATGGCCTGGTGTTAACTTATTGGGATTCATAAATATCACCTCGATTATTTGTAATGTCCTCCTATTTTTTCGGCACGATGGTTCGCTTGGCCGGCCTTTGTTAAAGAAGAGGCATGAAGTAAAGAAGCAGGACCGTACTTTGTGTGAATTTCATCAAATACTTTACTCAAGTTTTCTTTTTTTTGATGAAGTTCAAACAAGTTAAGTTGATAATAGCGATCTGACTGTAATTGAGAAAGGGTAATTCCGATGCTCCGGACAGGTTGGCCATCCCAATGTTGCTGAAATAATTCTACGGCTGCATTAAAAATGTCCATTCCGAAATGGGTAGGAGAATCTAGCTTTTTTTGCCGATGAAATCCTGAGATAAAATTAAAATCAGCTCCACGAATGCTTACAGATACTGTATGTCCAATGTAGTGCTTAAAACGAGCTCTGCGGGCCACCTCTTCACTTAGTTCAAGTAAAATAACCTGAATATCTTCAAAGGTACTGTAGTCATAAGGGAGGGTCATATTATGTCCAATCGCCTTTTGTTGGTCATGTGTGTTTACTGTTACAGGGGAAGGGTCTATTCCATTGGCGGTTCTTTGCAAAAGTTCTCCATTGATTCCCCAACGTTTTTTCAGAAGTGTTATGGGATGAACTGCTAATCCTCCAATTGTGCTGATTCCCATTCTGTTTAAATGTTTTTCCATCCGTTTTCCCACACCAAACAGCTTACCAACAGGTAATGGCCATAAATCTTGCTTTAAATTTGAGAAATTCAGTTCATAGATACCTGATGTATTTTTTTTAGCAAAATGATCACACGCCATTTTGGCCAATACTTTATTTGGACCTATTCCAACACGGGCATAAATGCCTGTTTTACTCCTAATAGAGGATTGTATTTTTTTTGCGATAACTTCAGGAGCACCAAATAGTTTAGTGCTTCCAGTTATATCAAGGAATTGTTCGTCGATTGAAAACGGTTCAACTAAGTCTGTATACTGCTCAAGTAATTCAGTAATCATAACAGAGACATTAATGTATTGTTGCATGTGAGGACGCAAGATAACTGCATTTGGACATTTTATTTGTGCCTCCCAGAGCTGTTCAGCATTTTTTACACCAAATTGTTTAGCTATGGGACAAGCAGCTAGCACAATACCGCTGCGTCTTTCGGGATCCCCTGATACGATAACAGGCTGATTTCTTAGGTGAGGTGCTGTTGATTTTTCTACAGAAGCGTAGAATGACTCCATATCGACAAGAAGAATGTTTCTTTCAGTCATAAAACCACTCCCGAACGTTTGTTCTGTTTATATTTTAACCGAAATGCTACTGAATTTATACTGGTAAATAAAGCGTTCAATGGTTATAAATGATAAGGAGTATACAAATTTTTAAAAAAATGGAAGTTTAGAAAATATGTCGATTATAATGATAAAGGAGCAAAACAAATATGTGATGACAATAAACAGGGAGGAAAGTATGTATATATATCAAGTTCATATTCAAAATTATAGGAGCTTTAATGATTTTAAAATAAGCTTAAATGAAGGATTGTCCATAATAATAGGCGAAAATAATGTTGGAAAATCAAATTTCTTAGAGAGCCTCAATTTAGTTTTTAATAGAAACTATTCATTAGCTAAAAAGACTTTGCAGCAAGAAGATTTTTGGAGTGGCTTAATCATTAAGGATAAATGGCCAGAGGTTAAAATAGAAATAACACTGAGAGGCATTAAGACAGAAGATGAACTAGCTGTGACTAGTAAGTGGTTAACTAGAAATCCAGAAGAAGCAAAGCTCACTTATAAATTTAGGCCTAAATCAAATATTTCTGCTAAACTTCCAAAAAAGTCTAAGTCCATTAGTGAAATTCCAACTTCCATTACACGAGTACGAATGGGTGATTTATGGAGGGGAAATTGAAACAACTGATGCATTTGATTTTAACATGTTAGCTAAGTTTGGGATTGAGTACCCAAGTCCTCAAGTAACTATACAAATTTTATTTGTTAACAGTGAAGGGGAAGAGATTGAAGGCGGACAGGAAATTATCATTGCTGCCGGAAATTTGCCAAATGTCTCATTTAATACATGGAATGAAATATATAGAACAATTAAAATCCCCGCTGAAGCAGTAAACGCAGTAGGGGTAATAAGTAAAACTACTTTTGGATCTGTTCTAATTGATGATGTTTCTTTAATAGAGTCTGCTGGAGCAACTGGGGTAACTGGCGCTACCGGAGAAACAGGAGCAACTGGAGCTACAGGGCCAACTGGTGCAACTGGAGCAACGGGATCAACAGGATCAACAGGCCCAACCGGAGATACCGGTCCAACCTCACAAATTTTCTTTGACCAAACGGCAACACAGCTGCAATTATATCCTCCATTGAATTCAGAAGTAACAATACTCACATTTACAGTTCCTATAACAAGTGGTCAAAGAGTAAAGATTGACTTATCAGCAGATGTTATTGCTAACACTACAGCGAATTATACGATTAGTGGTTCTACTAGACTAAGAAGAAACGGAACATTGCTAACAGAAGTTCCTTTCTATAGATCGGGAACAGGTGCAGGGGCACAAAGCTTTGTAATTTCTACGACTTACGTTGATACTGCAACTAGTACGGGTAACAACGTATATACTGTTAGTGTCATTATTACAGCACAGTCAAATGTAACAACAGTTTACGCAAATACTCGAGCAGCAAATGGCGTGAGGTATGTATAAACACAAAACGCATAAGGACTTAGGTCCTTATGCGTTTTCTAACTGTTAAGGTAAATATTCATCAATAAACCTTTCAAGATAATAAGAATACTGGTCAGAATCAAACTCATTGCCGCATGCATGTAAAACCCATGGCTCTTTCTGATGAGGGATGCCGACTGCATATCCTTTTTTTCTAAACTCAAAGCATTGAGAAGTATCGTATAAATGCCACCCGTCAAAAATCTCTTTTCGCCATGGAACATCATACTGAGTCGCCAGCAATAAACCGTCTAATGCTTGAACTGTTTTCACAGTTTCATCAATTTCATCAAATGATAAATAGCTGTACGTACTGCGGTATTCAATGACTTTTCCGGCTTTTTTAGAAGCCTCCCACCAAATCCCGCTTTGCGGCACTTCTTCACCTCCTATGACGCCTATCATGCCAAGCTGATCATTCTGCTGAAAGACATGGAGAATATCATAAATAAAGGAACGATTGATGATAAATGTGTCCTGATGTAAATACACTTTATATTTTGAGTCAGAGTCCTCCATTGCCGCCTGGTAGCCGGACGCCATACTGTCTGCGTCTCGGATATTGATTAATTCTACCTTCATATGCGGCGGTACAGAAAGAGACTGAATATGTCTTAGACAGAGATCATAAAGGGTATCGTCATTCACACATGTAATGAAGCTAATTGAATTTTCGTTTGTATGCTGATTCATCTTTTCTCTGCCTTTATGACATATTGATAGGCTCTGGCCTCCTCCTCAAGATCTGCATGGTGAATTCCCATGCATGATCTGACATAAGCAAGTTTGCTGATCATTTTTTCATAATAATGAGTCGTAAAAACAATAGGCTCGATTTGGCTGATCTTGTAGCCTGTTTCATGAAACATCTTTTTCATTTCCTCCAAGGTGAAAAAACGGAAGTGTGTTTTATCAAGCAGCCCGGCCTGTATATACGTCCATTTGCCGGACAGCAGACTTTCGAAAATCGAGATATGTCCGATATTCGGGATGCTTGCCAAGATGCTCCCTGTTTCTTTTACGTAAGGCTTGATGTTACCTAAAACTGCCCACGGGTCTATTAAGTGCTCCAGAACATCACCGAAGATAATGTGATCAAATGTGTTTTTTTGAAAAGGCAGCTTCAGTGTTTCAATGTCTCCCGTTATTACTTCGTCAATATAATGTGTTGCTTTTTCGGCAGCTGGTGGATAAGACTCGATCCCATAATAGGAGCAATTCGTTTTTTCCTTCACAGCTGCGCCAAACAAGCCTTCAGCACATCCGACTTCAAGAATGGTTTTCGCATGCGGTTCTATCAGATCAAATAGCTGCCAGTTGATGCCTTTGTAATACTCTTTATCTTTTAGCTCATACTCTTTCATAGAATCAGCAAGTGAATTTTTATTGATTTCCATGATGTTCACCCCCGGAGCCGGTCTGCATCTTAGAATATCTTCAAAATATTTTTTGTTGGCTAGCATTCTTGAATCATGGGGACGGTATTGTAATGCCGATTCATTATGCTGATAGGCAAGCTGATGCTGGCCGAGTTTATCGTAGCAGACGGCTAATTGCAGGTGGGGAAGCCAGGTCGCGCAGGCGCGGTTTTGAAAAGCCAGGTTTTCTGCTCCTTTGTTTTCTATTGCTTTTTCATACCAATAGACCGCACTTTGAAAATCGTTTTTTTCTAAAAAAGAGTATCCCAGCCTGCAGCAGGTTTCTGCTCTAGGCGGTCCATAGACGAGCGTGTGGAGCACCCAGCTTAATTCTTTTTCCTTCAGCCCCAATGAATGATAGCAGTCTGCTAATTTATTGCACGCTCTGATATTATCCTCGACCCATCCCTGCTTCGTTTGTAAAAAACGTAAATAGTACTCAATCGCTTGCTCCATTTTTCCGTGATCACACAACTCGTTCGCATAGTAAAATAAATCTCTTGGAGAAAAATCCTTTCCTGACGAGGCCATTTTTTCATAAATTCGGAGGTTGCGATCTCCGTCATGGCTAAGTGGCAGGTGAGAAACCGCTACATCACTGTGGTGAAGTTTCCCATATACTTCTAGATATTCATGAACCGCGCCGATCCATTTAAAGCTCTTTTCCCGTTTTACGAGCCGGTATCTCCTTAAGCTGGATGTGACGTTATTTTCTTCATCAAAAGCCAAATGGTATTTCATTGAGACCGCGTCTATATCCGGGTCAAGCGTTCTTTTTAAATCCAATAACAGCTCTTGATCCTTCTTGGTAAACACGTCGTCGGCGTCAAGCCATAAGATATAGTCGGATGTCGCCTGCTGAAACGAAAAATTTCGGGCTGCCGCAAAATCGTCAATCCATTTAAAATCAAAGATTCGGTCTGTATAGCGAGCAGCAATGTCTTTCGTCTTGTCAACTGACCCGGTATCCACAATATTGATCTCATCAGCTATCTCCTGCACAGAATCTAAGCATCGGCCAATAACAGCCTCTTCATTTTTTACAATCATGCATAAACTGATTGAAATCACATCGCCACCTCCGTTTTATTCTGTTTTTTCTTTATGGCATGGACAAACATGTAATCAATATGGGCATGTTTTGACAAGTGATCCAAAGACAAACCAAATTGCCCGGCAAGGAATTGAAGTTCTTGTAAAAAGAGCTGTATGTTTGATTCAGTATCGGAGGAATGGGAGGTGATGGATTTTATGTCATAAAGATATTCAGGAAATAGGGTATTTACGTTGCGAGGTGTGATGAAATGTGTGTACGTCGATGCACCACATAATAAAGAGAAAAATGTATCTGCATAGGAAGTATTTGGGATGCTGCAAATCAGCGAGCCAGAAGGCTTTAGATAAACGGCAAGAGTCTCAATTGTATGTCTGGGATTTTTCGAGCAGTTTAAAAGGTCTCCGATCAAAATGACATCGAAAAAGGACTCAGGGTAAGGGAGGTCGCATGTTTCCACATCTGCCGAAATGACTTGTTCGTAATAGGGGCTTGCAATGGTCTGTAATAACTCATCCTCTTCAATTCCATACAATAAACAGGATTGCCGGTTCAAAAGCTCTGTACCCGCAGCTCCCGTGCCGCAACCGATATGTAAGATAGAGTCGGCTTCCGCTGGCACAAGTGCTGTCAGCTGGGGCTGGGAGTCAAAGAATGTTGTTACATCCACCTTCCATTTATCATTGAAGCGTTGCCGGTTTTCTTCATATAATTGACTGATGCTTAAATCTGGATTGCCTGTAAACGTGGCATGACCGTGATGGTGGACAAACGAATCAAGAGCGATTTTTAGCTGATACCCCGCTTGCAGTACGCGGAGGCTTAAATCATCATCCTCAAATGAACCGCCTACAAAACGTTCATCAAAACCGCCGACTTCATCCAACACCTTCTTTTTGACAAGCAGGCAAAATCCGACCAGCCTCAATACAGCTTTTGATCTGCCTCGCTGCTGCAAACAGTAAAGACGAGAAAAATCTTCAATTTCTTCAACGTTTGTGTAGTTAACGGGAACTTGCTGCGGACCGCTGACATAATTGCTTACAGGCCCGACCATGCCGATTTTATCATCCTGATAAAGCAGCTTGATCATTGGCTCCAGCCATTGATTTGTTACAACAGTATCATTGTTTAAAAAAAGAATATTGTCCCCTGAGGCAACTTCAAGACCCTGATTACAGGCTTTTGCGAAGCCTTCGTTCGTTTTATTAAAAATCGCCTTAATTGAAGTTATCTGTTTGAGGTAGTCACGTGTACCGTCATGAGAGCCGTTATCTATAACAATTACTTCTATACAGTCATTATTCGTATGCTTCCATATGCTCTCCAAGCATTGTTTTGTTAAAGCTAATTGATTATAAGTCAGAACAATAATACTCGTTTTCACCATAACCTCCGCCCTTCGCCATATCATTCGGATACTATATGTATATCGTAATGTTGAGACGGAATGATTCCTTCCTGAAAAAAGGTGAATGTGGCTTAGCTAGTAAATCAAAACAGGCATACTCAGGACTGTTTGGATATTATCCCTCATTATTACAAGTTCCGACTCTAAATCTAACTGGGGATGTCAGCAAAAGCTGCGAATCCTGATTCAAGCATATGATTGTTGATGCAATTGGAGAGTACAAATGGATAAGATTCAGCGCAGAAGGATACGGTACACACTCCATGATGATCAATGCTCCAGAAAAAATGAATAGAGAAGTAATAAAGTTTAACTTTACAATAAAAGAATCTAAAGAGGGGTTACAGACAGATCTATTTCAATTGTCATAACTCTCCATGTCTGGTGATGAAGTTAGTGGTTGAAGAATATAATATTAATGCATTGGCAAAGTGATCCCTTACTTATTAATGAAAAGATTTCCTGCATTTTTGAATGATGAAAACATGAACTCTAATATTTTTTTGGATAACTAATTTTTGGATGATTAAATCAGAAACAAGGACAGCGATGCTGAATAAACATATTACATATTCACTTAATTTTATAAATACTAAAGGTACGGCTACACGATAAAACCCTTAAGTGTGAGCTGTTCCTTGTTTAAGGAGGTACGTTTTGTCACAGCCTAATTTGCCAAATATTACTCCACTCGTCACCCTCTCAAGAGATGATGCTATCAATCTTTTGCTTTCATCGATTGCTATGGAAGAGCTGGGAATGGCTCATATCATAAATGCTGAAGGAGAGAAAATACAATACGCTCTCGGGACACTTCCTGGGGTAACGGGCCCGCCTTCAACTATAGCTGATATTTTTAATATGAATGAAAGTGTTCGAAGTACACTCGATAGCCTAATGAAACAAGAACTCCTTCTCGGTTCGAAATTAGACAGTATTGCAAGTATTCCTACATTAGCTGGACCCACTGGACCAACTGGTGCTACCGGACCAGCCGGTGGCCCCACAGGACCAGCTGGCCCTATAGGACCTACAGGAGCAACAGGTGTTGCTGGTCCAACCGGACCAACTGGTGTTACTGGAGCAGGATTGCAAGGCATTGTGGTTTTCAACCCGCTGATTGCTCCAACTTATCCGACTGGGCAGGTTGTACTCTACAACGGAAGCTCATACGTAGTCAACACTTCTCCCCCAACCGGGCTGCCAGATTCCTCTGCAGATTATACATTATTAGCCGCGGCTGGCCCGACAGGACCTACAGGAGCAACAGGTGCAACTGGAGCAGGTCTGCAAGGGATAGTTACATTTGATCCCGCAGCAGCTCCATTTTATACAGTAGGGCAAGTTGTACTGTATGAGGGTTCATCTTACGTGGTCAATACTGACGGGCCAAGTGGGATTCCGGGAACTTCGCCGGATTACACATTATTGGCGGGAGTTGGGCCTACAGGGCCAACGGGAGCAACAGGTGCTGGATTACAGGGGATAGTGCCATTTGATCCATTGGCAGCTCCTAACTACACAGCAGGCCAGCCCGTAACGTTTAATGGCAGCTCCTATGTCGTAACTACTAATAGCCCTAGCGGAATACCTGGCACCTCTCCGGACTTTACCCTATTAGCAGCGGCCGGGGGAACAGGTGTAACCGGGGCAACAGGAGATACCGGCCCAACAGGGATAACTGGAGCGACGGGAGTTACTGGCCCAACAGGGATAACTGGAGCGACAGGAGACACCGGGGCAACAGGGATAACCGGTGCAACAGGAGATACCGGCCCAACAGGTGTAACCGGTGCAACAGGAGATATCGGCCCAACGGGTGTAACCGGAGCAACGGGAGTTACTGGCCCAACAGGAATAACTGGAGCGACAGGAGACACCGGAGCAACAGGGATAACCGGTGCAACAGGAGATACCGGCCCAACAGGTGTAACCGGGGCAACAGGAGATATCGGCCCAACAGGGATAACTGGAGCGACGGGAGTTACTGGCCCAACAGGAATAACTGGAGCGACAGGAGACACCGGAGCAACAGGGATAACCGGTGCAACAGGAGATATCGGCCCAACGGGTGTAACCGGAGCAACGGGAGTTACTGGCCCAACAGGAATAACTGGAGCGACAGGAGACACCGGAGCAACAGGGATAACCGGGGCAACAGGAGATATCGGCCCAACGGGTGTAACCGGAGCAACGGGAGTTACTGGTCCAACAGGGGTAACTGGAGCGACGGGAGCAACAGGTATCACAGGTACCAGCCTTACAGCTACTTCGGGTTTTGCAAGTAATACATCTGGCGGTGTAATTGCTGTTGTTTTAGGCGGCACAACAATACCTCTCCCTAATGATCAGAATCTTTCAGCTGACATTACTGTAAATCCAGCTAATACTGTTTTTACTGTGGCACCAGCGGGGAGATATTATATTTCATATCAAATAAATTTGACAGCTGGACTTCTTGTAAGTTCAAGGATTTTAATAAACGGTTCAGCTTATACAAGTTCAGTCATTACACCTGCAGTTTCCTTATCCAACTTTAACAACTCGTTTATCGTCACTCTTGCGTCAGGAAGTACAATACAGCTTCAGCTATTCGGTTTGTTAGGTGCTGCAACTTTGCTTGGAGGAAGTGCCGGTGCAGCTTTAAGCATTATTCGTTTATCCTGATGGATAGAAAAAGGATCAGCCGTTTGTTTGCTGATCCTTTTTTAATTCTGAAAGGAGAGTTTGTGCCGGTTTAAACTGAGGATTAATTTTGAGCGCTTTTTTTAGAAAAGAGATTGCTGTCATCTCATGATTTAATTTTGCGTGACATGCCCCTATGTAATAAAATGCTCTAAAATCCTGGACTCCTCTTAGGATAAGGTACTCAGCATTTTGATTATGCGTTTCGGTTCCCGTTTCGAATGCTTTTATTGCTGCTCTAAACTTGTTTAATTGAAATAAAATAACTCCTTTATAATAATGCAGATTGCAGTAATCGGGATAAAGCTGCAATGCTTTTTCAATTCCCATATAGGCTTCATCAAATCGTTTAAGTTCAATCAGAATTGTATATTTTAAAAAATATAAAATAGAAGGGGGCATACGTTGTTCACTTAAGAATTTGTATATTGAACCGTTTAAGAGATGGAGCGCTTTTTCATATTCTTTTACTCTGTAGCATTCACTTGCCAAATGATAAATAAGCCATGGGTTAGTAGCTTCACAAGAAAGTTCTTCATTTAAAATCTTGATATTTCTTTTATGCTTTTGTTTGAAATGTTCTTCATGTTCTAAATATCCATAGTGATGAATGATACATGGAAGAGAAAAATAAGCAGTGCTGTCTTTTTCGGCTTCAATTGTTTCGTGGATTTTCCCTTTAAATACAAATCCCTTATGATTGCGCAATAACCTTGTCTGCATCATTTCAAAAGCTTCGTTTTCGTCTAACTTTTGTCCGGAATAGTTGATGATTTTTAATAAGCCGCGTGAAGGCAGCTCGTCATGTAATAATGATCGCAAGAGGCTGCCTGTATCTTGATCTAGTTCTTCATCAGCATCTAAAATCAAAATCCAATCCCCGGAAGCATACTTCAAGCTATCATTTCTTGCCTTTGCAAAATCATTTTCCCATTGGTGCTTATACACCTTTGCATTGAAACTTTCACAAATTGTTATCGTCTTGTCGTCTGATCCTGTATCCACTACGATGATTTCGTCTGCTATATCCTGTACACTGGCCAAACATCGTGCAATATGTCTCTCTTCATTCTTAACAATCATACATAAGGTTAGCGCAGGCTTTTCATTCATTAATCTCACCTTTTTCGTTTGTAAACTGTTGATTAAACCATGGCGGGGAGGGAAATCCACTCATTTTACTAATCACGTGATCTGAAGTTGCAGCTGTGTTCTTGTCATCTCTCCACATTTTAATTTGCCTCATTGAATGCTCTGTTAGAGGGTGCAGTTTAAACTCTTTCGGAGCCCCCTCAAAAAACTGATTTGTTTGATGAATCATGTTTTTAAACTTATCTATGTGCATTTGAAACAAAGTCTTTTCTGTGCCATCAATAATAAATAAAAGGTTCTGGCCCATGTTTGCTTGCATACTGCATAATACTGAAAATAAACGCAGTTCTTCTTGATAGTTGGTATTCTCTCGTTGGTGAACAGTGGTTTTTAAAAGATGGATCAAGGCAGCTGTCAGACAGTGCATCGCTTCTAAGGTTGTTCTTTGTGCATTTCTTATGTCCGTTTGCCACATTTGAAATACCTGCCTTACTTTTTAAAATGAAAATGTCAATCATCTTTACATTTGCAGTCTTCACATTCACAGCACCCAATTTGCCCATAAAATAAACAGTTACATGGATCAGTGGAATCGTTTGGTTCCTCAGAGGCGGGGTCCTGACATAATTGAGTTTCTTGAAGGTATATAATATCCTCTAATTTTGTTTGGAGTAAAATCTGGGACTTCATTACAGTACGTAAAAGCCGTTCTGAACTTTTATTCAACTCTAATAATTCCTGAAAAGGAGGATTTTCTGACATGGAGAGATATGTATTTATTTTTTTAGCTTCTGCCTGAAGAATATGAGAAAGTCCAATTTCCTCCATGGCGACAGAAGAAAGCAAGAGGTTCAACGCTTCACATCTTGTAAGTGAAATGTCAGGGGTAATGTTCGGGATGTTTGGAAGAGACATGATTTCTCCCTCACTTCTCTTTATATGTCATTAAAATACGCTTATGTATCATCCATATTCTTTTCGGATCATAATCATTACTTATGTTTGTATATAAAGAAAAATTGAGCCTGCGTGATAAACGTAAGATTTAGTCCCTGTCAACATAATATAAATAACATTTTTAGACTTTTACTTTGAGTATTATGAATTGGCTTTACATGAACTGTAACAGGTTCTTTTTTGGTTCTTAAAACTATCAACAGAGACCATCAAAGCTTCTGAGCAACCACAGTTAAGAGAAGAAGAACAACTAAGGTTGTTCCTCCTAAAACATTTGTTTATATGATACTAATTCTACAAAAAAAAAACCATATTTCTGATTAATCGAAATATATGTTATGGTTTACAAATGGTTTAAATTAATTGACAACAGAATCGACGAACAGTTCATGGACATTACAGGCAGCCAGAAGCTGTTTGGGACGCCGATGGAGATCGCGATAAGCATTCAGGGCAGAATCATGCGGGAGGTCGGCGTTTATGCGCGGGTTGGAATCGGCCCTAACAAAGCGCTGGCCAAAATTGCGTGTGACAATTTTGCCAAAAAGAATAAGAACGGTATTTTTACCTTAACGAAAGGATCTTTTAAAAAAGAAATGGGGCATTAACGGCCACGTGCTGTGGATGACGGCAAACGGAATCGACTATTCTCCTGTGTCAACTTCGTCTCTGGACGGGCAAAAGGCGATCGGTCATGGAATGACTCTCCCGAGAGACTACGAACACTTTGACAAAGAAATCAAGGTCGTATTGCTGGAGCTGAGTGAAGAAGTGTGCAGGCGAAGCCGAGACGCCGGGGTAATGGGGCAGACGGTGTCAGTGAGCTGCCGGGGTGCTGATTTTGATTGGCCGACGGGCTTCAATCGGCAAGTGAAGCTGGCGGAACCGACTAATTCTACGCAGGATGTATATGAGGCTGTATGCCGGCTGTTTCTTGCATTTTGGGACGGAAAACCCGTCCGTCGCCTCGGTGTCAATCTGTCTCAGCTCTCACCTGATGACATATGGCAGCTCAATTTATTTCAGGATTATGCAAAGAAAATGAGCCTAGGCTATGTGATGGACGGCATTAAAAATCGATTCGGCGATACAGCAATCATCAGGGCGGCGTCACTGACAGCGGCAGGCCAGGCATTTGAACGTGCGGCTAAAATAGGGGGGCACTATAAATGAACGACCATTTAAAAAGGGGCAACCTGCTGTGGGAAGGAAGCAGGATGTTTCTGCCGGAACATAAGCAAAGCCTGCTGGAGAGAAAGCGGCATAAACAGAAGCTGCAAAAGCCGATCCTTGATTCCGATAAGCTGGAAGAGATGAATCAAACGCTTTGCACCGCGATGGAGTTTGCTCAGGATATTACTGTCAGCTGCACCGGGAAAATCTGCCGGTATGAAGAGTTTGAAAAAGCAGTATGGATAAAAGGAGACGATGATCAGCTTTATAAGCTGAAACTCGATCAAGTGATTGATATTGTGCTGTAAAGTCTCTCCTCCTCCCTTGGGGGAGAAATGTGTAAAATGATCAAACATTGTTCCCTCGGCAGTCTGGAAACGTATGATACAGGAAAGAAGGCATTTACAATTCCAGTCAGGCAAAATATAATTTTTATATTGTGAGAAAAAGAGCTGACATTCGTTTTGCCAGACGGAGGGAGATCAAATCGTAATGGATATTCGAACAATCACGTCTTCAGATTATGAAATGGTAACGTCTGTACTGAATGAATGGTGGGGCGGCAGACAGCTGAAAGAAAAATTGCCGAGACTATTTTTTGAGCATTTTCAGGACACAAGCTTTATTACATCCGAACATAACAGCATGACGGGATTTTTAATCGGATTTCAATCGCAAACGGATCCTGAAACGGCGTACATTCATTTTTCAGGTGTGCATCCAGATTTCAGAAAAATGCAAATTGGAAAACAATTGTACGATGTATTTATCGAAATAGTAAAACAAAGAGGCTGCACCCGGGTGAAGTGCGTGACTTCACCAGTGAATAAGGTATCAATCGCATATCACACAAAATTGGGGTTTGATATTGAAAAGGGCACCAAGACGGTAAATGGCATCTCAGTGTTTGCAAACTATGATGGCCCGGGCCAAGACAGGGTACTGTTTGTCAAAAACATATGAGGGGGAAATATGATGGATTTTTTATCAAAAACACCTGAGCCTCCTTACTATGCCGTCATTTTTTCTTCTGTCAAAAGCGAAAATGACACAGGATATGGAGAAGCAGCAGAGCGGATGGAATCGCTTGCGGCGGATCAGCCTGGATTTTTAGGCGTGGAAAGCATTCGTGAAGCGGATGGAAGGGGCATCACAGTTTCCTATTGGGACAGTATGGACGCAATTAACCTTTGGAAGCATCACACTGAGCATCAAGCGGCAAAAGAAAAAGGAAAAAGTGTTTGGTACGAGTCGTATGCAGTCCGCGTCGCAAAAGTCGAAAGACAGCGGCTGTTTCAGGAGAACACGAATGATTGAATTTCTTCAGCACAAGGAAGACACTATAGCGCGTGAGATTATAGCCGTACAGATCCCCGCCTACATAAAGGAAACAGAGATTATCGGTTTTGACGGCATTCCCGCTTTACAAGAGAAGGTGAAGGATATTCAAGCATCTCATGAACAGTTTACGGGATATCGGAAAAACGGCAAGCTGATCGGTGTCATTTCATATGAGAAAAACATGCATCATCTCACCATTTGCAGGCTTGTTGTGCATCCTGACGGTTTTAGAAAAGGAATTGGACGAGCACTTCTGCAATTTGTCATTGATCAGAACGAAGACGCTGAGAAAATCGAAGTAGTCACAGCCGAGAAAAATATCCCGGCCGTGTCGCTCTATACACAGGCCGGATTCCAAAAAGCAGAAACCGTCAAAGCAGCGCAGGGTCTATTGCTGTCGGTCTTTTATTTGTATCCGAAAAGAAAAGTTGAGGTCGTTCCCTACAACAAAAAATGGACGGAAGGTTTCGATGAAGAAAAAGAACGGCTGAAGCGGGTGTTCGGGCCGGAGATGATCGCCGTTCATCATATCGGAAGCACATCGATACCGAACATGGCAGCGAAGCCAATCATTGATATGTTAATTGAAGTCAGAAGCATTGAGGCCGTGAGCCAATTTGATGAACAAATGAAGGCTATCGGCTATATACCAAAAGGTGAGAACGGCATAGCGGGCAGGCGTTATTTCCAAAAGGGCGGAAATAAACGAACCCATCATGTCCATCTGTACGAACAGGGAAACCCTGCTATTGAAAGGCATCTGTTATTCAGAGATTATCTCAGAGCTCATCCGAACATAGCGAAAGAATATGCCGTTCTCAAAAAACGGCTGGCGGCCCAGCATCCCGATAGCATCAAACAATACATGCAAGGGAAAGATGAATGGATCAAGACTGCAGAAGAAAATGCGAAGCGGTGGAAAAAAGGCAGAAACCATGCGAATGGCAGTGTTGTATGCTACAATAGCGAAAATGATGAAAACGGGGGTTTCACCTTATGAACATACATGTGACAGATGCAGCGAAACAGGCACTGCAGCAGGCGTTCGACGCCAACCCGGGAAAAAAAGCCCAGCTTCGTTACGATGCAGAAGGATGCGGCTGCGCGGTAAGCGGTGTACCGACAATCTGGCTGACAGAAGAATTAACGGGACAGTGCGAGCAGCTGGAAACGAACGGTATTCCGCTGTATATCCAATCGTCGCAAAAAGTGTTTTTTGACGATCAAATGACGATCGATTACAATGAAAAAGCCAAAACATTGGCGCTGAAAAGCCCGGCTGAAATGCTCAGCCCCAGAATGAGCATATTAGTAAAGTAGGAGACGCGAAACGTGGAACAAAAGCTGAAAGCAATGAAGAACACAGCACAAAATAAAACGTGGGTATCCTTCCTGAATCAAAACCATCCCTATACCTTGCTTCACTGGTCAATTGGAGGAGCAGAGTCCATCAAGAAAGATGTCTGGCTATTGCAGGATGAAATGACCTTCGAGACGCAGGAGTTTACAACGATAGATCTTGCGATTGAATGGATTAGAGAAAATATGGATGGCATTACCGACGTTTTGTGAAATGGAAAAGCGAAAGATCCCGAAGAGGCCTTTCGCTTTTTTATTATGGACAGAAAACCCCGGGCTAGGTCTAAGGTTCCGAGTAGCTTCCAGCGTGGTGCTAGCGATGTTTGTTTAGCCAACCAAAATATCTGCCGTAGGAGTTGTGAAAGAAAAGTTGTCGAGATTATCGAAGTAACAGCGTGCAAAGCCACATCCATATGTTCATGGGCACTCTGCCAAAAGAAGAAAAATCATTGGAGTGTCGTAAAAAACTAAGAGGGTTTTGACGTTATAGAGGAAGGAGTGAGAGTTCTAGCTCACTCTTTTTTTGTTTAATTGTCAACAACTTCATAGTAGGAAACACTAGGTGTCACGAGCTGTTATGGTTATTCGTTGACATTATGACAACACTTCTATATCATTATACCGTCTTAGTCTTTAGGCTGATAGATTGATAAGTTTTTCGTGTGAAAGGAGAACAGGATTGTGGAGGAACAAAAGAAAAATCAGCTAGGAGCGCTGCTGAAAGAGCATTTACGAAAAAGGTCTTTATCATTAAGGGAATTGAGCGAACGCACACAAATTGATAAAGCGACCATTTCGAGAATCATCAATGGCAAAAGAAAAGCAAACCTGAACCATTTACAAAGGTTTTCAGACAGTCTTGGCGTTTCTTTTGATGAGCTGATAACGGCTGCAGGTTATACAATGGAGAAGAAGCAGGACAACGACCGTCCAGATATTCACTCATCAATTGACGAAATTGAAGACGTTTTGCAAACCTCAAATGTCTATGACCGGTCTTTTACGATGGAAGAGCTGAAAAGCAAATTGACTGAGTACCAGCAATATTCTCAGACAGAGGAAGGGAAGCGTACGATTCAGGACGAGTTTGAACATAAAGTCGAGAAAGTCAGCGGCATCGGTCCTTTCCTGACCCGTTTGCAAGACATGTATTTCAGATTTACTACGGGTCGCGGGACGCCGCGTGAAATGCTGCTGATAGGCGGTGCTTTGCTGTATTTCATTGCTCCTGTTGATGTTATACCGGATTATATTTTTCCGATTGGCTATATCGATGACGCCGCAGCGATTCAACTCGTCTTCAACCAATTGTCACCTAAATCATAATGGAGCATGTTAAAGATGAAACAAAAACAAACCAACATTGACATCAGTCTTCTGCTCATTTTATTTAGTCTGTTTTGTATCAGTTTACTGGCTGTTTACAGCGGATCGGGGCAGTATGAAACACAGGACCCTTTTTATTTTGCCAAACGGCAGGTCATTTGGTATCTTGTCGGGTTTGGCATAATGGCAGGAACAGCTTATATCGATTACGAGCTGCTCGAACGATTGGCGCTCAGGTTATTTGTAGGAGCTGTTTTTTTCCTCATTCTCGTTCATTTTTTTGGAACGTATAAAAATGGTTCACAAAGGTGGATAAGCTTCGGGATGTTAGAAATCCAGCCTACAGAATTTATGAAGATTATTTTGATTCTTCTGTTGGCTTCAGTGCTCAATCAATATCAGCATAAAAGGTTCTCCTTCACAGAGAGTATCATTCCGACGTGTAAAATCATGGTGTACACAATGATTCCGTTTTTCTTCATATTGATTCAGCCTGATTTAGGCTCTGCATTGGTGATTTTGTCGATTGCATTCACGTTAATGCTGGTCTCGGGGATTTCGGGCAGAATGATCATGTCCCTGTCACTTGGATTCATAGCATTAATCGCCTTTTTGACGTTTTTGCACAATTATTACTTTGAGATGTTTTCAAAGATCATTAAACCTCATCAGCTTGATAGGATATATGGCTGGCTCAGCCCTCATGAACATGCATCTACATATGGATACCAGCTGACGCAGTCGTTATTGGCGATAGGATCGGGTCAGCTGACAGGAAGCGGCTTTACCCATGGAGTCCAAGTTCAAGGAGGGAAAATTCCGGAGGCTCATACCGATTTTATATTCGCCGTGATTGGTGAAGAGTTCGGTTTTTTGGGTGCCGTAACATTAATCTGTCTGTATTTTCTGATGATCTACAGAATTATTAGGATTGCAATGCGATCCAACAGTCTGTTCGGTGTTTATATATCTGCGGGGGTTGCAGGTTTAATTATATTCCAAGTGTTTCAAAATATTGGGATGACAATCGGATTAATGCCGGTGACAGGGCTCGCTCTTCCGTTTATCAGCTATGGCGGCAGTGCGCTGTTGACCAATATGATTGCTTTAGGTCTCGTTTTCAGTGTGAATATCAGATCTAAGCATTATATGTTCGGCAGGGGGTGGGATTGAAGATGCTTAAGGTGATTCTTTCCCATCTAAAAAAGCTTGATTATGTTTTGATCGCATCGGTTCTGTTTTTATCTTCGCTTGGTTTGCTGATGGTTTACAGCGCCGGCTACCCCCTCGGATATATAAAGTACGGTAATGGCAGCTATTTTTTTGTGAAGCAGCTGCAATGGCTGCTCATCGGTTTGACCTTTTTTTCGGCTGCCGTCTTTTTCCCTTACAAAGCTTACGGCAAACTCATCCGGTTTTTAGTGAAGCTTTCTTTTTTGATGCTGATTTTCGTTTTGTTGCCGGGGATTGGGGTGGAGAAAAACAATTCTCAAAGGTGGATTCATTTCGGTTCGCTCATCATTCAGCCGTCTGAGGCCGTGAAGCTTGTGATGGTTATTTATTTTGCTTACGTGTATGCAAAAAAGCAGAGATACATTGCCAATTTCGGAAAGGGCGTCATGCCCCCGCTGCTCATTTTGGTGGCCGTGTTCTTGCTAATCTTAAAACAGCCGGACTTGGGCACCGCCGTTTCGATCCTATTAAGCTGCGGAGCTGTTCTGCTGTGCGCCGGCATCAGAAAACGGCATTTATTGCTTCTCGGGACAATGGCCGGGGCCGGCATCGCATATTTTGCTATGACGGCGCCGTACCGGTTAAGAAGGCTGACATCGTTCAGGGATCCTTTTCAGGATGAAAACGGAGACGGCTACCAGTTAATCAATTCCTACCTTGCCATCGATTCGGGCGGGTTCTGGGGAAATGGATTGGGGAACAGCGTTCAAAAGCTGGGATTTCTTCCTGAAGCCCATACGGACTTTATTATGGCGGTCATTACCGAGGAACTCGGCGGGGCCGGGCTCTTGATGATCATCGGGGCTTACCTGTTAATGATGTTCAGAGGCGTGCGGATCGCTGTGCAAATCAATGATCCGTTTGGAAAGCTGCTAGCGATCGGCCTTACCTTCCAGATCATGATTCAAGCGTTATTTAACCTTGGCGCTGTTTTAGGCCTTCTCCCCATTACCGGAATTCCTCTTCCATTTGTCAGTTATGGCGGTTCTTCGTTAATGTTCATGCTGATTTCAGCCGGGATACTGGTCAACATCTCATCACACGTTAAGCGAAGTAAAAAAAGTGAGGCCTATCTTTTATAGAAAGGCCTCATTTTTTGTTAAAAAAACTAGGTAGGGCCTAAGATTTGGGCATTTTTATTTTGTCTAAAAACTTCTGCACCGTTTTCCGGTACATGTCCCGGTTTTTGGTATATGACATGGCATGTTCACCGTTCTCGGCGATATACAGCGCTTTCGGTCCGGTTTTCTTTTCATAAAGCCGCTCGGTTGAAGAAACAGGAATGTAATCATCATTCTGACTGTGAATAAAGAGGACCGGCTTTTCGATTTGATCAATGACAGCAAGCGGAGATACTTCGCGTGCGCGATAGCCGCCCCTCAGCTTCAAAAAGAAGTCGGCGATGGGGAGCAGGGGCCAAGAAGGGAGCCTGTATTCCGTTTTCAGCAGATAGGCAAGCTGTTCATCAAAACATGCGAACGGACAATCGGCAATATAAAAATCAGCGCCCTCATCACAGTGTGTGCCAGCGTAAAGCAGAGCGGTCACAGCTCCCATCGATTCACCGTGAATTCCGATCAATCCGCGATGATTTGTTTTGTTTTTGAGCCAGCTGACAACCTCATTGAGATCATCTTTTTCATAAAACCCGTAGCTGGTCGTCTTTCCGCCGCTTTGGCCATGCCGGCGGTGATCATAAATAAGTACATTCCAGCCGAGATCAAGAAATAAATGCATATACTTAAGAGAATTCAGCACATTCATCGTTACTCCGTGGCAGATGATGATGGTGTTCGGTGTGTCATGCGGTGCGACATGGTATCCCTTTATGTTATACCCGTAAGCGGATGGAATCACAAAAGCGGTTTTCTCCATTTGTTCAAATGAGTCGAACACATCATGTCCGTCGTCTTTCTCTCTTTTGATAATGTCTTCGTCCGTTTTTTTCTTGATGAATAGAATCATGTTCGAAAAAACAATTCCGATTGCGATGACAGCAGTTAAGAGAGCGCCAATGGCCAAAAGGATTTTCTTCAAAAGTCACAGCACCTTTCAACGAAATATATAGGTAATTCGTGTGTAAGATCATTATACCTAAACACTGCTGCGCTGAGAAAGTTAACAGAAGAGAGTCTGCTTGTTCAGTTTATATGCTCCGTGATAAACTGGCTTTAAAACAAAACATGGGGGAAGTCTGCATGAAAAAACAAAAATCCGCTGACAAACACCAGCTAAAAGACGGCCTTCAATCCGATATCAAAGCAAAGCTTATGGAGATGAAGAGCCAATTGAAAGAAGAGGATGAAAAGAGGCAGGAAAGAGAAAAAGCAGAACAGATCAGAAAGAAAAAAGAGATCGAAAAAAATAAAAGCTTTGAACAACTCCTAAATGAAAGCCAAATGGATTGGCATCGTTATAAATAAATCGGCCACCTATACAGAGGCTGGTTTCAGGCGTATCGACAAACACTTGTGTCTGTACCTTGTCAAGCCTGTGAGTCGGCCGCTCCAATGCATGTCTTTTCTAAACTGCATGGTTTTCAATCGCGGTCAACAGATAACAAAATGAAATCAGCACCCTTAAGGGTGCTGATTTTTCTATTAAGAGCGGTGGGCTTCATAAACGTCTTGTTTCGTATGAGATTGAAGCGCTTTGATTTCCTCTTCTGTTAAACGCCGCGCGTTTGCTGCCTGAATGTTTTCCCGTAACTGCTCAACCTTACTGGCGCCTGTAATCACTGAAGCAACAGCTGGCTGTGCTAACAGATACTGCAGCGACTTTTCTGTCATCGAAAGGTCGGGAGCCACTTCCTCCATTGCCTTGCGGGCATTTGTCAGTTCCTCAAATGAATAGGACAAGTACCCGTTTTGTTTCATGCTGTCTGCCGCTTGATCAAGCGGTTTTTCAGTTAAGAGCCCTTTGGCAACAGGGCCTCTGGCGACTACGCTGATTTGATGCTCCTCTAAAAGCGGGAGCCATTCCTCAGGGCGTCTGTCAAACAAGCTGAATTGCATCATAATGCTGACGATGTTTGATTTCTTTACATATTCTTTTATCACATTCGGGCGGATGGAAGAAATGCCGTAGTAGCGGATGACACCTTCTTGTTTTAATTCCTCAAACGCCTCGATCGTTTCATCAATGTTATCCTCTATCGTGCCGCCGTGAAGCTGATAAAGGTCGATATAATCAGTTTTCAGCCGTGTAAGGCTCTTTTTTACCGCTTCTTTTATGTAAGCTTTTGAAGGGTCCCAATACCAGCCCTCGCTCCCGCTATCCCAACGGTTACCCGCTTTTGTTGCCAGAATAATATCCTGTCGTCTGTTTTGGATCGCATCACCGACGATTTCTTCGTTGCGTCCTCGGTCATACAAATCCGCTGTGTCCAAATAGTTGATGCCGAGCTCGATCGCTTCATCCAAAATGGACAATGCTTTGTTTTTTTCAGTTCCAAGAGACATACAGCCGAGTCCGACTTCGCTTATTTCTAAATCAGATGTACCCAGTTTGCGCTTTCTCATGTGCACACTCCTTTTTTTAGGCTTTGTATTGACCGTAATATAAAGGAGCTAAAGTTTCAACTTTTACGGCTTTGAGACCCATTCTTTTACATATTGAAATGTGCGTCCATACTCTTTTAACTTTGCCCGAATTTCCCATGCTTTTCCGATTAAGACAATACCTTTTGGCATGCGGTACACTTTCACGAAAAGGCCTCCTTTTCTCTAGTATGATAAAATGTATGGGGCATCATATAGAGACAGAACGGGAGATGAAGAAATGAAATCATTAGAAGAAAAAACAATTGCCAAAGAACAGATCTTTTCAGGTAAAGTTATTGATCTATATGTCGAGGATGTAGAGCTGCCAAACGGCAAAACGAGTAAACGTGAAATTGTGAAACACCCTGGAGCAGTAGCGGTATTAGCCGTCACAGATGAAGGGAAAATTATCTTGGTCAAACAATTCCGTAAGCCGCTTGAGCGGACAATCGTTGAAATTCCAGCCGGAAAGCTTGAAAAAGGTGAGGAGCCGGAGTATACGGCACTTCGGGAACTTGAGGAGGAAACCGGCTATACAGCAAAAAAACTGACAAAAATAACTGCGTTTTATACCTCCCCCGGCTTTGCTGATGAAATTGTTCACGTATTTCTTGCTGAGGAGCTTTCTGTACTCGAAGAAAAACGGGAGCTTGATGAGGACGAGTTTGTGGAAGTGATGGAGGTGACGCTTGAAGATGCGCTAAAGCTGGTTGAATCGCGTGAAGTATATGATGCTAAAACTGCCTATGCAATTCAATATCTTCAACTGAAAGAAGCGCTCCAAGCACAAAAATGAAAAAGATTTACGCGGATTTGCACATTCATATCGGCCGGACCTTTACAGGAAGGGCTGTCAAAATAACAGGCGCCAAAACATTAACGCTGGACCGAATTTTGGTTGAAGCGAGCGAACATAAAGGAATTGAACTCCTCGGTATTATCGACTGTCATTCTCCGGAAGTCATTCTAGAGCTTGAGGAAGGCATTTCATCTGGAAAATATCGCGAGCTTGACGGGGGAGGAATCCGTTATCGCAGTACGACTCTTTTATTGGGGAGCGAGCTGGAGATTTATGATGAAGACTGCAGCGGGCCGATCCATGTGCTTGTATTTATGCCGACGCTGGCTAATATGAAGCAGTTTTCAAATTGGATGTCAGCCCGGCTGAAAAATATTCATTTAAGCTCACAGCGGATATATGAAACGGGCTTAAATCTGCAACAAAAAATCAAGGAAATGGGCGGTCTGTTTATCCCCGCCCATATCTTTACACCGCATAAAAGCTTATATGGAAAAGGGGTTAGATCAAGCTTAACTGAGGTTTTTGATCCGTCAATGATAGATGCGGTGGAGCTTGGATTAAGCTGTGATACAGACATGGCTTCACACGTATCTGAATTGAATCCGTATCCTTTTTTAACAAATTCTGATGCGCATTCGTTGGGGAAAATCGGCAGAGAATATAATGAACTATATGTGCAATCAGCTGATTTTACTGAGTTTGCTCTTGCATTAAAAGGGCAAGACGACAGGAAAATTATCGCAAATTACGGCTTGGACCCGTTATTGGGGAAATACTATCAGACGGCTTGTGAGGCGTGCGGAGAACCTGCTGTGAGCGGGGAAAAATCGTGCGCGAATTGCGGAAATGCCAGATTTACCAAGGGAGTCAGCGAAAGATTGCATGAATTAAGTGATCAGCCTGAAGTTCGCGTCCCGCGTCCGCAATATGTACATCAGATCCCCCTGCAATTTGTTCCGGGTGTAGGCCCGAAAACGCTGGACAAGCTAAAAAAAGCCTTCGGAACAGAAATGGCTGTTCTTCATGAGGCTGCAGAAGAAGATTTAGCTCGCGTTGTCCCGCCAAAAACCGCGGCACTTATTGTAAAAGCGAGATCCGGAAAACTGGAATTGAAAGCCGGAGGAGGAGGAACCTACGGTAAAATTAAACCGTGAGTTAAAGATTAACTCAGTTCCTCCTGTACTTTTCTTTTTGTCCGTATAAAGGTAATCAGCTGGATAATTTCATCTTCACTCAGCGGCTTGCCATCAACAGAAATGGTAAAGTCAAGGCTGCTCCACGTGGCCAATTCAATGGTCTGAGGAGCAGTCTGCTTTTGTTTCTCGCGGCCTAAAAGTTCATCGCAGGTTGTGTCAAAGAGGTCAGCCAGCATGGCAAGTGCCTCAAGAGAAGGCCGTCGGTAGCCTGACTCGTAGCCGGCATATGTGCTTTTTGCGATGCCCAGAAGGTCAGCTGTATATTGAAGCGACCAATTTTTCTTTTTTCTCAATTCAGTTAAACGATCTAGATTCATGAACTTCCGCTCCTTTTTCACCTTGAGCTGATTATATCATATAGGTATTAGGAAGTGTACGCGAATTGAATAATAATGTCTTGCGTATTTTATTTTCCGTGTCTATAATTGCATTAAAAGTATGCGAAAAGCGAATACCTTCTCGCAACCCATCTTTAGATACAGTGAAGAGGTGCATGGTATGAAAAAATTATTGATGTTGACAACTGGGGGAACGATTGCCTCAGTTGAAGGGGAAAATGGGCTGGCTCCCGGGGTCAAGGCTGATGAATTACTAAGTTATGTATCAAAACTTGATAACGATTACACGATGGAAACTCAGTCGCTTATGAATATAGACAGCACCAATATGCAGCCTGAATACTGGGTGGAAATAGCCGAAGCCGTTAAGGAAAATTATGATGCCTATGACGGGTTTGTTATTACTCACGGTACAGATACAATGGCCTATACATCTGCCGCACTATCATATATGCTGCAGCATGCCAAAAAGCCAATCGTCATCACCGGATCCCAGATTCCGATTACGTTCCAAAAAACCGATGCCAAAAAAAATATTACAGATGCCATTCGCTTTGCCTGTGAAGGCGTGGGCGGCGTTTATGTTGTGTTTGACGGCAGAGTCATTCAAGGAACGCGTGCGATCAAATTAAGAACGAAAAGCTACGACGCATTTGAAAGCATCAATTACCCATATATCGCTTTTATCAATGAAGACGGGATCGAATACAACAAACAAGTAACGGAACCTGAGAACGACACCTTTGCAGTTGACACTTCACTATGCACAGATGTATGTCTGCTGAAGCTGCATCCAGGATTAAAGCCCGAAATGTTTGATGCTCTGAAAAGCATGTACAAAGGAATTGTCATTGAGAGTTATGGCAGCGGAGGGGTGCCGTTTGAAGGCAGAGACATTTTGTCAAAAGTGAATGAGCTGATTGAAAGCGGCATTGTCGTCGTCATTACGACTCAATGTCTGGAAGAAGGCGAAGACATGAGCATTTACGAGGTAGGCCGCAGAGTCAACCAAGACTTAATTATCCGATCAAGAAATATGAACACAGAAGCAATTGTGCCAAAATTGATGTGGGCACTAGGTCAGTCTTCGGATCTTTCTGTCGTCAAGAGAATTATGGAAACGCCGATAGCTGATGACGTTGTCCTGTAAAATGTAAAAACGATAACCAGCAAAGAGAAAGAAGGTTAAAGATTATGTTAAACGGCCAAAAAGAATATCGCGTGGAAAAAGACTTCCTTGGGGAAAAACAAATTGAGGCAGATGTTTATTACGGAATTCAGACGCTCCGTGCTTCTGAAAATTTCCCGATTACAGGATACAAAATCCATGAAGAAATGATTAACGCACTGGCGATTGTAAAAAAAGCCGCGGCTCTTGCCAACATGGACGTGAAACGGCTGTATGAAGGAATTGGCCAAGCTATCGTACAAGCCGCTGATGAGATTCTGGAAGGCAAGTGGCACGATCAGTTTATCGTGGATCCGATTCAGGGCGGTGCCGGAACTTCTATGAATATGAATGCGAATGAGGTTATCGGAAACCGGGCCCTTGAAATCATGGGACATAAAAAGGGAGACTATATCCATTTAAGCCCAAACACACATGTGAACATGTCGCAGTCTACGAACGATGTGTTCCCGACTGCTATTCATATTTCCACATTGAAGCTTTTGGAAAAACTGCTGAATACAATGGAAGATATGCATAGTGTGTTTAAGCAAAAAGCACAGGAATTTGATTCTGTTATTAAAATGGGCCGGACACACCTTCAAGATGCGGTTCCGATTCGTCTTGGTCAGGAATTCGAAGCGTACAGCCGTGTTCTGGAGCGTGACATCAAACGAATCAAACAATCACGCCAGCACCTGTATGAAGTCAACATGGGCGCAACTGCTGTTGGTACAGGGCTGAACGCTGATCCTGAATATATTAAACAGGTAGTAAAGCACCTTGCTGATATCAGCGGTCTTCCTCTTGTCGGCGCTGATCATCTTGTTGATGCGACCCAAAATACAGATGCGTATACAGAGGTGTCAGCTTCATTAAAGGTCTGCATGATGAACATGTCGAAGATCGCAAACGACCTGCGCTTAATGGCGTCAGGACCGCGCGCCGGCCTTGCGGAAATTTCTCTGCCTGCGCGTCAGCCGGGGTCATCCATTATGCCGGGAAAAGTCAATCCGGTAATGGCAGAGCTGATCAACCAAATTGCGTTCCAGGTTATTGGAAACGACAATACAATCTGCCTTGCTTCAGAAGCAGGACAGCTTGAATTAAACGTCATGGAACCCGTGCTTGTCTTTAATTTGCTTCAATCTATCAGCATCATGAACAACGGCTTCCGCTCGTTCACTGATAATTGCTTAAAAGGCATCGAAGCCAACGAAAAGCGCTTGAAGCAATACGTAGAAAAAAGTGCGGGAGTAATCACTGCAGTCAATCCGCATCTTGGGTATGAAGCGGCAGCTAGAATTGCCCGGGAAGCAATTATGACAGGGCAATCTGTCCGCGATCTTTGCCTGCAGCATGATGTGCTGACAGAAGAAGAATTGGATATCATTTTAAACCCATATGAAATGACAAAACCAGGTATCGCTGGGAAAGAACTATTAGAAAAATAAAATTTGAACAAAAAACAGCTTATTCATCTCGGGATATTCCGATGAATAAGCTGTTTACAACATAGGGATGAGGAAGTATAGTATACGTGTTGCACTATTTATTGAAAGCGTTTTAGCTTTTTACATGAAGGGGGACTTCTTTTGAAGGATGTAAGACTGCCAACACTATTTGAAATTATTATTGTACTAGGATCATTTTTAGCACTTGTCATGTCGTTTACCGTCTTTTTAGACTTGCCGATACAGCTCGCGCTTTTCATTTCCTGGTTTATAGCAATGATTCTCGGAATCAGACTCGGTTATTCTTATAAAGATATGCAAAATGCGATCCTGCATGGCATATCAAATGGACTTGAAGCCGTTCTGATTCTTGTTTCAGTAGGAGCGCTTATTGGAACATGGATCGCTGGTGGGATTGTGCCCACACTGATTTACTATGGTTTAGAATTTATTCACCCTAGCATCTTTTTACTTGCCACGTTGATTATTTGTTCAATTATGTCTGTAGCAACAGGTACGTCATGGGGAACAGTCGGAACTGCCGGCATTGCCATGATCGCAATTGGAGAGGGGTTAGGCATTCCGCTTCCTCTTGTAGCCGGTGCTATCCTTTCAGGCGCTTATTTCGGGGACAAGCTGTCTCCTCTGTCTGACAGCACGGTTCTTGCTTCTTCTCTATCTAAAGTAGATGTGTTAGATCACGTCAGAGCAATGCTCTTTTTATCTGTGCCAGCATATGTGATTACAGCAATTCTCTTTACGATTACTGGTTTTATGTACGGCGGGAAAAATATTGACCTTGATAAAGTTGACTTCTTGAAATCATCTTTGCAAAATACGTTTGACATTCATATTTGGATGCTGATCCCGGCTGTTGTCGTTATTGTTTTACTGGCGATGAAAAAACCATCTATGCCGGTTATCGTGATTGGTGCGTTACTTGGTGCAATCTGGGCTGTTGCTTTCCAAGGCATGAATCCTGCGGACGCTATCGCTACCGCATACAACGGATTCTCTATTAAAACAGATGTTGAATTTTTGAACGGCCTGTTAAACCGTGGCGGAATTGTCGGAATGCTCAGTTCCCTTGTCGTGATTATCTTTGGCCTTGGTTTTGGCGGACTGCTAGAAAAGCTCGGCGTCTTAAAAGTGATCGTTTCTATGTTTGAAAAGAAGCTAACATCACCGGGCAACGTGACTTTATCTACGCTGATCGTAGCCTTTTTAGCAAACATCTTCGGCTGTGCCATGTATGTATCTCTTATTTTGACACCGAAGATCATGGAAAACAGCTATGATCGTTTGAACCTCGATAGAAGGGTGTTATCCCGTAACTCAGAGGTCGGTGGTACGTTAACTTCAGGTATGGTTCCTTGGTCTGATAACGGGATTTACATGGCGGGAATACTAGGAGTTTCTACCTTCTCATATCTGCCGTTTATGTGGCTCAGTTTTGTAGCAATAGGTCTTGCCATTATCTATGGTTATACAGGAAAATTTATATGGTATACGAAAAACAATACAGTTAAAGCTGAAAAACTAGGCTAATAGGGGAGGATCACTGAATGATAGCGAAACACATGATTCGGACACTAATGATCGAAACGCCTTCGGTTCCCGGAAATCTTGGAAGGGTGGCTACGGCAATCGGCCTTCTGGGCGGGGATATTGGTGAAGTGGAGACTGTAAAAGTCGGACCCAATTACACAATGCGGAATATTACCGTTCAAGTGGAGAATGAAGAACAGCTTCAGGAAGTGATCGCGGCTGTCCAGGCCCTCGGAGAAGGGATCAGACTTCACACCGTATCTGATGAAGTTCTGTCCGCACATGAAGGCGGAAAAATCCAAATGAAAAGCAAAATGCCGATCCGTTCACTGGCAGAGCTGGGGCGTGTCTATACACCAGGTGTTGCAGATGTGTGCCGATTGATCGAAAAAGAACCTGAAAAGGCTTCTATATATACAACGATCAGCAATTCTGTCGCGATTGTAACCGATGGAACCGCTATTTTAGGTCTTGGAAATATCGGTTCTGTCGCAGGCATGCCTGTCATGGAAGGAAAGGCTGCTTTATTTGATCAGCTGGCGGGTATTAGCGGCATTCCGATATTGCTTGATACGAGTGATCCGGAAGAAATCATCAAAACGGTAAAACATATTTCTCCTGGTTTTAGCGGCATCCTTCTTGAGGATATCGGTTCGCCGCATTGCTTTGAAATCGAAGACCGTCTAAAAGAGGAGCTGAACATCCCTGTTATGCACGATGACCAGCATGGTACAGCTGTAGTGACGCTGGCTGCTGCCATCTCAGCATGCAGGAGTGCGGGGGTTGACCTCAAGGAAGCGAAAGTGGGGCAAATCGGCCTGGGCGCCGCAGGCGTCGCCATCTGCCGGATGTTCATGGCGTATGGCGTGAAAGCTGTGTACGGAACAGACAAATCAGAGGCGGCAATGAACCGTCTTGAACAATACGGCGGACAGGCAGTTTCCAGTATTGAGGAGCTCATGGAAACATGTGATATTGTCATTGCTACAACGGGAGTTCCGGGGTTAATCAAACCGGCATTTGTACGTTCCGGCCAGGTGATCTTGGCATTATCAAATCCGAAGCCTGAAATTGAGCCGGAGGCCGCACTGCAGGCTGGAGCTGCATATGCAGCTGACGGGCGTTCTGTTAATAATGTACTCGGTTTTCCGGGAATTTTTAGAGGAGCGCTTAACGCAAAGAGCAAGGAAATTAATCATGATATGCTTGTCGCAGCAGCAGAGGCCATCGCAGCCTGCACAAAACAAGGCGATGTGGTTCCTCAGCCGCTTGATTCAAAAGTCCATCAAGAGGTAGCAGCAGCTGTCGAGCATGCAGCTCTTACAGCAGTAAAATAAAAGTAGCTAAACAGCACCTCAGCAGGGTGCTGTTTTTTCTTATCAATGTTCAATTTTGTTATCATTACTGTGAAAATAAATAAGGGAGTGATCACATGGCAAAAAGCCAGGCAAAAAAGAAGCGGGAGCATCGACTGAGAAACGGCGGACGTGACGTCTTATTATCAAGAGGCAGTACACCATCTTTCAGCACACATGAAACAATGACAAAAAGCAAAAAAAGAGATTTTGAATAAACGAAAACATAAGAATCCTTATGATCATACGGCAGTCGATGATAAGGATTTTTTTGCGTCCAAAAAAACCGCCTAGCATTCTTCTCTATCGTTTCTTTTTGAAAAGGGGCATCTTTTTGTGTTTCTTTCATACAATCTATTAAATCAAATCAATAGAGCGGGCGGGAGGAAACGGTATGCGAAAAATCTCTTATAAGGACATGTTTCTCAGGCACGTCAAAGATCATCTCTCTCTTTATATATTTGTTTCAGTGCTGTTTTTCATGGGTGTCATCTTTGGCGCGATTATTGTCAACAGTATGACGATCAGCCAGAAAGAAGATTTATACTACTATTTAAGCCAATTTTTCGGGCAGCTTTCGGATGGAAAACAGGCAAGTTCAGCTGATATGTTTGGACAAAGTATCTTTCATAATGCAAAGTATTTAGGCCTGATGTGGATCCTGGGGATATCTGTCATTGGGATGCCGATTATTTTCATCATGATCTTTCTGAAAGGGATCGTGGTCGGCTTTACTGTCGGGTTCCTTGTCAATCAGATGGGAGTGAGCGGGTTTTTCCTATCATTTGTTTCCGTTTTGCCGCAAAATGTGCTGCTGATTCCGGCTTATCTCATTATGGGCACGTGTGCGATTGCGTTTTCTTTAAAGTTAATCAGGCAGCTGTTCGTGAAACGAAGCCTTCATGACGCGCCGATTCAATGGTTCGGGCAGTATGCCTTTGTGCTGCTGGTTATTCTGCTTTTAGCACTGATTTCGTCTCTCTTTGAAGCATACTTATCTCCTGTATTAATGGAAAAGCTTACATCGAAACTTTTTTAAAATGATTATTAAAAGAAAATCGTTTTATTTATCAGTTTATAATAATTATAGTTGGAACTCTGCGAGTATTTTGTTATAATGAGTCATGGAATGCGGCGTAGGAGGGAAAGACATGGAAAACCGTATTGATCGAATTAAGAAACAACTGCACTCATCCAGCTATAAACTTACGCCTCAGCGTGAAGCGACAGTAAGAGTGCTGCTTGAAAACGAAGAAGACCATTTAAGCGCAGAAGATGTATACCTCCTCGTAAAAGAGAAATCTCCTGAGATCGGTCTCGCTACAGTATACCGTACGCTTGAATTATTAACTGAATTAAAAGTCGTTGATAAAATTAACTTTGGAGACGGCGTATCCCGTTACGACCTTCGGAAAGAGGGCGCAGCCCACTTTCATCACCACTTGGTGTGCATGGAGTGCGGAGCCGTTGATGAAATTGAAGAAGATTTGCTTGAAGACGTGGAAGAAATCATTGAACGTGATTGGAAATTTAAGATTAAAGATCATAGATTAACGTTTCACGGCATTTGCCACCGCTGTAACGGAAAAGAAACTGAATAGACGGTGCCGAGCGCGAACCTTTTCTCATGGGGGAAGGGTTTTTTGCTGTTTCTATGTATAAAACCTTTCTGATTTGGCATATGGTTTATATAACTGGAACCATAGGGAAAGGATCGATTAGGACATGGGAAGATTCCTGAAAACAGCTGTCGATGCATTGAAAGTTTTCATCCTGTTTACCGGTTTTACCGCTTTGTTCTATTATGCTATGATATGGGTGAATCAAGAGTATGAAAACTATCATCGGTACGATAAACCGGAAGGCTCCGCTGTAAAAGTTGTTGAAATGGATCAGGATGAAAAAGGCGGATGGTTCGACCGGTTGATCTTTTTTTACCAAAACGGGGAGTAGATCAAGAGTGAAAGATCAAATAAAGGATTTCATCCACTACGTCATGGTAGAGAGAGGGCTCTCTCAAAATACGATCGTATCCTATGAACGTGACTTGAAAAGCTATTCTCACTACTTAACAGAAACCCTTCATGTTACAGATTGGAATCACGTGACCCGCATACATATTATCCAATACTTAAAGCATTTGAAGGACTCGGGGAAATCCGGGAAGACATCGGCGCGGCATCTGGCATCCATTCGCTCTTTTCATCAATTTCTGCTCAGGGAAAAAGTGACGGACAAGGACCCTTCCGTTCATATCGAAACACAAAAGACGGAACGGGCGCTTCCGAAGGTGCTCGCACTCAATGAGGTCGAGCGATTATTGGACACGCCTAAGCTGACGAGCCCTTTCGGCTATCGGGATAAAGCAATGCTGGAACTGCTTTATGCGACAGGCATAAGAGTCAGTGAAATGATTGAGTTGAAAACGGCAGATGTTCATTTATCTATGGGGTTTGTCCGATGCTTCGGCAAAGGAAGAAAAGAACGGATTGTGCCAATTGGTGAAGCAGCCGCTTCCGCCATTGAGGAATATATGACAAAAGCCAGGGGAAAACTGTTAAAGAACAATGTGTCTGACGCCCTCTTTTTAAATCATCACGGCAAACAGATCAGCCGCCAGGGATTTTGGAAGAACCTGAAGAAAATCGCGTTGGAAGCCGGGATTAAGAAAGAGCTGACTCCGCATACGCTCAGGCATTCCTTTGCGACGCATCTGCTTGAGAATGGGGCAGATTTAAGAGCGGTTCAGGAAATGCTCGGTCATGCGGATATATCCACGACGCAAATTTACACACATGTGACGAAAACAAGGCTGAAGGATGTGTACAAGCAGTTTCATCCGCGAGCATAGTCGCAGATGGCTGCGGCTTTTTTGTTTAGAGCGACAGAAAATATTGAAGTTTCTCATTATTTCCAAATGCATTGTCAACGGGAATGAAAACGGTTTATACTTGAGTTGTCAGACCTCTTAGCGATACAATAGACGTATAGAAAAAAAGGAGGCTTTCAAGATGCCTGCATACAAATATAATCGTGTGTTTTTAATTGTGATGGACTCAGTCGGAATTGGCGAAGCGCCGGATGCCGCTGACTTTAATGACGAAGGCGCTCATACGCTCGGGCATATTGCCGAGCATATGAACGGATTACATATGCCGAATATGGCAAAGCTCGGCCTTGGTCTTATCGAAAATATCAAAGGTGTAGAAAAAACAGAACATCCGCTTGCGTATTATGGAAAAATGCAAGAAGCGTCAAACGGCAAAGATACGATGACCGGCCATTGGGAGATTATGGGCTTATACATTGATAAACCGTTTAAAGTGTTCCCGGAAGGCTTTCCTGATGAATTGCTTCAAGAGCTGGAAAAGAGATCTGGACGTAAAATAATCGGAAACAAGCCGGCTTCAGGCACGGCGATTTTGGATGAGCTTGGCCAGGAGCACATGGAAACAGGAGCTTTAATTGTTTACACGTCTGCTGACTCTGTTCTGCAAATTGCCGCTCACGAAGAGGTTGTGCCGCTTGAAGAGCTGTACCGCATTTGTGAAACTGCGAGAGAACTGACGCTTGATCCGAAGTATATGGTTGGCCGCATTATTGCACGGCCGTTTGTCGGAGAGCCGGGTCAATTCAAACGGACGCCAAACCGCCATGACTATGCGCTTAAGCCGTTTGACCGCACTGTCATGAATGAATTGAAGGACAGCGGCTTAGATGTGATTTCAATCGGTAAAATCTCTGATATTTACGACGGAGAAGGCATTACTTCTTCACGGAGAACGGTTTCTAATATGGACGGAATGGACAAGGTGATCGATACGCTGGGAGAAGACTTTACGGGTCTCAGCTTTGCGAACCTTGTTGATTTTGACGCCTTATTCGGACACCGCCGTGACCCTGAAGGCTACGGACGCGCGCTTGAAGAATTTGATGCGCGGCTTCCGGAAGTGTTTGAAAAAATGAAAGAAGACGATCTGTTAATTATTACAGCAGACCACGGCAATGATCCGATTCATCATGGGACTGACCATACACGCGAGTATGTGCCGATTCTCGCTTACAGCAAAAAACATAAAAAAGCGCAAATGCTGCCGCTCGCAGATACATTTGCCGATATCGGCGCAACGATCGCTGATAATTTCCAAACGAATAAACCGAAATACGGGAAAAGCTTTTTATCTTTATTACAATAGGGGGACTGTTTCTTGAAGGACAGAATTGAACGCGCAGCCGCTTTTATTAAACAAAACCTGCCGGAATCTCCGAAGATCGGCCTTATTTTAGGCTCAGGTCTTGGCATTTTGGCGGACGAAATCGAAAATCCGGTCAAGCTGAAATATGAAGACATACCTGAATTCCCGGTATCTACTGTTGAAGGGCATGCCGGACAGCTTGTGCTGGGTACTCTTGAAGGAGTTTCCGTCATTGCAATGCAGGGACGCTTTCATTTTTATGAAGGCTACTCAATGGAGAAAGTTACATTCCCAGTACGCGTGATGAAAGCGCTCGGCGTGGAAGCATTGATCGTGACAAATGCCGCAGGCGGTGTCAACACTGAATTCCGTGCGGGAGACTTAATGATTATTACCGATCATATCAACTTTATGGGGACAAACCCGTTAATCGGGCCAAACGAAGCTGATTTCGGCGCCAGATTTCCAGATATGTCTTCAGCCTATGACAAAGATCTATCCAGCCTGGCTGAAAAGATTGCGAAAGACCTTAATATTCCAATTCAAAAAGGCGTGTATACTGCTGTGACAGGACCTTCTTACGAAACACCGGCAGAAGTCCGTTTCTTAAGAACGATGGGCTCTGATGCAGTCGGCATGTCTACTGTTCCGGAAGTCATTGTGGCGAATCATGCGGGAATGCGGGTTCTTGGCATTTCCTGCATCTCTAACGCGGCAGCCGGAATTCTGGATCAGCCTTTAAGTCACGATGAAGTAATGGAAGTGACCGAAAAAGTAAAAGCTGGATTTTTGAAGCTTGTTAAAGCGGTCGTCGCTCAGTACGAATAAAAAAGAATCAAAGCAGGACCAAAAGACAGCTGTGTCTGATATCACACAGCTGTCTTTTTTTGTGCCCAAAATTCGAAACATTTTCCATCAGTGGCGTATAAAACCATCCCGCTTGGAAAAAATAAAAAGGATTATGAAATGGAGGGCTTTTGAGATGAAACGTCTTTTATCCACTTTGTTGATTGGTATCATGCTGCTTACATTTGCACCGTCTGCATTTGCAAAACAAGACGGAAAACGCACATCGGAGCTTGCTCATGAAGCGAAGTCTGCGGTGCTGATAGAACGTGACACGGGAAAAGTGCTTTACAACAAGAATAGTAATGAGAGACTGGCGCCTGCAAGCATGACGAAAATTATGACGATGCTTTTGATTATGGAAGCTTTAGATAAAGGCAAAATCAAAATGAGTGATAAGGTCCGTACAAGCGAGCATGCGGCGTCAATGGGCGGCTCACAAATCTTCCTTGAGCCCGGCGAAGAAATGACTGTCAAAGAAATGCTGAAGGGTATCGCAATCGCTTCAGGAAATGACGCTTCTGTAGCCATGGCTGAATTTATTTCCGGCTCTGAAGAAGAATTTGTTCAGAAAATGAACAAAAAAGCAAAAGAGCTGGGATTGAAAAATACATCTTTCAAAAACCCGACCGGACTGACCGAGGAAGGACATTACAGCTCTGCTTATGACATGGCAATCATGGCTAAGGAATTATTGAAATACGAATCAATTACGAAGTTTACCGGCACGTATGAAGATTACCTGCGTGAAAATACAGATAAAAAATTTTGGCTTGTGAATACGAATCGCCTGATCAAGTTTTACCCTGGTGTAGACGGCGTCAAAACAGGCTATACAGGTGAAGCGAAATATTGTCTGACTGCTTCGGCTAAAAAAGGGAACATGCGGGCCATCGCAGTTGTATTTGGAGCGAGCACGCCTAAAGAAAGAAACGCGCAAGTGACAAAGATGCTTGATTTCGCCTTTAGTCAATATGAAACGCATCCTTTATATAAACGAAATGAAACAGTAGCAAAAGTAAAGGTCAAAAAAGGGAAACAAAAATTTATCGAACTCACTACATCTGAGCCGATTTCAATATTGACGAAAAAAGGCGAGGATATGAACAATGTGAAAAAAGAAATCAAGATGAAGGACAATATAAGTGCTCCGATTCAAAAAGGCCAAGAGCTTGGCACTCTTGTTCTGAAAAAGGATGGAGAAGTACTCGCTGAAAGTCCAGTTGCTGCAAATGAAGATATGAAGAAAGCCGGGTTTATCACATTCTTGAAGCGGACGATGGGAGACTGGACAAAATTTAAGTAATTATGCCGAATGACCACTAGTTTTGTCACGGTGAAGGAATTCATTCCGTCGAAATCGAAACACTCATTATCCGATCATATCAAGGAGGAATGAGCATGAGCCTTGGAATTGACATGCATGTCAAAGAATCTGTGCTTTGTATTCGATTAACAGGCGAACTCGATCACCATACGGCTGAAACCCTGAAACAAAAAGTGACTCAATCATTGGAGAAGGATGATATTCGCCATATCGTGCTGAACCTGGAGGACCTTTCCTTTATGGACAGCTCGGGGCTTGGCGTCATTTTAGGAAGATACAAGCAAATTAAGCAAATTGGCGGAGAGATGGTCGTTTGCGCTATCTCTCCTGCGGTGAAGCGGTTGTTTGATATGTCGGGGCTGTTTAAAATTATCCGATTTGAACAATCTGAGCAGAAGGCCCTGCTGACACTGGGGGTGGCATCATGAAAAATGAAATGCACCTTGAATTTTCTGCCCTCAGCCAGAATGAATCATTCGCCCGTGTGACAGTTGCTTCATTTATAGCTCAGCTGGACCCGACAATGGATGAACTGACTGAAATCAAAACAGTCGTATCAGAGGCTGTCACGAATGCTATTATCCATGGATATGAAGAAAACTGTGACGGAAAAGTTTACATTTCAGTAACACTGGAAGATCATGTCGTATATTTGACCATTCGTGATGAAGGCTTGGGCATTACAGATCTTGAAGAAGCCCGCCAGCCTTTATTCACAACTAAGCCTGAGCTTGAGCGTTCTGGAATGGGCTTTACCATTATGGAAAATTTCATGGATGATGTCAGTATCGATTCATCGCCTGAAATGGGAACAACGATTCGCTTAACAAAGCACTTATCAAAAAGCAAAGCGCTTTGTAATTAAGGAGATTTGTTATGGATGTGGAGGTTAAGAAAAACGGCAAAAACGCTCAGCTGAAGGATCATGAAGTAAAGGAATTAATCAAACAAAGCCAAAATGGCGACCAGCAGGCAAGAGACCTCCTCATAGAAAAAAACATGCGTCTTGTTTGGTCTGTCGTACAGCGGTTTTTAAACAGAGGATATGAGCCTGACGATCTTTTCCAGATCGGCTGCATCGGGCTGTTAAAATCTGTTGACAAATTTGATTTAACCTATGATGTGCGTTTTTCAACGTATGCAGTGCCGATGATTATCGGAGAAATCCAGCGGTTTATCCGTGATGACGGAACCGTAAAAGTATCAAGGTCATTAAAAGAGCTCGGAAACAAAATTCGGCGCGCCAAGGATGAGCTTTCGAAAACACTGGGCAGAGTGCCGACGGTGCAGGAGATCGCTGACCATTTGGAGATTGAAGCAGAAGATGTTGTACTGGCTCAAGAGGCGGTAAGGGCTCCATCTTCAATCCACGAAACCGTTTATGAAAATGACGGAGATCCGATTACCCTGCTTGATCAAATCGCTGACAACTCAGAAGAAAAATGGTTTGACAAAATTGCGCTGAAAGAAGCGATCAGCGATTTGGAGGAAAGGGAAAAATTAATCGTTTATCTCAGATATTATAAAGACCAGACACAGTCCGAGGTGGCTGAGCGGCTCGGGATCTCTCAAGTACAGGTTTCCAGGCTTGAAAAGAAAATATTAAAACAGATCAAGGTTCAAATGGATCATACGGATGGCTAGTCTGCAGTGCAGGCTAGCTTTTTTGTGTGTAAAAGCGTGGTAATTTATGGTCTTTTCGAGCGGATGAATGAGAACAAAATCGAACCACATACTACATATATAACCACCGAAAGATGGTGATCAATGATGGAACGACGAATATTTATCCGGCTTCGCCACCGGGTGCTGGCACATCCAGGGGATATCATTACCGTTGGAGATGCCGCGCAAATAGAAGGGCAGCTACAGCTGAAAAAGAAACTTTCGGCTATGCCGCTTTATCAAGTGAGCGAAAAAGATAAAAATATCGTAATTCTGGATATCATACAGGTTCTCAAAGCCATTCATTTACAAGATCCGACACTTGATGTTCAAACAGTAGGCGGAGCAGAAGCCATTGTTGAAATTCAGTATCGAAAACGGAAATTATCAACGGTTCTGTTTATCGGTGTCTGGCTGCTTCTGTTTATCGGATCGTGTCTTGCCATCATGAACTTTCATGAGGATGTAAGCATGAGAGATGTTCATATCGCACTATATGAAATCATAACCGGAGAGAGGAATGACTATCCATATTTGCTTCAAATCCCATACAGCATCGGTTTGGGACTGGGGATGATCGTGTTTTTTAACCACATATTTAAAAAGCGTCTAAATGAAGAGCCCAGCCCGCTGGAAGTTGAGATGTTTAACTATCAGCTTGATCTCGATCAATATGTGGCCATGCACGAGAATCAAGAAACCATAAAGGATCTGCATGATCGTTAGTGTATTGTTCATTATTTTTGTCGGGCTCGGCGGAGGCATAACGGTCGGGGCGGGTTTCGTTGCTTTTTTAACCGTAATGGGAATCATTCCGCGGCTGATGCAGCTCACCAAAACAATGAGATTTGTCCAGGCTTATGAAGCGGCTGTTATTCTTGGCGCGGTTTGCGGTGGATGGGAGACGCTTCATATGAATCATCTTTATCTGACAAAATGGATAGCTGTTCCGGTCGGGCTTCTGGCAGGTTTGTTTGTTGGGATGCTAGCGGCTGCCCTGACAGAGGTTTTAAATGTCCTGCCAATTTTGGCAAAACGAATCGGGCTCAGAAGTAAAATCATTATTCTGTTAATGGCCATCGTGATTGGGAAAATCGCGGGATCTTTATTTCACTGGCTGTACTTTATTGACCATTCATAAGGAGGTTTCAAGATGACAAATATTAAAGAAAATTACAAATCAAAAGTGAAAACATATCAGCCTAAGCCGCCTTACGTCTGGAACTGTGTAAAAGCCTTTTTGGTGGGCGGGCTGATTTGTGCAATCGGGCAAGGTCTGCAAAATTTTTATATCCATTTTTTTGATTTTAATGAAAAAACTGCGGGGAATCCAACGGCTGCAACGCTGATATTAATTTCTGCCCTGCTTACAGGATTCGGAATCTATGACCGAATCGGACAATTCGCAGGCGCCGGTTCAGCCGTACCTGTCACAGGTTTTGCCAACAGCATGGCAAGCGCCGCTCTTGAATATAAAAGCGAAGGATTAGTGCTTGGAGTAGCGACTAATATGTTTAAACTGGCAGGAAATGTTATTGTTTTCGGAGTTGTGGCTGCATACATCGTTGGAATGATTCGGTTTGCTTTTGAGAAACTGATGTCATAGGAGGAGAAGATAATGAAATTAACAGGAAAGCAAACCTGGGTATTTGAACATCCCTTATTTGTGAACTCAGCGGGAACGGCAGCAGGACCAAAGGAAAAAGACGGACCGCTCGGCTCTTTATTTGATAAAACCTATGACGAAATGCATTGCAATCAAAAAAGCTGGGAAATGGCGGAACGGCAGCTGATGGAAGATGCTATAAATGCCGCGCTTCAAAAAAACAATCTGACAAAAGATGATATTGATCTATTGCTGGCAGGCGACTTGCTGAACCAAAACGTGACGGCTAACTATGTGGCAAGACATTTAAAAATCCCGTTTCTTTGTATGTTTGGCGCTTGTTCAACATCAATGGAAACAGTGGCTGTCGCGTCAGCGTTAGTTGACGGAGGGTTTGCCAAAAGGGCACTCGCTGCCACCAGCAGTCACAATGCAACAGCGGAAAGACAGTTTCGCTATCCGACAGAATACGGAGGCCAAAAACCGGACACTGCTACCTCCACTGTAACTGGAAGCGGTGCAGTTGTCATCAGTCAGACACCTGGTGATATCCAAATCACAAGTGCAACTGTCGGAAAGGTTTCTGATTTAGGAATTACAGATCCTTTTGATATGGGATCGGCTATGGCCCCGGCTGCAGCTGATACGATTAAGCAGCACTTTAAAGATCTAAACCGGACAGCGGATGACTACGATCTTATCCTGACAGGTGACCTGTCAGGCGTCGGTTCTCCAATCGTAAAAGACATCTTAAAAGAAGATGGATATCCAGTCGGCACAAAGCATGATGATTGTGGGCTTCTGATTTACACTCCGGATCAGCAGGTCTTTGCTGGGGGTAGCGGCTGTGCTTGTTCAGCGGTTGTCACCTACTCTCATATTTTTAAGCAGCTGAGAGAGGGAAAATTAAACCGTGTATTTGTCGTGGCGACCGGCGCGCTGTTAAGCCCGACGATGATCCAGCAAAAAGAAACCATCCCGACTATCGCCCACGGGGTTGTATTTGAGCGTACAGGAGGTGCATCTTAACATGGACTACCTTTTGGCTTTTGTATGCGGCGGGGCCATTTGTATCGTCGGCCAGCTGCTCTTGGACATTTTTAAATTGACCCCAGCTCATGTCATGACATCATTTGTTGTAATCGGTGCCATATTAGATGGTTTCGGCATTTACGATAAATTTATTGAATTTGCCGGAGGAGGCGCCACCGTTCCGATCGTGAGCTTTGGTCACAGTCTTTTGCACGGTGCCATGCATCAGGCGCATATACACGGATTTATCGGAATCGGCATGGGGATTTTTGAGCTGACATCTGCCGGTATTTCAGCCGCCATTCTCTTCGCTTTTATCGTAGCTGTTATTTTCAAACCGAAAGGATAATGCCGACATGACAACAAAACGCAAGGTCATACTGGTAACAGACGGGGATGTGTATGCCGCTAAAACAATTGAATACGCCGCAAGAAAAGTGGGAGGCCGATGTATTTCACAATCAAAAGGGAACCCCTCCACCCGCAGCGGCGCCGAGCTCGTCAAGCTGATCGCCTCAGCACCGTATGATCCTGTATTTGTCATGTTTGACGACTCCGGCCTTCAAGGAGAGGGTCCGGGAGAAGCCGCTCTGACCTATGTCGCGACTCATCCGTCTATTGAAGTGCTCGGTGTGATTGCGGTCGCGTCAAAAACACATCAGGCTGAATGGACCAGGGTCGATGTAAGCATTGACCGCAATGGAGAAGTAACTGAATATGGCGTCGATAAAGTCGGGGAAAGGGAATTTGATGACCACAGAATGAGTGGAGATACCGTCTATTGCCTTGATAAACTTGATCTCCCGCTTATTGTCGGTATCGGGGATATCGGCAAAATGGGCAGAAAAGACGATATCTCAAAAGGGTCGCCAATCACCATGAAAGCGGTCGAGTTTATTTTAGAAAGGAGCGGGTATCATGCCGGACCACAAGGAAGAGAAAATTCGGGTTTATCGGAATCCAGCTAAAAATGAAGAGTACTTCAAAAAACGTGTCGGGATGGGGACAAGCTATGATGTAGGTGTTCGCAAGCTCATTATTTTAGACAAAGAGATCCAGCTTTACTATCTAAATGGATTATGCGATACGGCTTATATTATTCATTTAATGAGAGAGCTTGTTGCCATTAACAATCGGAAAGAAGACCCTGATGAGCTGGTCGATATCGTCGAAAACAGATTGCTTAACGCCCAGGTCGAAAAAGTAAAAACCTTGGATGAAACCACCGACCAAGTGCTGTCCGGGCTCGTCGCAGTCATTGTTGAAGGCGCAGGTTTCGCATTTATCATTGATGTCAGGAGCTATCCGGGCAGAAATCCGGAAGAACCAGATACGGAAAAGGTAGTCAGGGGAGCCAGAGACGGATTTGTTGAAAATATCGTTGTCAATACGGCCCTTCTCAGAAGGCGGATCAGAGACGAACGCCTTCGAGTCAAGATGACGAAAGTTGGCGAGCGGTCAAAGACGGATTTAAGCATTTGTTATATAGAAGATATAGCTGATCCGGATCTGGTTGAGATCGTGGAAAAAGAAATTGCTTCCATTGATGTCGATGGATTAACAATGGCCGACAAGACTGTCGAGGAATTCATTGTTAATCAAAGCTATAATCCTTTTCCGCTCGTGCGCTACACAGAAAGACCGGATGTGGCCGCGAATCATGTTCTTGAAGGCCATGTTATCATTATAGTGGATACATCGCCTAGTGTGATCATTACTCCGACGACTTTATTTCACCACGTGCAGCATGCGGAAGAATATAGGCAGGCGCCTTCAGTCGGGACCTTTTTAAGATGGGTAAGATTTTTCGGTATTCTTGCTTCTACTTTATTTCTTCCGATCTGGTTTCTCTTTGTGCTTCAGCCTGATCTGCTTCCGGACAATATGAAGTTTATCGGTTTAAATAAAGATACGCATATCCCGATCATCCTGCAGATATTTTTAGCTGACTTAGGAATCGAGTTTCTCAGAATGGCTGCCATTCACACACCGACAGCTTTATCGACAGCAATGGGTTTAATTGCCGCTGTTCTGATCGGGCAGATTGCGATTGAGGTCGGCCTTTTTTCGCCTGAGGTGATTCTGTATGTCTCACTTGCGGCGATTGGAACCTTTACGACGCCTAGTTATGAATTAAGCTTGGCAAACAAAATGAGCCGTCTTGTCCTCATGATACTCGTTGCCTTATTTCATATAAAAGGGCTTGTCATTGGATTTACAGTGCTAATTATTGCCATGGTAAGCATCAAATCCCTTCAGACACCGTACTTATGGCCGCTGATTCCCTTTAACGGAAAGGCGCTGTGGCAGGTTCTTGTCCGCACAGCGAAACCTGGCGCAAAAGTTAGGCCCAGTATCGTTCACCCCAAAAATCGCTTAAGACAGCCTACCAATTCATAATCGCATTGAAACTGACTGAAGAGTATGATAATGTATGTCTTAATTATGAAGGGACAGTCCATAAAACTGTCCTTTCATCCATAAGCGGAGAAAGAGGGAATGACATTGTTCTTACACGGCACAAGCAGACAAAATCAACATGGTCATTTAGAAATCGGAGGTGTGGATGCTCTCTATTTAGCGGAGAAATATGGTACACCTCTTTACGTATATGATGTGGCTTTAATACGTGAGCGTGCTAAAAGCTTTAAGCAGGCTTTTATTTCCGCAGGGCTGAAAGCACAGGTGGCATATGCGAGCAAAGCATTCTCATCAGTTGCAATGATTCAGCTCGCTGAGGAAGAGGGACTTTCTTTAGATGTCGTATCCGGAGGAGAGCTTTATACGGCTGTTGCGGCAGGCTTTCCGGCAGAACGCATTCACTTTCATGGAAACAATAAAAGCAGGGAAGAACTGCGGATGGCGCTTGAGCACCGTATCGGCTGCATTGTGGTGGATAATTTCTATGAAATTGCGCTACTTGAAGATCTATGTAAAGAAACGGGACACTCCATCGATGTTCTGCTTCGGATCACGCCCGGAGTAGAAGCGCATACGCATGACTACATTACGACGGGGCAAGAAGATTCAAAGTTTGGTTTCGATCTTCATAACGGACAAACTGAACGGGCGATTGAACAAGTATTACAATCGGATCACATTCAGCTGCTGGGTGTCCATTGCCATATCGGATCGCAAATTTTTGATACGGCCGGTTTTGTGTTAGCAGCGGAAAAAATCTTCAAAAAACTAGACGAGTGGAGAGATTCATACTCATTTGTATCCAAGGTGTTGAATCTAGGAGGAGGTTTCGGCATCCGTTATACGGCAGACGATCAACCGCTTCACGCCACTGAATACGTTGAAAAAATTATCGAAGCTGTGAAAGAAAATGCTTCCCGTTACGGTTTTGATATCCCGGAAATTTGGATCGAACCAGGCCGTTCTCTCGTAGGAGACGCAGGCACAACCCTTTATACGGTTGGCTCTCGAAAAGAAGTGCCGGGTGTCCGCCAGTATGTGGCAGTAGACGGAGGCATGAACGACAATATTCGTCCTGCACTTTACCAAGCTAAATATGAAGCTGCGACAGCCAATCGGATCGGAGAAGCGCATGACAAAACGGTATCGATTGCTGGAAAGTGCTGTGAAAGCGGAGATATGCTGATTTGGGATATTGACCTGCCGGAAGTAAAAGAAGGCGATCTTCTTGCTGTTTTTTGTACAGGCGCTTACGGATACAGCATGGCCAACAATTATAACCGTATTCCGAGACCTGCCGTCGTATTTGTCGAAAACGGTGAGGCTCATTTAGTCGTGAAGCGAGAAACATACGAAGATATTGTAAAACTTGATCTGCCATTTAAAACGAGTGTAAAGCAATAAAAAAAGCGCCGATTTTTCGGCGCTTTTTTTATTTGAAGATAGATACAATCGCATTCCAGATAGATACGAAGAAATCAATGACTTTCTGGATGAAGTTTTTGCCTTCATCTGATTCTATGAATTTCGTAATCTTATCTTTTGCTTTATCAAGCTGGTCACTGACCTGTCCCCAGTCAATGTCAGCGTTTTTCATCTTATTGAATAGGGAGACAAGCTGATTCTTTTGGCTGTCTGTAAGTGTGACGTTTAAATCAGAAGCTGCGTCGTCCACTTGTTTTTCGATGTCAGCTTTATTATCAGGCACCCCGTTTTTAGCAAACTCTTCTTTGATTTTTGCAATTAGAGCTGCCGCATTTTCGTTACCGATTTTGTCCCCAAGCTCTGATGTCGTGACAAGCTCTTGGTTGGCGACTTGCTTAACATCCTCCGAGATCGCTTCGTCGGAAGAAACCTCATACGCCTTAATCAATCCAGTTAAAGCCGCAGTTCCGGATACTTCAAACGGCGCTGTAACATACACCTTCGCATCTTTAACACCGGCTGTCATCAGCGCATTCAGGTACATTTCATCTGTAATGCCGCTGATATTATGTGTCTCAACATTCAGTCCAGAGCCTTTTTTGGCAATTGTTATTGACGATGAAGAAATCGCTCTTGATCCGATTTGCGCGTTCGATATATATTTTCCTAAATATTCATGTTCTTCCTTATTGGTCACGGTTACCGTTGTGGCATTATCAGGGACATTCATTTCATCAAGCACTTTTTGTTTGTCGGATTCTGACAAATCAGCACCAAGTGTTACAATGACATCTCCAACTGCGGCATCCGCGAGACTGACCTTCGGAACCGTCAGTAGCAAAACGGCCGCTGCCAGCATTCCAATCCAAATTTTTTTCAAAGCAGTTTGACCTCCTTCAACTTCACAAGCAGCTGGCTAGAGCTGCTTTGTGAGGACCTGAATCATGATGAAAATACAGTTCCGTTAGGTTAGACGGAGATAAAGTGATTCAGGTTTCATTTTTATTTTTTAGTAAAGCCGGGAGATTCGTTTTCCCCCGAAAGGTGTGGTATAATAGCCGCGACAAGGAGAGACAGACTATAATCTATCATACATAATCTCCTTTGAAAATTAAAATAAAGAAAGTAGGCATACAATTGAAAACAGGTTACTTTTTATTAGAAGACGGCAACAAAATTGAATTTGAACTTTACCCTGAAGCTGCACCGGGTACTGTCGCAAACTTTGAAAAGCTTGCGAACGAAGGCTTTTATGACGGCCTTACATTCCACCGAGTGATTCCTGGCTTCGTCAGCCAAGGCGGCTGCCCGCACGGAACTGGTACTGGCGGTCCAGGATACACAATTAAATGTGAAACAGAAGGAAACCCGCATACACATGAGGCGGGCGCACTTTCTATGGCACATGCCGGAAAAGACACTGGCGGCAGTCAATTTTTCATCGTTCATGAGCCGCAGCCTCATTTGAACGGTGTTCACACTGTATTCGGTAAAGTAACAAGCGGATTAGAATTCGCGAAAAACATGTCTAACGGCGATGTCATGAAAGAAGTTCGCGTAGAAGGCTAATCGGCAGGCAAAAGGCTTCCTCTTAGAGAGGAAGCTTTTTTTATTTGGCCAAAAATGTTCAATAAAAAACTGCCGAATGCTGATGGCGGTTGGTAAACCAGGTGTTTAAGGAAGGAGATTTCTCAATCCCTAAATAAATACATTAAAAAGTTTTGGTGACGTTCTGATCAGTAAACTGATGATTAATCATTTTAGCTTTACTTACGAAGTTATTTTCAAAAACAATACCTGTGTTTAAACCTCCAGAACCAAACACAGATTTGGACAAAGTTAATGGCCTGATCATAAAAGCGCCGCCTACGTTAACTACGCCGTTCCCAGAAACGTTGTTTATATTAATAGGATAATCAATCATACTATCCAAATCTCCTTTCATAGTATTCTACTTTTTATATGTATTAGTGCTAGAGTCAATAAGCATAAACTTATTGGTAAAAATATTTAAATGACGCCTCCTTTCTTCGGTTTATGAAAAATGTGCAAAAAAAAGCTCCTTTAAAGCTTCCCGAAACCCAAGTATTTGTCTGTGTTTTTATTCTTTCTGAAAATGGCGGCTTTTTTTCAGAGAATATAATAAGATCATCTTCTGGTTGACTACACATAGATATACATGATAAGCGGCTCTTCAAATAACCAGTGATTACGCATGCTGTAGCCGTGATGGCCCGCTTGCTGAATTCGGTAAGCAAAAGATGTTCCTCTTCTTGTAAGAGAACGGTTTCTCCTAAATTTAATAATCTGCTATTATGACCTCAAACGAAAAAATGGGGGAGATAAGGTAGTCACTCCCTTAATCGTAAGACCGTCCTTGGCAAACAATCGTATCAATATGTATGGACAAGGATAGGTTGCGTTTTTTATCCAGATAACATCCCGTCGGAACTACTGAAAAGAAAATTGAGCTGATTATACAAAAAGTGGATTGGGAATGATAAAAGGACAAAAAAGGTTAAGGAGAAGCACATGCAAGTTTTGACGGGGTTACTTGAACAGCATGGATATGCCGTCTTGTTTATTGTGTTAATGTTAGAGCTCATAGCTTTACCTGGACCTGGAGAGTTTCTGATGGGATATGCCGGTGTTCTCGTGTTTCAAGATAAGTTAAACTGGGCGCTAAGCATGTTAGCGGCAGGATTGGGAAGCTGTGCGGGAGTGAGCATTTCGTATTGGATCGGGTATAGACTGGGCCCTGCCATTTATAAATATGGAGAACGAATTCATTTTGGAAAGGACAGGATGGAAAAAACATCACGCTGGCTTGCACATTACGGAAACAAATTATTTCTTATTGCTTACTTTATACCAGGTGTGCGCCATGTCGCCGGCTATGCTGCAGGCTTTACCCACATCCGTTTTAAACAGTATGCCATCTATGCGTATTGCGGTGCATTTCTTTGGACCGGCACGTTCATTTCACTTGGAAAGTTACTCGGACCGGACTGGGAACAGTTTCATGCCGCAATCAAAAAGTATGTATTGATCGGGAGTTTGTTTGCTGCTATTCTGTTCCTTCTTTTTTATCTGGTCAAGACGCAAAAAAGCAAGATCAGAGAGTTGATCATAGCGGGATTGGTGAAGGGGGCAAGACAATTTCACACCCTTCGCCGTTTAAGGCTTCTGATCGTGTTCACAGCTTTATTGTTTTTGGTGTTTGTACTGTTAATGGGAAGCTTGGTTGAAAATTATATCAATAATGAATTCAAGCCGTTTGATACGATCGTTACACTTGTTGTGACAGTTCTTTTTAACTCACAGTGGCAGTATTGGATGGCAGTATTCGGGGCTTTTGCGTCGAGAGATGTTCTATTAGCCGTTATTGTTGTAACTTTTCTTTGGACAGTATTCAAAGGGCAAGACCGGAAAATCGAACTCTCTTTCTTATTTTTCCTAGTCATTGGCGGAGAGCTTTATGAAGAGGGAATCAGGCGGCTCTTTCATTCCCTTCATCCTGTCCATGCTCCTTTGGAAAGTCATGTATTATACCCATTTCCAAGCGAACAGACGTTAACGGCATTTGTCATTTTTGGTTTTTGCGCTTATCTCTTTGTGCGTCATTCTCACAAAGCTCGTCTGCAAACTGTTACATTTTTTTCGTTGATTGTCGTTTTATTCCTCATCGGGCTGAGCCGTGTGTACTTTAATGAACAGTATCCTAGTGATGTTGCTGCGGGCTACGCCTTCGGCGGTGTTTGGCTCAGTTTGAATGTTCTCGTCATGGAGCTCTTCCGTTTCTCCAGAAGATTTAGCGAGCTGAGAAACGAACCCGATTAGTATGCAGGACGGGTGATCAAAATTAAGCAAACTTTAAAGTTGTACGATTCATTGAGATTGGTATTTTGTAGTAAAATAAATCAAAACAAACGTGATGTATGAAAAGGGGTTCTATATATGGACAACAAAGGATGTATAAAATGCGGCAGCACTGAAGCCGGACAAAAAGAAATAGCCACAACCGGCACGGGTTTATCAAAGCTGTTTGACGTGCAGCATAACCGATTTCTAGTGGTTTACTGTAAGAACTGCGGATATTCAGAGTTTTATAATAAAGAGTCTTCAACTGCCGGGAATATATTGGATTTATTTTTTGGAGGCTGACAATGTTTTTCGAGCTTCACTGATTTAAACATCTCATGAAAGCAAAACGGATGCCTGTTATGTCACCTGTGAAATAGGCTGCCGGAAACATACCAGTAACCTTAAAGACGTGAATGATGTTGTCAAGTGCCATGAGTATCATGGGCTGAGAGATCAATGGAATACACAGCAAATGAACAAACTGCCCGTAACCTCTGTCCCAGTGCAGAATACGGATGCTGACGTTAATGTGAACTAAGCAGTTGAAGTTCAATTTCTCAAGCGATGTGATCAACAAGAAAAAACAGACATGAAGAAGAGGAAGATTTACAGGTTTGTAAAATCACTTCAAAGGTCCTAATGGGATTTCTTTTCGATTCGTGATAACATAAATTGAAGACCGTTGTTTATTGGAGGAAATCAGTTGAAATCAGAAAATGTTTCGAAGAAAAAATCAATATTAGAATGGGTTAAAGCAATTGTGATTGCTGTCATTCTCGCTTTGCTCATCCGCAACTTTATTTTTGCGCCGTATGTCGTTGACGGCGAATCCATGGAGCCTACACTTCACAACCGTGAAAGGGTCTTTGTGAATATGACGGTCAAATACATTGGCGAGTTTGACAGGGGAGACATCGTTGTGTTAAACGGAGATGATGTTCACTATGTAAAACGTATTATCGGCCTTTCCGGCGATACTGTTGAGATGAAGAATGACCAGCTCTATATCAACGGGAAAAAGGTGGACGAACCTTATTTGGCAGCTAATAAAAAGAGAGCGAAACAGGCCGGCAAACATTTGACCGATGATTTCGGCCCGGTTAAAGTGCCTGATGACAAGTATTTTGTGATGGGTGACAACCGTCGGAATTCCATGGACAGCCGCAACGGACTTGGCCTCTTCACGAAAAAACAAATTGCGGGTACGTCAAAGTTTGTTTTCTACCCGTTTAACGAAATGCGAAAAACAAATTAGAGTCAAGCAGTTTCCCATTGGGGCTGCTTTTTTTATATCTTTTTTACGGTGATCCCCCAAAACCAGAACATAAATTCGTATATCTATAGAAAAGAAATTTTTGCAGAAATGTGAAACATATTCCCGTTATGTATCGTTATATTAATAATTTACGAGAATTTACGGTTTTTTATTCATGAAAAAAAGGAATAACTCATATGAATGAATAGATTCATATTGGCTGGAGGTTTAGAAATGGGAAGAATAAAAACCAAGATTACCATTCTGTTAGTGCTTTTGCTTTTACTTGCAGGGGGTTATATGTACATAAATGATGTTGAGCTGAAGGATGTTCCGACAGCAATTGGACAAACCTTGTCCTCGGAAGAAGAGGAATACACCATCCAAGAATATAAAGTAACCAAAATCGACGGCTCAGAGTATCATGGAGTAGCAGAAAACGGAACGAAAATCATCTTCAACGGAAAAAAATTAAATCAGGATTTATCTGATATAAAAGAAGGTGACAAGATTAAGGCATACTTCAGCAAATCAAAGCGGATCGATGGATTAATCAAGGTTGCAAAAGTGAATGATTAACAAAACCATCACCTTTCAGATCGAAGGGTGATGTTTTGTTTTCTCAAATTGTAAGTTTATTTCATTGCGTACTTTTAGAAGGATCGCTATAATAGCCAATAAGGACAAATGAATAAAGATTGTATCCTTCGGGGCAGGGTGGAAATCCCGACCGGCGGTAGTAAAGCGAATTCGCTTTAGAGCCCGTGACCCGTGTGCATAAGCAAGCGGTGGATTCAGTTTAAGCTGAAGCCGACAGTGAAAGTCTGGATGGGAGAAGGATGATGAGCCGCTATGCAAAAAGTTTAAAAATGCATAGTGTTATTTCCTATTGCGTAAAATACCTAAAGCCCCGGATTTTTCATAAATTCGGGGCTTTTTTGACGGTAAATAACAAAAGAAGGGAGGGAACCAAATGGAAGAGTATTATATGAAGCTGGCATTAGATCTTGCAAAGCAGGGCGAAGGACAGACCGAATCAAATCCGCTCGTCGGTGCTGTTGTCGTAAAGGACGGACAAGTTGTCGGAATGGGCGCCCATTTAAAATATGGGGAAGCTCATGCAGAAGTTCATGCTATCCATATGGCTGGAGCACATGCAGAGGGTGCCGACATTTACGTTACACTCGAACCGTGCAGCCATTACGGAAAAACACCGCCATGTGCAGAATTGATTATCAATTCTGGCATCAAAAGAGTGTTCGTGGCGATGAGAGATCCTAACCCGCTTGTGGCTGGAAGAGGGATCAGCATGATGAAAGAAGCCGGCATTGAGGTAAAGGAAAGCATCCTGCCAGACCAGGCGGAGAAGCTGAATGAAAAATTTCTGCACTTTATGAGAACAGGCCTTCCGTACGTCACACTAAAAGCGGCCGCAAGCCTTGATGGCAAGATAGCTACCAGCACGGGTGACAGCAAATGGATCACATCAGAGGCTGCAAGACAGGATGCTCAGCAATACAGGAAAACACACCAAAGCATTCTAGTCGGAGTTGGCACAGTGAAAGCCGACAATCCGAGCTTAACTTGCAGACTGCCGAATGTAACAAAACAGCCGGTTCGGGTTATACTTGATACCGTACTCTCGATTCCTGAGGACGCTAAAGTGATTTGCGATCAATTAGCGCCGACATGGATTTTTACAACGGCACACGCAGACGAGGAAAAGAAAAAACGGCTTTCCGCTTTCGGAGTGAACATATTTACACTGGAAACCGAGCGCATTCAAGTTCCCGATGTTTTGAAAATCCTAGCGGAAGAAGGCATCATGTCGGTGTATGTGGAAGGCGGTTCAGCTGTTCACGGAAGCTTTGTCAAAGAAGGCTGTTTTCAAGAAATCATCTTCTATTTTGCCCCTAAACTAATCGGAGGAACGCATGCTCCCAGCTTAATCTCCGGTGAAGGTTTTCAATCAATGAAAGATGTCCCCTTATTACAATTCACTGATGTAACCCAAATCGGCCGTGATATCAAACTGACGGCAAAACCGACAAAGGAATAGGATGGTGACCATGTTTACAGGAATTATCGAAGAAACAGGCACAATCGAATCCATGAAAAAAGCAGGGCATTCAATGGCCTTAACAATTACATGCTCAAAGATTTTAGAGGATGTTCATCTTGGCGACAGCATTGCAGTGAATGGTATTTGTCTGACTGTCACTGATTTTACAAAAAATCAATTCACAGTGGATGTTATGCCTGAAACAGTCAAAGCTACGTCACTGAATGATTTATCAAAAGGAAGTAAAGTAAATCTGGAAAGAGCGATGGCGGCAAACGGCCGTTTCGGAGGCCATTTCGTCTCAGGCCATGTCGACGGAACTGCGGAAATCACACGAATTGAAGAGAAAAGCAACGCAGTTTACTATGATTTAAAAATGGACCCGTCTTTAACCAAAACATTGGTTTTAAAGGGGTCAATTACCGTGGATGGCGTGAGCTTAACCATATTCGGCCTGACAGAAGACACAGTGACGATTTCTTTAATACCGCATACGATCAGCGAAACGACCTTTTCGGAGAAAACGATCGGCTCTAAAGTGAATATCGAATGCGATATGATCGGAAAATATATGTATCGATTTTTGCATAAAGCCAATGAAAATAAGACCCAACAAACCATTACAAAAGCCTTCTTAAGCGAAAACGGCTTTTAGAGAGGAAGATTTGCATGTTTCATCCGATAGAAGAAGCACTTGACGCTTTAAAAAAAGGTGAAGTCATCATCGTTGTAGATGATGAAGACAGAGAAAATGAAGGAGACTTTGTGGCTCTAGCCGAGCATGCAACGCCGGAAGTCATTAACTTTATGGCGACACACGGAAGAGGACTGATCTGCACGCCTCTCAGTGAGGAAATCGCAGACAGGCTTGATCTTCACCCTATGGTTGAGCATAATACAGATTCTCACCATACTGCTTTTACCGTAAGCATAGACCATCGTGAAACGAAAACAGGTATCAGCGCTCAAGAAAGATCATTTACTGTTCAAGCTTTGCTGGATAGCAAATCCGTGCCATCTGATTTTCAGCGTCCGGGGCACATTTTTCCTCTGATTGCGAAAAAAGGAGGTGTTCTGAAAAGAGCGGGCCACACAGAAGCTGCTGTTGATCTTGCCGAAGCCTGCGGATCTCAAGGAGCCGGCGTCATTTGTGAAATTATGAATGAAGACGGAACGATGGCGAGAGTGCCTGAGCTCATTGAAATTGCGAAAAAGCATCAGCTAAAAATGATCACGATTAAAGATTTGATTCAATACCGTTACAATCTGACAACACTAGTCGAGCGTGAAGTTGACATTACGCTGCCTACTGATTTTGGCACATTCAAGGTTTACGGATACACAAATGAGGTAGATGGAAAAGAGCATGTCGCATTTGTGATGGGGGATGTGCCGTTCGGAGAAGAACCGGTATTGGTCCGGGTGCATTCAGAATGTCTCACAGGTGATGTGTTTGGGTCTCATCGCTGTGACTGCGGTCCGCAGCTTCACGCCGCGCTGACCCAAATTGCCGCAGAAGGCCGCGGAGTGCTCCTGTACTTGCGCCAAGAAGGACGAGGCATCGGTTTAATCAATAAATTAAAAGCTTATAAGCTTCAGGAACAAGGTTATGACACCGTCGAAGCCAATGAGGCGCTTGGATTCCTGCCGGATCTTCGCAACTATGGCATCGGTGCACAAATTTTACGCGACCTCGGTGTGCAGAATATGAAGCTTTTGACGAATAATCCGCGGAAAATCGCAGGCCTAGAAGGCTACGGACTCAGCATCTCAGAAAGAGTGCCGCTTCAAATGGAGGCGAAAGAGCACAATAAAAAATATTTGCAAACCAAAATGAACAAGCTGGGTCATTTACTTCATTTCTAATCACAAATATCACAAAAAAGGATGGGAATCATATGAATATCATACAAGGAAATTTAGTTGGTACAGGTCTTAAAATCGGAATCGTAGTAGGAAGATTTAATGATTTTATTACGAGCAAGCTGCTAAGTGGTGCAGAAGATGCGTTGCTCAGACACGGCGTAGACACAAATGATATTGATGTGGCTTGGGTTCCAGGCGCATTTGAAATACCGTTTGCTGCGAAAAAAATGGCGGAAACAAAAAAATATGACGCTATTATCACACTAGGCACTGTCATCAGAGGAGCGACGACTCATTATGATTATGTCTGCAATGAAGCTGCAAAAGGCATCGCGCAAGCAGCAAACACTACTGGAGTTCCTGTCATCTTTGGAATCGTGACAACCGAAAACATCGAACAGGCTATTGAGCGTGCCGGCACAAAAGCGGGCAACAAAGGTGTAGATTGTGCTGTTTCTGCCATAGAAATGGCAAATTTAAACCGCTCATTTGAATAATTTGCTGAAAACAGTTTAAAAATATGGCGAAAATGATATAATGTGAGAAAACGGATCACCTATTCGTATCCGTTAATAGCAGACTGGACATTTTGGATATAGAGGGGTTTTTATGTTAATTCGTTATAAAAAATCGTTTGAAAAGATTGCGATGGGACTTCTTTCGTTTATGCCGAATGAAAAAGACCTTAAGCAGCTTCAGCAGACAATTAAGGACTACGAAACGGATACAGACCGCCAGCTCTTTCTTTGGAAAGAGGACGAGGATATCGTCGGAGCAATCGGAGTCGAAAAAAAGAATTCTGAGGTAGAGATCCGGCATATCAGTGTGAATCCTTCTCATCGCCATCAAGGAATCGGAAAACAGATGATGGATGCTTTAAAGCATTTATTCAAAACGCAAGTGCTGGTTCCAAATGAATTAACGCAGAGCTTTTTCGAACGTTGTCAAGATCAGCAGGATCAAGACATTTCATACAATAATTAAGCAGAGGCCGTAATCGGCCTCTGCTTTTTTCATCCTTTCAGTGCGATTGAAAACCCTTGAAGTCTAATTTGATTCTTGAACACCAACGCACAGGCTTGACAACGAATGCGAGAGTTTGTTAACACACTGAGCAGAGACTGTGATCAGCCTCTGCTTTTTTTTCTGCGTTCTATTTCTTTTTCACGTTCGCGGATGACGTCAGTCCGATCCCGCAAACGGTGTTTGTCGATAAGAAATGTGTCGCTAAGTGTGCTGGGCTGCCCCCATGTATACTTTTTATTCTTGCATTCGTACCGGCAAGCTTCCTCCAGTTTCTCATCTTTGATCGGCAGCATAATGCTTTTATAGGCAGAGCCGGTTTCGATCTGTTCGTAAACCGTTTGCATCAGCTCGATCAAACGGCCATGATCGAGCCCTAAGTCTTCGACTGCCTGGTGTTCTGCTTGAAGAATCCGGATGCTGTTCGCCATCAGTCTTTTGGCCCCGGCTGTATTCCGCCTTCTGTGATGATATAAAGCAACTGCAAGCTGAATAAAGCCGACCCAATAGCGTTTTCGTTTCTTTGGCGGATCTTCCTTCCAATATTCTTCTAATATTTCATGGCATTCAAAATAATCCCGTGTCGCATGAAACTCAACGAGATAATCTATATAAGCTTTTGGATACAAGGTGCTTCCTCCTTTAATGTCTTTTAGTGTAACACAGGAGGGATAAAAGGAAAAAAGAACGATCAGCCAACGCATTTCGTGTTTTGAATATTCTGTACAAACTGCTTCAAAACAGGAAATGAAATAGTATTGGACGAGAGCTTTTTGGTGGCTTATACTAAAGGGTAGCCAGTTTATCCGGCAATGAGAGTACTTGAAAATGGTGAGATGATGGAAGAATATCAAGTGAAAATTGATACGTTTGAGGGCCCATTGGACCTGCTGCTTCATTTAATCAATCGTCTTGAAATTGACATATATGATATACCTGTGGCGAAGATCACTGAACAATATTTATTATATGTACATACAATGCGCGTGCTTGAGCTCGACATTGCCAGCGAGTATTTGGTTATGGCCGCCACGCTGCTCAGCATTAAAAGCAGAATGCTGCTTCCAAAGCAAGAGGAGGAGCTTTTTGAAGATGAATTACTTGAAGAAGAGGATCCGCGTGAGGAACTGATTGAAAAGCTGATTGAGTATAGAAAATATAAAGATGCGGCGAAGGATTTAAAAGAACGGGAAGAAGAAAGACAAAAATCGTTCACGAAACCGCCGAGTGATTTGAGTGAATACGCAAAAGAAGTAAAACAGTCTGAGCAAAAGCTCTCTGTTACGGTCTATGATATGATCGGGGCTTTTCAAAAAGTGCTGAAACGCAAAAAAATAAACAGGCCGATAGAAACGACAATTACCAGACAGGACATACCAATAGAAGACAGAATGAACGAAATCGTGCACAGCCTGAAATCAAGAGGAACGAGAATCAATTTTATGGATCTGTTTCCATATGAGCAAAAAGAACATTTAGTAGTAACCTTTCTAGCCGTTCTCGAGCTGATGAAAAATCAGCTGGTTCTCATTGAACAGGAGCACAATTTTTCAGATATTTACATTACGGGGAGTGAATCCATTCATGGGGCTTGATATCGTGAATTGGAAAGCTATAGTGGAAGCCCTTCTTTATGCGGCAGGCGATGAAGGGCTCACAAAAAAGCAGCTGTTAACAGTGCTTGAAATCGAAGAGCCTGAACTGAACACCATCATGGCGGATGTGGCGGACGAATACCGCGGGGATACAAGAGGCATTGAACTTATTGAGTATGCAGATACGTACATGCTCTCTACCAAAAAAGACTTTGCACCTTACTTGAAAAAACTGATTGAAGTGCCGTCCAAGGGCCTTTCTCAAGCATCTTTAGAAGTGCTGGCCATTGTTTCATACAAACAGCCGATTACGAGAGCAGAAATTGAAGAAATCAGAGGAGTAAAATCAGAGCGGATTTTACACAGTCTCGTCGCGAAGGCGCTATTGTGTGAAGTGGGACGTGCTGACGGTCCGGGACGTGCCATTTTATACGGTACAACGCCGACATTTCTTGAACAATTCGGTCTGAAAACATTGGACGAGCTTCCGCCGCTGCCTGAAAATGCGGAAGAAGACGTTCTTCAAGAAGAAGCAGATTTATTTTTTGAAAACTTTAACCAAACCTTCGAAGATATAAAATAGAAGTTTAATGAATCGCGCTTTTTCATCATCATAAGATATAAGGAAGAAGCTATCATGAAAGAAGCAAAATGTGAGAGACAAAGACATGAGGGGAAGATACCAAACGAAATGGGACATTCGATTGTGCGAGCGCAGACTCAAAAAACAGGCGAATTCTTATCAATGGTTGTCAATACCGTGAATGATTACCTAAATCAAACGACGCTGGAATCCTTACAGGCTGAATTGCCTATTGAAAAAGGATACTGCTGTGATGTGCTGAGCACTTTAAGAAGAATGGCAGTATTTTGCGAAGGAGGCGCAGAAGCGTGCCGCCGTCTCCTGATGCAGGAGCCTTTTCAGGAAGCCAGAGCGGAAAAAACACTTTATAATGTGTATCACCAATGCATTGAAGAGTTCTTTATGCCGAAAAAAGACACGTGGTGTGAAAATAGCCGGGCGTCTTATACCGGGGTCAGCGCAATTGAGTTTTATCATGCTGTTCCTGCGTCGCTTGAGCAATTACTATTGCCGTTGAGTGCAGCCTTTCTGAAGATGAGGGAAGAGCTGGCTCATTACGAAGCGTCTGGATCAAGCATGGCGCCAATCAGATAACGTTTACTCTCCCTCTTTCAGGGAGAGTTTTTTTATGTTTGCTTCCAGAAATAGAATTGTTATTCATAACTGATGGACATGCGCATAAACTTGTACAAACCACCACAAGGACGTGAGCAAACATGCGCATTTTCAAAAAATCAGTATTCGTGATTTTGATTTCTTTTCTGATTGCAACTGTAAATGTGAATACAGCACATGCAGCTATAGATGTCAGTGCAAAAAGCGCGATCATTATCGACGGAGCATCAGGCAGAGTGTTATTTGCCAAGGATGAACATCAAAAAAGGCGGATCGCCAGCATTACAAAAATTATGACCGCCGTCCTCGCTATCGAATCCGGCAAAATGGATCAAACGGTGACGGTTTCGGCAAATGCTGTCAGAACAGAAGGATCCGCCATTTATTTAACAGAAGGTCAAAAAGTGAAATTAAAAGATCTTGTGTATGGCCTGATGCTAAGATCAGGAAACGACGCCGCTGTCGCGATTGCTGAGCATGTCGGTGGGAGCCTCGATGGGTTTGTTTATATGATGAATCAAAAAGCCGAGCAGCTTGGTATGGAGAACACCCGTTTTCAAAACCCGCACGGATTGGACGACCATGAAAATCATTATTCAACAGCCTATGACATGGCCATTTTAACTAAATATGCTATGAAGCTGAAAGACTATCAAAAGATTTCAGGCACAAAAATATACAAAGCGGAAACGATGGAAAGCGTATGGAAAAACAAAAATAAACTGCTGACCATGCTTTATCCATACAGCACAGGAGGAAAAACAGGCTATACAAAACTTGCAAAACGGACACTGGTTTCAACGGCTTCAAAGGATGGCATTAACCTGATAGCCGTCACCATTAATGACCCTGATGATTGGGATGACCATATGAAAATGTTTAATTATGTGTTTGATCATTATCAAACCTATTTAATTGCAAAAAAAGGGGACATTCCAAAGCTGAAAGGCACATTTTATGAATCGAAGGCTTTTATCAAACGAGATATCACCTATTTGCTGACCGAAGAGGAAAAAGAAGATGTGAAAATTAATACCACGCTGCTCAAGCCAAAAAAAGCATGGGAAAAAGATGCCTCAAAAATTCCTGACATCGTAGGGCACATGGAGATCATGTTCAACGATGAAACCATCGCAAAGGTGCCGATCTATTATGAAAATGAGCGGCATCAAAAACCGAAGAAACAATTTTTTGAAACGTTTAAATCAATCTTTCTGAATGCGGCAGGCGGAGCAAAATGGTCAATATAATTTGGGTCAGTTTAACTGTGATCGGACTTGTTTTTGCGATGTGCAACGGAACTCTGCAAGATGTAAATGAAGCCGTGTTTAAGGGTGCGAAAGAAGCCGTTACGATCTCATTTGGATTGATGAGCGTGCTTGTTTTCTGGCTTGGCTTAATGAAAATAGCTGAGCAGTCAGGGCTTTTGGATATTTTCAGCCGGATGTGCAGGCCTTTTATATCTAAGCTGTTCCCTGATATACCGCCGGATCACCCGGCGATGGGCTACATTTTATCTAATCTTATGGCGAATTTCTTCGGCCTCGGAAATGCAGCAACTCCGCTTGGCATTAAAGCAATGGAGCAAATGAAAAAGCTGAATGGAGGCCGGTCGGAAGCAAGCCGGTCGATGATTACGTTTTTAGCTGTTAATACGTCCTGCATCACACTCATTCCGACAACGGTGATCGCTGTCCGGATGGCTTATTCCTCCAAAACGCCGACAGATATCGTCGGACCAAGCATTTTGGCAACGCTCATTTCCGGAATCGGCGCTATTATCATTGACCGGTATTTTTATTATCGCCGCAAAAAGAAGGGGAGGTAAGCGGATGGAAATCATCAACTGGCTGTCTTTAGCGATGATTCCGATCATTATTGCCGGCATACTTCTTTATGGGACAATCAAAAAGGTTCCCACATATGAATCGTTTGTCGAAGGAGGCAAAGAGGGGATAGAAATCGCCTTCTCCATTATCCCCTATTTAGTCGGGATGCTTGTCGCAATAACTGTTTTCCGATCATCAGGCGCGCTTGATTTTATAATGGATCTTTTAAAACCGGTTTTCTCCGCTATCGGCATCCCCGCTGAGGTGGTCCCGCTTGCTCTGATCCGCCCGATCTCCGGTACGGCCGCACTCGGAATGACAACCGATTTAATCGCAGTATACGGGCCCGATTCCTTTATCGGCAGGCTGGCTTCCGTCATGCAGGGATCTACAGATACAACGCTTTACGTACTGACAGTGTATTTTGGTGCAGTTGGTATTAAAAAAATGGGTGATGCATTAAAGGTGGGACTTCTTGCTGATTTAATCGGTGTAGTTGCATCTATTATCATCGTTACGTTATTATTTGGGAGCGCCTGAAAACGGCGTTTTTTTTAGATTTGGCATAGAGATTTGAAAAAGCTTGTTTGTTAGGGTTGAAAAAAGTAAGATAATACTTGAGGTGAAAGACATGGAAAGACTGCAAAAAGTAATTGCTCATGCCGGAGTTGCGTCGCGCAGAAAGGCAGAAGAGCTGATTAAAGAAGGAAAAGTAAAGGTAAACGGCAAAGTAGTAACAGAGCTTGGTGTTAAGGTCACCGGTTCTGATCAGATTGAGGTAAACGGGTTAAAGGTTGAACGCGAAGAGCCGGTTTACTTTCTCTTATATAAACCGAGAGGCGTTATTTCCGCAGCGCAAGATGATAAAGGACGCAAAGTAGTGACGGACTTTTTTAAAAATATTCCGCAGCGCATTTATCCGATTGGGCGTCTGGACTATGATACGAGCGGTCTTTTGCTTTTAACCAATGACGGCGAATTCGCCAATAAGCTAATGCACCCTAAGTATGAAATAGATAAAACATACGTGGCGAAGGTGAAAGGAATCCCGCCTAAAGAGCTGCTCAGAAAACTGGAGCGCGGAATTAGGCTGGAAGAAGGCAAAACAGCGCCTGCTAAAGCGAAGCTATTGTCTTTGGATAAGAAAAAGCAGACAAGCATTATTCAGCTGACGATCCATGAGGGACGCAACAGACAGGTGCGCCGCATGTTTGAAGCGATCGGACATGAGGTAATCAAGCTGAAGCGTGAGGAATACGCGTTTTTAAACTTGCGAGGCTTGCACACGGGAGATGCCAGAGAACTTACGCCTCATGAAGTGAAAAGACTCAGAGCACTGGCGGAGCACGGTAAAAACGCTTTCTAAATTTCACATAACCTTCAAAAAGTAAGAAATGTGAAATGAACTTGCAATGATATAATTGAATGGATCTGCAATAGGGGGAAGGGGGCAGTGGACAATGAAGAAAAAAAGGCGTTTATTCATTCGGACCGGCATCCTTCTCGTTTTAATCTGCGCACTTGGCTATACCATTTACAACGCTGTATTTGCCGACAAAGAGAGTATATCCGAAGGGTCCGACGCACCGAATTTTGTCCTTGAGGATACGAATGGGAAACGTATCGAGCTCAGTGACTTAAAAGGGAAAGGTGTTTTTTTGAATTTCTGGGGTACATGGTGTGAACCATGCAAAAAAGAATTTCCTTATATGGCAAACCAATATAAGCATTATAAAGACCAAGGTGTTGAAATTGTCGCTGTAAATGTTGGGGAGTCAAAGATAGCAGTACATAATTTTATGAAATCCTACGGAGTCAATTTCCCGGTTGTTCTGGATACAGATCGCCAAGTGCTTGATGCCTACGACGTATCTCCGCTTCCGACAACCTTTTTGATCAATCCGGAAGGAAAAGTTGTCAAGGTGGTGACCGGCACTATGACAGAAAGCATGATACACGATTATATGAATCTCATAAAACCCGGAGAAGCTTCGGGATGAAGCAAGTCAAATGTGAATGCGGACATATAAACCCGGTCGGAACCGTTTTATGTGAATCGTGCGGAAGGGCTCTCCAGGAAACTCAGCCTCCGCTCGCTGATATGAGATATGACGGAAGCGCAAGACGTTCGCAAACCTATAACAAAACAATTATCGATAAAATTTGGAATTTCTTTTCCTCGGTTAAGGTGGGAATATGGCTTATTGTCATAACCCTTGCTGCATCAGCGTTCGGCACCATTTTTCCCCAGGAAGCCTATCTGCCTCCGGGCGCACAGGCCGAGACTTATTACAAGGAGCAGTACGGCGTGTTTGGCCAGCTTTATTATTTGCTCGGGTTTCATCATTTATATGGTTCTTGGTGGTACTTGCTGCTCATTGCCTCGATCGGCATTTCGCTCGTGATTTGCAGCCTTGACCGTGTCATTCCGTTGTACAGAGCATTAAAAAACCAAGGCATCAGAAGGAACCCAGCTTTTTTAAGAAGGCAGCGCTTGTTCAGTGAAACGGCTACTGTGCTGGACGGGGAAGCAAAAGAAAAGATAGTTGCTCTATTAAAGAAAAAACATTATAGAATCAGAGAAAAAGAGGGCAGCATTCTTGCTGAAAAAGGGCGTTTTTCCCGCTGGGGGCCGTATGTCAACCACATTGGATTGATCATCTTTCTGATTGGTGCGATGCTGAGATTTGTGCCTGGCATGTACGTCGATGAGACGCTATGGGTCAGAGAAGGCGAAACCGCAGCAATTCCGGGTACAGACGGAAAATACTACTTGAAAAACAATCAATTCAGCGTAGAGACCTATAACAGCAAAACAGAAAAAAAGGTATTTGCAGATGCCATTGACAGAGTCGGGGACGGGAGAGTGGCAAAGAACTTTCAAACCGATGCCGTACTCTACAAGAGAGAAGGAAAAATTGTTTATGGCGAGAAGCCAAAGCTGAAAAAAATAACAGAAGAAGACATCCGTGTCAATCAGCCGCTGCGCTTTGATTCTTTTTCCGTTTACCAGGTGGATTATAAAGAAAATCAGCTTGACCAAATGGTGTTCCAGCTGATTGATAAAAAAACAAAAAAATCTTTTGGAAGCCTGAAGATCAACCTTCTGGATCCAGATTCGGTCTATGATCTTGGTAACGGTTACAAAGTGGAAATCGCCAGCTACCTGCCAGACTTCTATTTTAATCAGGACGGAGAACCAAGCACGAAAACAAAGATCCCTAACAATCCGGCTTTTGTCTTTAATATCATAACGCCGGACAAACCAAAGGGTGAAAAGAGCTTTGTCGCCATCCAAGAAACCATCGAAGGATCAGGCAGTAATAAATACAAGCTGAAATTTGACCATGTCGAAACGAAAAACATTACTGGACTTACAGTCAGAAAGGACCTGACACTCTGGGTGCTTGCTGTCGGCGGAGCCATTTTTATGATCGGTGTCATTCAAGGTATGTACTGGCAGCATCGAAGAATCTGGCTGCACTCACAGGACGGCGCAGTCATGGTGGCTGGGCATACCAATAAAAACTGGTTTGGCCTGAAGAAGGATATAGCATTTATATTGGCTGATTCAGGACTGACTGAACCGGCGGACCAAAAAGAATTAATCAAAACACAGAAATAGGCGAAAAGGGAGTGATGTCATGGCAGAGCTGAGCGGAAATTTTCTTTATGCGGCCTTTCTTGTGTATTTAATCGCTGTCCCGATTTTCGGCGGGGCCATACGAGGAAATAAAGATAAAAAGGGCAGGCAAAACCGATGGGCCAACATTGGAATCACCCTTTCTGTTGTCGGGTTTCTCTGCCACCTTGGGTATTTCATCACAAGGTGGGCTGCCAGCGGCCATGCGCCGGTCAGCAATATGTTTGAATTCACCACCGCTTTTGGCATGATGCTTGTTTTGGCGTTTATTATTCTTTATTTTATTTATAGATTGCCTTCATTAGGCCTGTTTACGCTGTCAATTGCTTTACTGCTGATTGCCTACGCCAGCATGTTTCCGACAGATATCTCGCCTTTAATTCCTTCGCTCCAAAGCAATTGGCTGTATATTCACGTAACAACGGCCGCGCTTGGGCAAGCTATACTTGCCATCAGCTTTGTCGCTGGTGTCATCTTTCTTTTGAAGCATGTAGACCAAACAAAACCGAGCAAAAAAACCTTCTGGCTTGAAGCGATTATGTTTATCCTGGTCACAACCGTCGCCTTTATTGCGATCACATCAGCATTTCGTCTTGCGGGCTATGAAGCGGAGTTTAACTGGGTGGATAAAAATAAAGAAAAAAGCGTGATGGTGTACGAAATGCCTGCGCTTGTCGGTCCGCATCAGGGAGAGCTTTTGACCGAGGGGAGAATGGAACCGCTTGTTGATCTTCCCGCGCTTTTCTCAGGCAGAAAAGTGAACACTGTCATTTGGTCATTTGGAGCAGGTCTTGTGTTGTATGGGGCTCTCCGTCTGATCATCAGAAAAAGAATCAGCGCTCTTTTACATCCGCTGGTGAAAAACGTCAATCTTGATCTGGTGGATGAGGTTGGCTACAGGGCCGTATCAATCGGGTTTCCGGTCTTTACGCTCGGTGCGCTGATCTTTGCGATGATTTGGGCTCAGCTCGCGTGGACGAGATTTTGGGGCTGGGACCCTAAGGAAGTATGGGCGCTGATCACGTTTTTGTTTTATGCCGCTTACTTGCATTTAAGACTGTCAAGAGGCTGGCACGGTGAGAAGTCAGCATGGCTGGCCGTAATCGGTTTTGCTATTATTATGTTTAATTTAATATTCGTAAATCTAGTGCTTGCCGGACTTCATTCTTATGCATAGTCCTTTGAAAGCGACACAGTTCTCAAACTTTCTCACGATTTGATAAAATGAAAGTAACAGAAGGAAAGCAGGGGGAAAACATGGACCAAACGAACGAAACAAAAATATTAGTAGTTGATGACGAAGCCAGAATTCGCCGCCTTTTAAGAATGTATCTTGAACGTGAAAATTATGTTATAGATGAAGCGGAAAATGGTGATGAAGCCATTGCCAAAGGGCTTGAGGCCAATTATGACCTCATTTTGCTTGATCTGATGATGCCGGGGACTGACGGAATTGAAGTGTGCCGGCAAATTCGCGAAAAAAAAGCGACACCAATTATCATGCTGACCGCAAAAGGAGAAGAAGCAAACCGGGTGCAGGGGTTTGAAGCGGGCACAGATGACTATATTGTCAAGCCGTTTAGTCCGAGAGAAGTCGTGCTGCGGGTAAAGGCCCTTTTGAGAAGAGCATCTCAAACCTCTTATTTCAATGCCAATACACCGACGAAAAATGTGCTCGTGTTTTCACATCTGTCCATTGACCATGATGCTCACCGCGTAACGGCTGATGGAACGGAAGTAAGCCTGACGCCAAAAGAGTATGAACTCCTATACTTCTTAGCGAAAACGCCTGACAAGGTGTATGATCGGGAAAAGCTTCTAAAAGAAGTGTGGCAATATGAGTTTTTTGGTGATTTACGGACAGTGGACACTCACGTCAAACGCCTGAGAGAGAAGCTGAACAAAGTATCTCCGGAAGCTGCGAAAAAAATTGTCACCGTATGGGGTGTAGGTTATAAATTCGAGGTCGGCGCTGAATGAAGTTTTGGAAAAGCGTAGTAGGCAAGCTATGGTTTACGATCCTTTCGCTCGTCTTGATCGTATTGTTCATTTTAACGGTTCTTTTGCTGGAATTTATTGAAAACTACCATGTGGAAGAAGCCGAGAATGATTTAACACAGCTTGCTAATAAAGTAGCTGTCATCTTGGAAAATCACGAGGACCAGGCCCTGGCACGGTCAATCACTTGGGAGCTCGCTGATAACTTAACAAGCATTGCCATCATCCAGGATGAGAAGAAGTACTGGTATTCTCCGAATGATAAAAATCGCCTGTCGTCTATTACGGTTGAGCAAATACAGCATGACAAAGACTTAAATAAAGCTCTCCGAGACCATAAAAAAGTAAGCAAGCGAACGGGATTGAGCAATACAGATACGGATAATGAGCGCTTGATTGTAGGTGTCCCGTATGAAAAAGACGGAAAGAAAGGCATGGTCTTTTTATCCCAGTCTTTGCTTGCCGTTAAAGATACAACAAAACATACGACCCGCTATATTTTTCTTGCCGCGGGGATCGCGATTGTGCTGACCACTTTTTTCGCATTCTTTTTATCAAGCAGGGTCACGTACCCGCTCCGAAAAATGAGAGAAGGCGCGCAGGATTTGGCGAAGGGCAAGTTCGATACAAAAATCCCGATTTTAACTCAGGATGAAATCGGTGAACTGGCGACCGCTTTTAATCAAATGGGCCGGCAGCTTAACTTTCATATCAATGCTCTCAATCAAGAAAAAGAGCAGCTTTCTAACATTTTGAGCAGTATGGCTGACGGGGTTATTACCATTAATATTGACGGTACGATTCTTGTGACCAACCCGCCGGCTGAACGTTTTCTTCAGGCTTGGTATTATGAACAGAACATGAATATCAAAGAAGGCGACAACCTTCCGCCTGAAGCAAAAGAGCTGTTTCAAAACGCTGTCAGCACTGAAAAAGAACAAATGATTGAGATGACGCTTCAAGGCAGATCATGGGTGCTTTTGATGTCGCCGCTTTATGCGGAATCGCACGTCAGAGGAGCGGTTGCCGTACTGCGTGACATGACAGAAGAACGCCGCCTTGATAAGCTGCGGGAGGACTTTATCGCAAATGTCAGTCATGAGCTGAGAACACCGATCTCCATGCTTCAGGGATACAGTGAAGCAATTGTCGATGACATTGCAAGCTCTGAAGAAGACCGGAAAGAAATTGCCCAAATCATTTATGACGAATCGCTCCGAATGGGCCGTTTAGTTAATGATTTGCTTGATTTAGCCCGAATGGAATCAGGCCATACAGGCTTACATTATGAAAAAATCAATGTGAATGAGTTTTTAGAAAAGATCATTCGGAAGTTTTCCGGTGTTGCGAAAGAAAAAAATATTGCTTTACAAAATGACATTTCTCTCACAGAAGAGGAATTTATGTTTGATGAAGACAAGATGGAGCAGGTATTTACCAATTTGATCGATAACGCGCTGCGGCATACTTCATCCGGCGGCAGTGTCTCCATTTCAGTCCATTCTGTGAAGGATGGATTGAAAATTGATATCAAAGACTCCGGGTCCGGCATACCGGAAGAAGATCTGCCATTTATCTTTGAGCGGTTTTATAAGGCAGATAAAGCGCGGACAAGGGGCAGAGCAGGAACCGGGTTAGGGCTGGCTATCGTTAAAAATATCGTGGAAGCCCACAACGGATCGATTACTGTGCACAGCCGAATAGATAAAGGAACAACATTTACTTTTTATATTCCGACAAAACGGTAAAATCGAGTCTGAATTTGCCGAAGAATCTTGTTCCATAAGAAACACCCGCTGACTGAGCGGGTGTTTTTTTAATAGCCAACATTAATAAAATTTAAGGATATGTTAATATAAATTCCCTTCCAAATTCCAGTTTCTCGTAATATAGTTGTAATGTAACTTTTCAAGCTATTCATACGACAAAAAAGTGAACGGAGGGGTTTCAAATGGAAGAAACCTTTCAATTATTATATGATACATATCATCAAGATTTGTACCAATTTTTATTTTATATGGTAAAGGATAAAAACCAGACAGAAGATCTTCTTCAAGAGGTTTATATCCGTGTATTAAATTCTTATCATACGTTTGAAGGAAGAAGCAGTGAAAAAACATGGCTTTTGTCTATCGCACGCCATGTAGCGATAGACTGGTTCCGTAAACAGCAAACGATCAGACAGCGTATACTTGGCACATTTGACTGGGATACACAGGATGTCAGGGATCAGCAATTGCTTCCGGACGAACTTGCGGTTCAACATGAAAATGCCCGGGAAATTTATGCTGCACTTGATCAATGTACGATCGATCAAAGAGCTGTGATTATCTTGCGATTTATTCAGGGATATTCAATACAGGAAACAGCCAAGGCTCTGCGCTTCTCGGAAAGCAAAGTAAAAACGACCCAACACAGAGGGCTCAAAGTACTTCGGAAACATATGGAGCTTTTGAGGGAGGAGCTAATGGATGATGAAGTCAGAATGGAACGAAGAACAGATAAAGGAGTTGTTAAGTCAACTTCCGGCAGTTAAAGACCATCGTTCGCCTCAGGATATTTACAAGCGGCTGACGATGGCAAAGCGTAAAAAAAAGCCCGCTGTCAGGTGGATTGGCCCCGCGTGTGCTGCTGCAATTGCGGTTTATATCGCCTTCATTATTTCTCCTCATTTCTTTAATCAGGCACAGCCTCAACAAAAAGAAGCGTCCCAAGAGAACGCAGTAACGAAAACTGAGACAGAAGACAGCCCAAAAGCTGCATCATCCCTGGATCAGACATCGTATGTCGTACCTGAAAAGGAACAAGACAATTACATCACTGTAGCGGTTGCTGATGCCGATACATCCGCAATCATACCCATCAGCATCAAAAAAACAAACACAGACCAAACGATACAGGATATGCTGTTTGAAAGTAGTGAATTGGGTATCTTTGATCATGCTATTACAATCCCATCCTTCATGAATGAAGTAGAGATAAAGGAAAAGCCAAAGCAGAAGGAATTAAGTATACGAGTCCATCAGCCTATTACGGCTTTTTCTGTAAAAGATGATACACTGTTAAAAAAATTGCTGAAAGAATCCTTAAAATGGAGTTCTTATGAAAAAATAAAATTCTTTTCAGATCAAAATGAGACTGGGGTTCGGATTGGCTCATATGGCACTTTTACGGAAATTTCGATTCCCAAACAGTCAAAACGATCCTACTACTTGTACCAAAATAAACAAGGACAAGACTTTCTCGTTCCGTCAAAAAATTCTTTTGATACAGTAAAAGAAGCGATTAAGGAAATGGAATCGAGCAGCCAAGAAGATACGACTCCTCTTATTCAAGCGGGTGCTGTCCAATCTGTAACGAAGAAACAGAAACACTTATATATCCGCTTCTCAAAAGACTCAGAAGTTGAGGATTCTATTGCAGGTATTTTAATGATTGAGGGACTACTTTTAACTGCAAAAGAGTTTGGCTTCACAGAAGTGACCTTTACGGAAACCAGAACGAAAAAAATCGGCAAATATGACATATCAGATGCAATTCCGGTGCCAGCTGCTCCAAATCCGATTTCCTTAGACTAAAAAGGGCCCTTTGAGGCTCTTTTTTAGTTGCTATTCACATAATAGAAATTTTCAAAAAAAAGATGTCCGTGTATAATAAAACAAGGTACGATTGAAAGGATTTGAGACGAGTGAACGTGTTAACGATTAAAGGAGTTTCTATCGGAGAAGGGATGCCGAAAATCATCGTTCCGCTGATGGGGAAAACGGAAGAACAAATTTTGAATGAAGCAGAAGCTGTAAAACTTCTCAATCCGGATATTGTAGAGTGGCGAGTCGACGTATTTGAAAAAGCGAATGACAGAGAAGCGGTCACAAAGATTATTTCTAAGCTTCGTAAGTCTTTAGCGGACAAGCTAGTTCTATTTACATTCAGAACCCATAAAGAAGGAGGGAGCCTGGAAATAGACGAAAGCTCCTATCTTGCTTTGCTGGAATCGGCAATCCAAACAAAAGAAATCGATCTGATAGATATCGAATTATTTACAGGAGATGCACATGTAAAATCGTTAGTATCCCTGGCGGAAGAAAACAACGTCTATGTGGTGATGTCAAATCACGACTTTGAAAAAACACCTGCAAAAGATGAAATTCTTGACAGGCTTCGAAAAATGCAGGATTTAGGAGCGCATATTCCAAAAATGGCTGTCATGCCGAATGATACTGGAGATCTTTTAACGCTGCTTGATGCGACGTATACAATGAAAACAAAATATGCAGACCGTCCCATTATTACAATGTCAATGGCTGCAACAGGGCTCATCAGCAGGCTGAGCGGTGAGGTTTTTGGATCGGCTTGTACTTTTGGCGCGGGAGAAGAGGCGTCAGCACCGGGTCAAATACCTGTTTCTGAACTAAGGAGTGTCTTAGACATTTTGCATAAAAACACACGAGAATAGAACAATCAAAAAACTCAAGCTATATAGCTTGAGTTTTTTTGATTATGGTAGATCAATGAGCTTCACAGACACAATATCAGGGACGTTTGTTAGTTCTTTCACAATTTTATCTTCCAGATGTCTGTCAAAGGAAAGCATCATGATGGCTTCTCCGCCTTTTTCCTTACGGCCCACCTGCATGGTTGCAATGTTAATATCGTTATCTCCGAGAATACGCCCCACTCGGCCAATAACACCTGTTGTATCTTGGTGCTGGATATATACCAAGTGACCTGTCGGATAAAAATCGATATTAAATCCGTTGATCTCGACAATACGTTCTCCGAAATGAGGAATATACGTAGCCGTTACAGTAAAGGTGCTTCGATCTCCTGTCACTTTAACGCTGATGCAGTTATCGTATCCAGATTCAGAAGAGGAAATTTTTTCACTGAAGCTAATGCCGCGTTCTTTTGCGACACCCCCGGCATTGACCTCATTAACAGTAGAGTCAACGCGCGGTTTTAAAAAGCCTGACAGAAGAGCTTTTGTAATGAACGATGTTTCAAGTTTGGCAATTGTGCCTTCATATTGAATGGCAACATCCTGAACCGGTTCTTTCATGCACTGTGATACAAGGCTGCCAATTTTTCCTGCAATTTGATGGTAGGGCTTAATTTTAGCGAATTCATCTTTTGTCATAGCAGGCAGGTTAATAGCTGACATAACAGGTAGACCTTTTGCGAACTGCAGAACTTCTTCTGACACTTGTGCCGCGACATTGAGCTGTGCTTCTTTCGTTGATGCTCCCAAGTGAGGAGTGGCAATGACTAATGGATGATCAACGAGTTTGTTGTCAACTGGCGGTTCAACTTCGAAAACGTCGAGCGCCGCTCCGGCAACATGCCCGCTATCCAAAGCTTCGAGAAGTGCTGCTTCATCGATAATACCGCCTCGCGCACAGTTAATTAAGCGAACACCTTTTTTCGTTTTTGCAATCGTTTCTTTATTCAATAAGCCTTTTGTTTCTTTTGTTAAAGGCGTGTGAACGGTAATAATATCCGCACTTTCTAGCACTTCTTCAAATGTACGGCTGTTTACGCCGATTTTTTTCGCTCTTTCTTCCGTTAAGAAAGGATCAAAAACGTGCACAGTCATACCGAACGCTCTCGCACGCTGTGCAATTTCGCTTCCGATTCGGCCTAATCCTACAATACCAAGCGTTTTTCCATAAAGCTCTGAACCGACGTAAGCTGTACGGTTCCACTCTCTGGATTTCACTGAGATATTAGCCTGAGGAATATGTCTCATTAAAGAAGAGATCATCGCAAATGTATGCTCAGCTGTTGAAATGGTGTTGCCGTTCGGAGCATTGATCACGATTACCCCGTGTTTAGTTGCCTCATCAATATCGATATTATCGACACCGACACCGGCTCTTCCGACAATTTTTAAAGAAGTCATTTTGTTGAAAAGGTCTTCTGTTACTTTTGTCGCGCTTCGCACCAAAAGAGCATCAAAAGTATGTAATTCATTTTCTGCATCTGCTACGTTTTTTTGAACAATTTCAATAAAGTCTGATTCAATAAGTGGCTGTAAACCGTCGTTGCTCATTTTGTCTGAGACCAATACTCGAAACATCGTTAGATTTCCTCCTAAATTGACAAACTAAATATCTGATAATTTAACATATTCTCAAAAGAGTGTCAACGTGTATTGACGCAGTAAAGGATGAAAGTAAAGCCTAATATATCAATGTTCTGACAGCTTGCAGGTAATATATATAATTTGAAGCAATTCTCTATACAGCCAACCAGTTATCGTTTATAATGGAACTAAATTTCATATGATCAATCTTCGGGGCAGGGTGAAATTCCCTACCGGCGGTGATGAGCCAATGGCTCTAAGCCCGCGAGCTGTCTTTACAGCAGGATTCGGTGAGATTCCGGAGCCGACAGTACAGTCTGGATGGGAGAAGATGGAGGTTCATAAGCGTTTTGAAATTAAAGTTTTCAAACGTTTCTTTGCCTAGCCTAATTTTCGAAACCCCGCTTTTATATATGAAGCGGTTTTTTTATTGGCTGGAAAAGGACCTTTCCGTTTTCGAGTAAGATGTGATCGAAAAGGAGAGAGTGAAGTGAAAGTAAAAAAATTAGTTGTGGTCAGTATGCTGAGCAGCATTGCATTTGTTTTGATGCTGTTAAATTTCCCGTTTCCGGGTCTTCCGGATTATTTAAAAATCGATTTTAGCGACGTTCCCGCTATTATTGCCATTCTAATTTACGGACCTTTGGCGGGTATTGCCGTAGAAGCGATAAAAAATGTTCTTCAGTATATCATTCAGGGAAGCATGGCAGGAGTTCCTGTAGGGCAAATTGCGAATTTTATTGCAGGAACGCTCTTTATATTGCCGACTGCTTTCTTATTTAAAAAGCTCAACTCAGCAAAGGGCTTGGCTGTCAGCCTGCTTTTGGGAACTGCAGCGATGACCATTTTGATGAGTATTTTAAATTATGTTCTGATTCTTCCTGCATACACGTGGTTTTTACATTCACCGGCATTATCCGACAGCGCGCTGAAAACAGCAGTCGTCGCAGGTATCCTGCCGTTTAACATGATAAAAGGTATTGTGATTACGGTTGTTTTCTCACTTATTTTTGTCAAGCTTAAGCCATGGATTGAGCAGCAGCGAAGTGCGCATATCCATTAAATAAAAAAGCTCCCGCCGGGGAGCTTTTTTTGTTACTTCTATTCAAATTTAAGCGGGTCGCCTTCAAATGGCTCATCCGCCACTTTGATGGAATCAGTAGGGCACCCTTCAAATGCGTCAATCATATCTTCTTCCAGTACCTCAGGAACTTCGACAACACCTTTGTTTTCGTCAAGCGTTACGAACGCGATGCCTTCATCATCGTAATCGTAAATGTCTGGTGCAGCAGCTCCGCAAGCGCCGCATGCAATACATGTATCTTTGTCTACGATTGTGTACTTTGCCATGAATAAAACCTCCCAGATTGTTCTTGGTGGAACAAATGGATCAATCTTTATAATTTAATCAATTTAACACCTATTCCTCTTACTTATTGTAATGATGTTGCTGCTACATTTCAACAGAAAAATGATTGAGAATGCTTATCACATAAGGGGTTATCTACATAACATCCCCCTTAATGATGACTTTAAACGTCGATTTCTGTTTGAAATCTGTTAAAATAAAAAGAGCAAATCAACGATTTTTGTCAGGAAGAATGTGGGTGAATAGGTTGTCATTAAATTACTTCGATATTATGGTTCTCGATTGCCTTTGCAAAATAAACGGGGAACGGTCGGGAAGCGCTGTTTTTCACCTATTCAAAGGCAAGAGATCGTCACAAACCATTCAAGATGCCGGCTTATTTCAGACTGCAAAATACTTTGGAATGGCGGCGCAATGTTCGAGAAACGATATTTCTGCGTCGCTTGACAAGCTTGAAAAGCATTCATATCTCGCGCCTATGTCTGAAACAGATACATACAAAGTGACAGCCAGCGGCGAAGGAGTTTTGAGGCATGCCTTTAGTGAGCGGCCTTGGCCCGTTCATTGCCACGGTGCTCATTATCAGCAGGCTGCCGGCGTGCTTTGGAAAAGGCTTTCGCTGCTTGTGCAGGTCTTATCCCATAAGCAGCAAGGGAGCAAGCAATATATTCCTGTCACAAAGGATTATAAGACACTTCACTGGATAAAGAAATACCTGTCCCGGCATACGGATCATAGAGAGATGGCAAGGAGCCTTTTTGCCATGCTTGAGGCGCATTTGAAAAAGATCGAAGACAAAGCAGCGCAAATTTTTGTCTACTCCTTAACCTCGCACGATCGGATCGGTTATACGAGCAGGCAGCTTGCTGACACGCTGAAAGAAGATGAATGGTATGTCTATATCATGTTTTGGGCTTCGGTACATTATTTTATTCATTCTATTCCGGAGTGTGAAGATGCTCTGTTAAAGGATCTTCTTTCTGATGTGCATTTAGATAATGCCCTGACAGAGTCAACGAGGAAAACATGGCAGATGGTCAAACAAGGGGTCCCGATACATCGAATTGCCGAAATCAGAAAGCTGAAAACAGCGACGATCGAAGACCATATTGTTGAGATTTCTCTTCACGAGCCTGCGTTTATAATTAATGACTATGTATCAGCAGAAGATCAAATCCAAATTGCAGCGTTTGCCAAACGGATGCGGACGAACAAAATCAAACAAATTCGTGACGGTCTGGGGCAGCGGTTCAGCTACTTTCAAATCAGACTGGCATTGACAAAGCAGGTGCAGCAATATGAGTAAATTACAGCAAACGTTACATCATTTTTTTGGTTTTACTTCCTTTAAAAAAGGGCAGGAGGACATTATTAGAAGCATTCTCAGCGGGAAGGATACCATTGCAATGCTCCCGACTGGGGGAGGGAAATCGCTTTGCTACCAGCTGCCTGGTTATATGCTTGACGGCATGGTATTAATCGTTTCTCCACTCCTTTCTTTAATGGAAGATCAGGTGCAGCAGCTGAAAGCCCGGGGGGAAAAGCGTGCGGCCGCTTTGAACAGCATGCTTAACAGGCAGGAAAGACAATTTGTTTTAGAACATATTCATCGCTATAAATTTTTGTACTTGTCTCCTGAAGCTCTGCAGTCTCCATATGTATTGGAAAAATTGAAAAACGTCCCGATCAGCCTATTTGTTATTGATGAGGCACATTGTATATCTGAATGGGGCCACGACTTCAGGCCTGACTATTCAAAGCTTGGACAGATGAGAAAAATTCTAGGACACCCGCCCGTTTTGGCATTGACCGCTACGGCTACAAAGGATACGCTGCAAGATGTCATGGACTTGCTGGAGCTGCAGCATGCTGACCAGCATCTCAACTCAGTCAACCGCCCGAACATCGCACTAAGGGTTGAAAATGTAGCGGATACGGCCGAAAAAATAGATAGGGTCATTCAGCTGGTTGAAAACCTGCAAGGTCCGGGAATTGTTTATTGCCCGACACGGAAATGGGCCGAGGAATTAGCTGGTGAAATTAAAAGCAAAACGAGCAGCAGAGCAGACTTTTACCATGGCGGTTTGGAGTCAGGTGACAGGATTTTAATTCAGCAGCAGTTTATTCATAACCAGCTTGATGTGATATGTTGTACGAATGCGTTTGGAATGGGTGTCGATAAACCTGATATCAGATATGTGATTCATTTTCACCTCCCGCAGACGGCTGAAGCTTTTATGCAGGAAATCGGCAGAGCGGGCCGCGATGGAAAGCCGAGTGTCAGCATTTTGCTGCGGGCGCCAGGAGATTTTGAATTGCAGGAGCAGATTATCCAAATGGAAAGTGTCACAGCTGAAGAAATCGCCGATGTGATCCGTGTGCTAGAGAAGACAGAGGAGCGGGATGAGAGAAGGCTGCGTGACGTATTGCTGCAGTATGGCGCCGGAGAGACACAGGCCCGTATGATGATTCATCTCTTTATGCAGGGGAAAACGTCAGTTGAACTGATGAAGAAAGAAATTTCATATCGCATGGAGCTGAAGCTGGAAAAAATGCGCCGAGTATCTTTTCTGCTTCAGCGTGACGGCTGTTTAAGGCAGTCACTGTTAACCTACTTTGATGAATCGTACGAGCCTGATGCCGGCAACTTCCCGTGCTGTTCTCATTGCGGTTTTGATTTATCCTTGTATGAACAAATAGGGGAACGGAGTAAAATGGCGCCATTAGACAGCTGGAGTTCGGAATTGCACCGGATATTCAGCTTGCAGACTGTAGGTGAGCAGAACTGAAACAGCAAAAAGATTATATTCAGTATATGTCTGACCGTGATATGCTGAAGCAGTTATATTTGACGCAGCTACTCATCATCTTTGCCGCAGCTGCAGCAGGACTGTTCTTTTTTGAGGATATACGTGACGTACTAAAGCTCTGGGACATTCGCGATATGCGAATCATTTGGTATGGTGTTTCTATAGCGGTTATTGTGATTTTAGCCGATATGGCAATAATGAAATGGTGTCCACATCATTTATATGATGACGGCGGAATCAATAAAAAAATATTCAGTAAGAGGTCAATCCCTCATATTATATTTTTAACGCTTCTGATTGCTTTCGCGGAAGAAATGTTATTCAGAGGAGTGCTGCAGACTCATATCGGTTTATGGGCGGCCAGCCTAATATTTGCCGTTCTGCACTTTCGGTATTTGTCAAAATGGCTGTTATTTATTATGGTGACAGCAATCAGCTTTTTACTTGGTCTGATGTATGAATGGACCGGTAACTTATTTGTTCCGATGACGGCACATTTTATCATTGATGCCGTGTTTGCCTGTCAGATTCGTTTTGAACATGTGAGGAGGGATAAACATGACGAACATGTCGAGAGTAGAGAGAAGAAAAGCCCAGAATCTTTATGAAGATCAAAATGCCGTATTGGCGGACGATTATGTCGATGATGGAGAAAGCCTCCCGACAAGACAATCTGTAAAAAATCAAAGAGAACAGAAAAAAAAGCAAGGCAAAACAAAAACGCCATTATTCACAGTACTCGCTGTACTATTTGTATTTGTGCCGGTTATCGTTTTAGTCACCTTATTTTATTTAAAGAGCCACCCGGATAATCATGACGATTATGAAGATGTTTTTATCGACAGCAGCCAAAGCAAATATGAGGTTGTCCCGAAATCAGAGGATAAAAACAATGCCGACACTAAAGACACCAAAGAGACAGCATTGCAAAAGGAGTCAAAAAAAAAGCTTGAGGATTCAAAGGTGAAAGAGCCGGCAAAATCAGCTGCTGATCAAAAACAGACTGCTGTAGCGGAAAAAGAAGACTCGGCAAATAAGGAGGAAGCAACCGCCGCGGCTGCTTCCTCTTCCCAATCAACGGTACAACAGCAAGAACAGCAACAGCAGCCGGCTGAGCCAGTTCAACCTGAGCCGAATCGCATTGTCAAGCACACCGTCCAAAAGAAAGAAACGCTATACCGCATTTCCATGAAGTATTATAAAAGCCGGACAGGAGAAGAAAAAATTCGGGCGTATAATCATTTGAATGGAAATGATGTTTACACCGGACAAGTTTTGGACATCCCCATAATGGATGAATAGGGTATTTTTTTATTTTACGTTCATATATTGTAACAATGAAAATGGACAAGGTGTGAAGCGTATGGAATCCTTATGGAATCAGCTGGATCAGTTTACAGACGCGCCGACCAAACAGATGCTCCAAGCGCTGGTGAAACGAAAACAAAAATATGAAAACTATGCAGCACAATGCCGCAGATGGCGATGGGCTTCACTTATTTGTCTAGGCTTATTATGTCTTATGGTCATGATCAAAAGCCCGGAGCCGCAGCTTATACTTCAAGAAATGCTTAGCCATACCTTTTATTTATTTTGGATGATGGCAACCGCCTTTGCCTACTCCACTTCATATTATTTTAAGAAAAAGGAAGAAAAATCCGAGACCGATTTCCATAAACTGAGATGTGAAATTATTCAGAAAAGCACTGATCTCTGGCCGCAGCCTGATAAATGGAAGGCGAGAGAGTCTGTTTTTCACATGATGAAGCACAAATATGACATTAATCTATATTTTGAAAGTAAATAAAATGGGGCGTTTTCTCAAACGATAGAAACGTCTTTTTTTATTGTCCGTCTTATTGATAAGTTCTAAAAGAATGGAGAGTTTTTATGAAGCTATCAGTGAAAATTGCCGGTGTGCTAACTGTTGCGGCAGCGGCAATGACGGCAAAAATGTATGCAACAGCAAAAGGCAATCATTTGAAAACACATACGTTTCCATTATCAAAAATGAAGGGCAAGCCGCCTCTTACAATCTTTTTTATTTCAGACATTCACAAACGTCTCATCGATCAAGACCTTTTAGAAAAAGCGCAAAGCCATGCCCCCCACCTCGTTATCATCGGCGGTGATTTAGCTGAGGGCGGGGTGCCCAGTAGAAGAATTGAGGAAAACATCAAAAGACTCGCGCATTTCGGGGTCCCTATTGTGTTTGTTTGGGGGAATAATGATTATGAAGTCAGACAGCATAAGCTGTATTCCATATTCAAAGCGTACGGCGTCATCACTCTGAGGAATGAGTCAATTCCATTTTCGTACAATGGACATACGATTGCGATTGCGGGGGTTGATGATATCAGGATGGAGATGGATCATTATGAGGAAGCCATCAAAGAACTTGACAAAGGCCAGCTGAATATTTTGGTTTGTCATAATCCGGAGATTCATGAACAAATCAATGAAGATGACGGTATTGATGTGATATTCAGCGGACATACCCATGGAGGTCAGATCAGGTTTGGAAAATTTGGCCCCTATAAACTGGGAAAAACAGGCATTGTTAAAAATGCGGCTTATCTGATCAGCAACGGCTACGGCACGACAAAAGTGCCTCTTCGTTTAGGTGCTGAGCCTGAAACACACATTGTGACTCTTTGCGGACCAGAGTGACTTCTAAAAAGCAAAAATCCATCTGGCAATAAAAACTGCATTGTGCTTGTCTTACTAGTGAACTCAGTGTAAACTGATAACAATTAAGAACCTATGACTCATCATCTCATATAATGTGTTATATGATTTGTGTGCAAGTAGAGGCAGGAGGGAACGTTATGCGGCTTGAGCGTCTGAATTATAATAAGATCAAAATCTTTTTAACCCTCGATGATTTGACAGACCGGGGATTGACAAAAGAAGACCTCTGGAAGGACTCATTTAAAGTCCACCAGTTATTTAAAGATATGATGAATGAAGCAAATACAGAGCTCGGCTTTGAAGCGAATGGACCGATTGCAGTGGAAGTGTATTCTCTCCAAGCACAAGGGATGGTCGTGATCGTAACAAAGAACCAAGACGCCGATTCAGAAGACGATGAGTATGATGATGATTACATCGAAATGCAAGTCAAGCTTGATGAAAGCGCGGACATCATATATCAATTCCATTCCTTTGAAGATATCATTCAGCTTTCAGAAAGCTTACAGCGAATAGGTATCACAGGGGGAACTGTCTACCACTATGACGGGCATTACTTTTTAAGCCTTGAAGATCTGGGGTCACATACGGCTGAGGGGGTTGTGGCGGTTCTGGCTGAATACGGCAACCCGACAACTTTAACGATTTATCGCTTGCAAGAGTATGGTAAGCTCATTATGGACGGTAATGCCGTTGAGACGATACAAACTCATTTTTCATAAGAATACAAAGGAAAACTGCTGATTTCACAGCAGTTTTTTTTTCGGTAAAAATCATGGAAAAACATAACGTTTATTCTATGCACAGATCAGATGAAGGTGTATACTATTCTCTGAAAGGGAGCATGTGAGAAACAGAAGATTCTAGGAGGTTAACTCAAATGGCAGCCGATCGAAACACCGGTCATACAGAAGAGGACAAACTTGATGTATTAAAATCAACCCAAACCGTAATACATAAGGCTCTGGAAAAATTGGGGTATCCCGAAGAGGTATACGAACTGTTAAAAGAGCCGATGAGATTATTAACGGTAAAAATACCTGTTCGTATGGACGACGGTTCAGTAAAGATTTTCACAGGTTATCGTGCGCAGCACAATGACTCTGTCGGTCCGACGAAAGGCGGGATACGTTTTCACCCGAACGTAACAGAAAAAGAGGTGAAGGCGCTTTCAATTTGGATGAGTTTAAAATGCGGCATAATTGATCTTCCATATGGCGGTGGTAAAGGCGGAATTGTTTGTGATCCAAGGGATATGTCGTTTAGAGAGCTGGAGCGTCTGAGCAGAGGGTATGTCAGAGCAATCAGCCAAATTGTCGGCCCGACAAAAGACGTGCCGGCGCCGGATGTATTTACAAACTCACAAATCATGGCTTGGATGATGGATGAGTATTCAAGAATTGATGAATTTAATTCGCCTGGATTTATTACAGGCAAGCCGCTTGTGCTTGGCGGATCTCACGGGAGAGAATCTGCGACAGCAAAAGGTGTAACCATCTGTATTAAAGAAGCGGCCAAGAAAAAAGGCATCGATATTAAAGGTGCGCGTGTCGTTGTCCAAGGCTTCGGAAACGCGGGAAGCTATTTAGCGAAATTCATGCATGATGCGGGAGCAAAGGTTGTCGGCATCTCAGATGCATATGGCGGACTTTATGATCCGGAAGGCCTTGATATCGATTATTTACTCGACCGACGCGACAGCTTCGGTACTGTAACAAAGCTTTTCAACGATACCATTACAAACCAAGAACTGCTGGAGCTTGATTGTGATATTCTTGTTCCTGCTGCGATTGAAAATCAAATTACAGAAGAAAATGCCCATAATATCCGGGCTAAAATTGTCGTTGAAGCGGCGAACGGGCCAACAACGCTTGAAGGTACAAAAATTCTTTCAGACCGAGACATTCTGCTTGTACCAGACGTGCTGGCAAGTGCCGGTGGCGTAACAGTTTCTTATTTTGAATGGGTTCAGAATAACCAAGGCTTCTACTGGAGTGAAGAAGAGGTAGAAGAAAAATTAGAAAAAATGATGATCAAGTCATTTAACAATATTTACGAAATGGCTAATAACCGAAGAATTGACATGAGGCTCGCTGCATATATGGTCGGCGTTCGCAAAATGGCTGAAGCTTCGCGTTTTAGAGGCTGGATATAAGTTGATGATTTGCATAAAAATAAAAAATCTCCTATGATAAAATAGGAGATTTTTTTATTCGGAAATAGAAAAATATGAAGTGAAATGCCAATCGCAGGAGTTGACGGAAATGATTCAAGAAAAAGCAATTATTATAGGCGGAGGGCCTTGCGGACTATCTGCTGCCATTCACCTAAAACAAATTGGCATTGATGCCCTCGTCATCGAAAAAGGCAATGTCGTTAACAGTATTTACAATTATCCGACGCATCAAACCTTTTTCAGCTCAAGTGAAAAGCTCGAAATCGGAGATGTGGCATTTATTACAGAAAACAGGAAGCCTGTCAGAATTCAGGCTTTATCGTATTACCGGGAAGTCGTTAAACGGAAAAACATCCGTGTTAATGCGTTTGAAATGGTGCATAAAGTGACGAAAACGGAAAATAACGCATTCGTGATTGAGACGTCAAAAGAGATCTACACGACGCCATATTGTATCATCGCCACAGGCTATTATGATCATCCAAACTATATGAATGTGCCCGGTGAGGATTTGCCGAAAGTATTTCATTATTTTAAAGAAGGCCACCCGTATTTTGATAAAGATGTTGTTGTCATCGGCGGGAAAAATTCAAGCGTGGACGCTGCCCTTGAACTCGTGAAATCTGGAGCGCGTGTCACAGTTTTATATAGGGGCAATGAATATTCTCCAAGCATTAAGCCGTGGATTCTGCCGGAATTTGAAGCCCTCGTCAGAAACGGTACAATCCGTATGGAATTTGGCGCTTGTGTCGAAAAAATCACCGAGGATGAAGTTGTGTTTCGCTCCGGAGAGAAAGAACTCATTACCATTAAAAATGATTTTGTATTTGCCATGACAGGCTATCATCCCGATCATCAATTTCTTGAAAAAATTGGTGTTGAAATTGATAAAGAAACAGGGCGTCCATATTTCAACGAAGAAACGATGGAAACAAATGTTGAAGGTGTCTTTATTGCCGGGGTTATTGCTGCGGGAAACAATGCAAATGAAATATTTATTGAAAACGGCAGGTTTCACGGGGGGCATATCGCAGCGGAAATCGCCAAAAGAGAAAACCATTAAAGATGAGGAGCATATGATGCATTCGTATGCTCTTTTTGTTTTTTTAAGTACAGACAGATGTAAAATGATAAACAACATGGTAGGATAGACGTAGGAATATAAAGGAAAGAGGTTGCCTGATGTTTGCAATCATCTCTGCAGGAATTGCCCCCGGCATCGCGCTGTTGAGTTATTTTTATTTAAAAGATCAGTATGATAATGAACCTGTACATATGGTGCTTCGGTCGTTTTTTCTCGGGGTTGTTCTTGTATTTCCCACAATGTTTATCCAGTATGTACTTGAAAAAGAGAATGTAGGAGGCGGAAGCTTTTTCGTTTCTTTTTTATCTTCAGGGTTTTTAGAGGAATCATTAAAATGGTTTATACTGATGATCAGTGTTTACCCGCACGCCCACTTTGACGAACATTATGACGGGATTGTGTACGGTGCAAGTGTATCACTCGGTTTTGCAACCCTCGAAAATATTCTTTATTTAATTGGCCACGGTGTGGAGCATGCGTTTGTCAGGGCGCTGCTGCCTGTTTCATGCCATGCCTTGATTGGCGTTATAATGGGATTTTACCTTGGGAAAGCACGTTTTTCCGCTGATAAGGCGCGTGTAAAGTGGCTTATTCTTTCTTTAGTTGTCCCATCCCTTTTGCATGGATCATATGATTTTATCCTGACAGCGCTTAGTAATTGGATTTATTACATGCTTCCATTTATGGTATTTTTATGGTGGTTTGGTTTGCGTAAAGCGAAAAAAGCCCGTTCCGTTAATATGATGCAAGTATAGAAGCCGCACAGCAATCGTGCGGCTTTTTTTGTGTACAGTTTTTACGAAAGAGATTTTATGTTCTGAGGGATAACAAGGAAAGAGTGTATAAAAATAACCTCGTTACAGAAAATACGATTACACTTAAAAATTTTGCTGTAGGAGGCTTGAAAAGATGAAGTCCAAAGGATCGATTATGGTTTGTCTCATCCTTTTTTCCTTTACAATAACGACGATTATCAATACTGAAACCATTTCTGCCTTTTCGAATCAGGTCATTCAAAGAGGGGCAACGGGGGACGATGTGGTCGAGCTCCAAGCGCGTCTTCAATACAATGGATATTATAACGGGAAAATTGATGGGGTCTACGGATGGGGAACATACTGGGCAGTCCGAAATTTTCAGGATCAATTCGGGTTAAAAGAGGTTGACGGCCTTGTCGGGGCTAAAACAAAGCAAACCTTAATATGTAAATCTAAATACTATCGTGAATATGTTATGGAACAGCTCAATAAAGGGAACACATTCACGCATTACGGAAAAATTCCGCTAAAGTATCAGACGAAACCATCAAAAGCAGCGACACAAAAAGCAAAACAACAAGCAGAAGCACGGCAGAAACAGCCTGCGGAAAAAACAACGCAGCAGCAGCCTAAAGCGAATGCGAATAAACAGCAAAACAATACACCAGCAAAAGCAAGAAAACAGGATGCGGTAGCAGCGAACATGCCTGGTGGATTTTCCAACAACGATATCAGGCTGCTTGCTCAAGCGGTTTATGGCGAAGCCCGGGGCGAGCCGTACGAGGGGCAGGTTGCGATTGCAGCAGTCATTTTGAACCGTTTGAACAGCCCGTTATTTCCAAATTCAGTAGCGGGGGTTATTTTTGAGCCGCTTGCCTTCACAGCAGTAGCCGATGGGCAAATTTACATGCAGCCGAATGAAACGGCCCGAGAAGCAGTGCTGGATGCCATCAATGGCTGGGACCCATCAGAGGAAGCACTTTACTACTTTAACCCAGATACGGCTACAAGTCCGTGGATTTGGGGGCGTCCGCAAATTAAAAGAATCGGTAAACACATTTTCTGTGAGTAGCAGAGACATGAGAAAGCATAAAAAGAGGTGTGATAAATGATCAGAGGAATTTTAATCGCCGTGCTTGGTATTGCAATAGTCGGTACAGGCTACTGGGGATACAAAGAACACCAGGAAAAAGACGCAGTTCTTCTTCATGCTGAAAATAACTATCAGCGGGCGTTTCATGAGCTTACTTATCAGATGGATCAGCTTCATGATAAAATCGGCACAACACTTGCCATGAACAGCCAAAAATCACTGTCGCCTGCATTGATCGATGTGTGGAGGATTACTTCTGAAGCACATAACAGCGTCAGTCAGCTGCCGCTTACATTAATGCCGTTTAATAAAACGGAAGAGCTATTATCAAAGATCGGCGATTTCAGCTATAAAACGTCAGTCAGAGATTTGGACCAAAAGCCGCTTGATAAAAACGAGTATACATCACTAAATAAGCTATATCAGCAGTCTGAAGATATCCAAAATGAATTGCGCCATGTTCAGCATCTTGTCATGAGCAAAAACCTTCGCTGGATGGACGTAGAAATGGCACTGGCTTCAGACGAAAAACAAAGTGACAATACAATTATCAACAGCTTTAAAACTGTCGAAAAAAATGTTGGTGCATTCTCCACTGGCACTGATCTAGGCCCAAGTTTCACCAGCACGAAAAAAGAAGAAAAGGGCTTCAGCCACCTGAAGGGAAAACAAATTTCCGAACAGGAAGCAAAACAAATTGCTGAGCGCTTTGCCCCGGATGACAATTATTCAATTAAAGTGGTAAAGAGCGGAAAAAAAACAAATCGCGATGTATATAGCATCAGCATGAAAGACCCAGACCATAAAGCAGCGATTTATATGGATATTACGAAGAAGGGCGGGCATCCGGTATATTTGATCCAAAACAGAGAAGTGAAAGATCAGAAAATCAGTTTGAATGACGGATCGAACCGAGCGCTCGCATTTTTAAAGAAAAACGGATTTGAAACAGATGATCTGGAAATTGATGAAAGTGCCCAATATGATAAAATCGGCGTATTTTCATATGTTCCTGTTGAAAATAAAGTCCGGATGTACCCGGAGGCAATCCGCATGAAAGTGGCCTTGGATGACGGTGAGGTTGTTGGTTTTTCAGCAAGAGACTTCCTAACATCCCACAGAAAAAGAACTATACCTAAGCCGGCAATTACTGAAGCAGAGGCAAAATCTAAATTAAATAAAAATGTACAAGTGAGAGAAACAAGGCTCGCTTTAATTACAAATGAACTTGGTCAAGAAGTGTTATGCTATGAAATGCTCGGAACCATTGAAAATGACACATTTAGAATGTATATAAATGCCAAGGATGGCACAGAAGAAAAGGTTGAAAAATTAAAAAATGCAGAACCTATATATAAAGACCTATAAAAAAACAGGAGGAAAGGACTAAAAGTCTTTTCCTTTTTTTCATTACGTGCTTTAATAAAAACGTGAGTATATTGAATACGAAAGAGTGAAGTCAATGATAGAGATTGGAGAAAATGTACTTTTAGAATATATAGAAGAAAATGAATTGAAAAAGGCAAAAAGCAAGGCGGTAAGCATCGAAAACAATGAGCTTTTGATTGCGTATCCGGTTGATGTAGTTACAGGGCGAACTGTGATTTTACATAATGATATGGAAGTAACGGTAGAGTTTGTGGGGAAAGACGAAGTTCCTTACCGCTTTACAAGCCGTATAAAAGGCAAAGTGAAGGACAAACTTCAAATGATCTGTCTTGAAGTGCCTCCCCGTGAAAAAATGAAAAGAATCCAGCGCCGCCAGTATGTAAGAACTGATGCGGTATTAGATGTGCAAATTCAGCCGGCAAATGAAGAAGAATTCCGCACACTATCCTATAACATTAGTGCAGGCGGAATCGCCGTGGTTTTAGCCGATGGACGTTCTTTTCAAGCCGGGGAATCATTGCGCCTGGTCATCTGTCTTTCTGAAGAGGAGCACCCACGTCAAATAGAAACAGAAGCGGTTGTCAGACGCATCTTTGATGACCCTAAGTCAGGAAAACGCAAAATGACTTTAGAGTATTCAGAAATTGCAGCAAGTGACCAGCAGGTTCTGCTTCAATACTGCATCCGGCGCCAGTTAAATAAGAGAAGAAAAGCCCGAATGGAATAAACATCGGCAAACACTTCCATACTATTTGTAATGGAGGTGCTCCAATGAAAACATTTGAACGGCTGCTGATCAAATTAGTGTTCATTCAGGCCATCATTTTACTTGGTGTCCAATTTCTTTTTCACTATCAGCATATTGAACCATACGTATCAAAAGTGATTCAATATGAAGGGGTGGATAAAATGGCGGAAAACAATAGGATTGAAACGTTCAAACATTAATTATTCATCAATTTTTCACCCTTTTTCATAAAGTTCATGATACAATCCATAGAGGAGAAAAGAGCAAGGAGAGGAATTATGGAAAAGAAATTATCGATTGCAATTGACGGCCCGGCGGCTGCAGGGAAAAGCACTGTCGCCAAAATTGTGGCTGAGAAAAAATCGTACATATATATTGATACAGGAGCAATGTACCGGGCGATAACGTACGCGGCTTTACAAGAAAACGTTGAGCTGACAAATGAAGAAAAATTGGCTGAGCTATTAAAGCGGACTGACATTGAACTGATTACGACAAAAGAAGGACAAAAAGTGCTTGTAAACGGCACTGATGTAACTGAGGCGATCAGAACAGATGAAGTCAGCAACCAAGTTTCAATTGCGGCCAAGCATAGAAGTGTCAGAGAAGAAATGGTGAAACGCCAGCAGCAGCTTGGGGAAAAAGGCGGCGTTGTCATGGATGGCCGTGATATTGGAACTCATGTGCTGCCAAATGCAGAAGTGAAAATCTTTCTTTTGGCATCTGTTGAAGAGAGAGCGAAACGCCGTTATGAAGAAAATGTAAAAAAAGGCTTTGATGTCAACTACGAAACATTAATTGAGGAAATTGCAAGAAGAGACAAGCTTGATTCAGAGCGTGAGGTATCTCCGCTGCGTAAAGCAGAAGACGCTCTTGAAATCGACACGACATCGCTTTCCATTCAAGAGGTAGCTGATAAAATCCTCGAGGCGGTGGAGCAAAAGTCCCGCTGAGGATGGCAAATGCCACTTTTTTTGAATTTTTCAACGAAGATAGAATGTTATTGCTTGACAAACCTGTCCTTTTATTAGAAGTTAATACTAATAAAACTTTTTATTGATCATTCAAAAAACTTTTTTGGATGATTCTTTAATACATATTCGGCTAAAAGCGGGCATGTTATATGTTCAGCTTTCAAACCGTTTTAATTAAGCTGTGTAGGTTTGGACCAAGGAGGTTATTCAAATGACAGAGGAAATGAATCAAATTGATGTTCAAGTGCCAGAGGTTGGAGATGTAGTTAAAGGGATTGTGACAAAGGTAGAGGACAAGCATGTAGATGTAGAAATTATCAATGTTAAACAATCCGGTATTATTCCAATCAGTGAATTATCAAGTCTTCATGTAGAGAAAGCATCGGATGTTGTTAAAGTAGACGACGAGCTTGACCTGAAAGTAACAAAAGTGGAAGACGATGCTTTGATTTTATCTAAACGTGCTGTTGATGCAGACCGCGCTTGGGAAGACCTTGAGAAAAAATTTGAAACAAAAGAAGTGTTTGAAGCTGAAGTAAAAGATGTCGTGAAAGGCGGCCTTGTCGTTGATATCGGCGTTCGCGGTTTTATTCCGGCATCACTTGTTGAAGCACATTTCGTTGAAGATTTCACTGACTATAAAGGAAAAACACTGTCACTGCTCGTTGTAGAGCTTGACCGTGATAAAAACCGCGTGATCCTTTCGCACCGTGCCGTTGTTGAAAGTGAACAAGCGAATAAAAAACAGGAACTTCTTCAGTCTCTTGAAGTTGGAAGTGTACTTGATGGCAAAGTGCAGCGCCTGACTGACTTTGGCGCGTTTGTAGATATCGGCGGCATCGACGGACTTGTGCACATTTCACAACTTTCTCACTCTCATGTAGAGAAACCGTCTGACGTTGTTGAAGAGGGACAAGAAGTAAAAGTGAAGGTGCTATCGGTTGACCGTGATAATGAACGTATTTCATTATCAATCAAAGATACACTGCCTGGACCTTGGAGCCAAATCGGCGAAAAAGTGAAGCCTGGCGATGTGCTTGAAGGAACTGTACAGCGTCTTGTAAGCTTCGGTGCCTTTGTTGAAATCCTTCCAGGTGTTGAAGGTCTCGTTCATATTTCTCAAATTTCCAATAAACACATCGGCACGCCGCATGAAGTCCTTGAAGAAGGACAGACTGTAAAAGTGAAGGTTCTGGATGTGAATGAAAATGAGGAGCGCATTTCATTAAGCATGCGTGAACTTGAAGAAACGCCTAAAGCTGATCAGGAAGATTACCGTCAATATCAAGCGAAGGAAGAAACAAGCACTGGCTTCCAGCTAGGAGATCTGATCGGAGATAAGCTGAATAAACTAAAATAATTGGTGATAAACGTGACTCGAGCAGAACGAAAGAGACAACACATCAATCATGCCTTGTCCACCGGCCAAAAGCGGGAAACAGGTCTTGATGATATTACGTTTGTTCACGTCAGTCTGCCCGATATTGCATTAGAACAAGTAGATATCTCCACAAAAATCGGCGAACTTTCAAGCAGTTCGCCGATTTTTATCAATGCAATGACTGGCGGCGGCGGAAAACTTACATATGAGATTAATAAATCGCTTGCGCGAGCGGCTTCTCAGGCTGGAATTCCCCTTGCTGTGGGATCGCAAATGTCAGCATTAAAAGATCCATCAGAGCGTCTTTCCTATGAAATTGTTCGAAAGGAAAACCCAAACGGGCTGATTTTTGCCAACCTGGGAAGCGAGGCAACGGCTGCCCAAGCAAAGGAAGCAGTTGAGATGATTGGAGCAAACGCACTTCAGATACACCTCAATGTGATTCAGGAAATTGTGATGCCTGAAGGAGACAGAAGTTTTAGCGGCGCACTGGAACGTATTGAACAAATTTGCAGTCAGGTCAGTGTACCAGTCATTGTGAAAGAAGTCGGATTCGGTATGAGCAAAGAATCAGCAGGGAAGCTGTATGAAGCTGGTGCTGCAGCTGTTGACATTGGCGGTTACGGGGGGACAAATTTCTCGAAAATTGAAAATCTCCGAAGGCAGCAGCAAATCACCTTTTTTAATTCGTGGGGCATTTCAACAGCTGCAAGTTTGGCGGAAATCCGCTCTGAGTTTCCCGCAAGCACCATGATCGCCTCTGGCGGCCTGCAGGATGCACTTGACGTGGCAAAGGCAATTGCGCTGGGGGCCTCTTGTACCGGAATGGCAGGGCATTTTTTAAAAGCGCTGACTGACAGTGGTGAGGAAGGACTGCTTGAGGAGATTCAGCTGATCCTTGAGGAATTAAAGATGATTATGACCGTGCTGGGCGCCAGTACGATTGCCGATTTACAAAAGGCGCCTCTTGTGATCAAAGGTGAAACCCATCATTGGCTCACAGAAAGAGGGGTCAATACATCAAGCTATAGTGTGCGATAAATGATAAAAGCCCAAAACCATATGTGGTTTGGGCTTTTCGTATTATGATTTTCGTTTTTTGAATCTTCCGTTTTGTTCAAGGCTTGTCGCTCCGTCATAGTGAATGGACTGGTCGCGGTCTGATTCGACTCTGCCTGAAGCTTTAAGTTTTTTCTCCTGTCTGTCTTTTCCCATGATCATACTCCTTAATGTGAGATAGATTGTTTAAAAAATGCGCTTGGACTCCATACTGGGAATATGGAGGAAGTGTAAAATGGAACAATTTTATTACTATTGGTCAATGTGGTTTCTGTGGGTTCTTACAACATTTATTATCGAAAAGACAAAAAGACGATTTGCCGTCTCTGTCTTTATTTTAACTAATATTATTCTTAGCATACATGACATCGCTTTATATTTTTCCCTTAATGCTGCATATATGATGTTTTTCGTTTGCGGGTGTGTCTATGCCGGGTATTTGGGAATGTATCGTTTCCGTTACATTCTAGTCTGTCTGACGCTTGTTGCCGCGTATGCGTTTGTTTATCTTTTTGCATTATATGACCCGGTTTGGTTCATCATAAAACCTGAGTGGGCTGCCGTTATATTAATAGTGCTTTTGACAGCTTCTGTTGAAAGGGATTTTGAGAAGCAGCTTTCCTTATTTGTCCTTGGGATGTGCCAAGGCGAACTGGTGTATTCATTTGTGATTCAGAAGTTGGCCGGGGCTTTGGCTGTCGGCGGCTTTCAATGGCTGAATGCGTGTTCTGCGGGGATGATATTGCTGTTTGGCATATCTAAATACGAACAGCTCGCAAGCCAGATTGGTCAGAAAAGCAAAAGATCAAACAAAGGAGCTACCAAAATGTCATGAGTGATTACATCTATCCGATTATTGCGGGGGTCATTGCCGGAATTGCAACAAGGCTTTATATGCTGAAAACGGATTATCGCCAGTATCCGACCTATGTTCATGGGAAAGTGATTCATATCGCACTGGGGATGATAGCGGCTGGTTTAGGTGCAATTATTATGCCGGCGCTTTTGCAGCAGGAATTTACGGCCATCACATTTTTAACGTTGGCAGCGACGCAATTTAGAGATGTTCGAAACATGGAGCGGAACACATTGACGCAAATGGATTCGTATGAACTTGTCTCGAGGGGAAGCACATATATCGAGGGGATTGCCATTGCGTTTGAAAGCAGAAATTATATTGTGATCTTCACAGCACTTTTGACAACCTCCGCGTATGTGTTTTTATCCATCTGGGCTGCAGTCATAGCGGCTGTCGTTTGTTTTTTACTGGCCATGAAATTCATGTCTGGCAGTGTGTTGAAGGATATTGTAGACATCGAGTACATAAAGCCGCGCTTTGACGGTCCGGGTTTGTTTGTTGATAATATTTATATGATGAATATCGGGCTTCCAGAGAAACAGGAACTGATTTTAAAGCATGGCATGGGCTTTATTTTGACTCCAAAAAACTTTAATTCAGCAGCGACAATAGCCAATTTAGGGCAGCGCCAGGCCATTTTATTTGATGTTTCCAATGTGCTCGGGGTTTATCGAGATTCAGGAGAGCCGTCACTGACACCTATTGCAAAACGGGATTTAAATGACGGGAGAGTTGCAGTCTTTGTTCTTCCGCAAATTCACCATCCCGAAACGGCAGTACAGATTATTAGCAATGTTCCAACCCTGGAAAATGCGATTAGAATGCCGACAGAATTTATCAAAAATCAGGACAAGGTGATAGGATGAGTGAATCTCTCACGAATGTGATATTGTCTGTAATCACGACGAACCGGAACCGGGCTGCAGGGGGAGCGCCTGTCTTTTTTTGCAATGACCAAAAGGAGATGGAGCTTTTCGCTAAAAATCTTGAGGCGATCCTTGATGGAATAGCGCATAGAATCGGAGATGACGTGTATTTGATCGTGAAACATTTTTAAGAATAGTTGTGATCCCAGTAAAAACTGATATAATAAATGAGTTAAGCCCTTCCTCTGAAGGGTTTCTTTTCATAAAAGTGAATGAAATGATTTTAATAACCGGTTGAAAATTTATGTAAAAATGAAAGCGGCTGGATCGAAAGGAAGGGTACTATGGGTAAACCTGTCGTAGCCATTGTCGGGAGACCAAATGTAGGAAAATCCACAATCTTTAACCGGATTGCGGGAGAAAGAATTTCAATAGTAGAAGATACCCCTGGCGTGACAAGGGATCGGATATACAGCTCGGCTGAATGGCTGAATTATGATTTTAATTTGATTGATACGGGCGGTATTGATATCGGTGATGAGCCGTTCTTAGCTCAAATTCGCCAGCAAGCTGAAATCGCCATGGATGAAGCGGACGTGATCATTTTTATGGTGAACGGCCGTGAAGGCGTGACAGCTGCCGATGAAGAAGTAGCGAAAATTTTGTACCGCACAAAAAAGCCTGTTGTTTTAGCGGTTAATAAACTGGATAACACAGAAATGAGAGCGAATATTTATGATTTTTATTCGCTAGGCTTTGGCGAGCCGTATCCAATTTCGGGAACACACGGACTCGGATTGGGTGATTTACTGGATGCCGTTGCAGAGCATTTTAAAAACATTCCAGAAACGAAATACAATGAGGAAGTTGTTCAATTCTGTCTGATCGGACGTCCGAATGTCGGAAAGTCCTCACTTGTGAACGCAATGCTCGGCGAAGAACGCGTTATTGTCAGCAACGTGGCTGGAACGACAAGAGATGCTGTTGATACGTCATTTACTTACAACCAGCAGGAGTTTGTCATTGTCGATACTGCAGGTATGCGAAAAAAAGGGAAAGTCTATGAAACGACTGAGAAGTATAGTGTACTGCGGGCGCTGAAAGCGATTGACCGCTCAGAAGTCGTGGCGGTTGTGCTTGATGGCGAAGAAGGCATTATTGAACAGGACAAGCGTATCGCCGGTTATGCACACGAAGCGGGCAAGGCCGTCGTAATCGTCGTAAACAAATGGGATGCTGTTGACAAAGATGAGAGCACGATGAAAGAATTTGAAGAAAATATTCGCGATCATTTTCAATTTCTGGATTATGCGCCAATCCTATTTATGTCTGCCTTAACGAAAAAACGGATCCATACGCTGATGCCTGCGATTATCAAAGCAAGTGAAAATCATTCACTTCGAGTTCAAACGAACGTCTTAAATGATGTCATCATGGATGCTGTGGCAATGAATCCGACACCAACTCATAACGGTTCTCGTTTGAAGATATACTATGCGACCCAAGTGTCGGTAAAGCCGCCAAGCTTCGTTGTGTTTGTAAACGATCCGGAATTGATGCATTTTTCATACGAACGGTTTTTAGAAAACCGAATCAGAGACGCATTCGGTTTTGAGGGGACACCAATCAAAATATTTGCAAGAGCTAGAAAATAAAAAGGTGTGAAGCAAATATGAAAAAAGTCACAATGCTCGGAGCGGGAAGCTGGGGGACAGCACTGGCTTTAGTGTTGGCTGATAATCATCACGAGGTAACCATGTGGGGGCACCGTGCAGATCTGATCCAACAAATCAATGATCAGCATGAAAACAAAGATTATTTGCCGAACGTCAAGCTTCCAGAATCAATAATGGCAACTACGGATATGAAGATGGCTGTGTCAGACGCAGATGTCATTATCGTTGCGGTCCCGACAAAAGCGATTCGGGAAGTGCTGAGGCAAGCTGTCCCTTTTATAACGAAAAAGGCTGTCTTTGTGCATGTCAGCAAGGGTATAGAGCCGGATTCACTCCTGCGTATTTCTGAAATTATGGAAGTAGAGCTCCCGAGTGATGTCAGAAAAGATATCGTTGTCCTTTCCGGTCCGAGTCATGCGGAAGAAGTAGGGTTGCGGCACCCCACAACTGTTACTGCTTCTTCAAAAAGCATGAAAGCAGCGGAAGAGGTTCAGGATCTATTTATTAATCACAATTTTCGTGTGTACACAAATCCTGACGTTATCGGAGTTGAAATTGGAGGGGCTTTAAAAAATATTATCGCCCTTGCAGCAGGAATTACAGACGGTTTAGGGTACGGCGACAACGCCAAAGCTGCTTTGATTACGCGCGGACTTGCCGAAATCGCGAGACTCGGAACGAAAATGGGCGGGAATCCCTTGACGTTTTCTGGATTGACAGGAGTAGGCGATCTAATTGTGACGTGCACAAGTGTTCATTCTAGAAACTGGCGTGCGGGCAATTTGCTCGGAAAAGGGTACAAGCTTGAAGACGTTCTTGAAGAGATGGGAATGGTAGTCGAAGGCGTCCGCACGACGAAGGCGGCTTACCAGCTTTCAAAGAAATATGATGTCAAAATGCCGATTACAGAGGCGCTCCATCAGGTACTATTCAACGGACAAAAAGTTGAAACCGCTGTTGAATCTTTAATGGCGAGAGGAAAAACCCACGAGATGGAGGATTTGGTAAATACGTTTGAAAATCAAGTGAAGTAAAAGTGTCAATCGTATAGTGAATCGCATATCTTAATTGAACGAAAGCCCGAAAAACAGAAGAATACCCAAGTCTTGGGATCTCCTGAAACATTTTGCCGATTTAGGCAATAGAGGATGCATCTGTATGCCAAGTCGCATACTATAGCATCGAAGTCCAAGAGAGTGTTTCTTAAACGTGCAGGTGAATATAGTCAAGTTGACTGAAGCGAAGGTCCCCCTCTTTGCTTCAGTTTTTTTGTTCTATCAAAGGATGGAAAATCTGGTTGATCTTTTCCGGTGCTGTATATTAAAATAAAATATAACGCTTACATCATACATATCGGGGAGGCGCACGTCATTGAATCTGGCATTGATGAAAATGTGGTTTGCTCTAGGGTCTATGGGTTTGATGTTTCTGGCTGTCGCTTCCATCTATTTCAGTCGCTTTAAGTGCCAAAACCGTTTTTTGAAGATTGCGATTTCATCATTCGCTTACATGTGTATGCTCATATCTGGAATTATTGTGTTTGTCGTGGTTTTTAGCGGCCCTGTCAATGAATAAAGCTGTAAAAGGAAGTGCTGTATGGGTAAACTGAAGTGCGCTATCATTTTTGCGGCAGTCGTGTTTTTATCCGGTTGTTTGTATCCGAATGAACGGAAAAGCAGTGTGCATGCCATTCCTTATCAAGACCAGCTACAGCAGGTTCAGTCTGCTGTTGATGAATTTCAAAAGGCAAATGGAGGGCTGCTTCCGATTCAAACCAAAGATATGTCGACACCGCTATATCAAAAATATCCGATAGACTTTAACCGGTTAGCGCCAAGATACATAGCTGAACCTCCGAGTACGGCATATGAAAGCGGGGGAGACTATCAATACGTGCTTGTTGACGTAGAGAACGATCCGACTGTTAAATTAATTGATCTGAAGATGGCTGAACAAATTCGCGATGTGAAATTGCGTATCCAAATGTACCGTCAGGAGCATCAATATCCGCCTTACAAGGATGTGCTATCTCATGATTTATTTACACTCGATGAGAAGAAGCTGGGGGATGGAAGCTCTCTTACAGTGACAAGCCCAATCTCAGGGGATTCCTTGCCGCTTATGATTGACGGAGACGGAGAAATATATGCCGATTACCGGACTGAGCTGGCTTCTTGCCTCAAAAAAAGCAAAAAAACATTTAAACCCGGGACTGAAATCCAGGATATAATTTGGCAAGAAACCCCCTTTGTCCCCGCGTTTTCTGTGAAATATACGGTAAATGACAAGCAGGAACCTGTTTTTTTAGAAAATGATATGAAAAAGGAATGAACCTTTCTCCCTTGCATACAAATAGGGAGAAAGGTTTTTTTATACTTTAATAGATTGAGGATGAGAAATTTTCTAAAGATGTCATATTCAAATAGGACAACGTCATACACATATAGTGTCCTGTGTTTGATTGAAAGAGCTTAATAAAATTGATAAGGATAGGAAGTCCGGGAGGGGATCACTTGGAAAAGGTCGATATTTTCAAGGATATCGCTGAACGAACAGGAGGCGATATATACTTAGGAGTCGTAGGTGCTGTCCGTACAGGAAAATCCACGTTTATTAAAAAATTTATGGAGCTTGTGGTGCTCCCGAATATCAGTAACGAAGCAGACCGGGCCCGAGCGCAGGATGAACTGCCGCAGAGCGCAGCCGGCAAAACAATTATGACTACAGAGCCTAAATTTGTTCCGAATCAGGCGATGTCTGTTCATGTGTCAGACGGACTCGATGTGAATATAAGATTAGTAGATTGTGTAGGTTACACAGTGCCCGGCGCTAAAGGGTATGAAGATGAAAACGGGCCGCGGATGATCAACACGCCTTGGTACGAAGAACCGATCCCATTTCATGAGGCTGCTGAAATCGGCACACGAAAAGTCATTCAAGAACACTCGACCATAGGAGTTGTCATTACGACAGACGGCACCATTGGAGATATCGCCAGAAGTGACTATATAGAGGCTGAAGAAAGAGTCATTGAAGAGCTGAAAGAAGTTGGCAAACCCTTTATTATGGTCATCAACTCAGTCAGGCCGTACCACCCGGAAACGGAGGCTATGCGCCAAGATTTAAGCGAAAAATATGATATCCCGGTATTGGCAATGAGTGTAGAGAGCATGCGGGAATCAGATGTGCTGAGTGTGCTCAGAGAGGCCCTCTACGAGTTTCCGGTGCTTGAAGTGAATGTCAATCTCCCAAGCTGGGTAATGGTGCTGAAAGAAAACCATTGGCTGCGTGAAAGCTATCAGGAGTCCGTAAAGGAAACGGTTAAGGATATTAAACGGCTCCGGGACGTAGACAGGGTTGTCGGCCAATTTAGCGAGTTTGAGTTCATTGAAAGTGCCGGCTTAGCGGGAATTGAGCTGGGCCAAGGGGTGGCAGAAATTGATTTGTACGCGCCGGATCATTTGTATGATCAAATCCTGAAAGAAGTTGTGGGCGTTGAAATCAGAGGAAGAGACCATCTGCTTGAGCTCATGCAAGACTTCGCCCATGCGAAAACAGAATATGATCAAGTGTCTGATGCCTTAAAAATGGTCAAACAGACCGGATACGGCATAGCAGCGCCTGCTTTAGCCGATATGAGTCTTGATGAACCGGAAATTATAAGGCAGGGCTCGCGATTCGGTGTGAGGCTGAAAGCTGTCGCTCCGTCGATCCATATGATCAAAGTCGACGTCGAAAGCGAATTCGCCCCAATTATCGGAACGGAAAAACAAAGTGAAGAGCTTGTACGCTATTTAATGCAGGACTTTGAGGATGATCCGCTCTCCATTTGGAATTCCGATATCTTCGGAAGGTCGCTGAGCTCAATTGTGAGAGAAGGGATTCAGGCGAAACTGTCACTCATGCCTGAAAACGCACGGTATAAATTAAAAGAAACGTTAGAAAGAATCATAAACGAAGGCTCTGGCGGCTTAATCGCCATTATCCTGTAATACCGGTAGACCTCTTTATAGAATGGGAGGTCTTTTTTCTTTGCTCTTAATAATGGAAAAGGATCAAGGAATAGGATGAAAAAAGGAAAAAAAGGAATATTTGTTCGGTAAATCACGTTAAATCCTTGACGAGCAAGGGATTGACGCTTTAAAATGCTTGATATGGCTTTTTATATGTGTTACTCTACATACAGAAATTCTTCACTTTGTTGGACAAACATTCCTCAGAGTGCAGTTTTTCTTAAAAAGCCGTTTAATTGTCTTTCTCTTGCCTGCTCTTATTTTTTTCTGAGACAGGTTTAGAATCAGACTGAACTGTGAAGAAATGATAATAAACGAACTGAATGTATTCCTTTTGGGAGGAGGTGAAAGGCATGAACAAAACAGAACTTATCAATGCGGTTGCAGAAGCAAGCGAATTGTCTAAAAAAGACGCTACAAAAGCAGTTGACTCTGTTTTTGATACGATCTTAGATGCACTTAAAAACGGTGATAAAATCCAACTGATCGGTTTTGGTAACTTCGAGGTGCGTGAACGTTCTGCACGTAAAGGACGCAACCCTCAAACAGGTGAAGAAATCGAAATTCCTGCAAGCAAAGTACCTGCTTTCAAACCAGGTAAAGCGCTTAAAGACGCAGTTGCCGGAAAATAATTGTGAATATAGATCGTGTATGCATCTAGCTTACATACACTTTATTTCTTCACAGAAAAGCCCCTTTCTAAGGGGCTTTTCATATTTCAAGAGCATGGGCTTCCTGACAGGGCATTCACTTTGCTTTTAGCGGGGCATGTGTGCTAGAATCGAAATTAAATGTATTCATTGGTGGAGGACATAGAACATGAAAGAAGTTAATAAAGAGCAAATCGAACAAGCTGTTCGTCAAATTTTAGAAGCGATCGGAGAAGACCCGAATAGAGAAGGGCTTCTTGATACTCCGAAAAGAGTCGCAAAGATGTATGCCGAAGTATTCTCCGGCTTGAATGAAGATCCAAAAGAACATTTCCAGACTATCTTCGGTGAAAACCATGAGGAGCTTGTTCTTGTAAAAGATATCGCGTTTCATTCTATGTGTGAGCATCACCTGGTTCCCTTTTATGGAAAAGCACATGTTGCATATATACCGCGAGGCGGAAAGGTCACAGGACTCAGCAAACTGGCACGTGCCGTTGAAGCCGTTGCAAAGCGCCCGCAGCTTCAGGAACGCATCACCTCGACAATCGCGGAAAGCATCGTAGAAACGCTTGATCCGCATGGCGTAATGGTTGTGGTTGAAGCGGAACACATGTGCATGACGATGCGCGGTGTAAGAAAACCGGGTGCAAAAACTGTCACTTCAGCAGTCAGAGGCGTTTTTAAAGATGATGCCGCTGCCCGTGCAGAAGTATTGGAGCATATTAAACGTCAGGACTAATAAAGATAGAGGGTGCTATAAATGAATCAAAAGCATTCAAGTGATTTTGTCGTCATTAAAGCGGTTGAGGATGGAGTAAATGTGATCGGCCTGACAAGAGGAACAGACACAAAGTTTCACCATTCCGAAAAACTCGACAAGGGAGAAGTGATCATCGCTCAATTTACAGAGCATACTTCTGCTATCAAAGTCAGAGGAGAGGCGCTGATTCAAACCGCGTACGGAGAAATGAAAAGCGAAAAAAAATAAGCTGGCTGTCCCCGCTGTTAAAAGCAAATGCTCGCAAACAGCGGGAGGATACAGCCAATTTCTTTTTTTTATGCTATAATGGTATCTGCATAAGCGAATGAAAAGATAAGACTCATACATAGATTAAGAAATAAATGTGAATTTGGGGACAAGGGTGATATTTTTGCAAGACATCTACGGAACTTTAGCCAATTTGAACACAAAATTAAAACAAAAGCTGTCTCATCCTTATTTAGCGAAGCATATTTCTGCGCCGAAAATTGATGAGGATAAGCTTCTTCTTTTTCATGCTTTATTTGAAGAAGCTGACATAAAAAACAACGACAGAGAAAATTATATTGTAACAGCGATGCTTGTACAAAGCGCCCTTGATACCCATGATGAAGTGACGACAGCTAGAGTCATAAAACGAGACGAAAACAAAAACCGCCAATTGACTGTTCTCGCGGGCGATTATTTCAGCGGACTGTACTACTCTTTACTATCTGAAATGAAGGATATCTACATGATTCGGACGCTTGCTACAGCTATCAAAGAAATCAATGAACATAAAATTCGTCTATATGACCGTTCTTTCAAGGACGAAAACGATTTTTTCGAAAGTGTCGGCATCGTTGAATCAGCTTTATTCCATCGTGTGGCAGAACACTTCAACCTTCCGCGCTGGAAAAAGCTGTCGAGTGATTTTTTTGTATTTAAGCGGCTTATGAACGGGAATGATACATTTCTGGACGTGATCGGCAGCTTTATACAGCTTGGAAAAACAAAAGAAGAGATATTAGAAGATTGTTTTAAAAAAGCGAAAAACAGCGTTGAGTCACTTTTGCCTCTAAATTCTCCTATTCAGAACATTTTATTAAACCGTCTGAAGACAATCAGCCAAGATCAAACCTATCATCAGAAAGTGGAAGAAGGGTAAACCATTATGCAGGACTCAAAAGAACAGCGCGTACACGGAGTATTTGAAAAAATATATAAAAACTATGACCAAATGAACTCTGTCATCAGTTTTCAGCAGCATAAAAAATGGCGCGATAAAACGATGCGCATCATGGATGTAAAAGAAGGCGCCAAAGCACTCGATGTATGCTGCGGAACGGCTGACTGGACGATCGCTCTTGCAAAAGCGGCCGGCAAAAGCGGCGAGATCAAGGGCTTGGATTTCAGTGAAAATATGCTGAGTGTCGGCCAGCAGAAAGTAAAAGACGGCGGATTCAGCCAAATTGAACTGCTGCATGGAAATGCGATGGAGCTTCCTTTTGATGATGATACATTTGATTATGTCACCATTGGCTTCGGACTCCGCAATGTCCCTGATTACTTGACTGTATTGAAAGAGATGAGACGTGTAGTGAAGCCGGGCGGCCAGGTTGTATGTCTTGAAACGTCTCAACCGGAAATGTTCGGATTCAGACAGGCTTACTTTATGTACTTTAAGTACATTATGCCGTTTTTCGGAAAACTGTTTGCGAAGAGCTATAAAGAATATTCTTGGCTTCAAGAATCAGCCAGAGAATTCCCTGGAATGAAGGAACTGGCAGGCCTGTTTGAAGAGGCGGGCTTGAGAAATGTTAAATATCATTCGTTTACTGGCGGAGTCGCTGCCACGCATATCGGATGGAAATGAAAACACAGATGTTTGGGTGAATGATATGAAATTTAAAATGGCCTACTCTTTTTTAAATGACGATATTGATGTAATCGAAAGAGAACTTGAACAAACCGTACGTTCCGATTATCCGCTTTTAAGCGAGGCTGGTCTTCACCTGCTGCAGGCCGGAGGGAAACGTATTCGGCCTGTTTTCGTATTGCTTTCAGGCATGTTTGGCGATTACGATATTAATAAGATTAAATATGTGGCTGTCACTCTGGAAATGATTCACATGGCATCTCTGGTTCATGATGATGTCATTGATGATGCGGAGCTTCGCCGAGGGAAACCGACAATCAAAGCAAAGTGGGACAATCGTATTGCGATGTACACAGGCGATTATATGCTTGCGGGATCTCTTGAAATGATGACGAGAATTAACGAACCGAAAGCCCATAGGATTTTGTCGCAGACGATCGTTGAAGTTTGCCTAGGTGAAATCGAGCAGATCAAAGACAAATACAACATGGAACAAAATCTCAGAACATATCTCCGCCGTATTAAAAGAAAAACGGCTCTCTTGATTGCGGTCAGCTGCCAGCTCGGTGCCATTGCGTCTGGCGCTGATGAGAAGATTCATAAAGCGCTGTACTGGTTTGGATATTACGTCGGAATGTCTTATCAAATTATTGATGATATTCTTGATTTCACTTCAACTGAAGAAGAGCTGGGCAAACCCGTTGGAGGAGATTTGCTTCAAGGGAACGTCACATTGCCAGTGCTGTATGCCCTGAAAAATCCAGCATTAAAGAACCAGCTTAAATTGATTAACAGTGAGACAACGCAGGAACAGCTTGAACCAATCATTGAAGAAATCAAAAAAACGGATGCCATTGAAGCATCTATGGCAGTAAGCGAAATGTATTTGCAGAAAGCTTTCCAGAAATTAAACACGCTTCCCAGAGGTCGCGCGCGCTCGTCTCTTGCAGCCATCGCAAAATATATCGGTAAAAGAAAATTTTAATTTTTGTAGATATTAAGAAATTTCTCCGCCCCGGATTGATTAATTATCAGAAAGATGTTACGATTTCGGTGTGCAGTGTGAAAGCCTATACATACATAATGATGGGGTGGAGAATATGATGGAAAAGACTTTTATCATGGTGAAACCAGACGGTGTCCAACGTCAGCTCATTGGGGACATTTTATCTAGATTCGAACGTAAGGGCTTACAATTAGCTGGTGCCAAGTTAATGAGAGTGACTGAACAAATGGCTGAGAAACACTACGCCGAACATCAAGGGAAGCCTTTCTTCGGAGAGCTCGTTGAGTTTATAACTTCAGGACCTGTATTTGCAATGGTGTGGGAAGGCGAAAATGTCATTGAAGTGACGAGACAGCTGATCGGAAAGACAAATCCTAAAGAAGCTTTACCTGGTACGATTCGGGGAGATTATGGCATGTTTGTCGGGAAAAACATCATCCACGGCTCTGATTCTCTCGAAAGTGCAGAACGCGAGATTAACATTTTCTTTAAGAATGAAGAATTAGTGTCATATCAGCAGCTTATGGCAGGCTGGATCTATTAATCATTGTGAAAATATGTAACAGAGCCGGCATTATATAACGCCGCCGGTTTTTGAACTGTTTTGTAAAGGTTTACATTAAAGTGAATAAAGGGTTCAATGGCAGTGTGCATCAGACCTCTGCCTTTCCCAACGATCTAAAATCAGCTGAAAAGCTGATTTTTTTATTGAAACAATACAATTTCCTGATAAAACAAGCTATACTAGGACAAAAAGACAGCGAGACTGGGAGAGTAGAGATGGATACATACAGCGTTTTTACAACGAAATGGAAACAATTAACCGGAGTCGATTTGACACTATACAAAGAATCACAAATGAAGAGAAGGCTAACATCACTTTATGAGAAAAAGGGGTTCCAAAGCTTTAAGGAATTTGCGGCGGCATTGGAAAAGAATCAAGCTCTCTTAAATGAAACATTGGACAGAATGACGATCAATGTTTCAGAATTTTATCGTAATTATAAAAGATGGGAAGTTCTTGAGACTGCTATTCTGCCGTTAATCAAGACCTCTAAGCCTTTGAAGATTTGGAGTGCCGCCTGTTCAACAGGTGAGGAGCCATACACGCTTGCCATGCTTTTGGACCAGCAAAAAGGTCTTCCCGGCTTTCAGATTTTGGCGACGGATATTGATGAAAAAGCATTGGAAAAAGCGAAAAAAGGTGTCTATCAGGAGCGGTCTTTACAGGAAGTGCCGTTATCAGTGAAGGATCGTTATTTTACTCAAAACGCAAATGGAAGTTATGAAGTAAAACCGGGAATCAAAAAGAATATTACATTCAAAAAGCACAATCTGCTGGCGGATCGTTATGAACAAGACTTTGACTTAATCGTGTGCCGCAATGTATTTATTTACTTTACAGAAAGCGCGAAGGAAGAGCTTTATTTAAAAATGGCACATAGCTTGAAAAAGAATGGAGTTCTTTTTGTCGGCAGCACCGAACAAATCTTCAACCCTGAGAAATTTGGCCTGGCTCCAGCCGATACATTCTTTTATCAAAAAAGATAGACTGACTTTTTGCTGAAAAATATGTTATAGTAGTCTTACTTAAAAGCGTTAATGCGATGAAGGGAGAAGAAGTCATGAGATATTTAACAGCCGGAGAATCACACGGCCCCCAACTGACAACCATTATTGAAGGTGTGCCTGCCGGGCTTTACATAACGGAGGAAGATATCAATTTTGAGCTTGCCAGACGCCAAAAAGGCCACGGCCGCGGCCGTCGCATGCAGATCGAAAAAGACCAGGCCAAAATTATGAGTGGGGTGCGCCATGCACGTACACTCGGCTCACCAATTGCTCTCGTTGTTGAAAATAACGATTGGAAGCATTGGACAAAAATTATGGGTGCCGCTCCGATTACAGAAGATGAAGAAAAGGAAATGAAGCGCCAAATTTCCAGACCGAGACCTGGGCACGCTGACTTAAATGGCGCGATTAAATATAATCATCGTGATATGAGAAATGTGCTTGAGCGCTCTTCAGCAAGGGAAACAACTGTCAGAGTGGCGGCAGGGGCTGTTGCTAAAAAGATTCTTTCTGAGCTTGGCATTAAGGTGGCGGGCCACGTGTTGCAAATTGGTGCAGTTAAAGCTGAAAAAACTGCATATACGTCAATTGAAGACCTGCAGCGTGTAACGGAGGAATCTCCTGTCAGATGCTACGATGAAGAGGCAGGCAAAAAAATGATGGCTGCCATTGATGAAGCGAAGGTAAACGGAGATTCCATCGGCGGAATTGTAGAAGTCATTGTCGAGGGAATGCCGGTAGGCGTGGGCAGCTATGTCCATTATGACCGCAAACTGGACAGCAAGCTTGCTGCAGCTGTACTGTCAATTAACGCATTTAAAGGTGTTGAATTCGGGATCGGATTTGAGGCGGCAGGCCGAAATGGAAGTGAAGTCCATGACGAGATCATTTGGGACGAGGAAAAAGGCTACACCCGTGCTACCAACAGACTTGGAGGACTGGAAGGCGGCATGACAACAGGGATGCCGATTGTTGTCCGCGGAGTCATGAAGCCGATTCCGACTTTGTATAAACCGCTGAAAAGTGTCGATATTGAAACGAAAGAACCGTTTTCCGCCAGCATTGAACGTTCAGACAGCTGTGCTGTTCCTGCGGCAAGTGTAGTAGCTGAAGCGGCTGTCGCTTGGGAAATTGCGAACGCAGTCGTTGAACAATTCGGATTAGATCAAATCGACCGCATTAGAGAAAATGTGGAGAATATGAGAAAACTGTCGAGGGAATTTTAATGAAGACACTGCATGTTCAAACTGCTTCTTCGTCGTATCCTGTTTTTATCGGACAAGGCATCAGAAAAAAGGCTTGCGATCTATTAACCTCCTTAAACAGGCCTTTAACAAGGATCATGCTTGTTACGGATGAAGAGGTGGACCGCCTGTATGGTGATGAAATGCTTCATTTGCTGCAAGAAAAGTGGCCTGTGAAAAAAGTGACGGTACCGAGTGGAGAGCAGGCGAAATCCATGAACGTGTATACGAAATTGCAGAGTGAAGCGATTCGTTTTCATTTGGATCGCTCCTCTTGTATCATCGCATTCGGTGGCGGTGTTGTAGGGGATCTTGCCGGTTTTGTGGCTGCCACTTTTATGCGCGGCATTGATTTCATCCAAATGCCCACGACGCTCTTGGCGCATGACAGCGCAGTCGGAGGAAAAGTAGCCGTGAACCATCCGCTTGGAAAAAATCTAATCGGTGCGTTTTACCAGCCGAAAGCAGTGCTCTACGATACAGATTTCCTGCGTTCTCTGCCTGAAAAAGAACTTCGGTCCGGAATGGCAGAAGTGATTAAACACGCTTTTATCTACGACAGAGCGTTTCTGGAAGAGCTGCTGAATATCCGCTCACTTCGTGACATCACTAATGATCAGCTGAATGACATGATTTTTAAAGGCATTTCAATTAAAGCGTCTGTCGTTCAGCAGGATGAAAAAGAAGAGGGGATAAGAGCTTACTTAAACTTTGGGCATACGCTCGGCCATGCCGTTGAGGCGGAATATGGCTACGGGCAGATCACTCACGGTGATGCCGTAGCCCTCGGAATGCAGTTTGCTTTATATATAAGCGAAAAGACTGCAGGCTGTGAAATGGACAGAACACGTTTGGTCAGCTGGCTAAAACGTTTGGGTTATCCAAGTCAAATCAGAAAAGAGACGGAAACTTCGGTTCTCTTGGACCGTATGATGAATGATAAGAAAACCCGAGGCGGGAAGATTCAGTTTATTGTGCTCAACGAATTAGGGAAAGTTGCTGATCACACATTTTCAAGAAATGAACTTGAGAGCTGGCTGAACAAATGGCGATTGGAGGAGACATCATGATGATTCGCGGAATTCGCGGAGCAACTACAGTTGAACGGGATACCGAAGAAGAAATTTTACAAAAAACAAAACAGCTGTTAGAGAAAATCATAGAAGAAAATCAAACAAAACCGGAAGATGTTGTTCAAATGCTTCTTTCGGCTACACCTGATTTGCACTCTGTTTTCCCGGCAAAAGCTGTTCGCGAGCTTTCAGGATGGCAGTATGTACCGGTAACATGTATGCAGGAAATGGACGTAACAGGCGGTCTGAAAAAGTGCATAAGAGTCATGATAACGGTCCAGACGGATGTCCCTCAGGATCAGATCAGACATGTATATTTAGAAAAAGCTGTTGTATTGAGGCCTGATTTATCATTGACAAAAAATACTGAATTGTAATACGATAAGAACAGCTTAGAAATACACAAGAGTGTGTATAAAGCGATTAGAATGAGTTGAGTTAGAGAATAGGGTAGCAGAGAATGAGTTTAGTTGAGCTGAGACATGTATGTTTATTCTACCCAAAAGATGTCTTTCTTTTGGGTTTATTTGTTATATAATATTTTATCCTCTCATGCCATCTTCTCATTCTCCTTGCCATAAGGAGTGAGAGCATTGAATTTCCAATCAAACATTTCCGCATTTTTAGAGGACAGCTTGTCCCACCACACGATACCGATTGTGGAGACCTTCACAGTCGATACACTGACACCCATTCAAATGATAGAGAAGCTTGACAGGGAGATTACGTATCTTCTTGAAAGCAAGGACGATACATCCGCTTGGTCAAGATATTCGTTTATCGGCCTGAATCCATTTCTCACAATTAAAGAAGAGCAGTGCCGTTTTGCAGCCGCTGATCAGGACAGCCAATCTCTTTACACAGGGAATGAACTAAAGGACGTACTGAACTGGATGAATACCACATACAAAATCAAAACACCTGAGCTTGGCATTCCTTTTGTCGGCGGAGCTGTTGGGTACTTAAGCTATGATATGATCCCGCTGATTGAGCCTTCTGTTCCTTCGCATACAAAAGAAACAAAAATGGAAAAGTGCTTGCTGTTTGTTTGCCGGACATTAATTGCGTATGATCATGAAACCAAAAACGTCCACTTTATCCAATATGCAAGGCTCAATGGAGAGGAAACAGAAAACGAAAAAATTGATGTGTTCCATCAAAATCATCAAGAGCTCCAAAATCTCATCGAAAAAATGATGGACCAAAAAAACATAAAAGAGCTGTTTCTCTCTGTTGATTCATACAAGACACCCAGCTTTGAGACAGTATCTTCCAATTATGAAAAATCGGCTTTTATGGCTGATGTAGAAAAAATCAAAGGCTATATAAAAGCAGGCGATATCTTCCAAGGCGTTTTGTCACAGAAATTTGAGGTTCCGATAAAAGCAGAGGCTTTTGAGTTATACCGAGTGCTTAGGATCGTCAATCCTTCTCCGTATATGTATTATATGAAACTGCAAGACAGAGAAATCGTCGGCAGTTCTCCGGAACGGTTAATCCACGTTCAGGACGGGCACTTGGAAATCCATCCGATTGCCGGTACGAGAAAACGCGGTGCAGACAAAGCCGAAGATGAGAGACTGAAAGTTGAGCTGATGAAGGATGAAAAAGAAAAGGCGGAGCATTACATGCTCGTTGATCTTGCCCGAAACGATATCGGCAGAGTAGCAGAGTATGGTTCTGTTTCTGTGCCGGAGTTCACAAAAATTGTCTCCTTTTCACATGTCATGCACATTATCTCGGTGGTTACAGGCCAACTGAAAAAAGGGGTTCATCCCGTTGATGCACTGATGTCTGCTTTCCCGGCGGGGACTTTAACAGGCGCACCTAAAATCCGTGCCATGCAGCTTTTGCAAGAGCTCGAGCCAACACCGAGAGAGACATACGGAGGTTGTATTGCCTACATTGGGTTTGACGGGAATATCGACTCTTGTATTACGATTCGCACGATGAGTGTAAAGAACGGTGTTGCATCGATACAGGCAGGTGCTGGGATTGTTGCTGATTCTGTTCCGGAAACCGAATACGAAGAAAGCTGTAATAAAGCCGGTGCGCTGCTGAAAACGATTCATATTGCAGAAGACATGTTTCATAGCAAGGAGGATAAAGCTGATGAACAAATTTCTACAATTGTTCGTTGACGGAAAAACCCTTACAGCCGGTGAGGCTGAAGCGCTGATGAATATGATGATGGCAGCGGAAATGACTCCTTCTGAAATGGGCGGTATATTGTCTATTCTTGCTCATCGGGGAGAGACGCCAGAAGAGCTTACGGGTTTTATGAAGGCAATGCGGGCACACGCTCTTACAGTCGATGGACTTCCTGATGTCGTTGATACATGCGGAACCGGGGGAGACGGTATTTCCACTTTTAATATCTCAACGGCATCGGCAATTGTTGCCTCGGCAGCTGGCGCGAAAATCGCTAAGCACGGCAATCGCTCTGTCTCTTCTAAAAGCGGAAGCGCTGATGTTTTAGAGGAGCTAGAGGTTTCAATTCAAACTACTCCTGAGAAGGTCAAAAGCAGCATTGAAACACACAACATGGGATTTCTATTTGCGCCGCTTTATCATTCGTCTATGAAACATGTAGCAGGTACTAGAAAAGAGCTAGGTTTCAGAACGGTATTTAATCTGCTCGGACCGCTAAGCAATCCTTTGCAGGCGCAGCGTCAGGTGATCGGGGTCTATTCCGTTGAAAAAGCTGGACTGATGGCAAGCGCACTAGAGTCATTTCAGCCGAAGCATGTCATGTTCGTATCAAGCCGTGACGGTTTAGATGAGCTTTCAATTACAGCGCCGACTGACGTGATTGAATTAAAGGACGGAGAGCGCCGGGAATATACCGTTTCACCCGAAGACTTCGGTTTCACAAATGGCAGACTTGAAGATTTACAGGTGCAGTCACCGAAAGAGAGTGCTTGTCTCATTCAGAATATTTTTGAAAATAAAAGCAGCAGTTCCGCTTTATCTATAACGGCTTTTAATGCGGGTGCTGCGATTTACACGGCGGGAATTACTGACTCACTGAAGGAAGGAACGGAGTTGGCGTTAGAGACGATTACAAGCGGAGGCGCTGCTGCGCAGCTTGAACGACTAAAGCAGAAAGAGGAAGAGATCTATGCTTGAAAATATCATCAAACAAAAGAAAGAAGAAGTGAAAACACTGGTTCTGCCGGTAGAGCAGCCTTTCGAAAAACGTTCATTTAAAGAGGCGCTGGCAAGCCCGAATCGGTTTATCGGGCTGATTGCCGAAGTGAAGAAAGCATCACCGTCAAAAGGGCTGATTAAAGAGGATTTTGTCCCTGTGCGGACTGCAAAAGACTATGAAGCTGCGAAGGCAGATGCGCTTTCCGTTTTAACAGACACCCCGTTTTTTCAAGGGAAAAACAGCTATTTATCAGATATAAAGCGCGCTGTTTCGATTCCTGTACTCAGAAAAGATTTTATTATTGATTCTCTTCAAGTGGAGGAATCAAGAAGAATCGGTGCGGATGCCATATTGTTAATCGGCGAGGTGCTTGCCCCCTTACACCTCTATGAATTATATCTTGAAGCAGGCGAAAAGGGGATGGACGTGTTAGTGGAGGTTCATGATGCATCAACGCTAGAACAAATATTGAAAGTGTTCACACCTGATATTCTCGGCGTAAATAACCGAAACCTAAAGACGTTTGAAACAAATGTAAAGCAGACAGAACAAATCGCATCTCTCGTTCCGAAAGAATCTCTGCTTGTCAGCGAAAGCGGAATCGGTTCTTTAGAACATTTAACATTTGTCAACGAACATGGGGCGCGAGCTGTACTTATCGGTGAATCATTGATGAGACAAACTTCTCAGCGTAAAGCAATCCATGCTTTGTTTGGGGAGTGAGGTTGTGAAGAAACCGGCATTAAAATATTGCGGTATTCGGTCACTAAAGGATTTGCAGCTTGCGGCGGAATCACAGGCTGATTACCTAGGCTTTATTTTTGCTGAAAGCAAACGAAAAGTATCTCCGCAAGATGTAAAAAAATGGATGAACCAAGTTCGTGTCGAAAAACAGGTTGCAGGTGTTTTTGTTAATGAATCAATAGAAACGATGTCACGCATTGCCAATGACTTGAAGCTCGACGTCATTCAACTTCATGGTAATGAAAACCCGGCGGATGCTGATGCGCTTCGCAAGCTGACAGATTGTGAAATTTGGAAGGCGCTTCACCATCATCATAATACAACTCAAGAAATAGCCCGCTTTATAGATAATGTGGACGGCTTTGTGATTGATTCATCTGTAAAAGGGGCTAGAGGCGGAACTGGTGTTGCATTTTCTTGGGATTGTGTGCCGGAATATCAACGGGCGGTGATTGGTAAACGCTGCTTTATCGCTGGCGGCGTAAATCCGGATAGCGTCACAGGCCTATTGAAATGGCAGCCGGCAGGAATTGACCTTGCCAGCGGAATTGAAAAAAACGGGCAAAAAGATAAAAATCTGATGAGGCTTTTAGAAGAAAGGATGAACCGATATGTATCCATATCCGAATGAAATAGGCAGATACGGTGATTTTGGCGGGAAGTTTGTTCCGGAAACACTCATGCAGCCGTTAGATGAAATAGATACAGCATTTAAACAAATCAAGGATGATCCTGTTTTTCGTGAAGAATATTATAAGCTGTTAAAGGACTATTCCGGACGGCCGACTGCATTAACATATGCTGATCGAGTCACTGAATACTTAGGCGGCGCGAAAATCTATTTGAAACGAGAAGATTTAAACCATACAGGTTCCCATAAAATCAATAATGCGTTAGGCCAAGCGCTGCTTGCTAAAAAAATGGGCAAAACGAAAATCATTGCTGAAACCGGCGCCGGACAACACGGCGTTGCCGCTGCAACAGTCGCAGCCAAATTCGGTTTTTCCTGCACTGTGTTTATGGGCGAAGAGGATGTTGCCCGCCAGTCTCTAAACGTTTTTCGCATGAAGCTTCTTGGTGCGGAAGTAGTGCCTGTAACAAGCGGGAACGGAACATTGAAGGATGCTACAAATGAGGCGATCCGTTACTGGGTTCAGCATTGCGAGGATCATTTTTACATGATTGGATCAGTTGTCGGTCCGCACCCTTATCCGCAAGTGGTCCGCGAATTTCAAAAAATGATCGGAGAGGAAGCGAAGGATCAGTTGAAACGTATTGAAGGCGCTCTGCCTGATAAAGTAGTGGCATGTGTAGGCGGAGGAAGCAATGCGATGGGTATGTTTCAGGCATTTTTAAATGAAGATGTTGAACTGATCGGAGCTGAAGCTGCAGGAAAAGGAATAGATACTCCTCTTCATGCCGCCACAATTTCGAAAGGAACCGTAGGGGTTATTCACGGTTCATTGACTTATCTCATTCAGGATGAGTTCGGACAGATTATTGAGCCTTACTCTATTTCAGCAGGTCTCGACTATCCGGGAATCGGTCCGGAGCACGCTTACTTGCATAAGAGCGGCCGTGTCACTTATGACAGTATCACAGATGAAGAAGCGGTGAATGCATTAAAGCTCTTGTCAGAAAAAGAGGGAATTTTGCCGGCAATCGAATCTGCCCATGCGTTAGCGAAGGCATTCAAACTCGCCAAAGGAATGGATCGCGGTCAAATTATTCTCGTCTGTTTATCAGGACGGGGAGATAAGGATGTCAACACATTAATGAATGTATTGGAAAATGAGGTGAAAGCCCATGTTTAAATTAGATCTTCAACCATCAGAAAAATTGTTTATCCCATTTATTACGGCTGGCGATCCAGTTCCTGAGGTTTCGATTGAACTGGCGAAGTCTCTCCAAAAAGCAGGCGCTACAGCATTGGAGCTTGGTGTTCCATACTCTGACCCGCTTGCAGACGGCCCGGTGATCCAGCGGGCTTCAAAGCGGGCGCTTGATCAAGGAATGAATATCGTAAAGGCAATCGAATTAGGCGGAGAAATGAAAAAAAACGGAGTGAATATTCCGATTATCCTCTTTACGTATTATAATCCTGTGTTACAATTGAACAAAGAATACTTTTTCGCTTTACTGCGGGAAAATCATATTGACGGTCTGCTTGTTCCGGATCTGCCACTAGAAGAAAGCGCCAGCCTTCAAGAGGACTGTAAAAGCCATGAGGTGACGTATATTTCTTTGGTTGCGCCGACAAGTGAAAGCCGTTTGAAAATCATTATTGAACAAGCCGAGGGCTTCGTCTACTGTGTATCTTCTCTGGGTGTGACCGGTGTCCGCAATGAGTTCAATTCATCCGTGTACCCGTTCATTCGGACAGTGAAGGATCTCAGCACTGTTCCGGTCGCTGTAGGGTTCGGTATATCAAACCGTGAACAGGTCATAAAGATGAATGAAATTTGTGACGGTGTCGTAGTGGGAAGTGCGCTCGTCAGAAAGATAGAAGAATTAAAGGACCGGCTCACCAGCGCTGAAAAGAGAAAACAAGCGCTGCAGGAGTTTGAGGATTACGCAATGGCGTTTGGCGGCTTGTACAGTTTAAAATGAGGTGACTGATTTGCGTATCAAAGAACATTTAAAACAGCTGAAGCCTTATCAGCCTGGTAAGCCGATCGAAGCAGTGAAATCAGAATATGGCTTGGATAAAGTTGTGAAGCTTGCTTCAAACGAGAATCCGTACGGCTGTTCGGAGGCTGCAAAAGAGGCGCTTCATCATGAGATTCAACAGCTTGCCCTTTACCCAGACGGGTATAGCGCCGCTTTGCGGACAAGGCTCAGTAAGCACCTCAATGTCAGCGAAACATCACTTATTTTCGGCAACGGTTCTGATGAAATCATTCAGATCATCTGCCGGGCATTTTTAAACGATAAAACAAACACGGTTACTGCTGCTCCCACTTTTCCGCAATATAAACATAATGCGGTCATTGAAGGTGCTGAAGTACGTGAAATTGCACTTCGTCCCGACGGCTCACATGATTTAGACGCCATGTTAGAAGCCATCGACGAACAGACACAAGTCGTTTGGATATGCAGCCCGAATAATCCGACTGGCACTTATACATCTGAAGGAGAATTACTCTCATTTCTGGAGCGTGTTCCTTCACGTGTCCTTGTTGTTCTTGACGAAGCATATTATGAATATGTAACAGCAGAGGATTACCCGGAAACTGTGCCGCTCTTAAGCAAGTATTCCAATTTGATGATTTTGCGCACATTTTCAAAAGCATACGGTCTTGCAGCGCTCAGAGTCGGATACGGAATTGCTGACGAGAACCTGATTCGCCAGATTGAGCCGGCGAGAGAGCCGTTTAATACGAGCCGTCTGGGCCAGGCTGCGGCGATCGCAGCACTTGATGATCAAGCGTTTATTGCTTCCTGTGTCGAGCAAAACAATGCAGGCCTTCATCAGTATTATGATTTTGCGAAGACTCATGGTTTAAAGTGCTACCCTTCACAGACAAATTTTGTGTTAATTGACTTTAAACGCCCTGCTGATGACCTGTTTCAGGTTCTGCTGGAAAAAGGTTATATCGTCCGGTCTGGAAATGCATTAGGTTTCCCGACATCACTCCGGATTACGATCGGAACAAAAGAGCAAAACGAAGAAATACTTGCCATTTTAGCTGAAATTTTATAAGAGGTGATCAAGTGTCACCTCTTTAGTCTATAAACCAGGTGATGACGTATGAATCGAATGAAAGATACAATATTGCTCGCCGGTCTCGGATTGATAGGCGGTTCGATTGCGCTAGCGATCAAAAAAAATCATCCCGGCAAACGGATTATCGGAATCGACATCTCTGATGAACAGGCAGTTGCCGCATTAAAATTAGGTGTGATAGACGATCGTGCTGAGTCGTTTATTAGCGGTGCGAAAGAGGCGTCTACAGTAATCATTGCGACACCAGTCGAACAAACGCTGGTTATGCTTGAAGAGCTGGCTCATTCAGGAATTGAACATGAGCTTTTGATTACGGATGTGGGAAGCACAAAGCAAAAAGTGGTTGATTACGCTGATCAAGTGCTGCCTAGCCGCTATCAATTTGTCGGAGGGCATCCGATGGCGGGTTCACATAAATCAGGGGTGGCCGCTGCGAAAGAATTCCTATTTGAAAATGCATTTTATATTTTGACGCCAGGCCAGAAAACGGATAGACGAGCGGTAGAACAATTGAAAAATCTGCTGAAGGGGACAAATGCCCATTTTGTGGAAATGTCACCGGAGGAACATGATGGTGTTACGAGTGTTATTAGTCATTTTCCGCATATTGTCGCAGCAAGCCTTGTTCACCAAACCCATCATTCGGAAGATCTTTATCCGCTTGTTAAGCGTTTTGCTGCCGGCGGGTTCAGAGATATTACAAGGATTGCATCGAGCAGCCCGGCAATGTGGCGGGATATTCTACTACATAATAAAGATAAAATCTTGGATCGTTTTGATGAGTGGATTCGTGAAATTGACAAGATCCGTACATATGTAGAACAAGAAGATGCGGAAAATCTATTTCGTTATTTTAAAACAGCTAAGGATTATCGCGACGGGCTGCCGCTTCGGCAGAAGGGAGCGATACCGGCATTTTATGATTTATACGTGGATGTCCCCGATCATCCGGGTGTGATATCTGAGATAACGGCGATCTTAGCTGCGGAGCGCATCAGCATCACGAATATCCGGATTATTGAAACACGAGAGGATATTAATGGGATTTTAAGGATCAGTTTTCAGTCTGATGACGACCGCAAACGGGCAGAACAATGCATTGAAGCCCGGGCGGAATATGAAACTTTTTATGCTGATTGAGGTGGAAAAAAAATGAAACGAGAAAAGGTGCAGGCCTTACATGGAGAAATACATATTCCCGGTGATAAATCCATTTCTCACCGCTCTGTTATGTTTGGCGCGCTAGCGACAGGCACAACAACAGTTAAAAACTTTCTGCCGGGAGCAGATTGTCTGAGCACAATCGATTGCTTTAGAAAAATGGGTGTTCAAATTGAGCAAAGCGGCAGCGATGTCGTGATTCACGGAAAAGGAATCGGCGCCCTGAAAGAGCCAGAGAGCCTTTTAGATGTCGGAAATTCAGGTACAACAATTCGCCTGATGCTCGGAATATTAGCGGGTCGTCCTTTTTATAGCGCGGTAGCCGGAGATGAGAGCATTGCGAAGCGCCCAATGAAGCGTGTTACTGAGCCTTTGAAAAAAATGGGGGCTAAAATCGACGGCAGAGCTGGCGGAGAATTTACCCCGCTGTCAGTGAGCGGCGCCCCATTAAAAGGCATTGATTATGTATCACCTGTCGCAAGCGCGCAAATTAAATCTGCTGTTTTGCTGGCCGGATTACAGGCTGCGGGCACAACAACTGTCACAGAGCCCTATAAATCCCGCGACCACACTGAGCGGATGCTCTCTGCTTTTGGCGTTAAGCTTTCTGAAGATCAAACAAGTGTTTCCATTGATGGAGGCCAGAAACTGACTGCTGCTGATATTTTTGTTCCTGGAGACATTTCTTCAGCCGCGTTTTTCCTTGTTGCTGGCGCGATGGTTCCAAACAGCAGAATTGTATTGAAAAACGTTGGGTTAAATCCGACTCGGACAGGTATTATTGACGTCCTTCAAAACATGGGGGCAAAACTTGAAATCAAACCATCTGCTGACAGCAGTGCAGAGCCTTATGGAGATTTGATTATAGAAACGTCGTCTCTCAAAGCAGTTGAAATCGGAGGAGATATCATTCCGCGTTTAATTGATGAAATCCCTATCATCGCGCTTCTTGCGACTCAGGCGGAAGGAACGACCGTTATTAAGGACGCAGCAGAGCTTAAAGTGAAAGAAACAAACCGCATTGATACTGTTGTTTCTGAACTTCGCAAGCTGGGTGCTGAAATTGAACCGACAGCAGATGGAATGAAAGTTTATGGCAAACAAACGTTGAAAGGCGGCGCTGCAGTGTCCAGCCACGGAGATCATCGAATCGGAATGATGCTGGGTATTGCTTCCTGTATAACAGAGGAGCCGATTGACATCGAGCACACGGATGCCATTCACGTTTCTTATCCAACCTTCTTCGAACATTTAAATAAGCTTTCCAAAAAATCCTGAAGTTTTACTTCAGGATTTTTTATGCAGATTAACTGGAAGAATCATAATTCGAGGCAAAAAAACATAGCTTGTCTTATAGAGGGGAAAGAAAAACGAAAAGGGGGGATGCGCTTTACTGACAAGCCGGCAGGTCAAAGAGCTGCTTTACTGTACAGAGGGCGATCTTCCTTTTTTTCATTTTCTATCTCAAGATCTTTTGGTAAACTAATAAGACTCAATAATTCCCTTCCGTACAGCAAGCATCTTATTTGCCGGGGGCATTCGTCTGAATTATGATAAGATTAACCCGAACAAATAAAGCTTTTTTGTATGGTTGATGTTGTATAGGAAAAGAAAGGACCGGTCCGATTTGAATACATTAATTCAAGAAGCCATAAAATTAGTTGAAGCAGGTGAAACAGAAAAAGGTCTCAATACGCTCTCGAAGGCTGAAAAACAGCTGCATGATGAAGATAAAGCGATTGCAGCCCAGCTTTATTACGAGTGGGGCGATGTAGAAAAAGCCATTTCACTGATTAGTGATTTACATGATTTATATCCAAATGAAACAGAACTGACGAATTTCTACGCTGAACTTTTAATAGATATTGACGAAGAAGAAAAAGCCCTCGCTGTGCTGGAGACTATTCCGGAAACAGATCCGTCATATCCGGAAAGTTTGCTGCTTATGGCGGATCTTTATCAGATGCAGGGGTTATTCGAAGTCAGTGAACAAAAGCTTTTACAGGCAAAGTCCATTCTGGACAATGAACCTGTTATTGATTTTGCACTGGGGGAACTTTACTTTACTCAGGGAGCCTATGCAAAAGCGGTTCAATATTTTAAAACAACGGCTGAGGAGAAGAGTGAAATCGGAGGCGTTAATGTCCATCAAAGACTGGCAGAATCGTTAAGTGCCTCAGGTGAATTTGAGGATGCCATTCCATGGTACGAGAAAGCTGTTGATGAGAGTCCTGATCCTAATACGATTTTCGGCTATGGGTTTACAGCCTTACAGGCGGGGCTTGTAAAAACGGCTATTAAGCAGCTGTCTGATTTAAAGGAGCTTGATCCATCTTATTCTTCACTGTATATGCCGCTCTCAAAAAGCTATGAAGCTGAAGGAATGTATGAAGAGGCATTAAAAACGGCAAAAGAGGGTATCAGATATGATGAATATAACAAAGAACTTTTCCTTTATGCCGCCAAAATGGCCCTGAAAATCGGGAAGTCAGAAGAGGGGAAAAAGCTGCTTCAGGAGGCGCTTGCGCTTGATCCGGGATTCGTCGAAGCGCTTCATACACTTCTTGCTGTGTATCATAAAGAAGAGGATTATGAACAGATCATTGATCTTATTCAAGAGGTTCGCAGCTACGGTGAAGAAGATCCGAAATACAATTGGTATCTTGCAAGCGCATATACTGAATTAGAGCAATACGAGGAAGCAAAACAATCCTTTGAGGCTGCCTATCTTCATTACCGGGAGGATAGAGATTTCTTATATGAATACGCGAGCTTCCTGTTAGAAGAAGGCCTTCAACAAGAAGCGCTGCCGCTTTTGAAAAAGATTCTTGAGATGGACGGAGCCAATGAAGAGCTGGAAGAAACGATTTTGCGAATCGAGGATGAATTTTCGAGATAAGCAGGAATATTAACCATTCATGTGGAACATATAAGTATATAGATTATACGAACGATAGAGGAGGGAATTACATGCAGACCCCTGTTTCTGTCAATGAGAAAAAGGATTTTATCCGTTGGTTTTTAAACCATTATCAGTTAAAGCGCCGAGAGTGCGTTTGGATCTTGAACTACTTAATGAGCCATGATTCTCTCATGGAGAAGGTTCATTTTGTGGAGCAGGCTGAATTTTGCCCGAGAGGCATTATAATGTCAACACATTGTGTTGAAGAAGTTCCGTTTCGGTTTTATAAAGAGAATGTCATGACTACCGACGCGGAAAAATCTTTTCATGATATTAGATTAAATAAACAGCAGGATTTGTTTATCCAGCTTAATTTCCGCTCGGCTTACAGCTCACCTGAGTATGCGGCGGTGCTGGAGTCCAACCCGCATATGCCGAAAGATCTTTTTGAGAATAAAAAAGACCAGGGGTTGGCGGAACAGATTTTGGAGCACGCTATTTCCACATTCCAAAGAGAAAAATTATTAAAAGACATTGACGACGCGTTAGATCGTCACGATAAAGAAGCATTTGAACAATTATCGCGCCAATTGAATCAGCTCACATAATATGACCAGCCTTGCAGTGAATTGCAAGGCTTGTTGCCGTAAAGGGGGAGAACAATGAGGTGGAGAATCACTGATGCCAAGGACTATTTACAAGCTAAGGATTACATTGATACCGCTGTCATTCCATTAATTAACATAAAGGTGGATAACCATTTTAAAATGGCGGCGGAGAAAGGTGAGTTTACGCAGCTTCTCTCAGAGGAATTGGAAAGGCAGTTAAAGGGACGGGTATATTTACTGCCTCCTTATACATATGTTGATAGAAATGACATAACCGTTCAAGGGCTTAAGGATTTGCGGGAAGAGCTGCTAACGGAATTTCAGCATGTTGTCCTGCTCACATCTGACGAAAATTGGGGAACTGAGGATACGTTAGGCAAAATGATTGTTACACCGTCTGTTCCATTAGAACATTTAAATGACTCTTTGAAAAGAAAAATATTGGATGAACGCACTGCTGAAATTTTGAACGTTTTGTTACAGTTATGGAGCACTCCATAAAAACACTTACATTTCCTCATAAACAATATTTTGGCTATATTGACCTTGCTGAGAGATTCATATATTATGAGGGTGTCTAGAGTTATTGCAATATTTTCTATTTTAGTCAGTTTGCAGGGGTGACCTAGAGGGGGGAGAAGAGATGGGCGGAAAACATGATATATCCAGACGTCAATTTTTGAATTATACGCTCACAGGCGTAGGAGGTTTTATGGCGGCTAGTATGCTCATGCCTATGGTTCGCTTTGCACTCGACCCGGTATTAAAATCGACAGGGAAGCAGGACATGGTTCAGGTTGTCAGCGTTGATGAGTTGACAAAAGAGCCGCAGCGCTTTGATTTCAAAATTAATCAAGTCGATGCCTGGTATGAGTCAGAAGAGTCAAGATCAGCCTGGGTCTTCAAAAACGGGGATGAAATTGTAGCACTTTCGCCAATTTGTAAACATTTAGGGTGTACGGTGAACTGGAATAGTGATCCTAAAAACCCGAATAAATTCTTTTGTCCATGCCATTACGGACTCTATGAAAAGGACGGCACCAATGTCCCTGGCACGCCGCCGCTTTCGCCTCTTGATCATTACGAGCAAGAAGTAAAAGACGGCTTCCTGTATCTTGGAAAAGCAAAGCCTAAGGGGGAAGGGTGACATGCTGAACAAAATTTATGACTGGGTAGACGAGCGGCTTGATATTACACCGATGTGGAGGGATATTGCCGATCACGAAGTACCGGAACATGTGAATCCCGCCCATCATTTCTCTGCGTTTGTGTATTGCTTTGGGGGACTGACGTTTTTTGTAACCGTTATCCAAGTATTATCTGGAATGTTTTTAACGATGTATTATGTGCCTGATATCAAAAATGCCTGGGAATCGGTATATTATTTGCAAAATGAAGTGGCATTCGGCCAGATTGTCAGGGGGATGCATCACTGGGGTGCAAGCTTGGTCATTGTGATGATGTTTTTACATACGCTGAGGGTCTTTTTCCAAGGCGCGTACAAAAAGCCGCGCGAGCTGAACTGGATTGTCGGTGTGCTGATCTTTTTTGTCATGCTCGGTCTTGGTTTTACAGGCTACTTACTTCCTTGGGACATGAAGGCACTGTTTGCAACAAAAGTTGGGCTGCAGATTGCCGAAGCCACACCTTTGATCGGGACGCAAGTTAAAACGCTCCTTGCAGGGCATCCGGATATTGTAGGCGCCCAAACGCTGACTAGGTTTTTTGCGATCCATGTATTCTTTCTTCCTGCCGCATTGTTCGGGCTGATGGCTGCGCATTTTATTATGATCCGGAAGCAGGGGATTTCAGGACCGCTTTAAACTCTTGATCTGCGAATAAAAGGGAGGGAATGACATGCACCGGGGCAAAGGGATGAAATTTGTAGGCGACTCAAGGATACCGGCTGAAAAAAAGCCGAATATACCGAAGGATTATTCGGAATATCCCGGTAAAACAGAGGCTTTCTGGCCAAATTTCTTGTTAAAGGAATGGATGGTTGGAGCTGTCTTTCTCATCGGTTTTCTCGTTTTGACGATTGTGCATCAGCCGCCTTTAGAGCGGATGGCTGACCCGACTGATACTGGATATATTCCGCTGCCGGATTGGTATTTTCTTTTCTTATACCAGCTGTTGAAGTATGAATACGCCGCCGGAAGCTTTACAGTGGTCGGCGCCATGATTATGCCAGGTCTCGCTTTTGGAGCCCTGCTTTTGGCTCCATTCCTAGACAGAGGGGCAGAAAGAAGGCCGTGGAAGCGTCCAGTCGCTGTCGGTATGATGCTTCTGGCCATTTCCGCTGCTGTATTTTTGACGTGGCAGTCAGTTGCCACTCATGACTGGGCCAAGGCAGAGGAACAGGGGAAAATCACAAAAGAAGCCGACATTGACACCAATACAGAAGGATATAAGATTTTTAAGGAACAAGGCTGTATTTCTTGCCATGGGGATAACCTTCAGGGTGGAGCAGCTGGGCCTTCATTGGTTGACAGCGGCCTGAAACCGGAAGAAATCAAAAAGATCGCAGTAGAAGGGAAAGGCAAAATGCCGGCGGGTGTGTTCAAAGGAAATGATAAGCAGCTCGAAGAACTTGCGAAATTTATTTCTGAAACAACCGCAAAATAACGTATTGTGAATTGTCAAATGGAAGGATATACTTTTATTATCAAAAGCTGACCCGGCGTCAGCTTTTTTATATGGACACATTATTTTTACAGACTGAGAGTTGATTGATGTGAAGTGGTTTCAATATGTATTAGGACAGCGGCCGATGCTTATTCTTGTCTTAGCCATTAATTTTCTGGGAACAGTTTACGGCTACTATTGGTACTTGCCGCAGCTCCTGGAGACACCGGCCCGTTTCCTTATTTTTGTTCCAGATAGTCCGACAGCAACGTTTTTCTTTCTGTTTGTGCTGCTTGCTTTTATCATGAAACGGAATGCTCCGCTCTTTGAAGCGCTCGCGCTAGTTACCCTCGTAAAGTACGGCCTATGGGCGGTCGCTATGAATTTTCTTGTGCTTGCAGTAACTGGTGACTTGCCTTGGGAGGGCTACATGCTAATTGCTTCGCATTTTGCAATGGCAGTGCAAGGCGTATTATACAGTCCGTATTTTCGTTTTTCATTTTGGCATCTTGCAATTGCTGCAGTCTGGACACTGCATAACGATGTCATTGACTACTTGTTTGATATGATGCCGCAGTACTCTATGCTTTCTAATTATATGACTGAAATAGGGTACGGAACATTTTGGCTAAGCATCTTTTCAATCGGGCTTGCTTACTTCCTTGTGATCTCGAAAAAGCAAACGAAGCTTGAGCTGATGTAGAGACAATGTTGGTCTATCCTTGTCCCTTTCTTCATATTCTGTAAGGAGAGAGAGTGGGAGGGACCTGCATGAAACGAAAGCTGACGATCTGTTTGTTGATTGCTCTTATTTTTTATAATGGAAATGCCAAGGCTGCAGAGCGGGGAAGCCTCGAGGAATTGAATGATTTATCTGATACGGTCTTTCAAATGACCCGTCAGTCGAAATATGAAGAGGCGCTGCAAGTCCTGGGTTATTTTGAAAAAACATTAAAATCAGCTGAGAAAAAACAGCAAGACTCCATGCTAACAGGAGCCCAAATCCGTCAAATCACACTGGGCTATAATGATATGGTTCGAAGTTTAAAGCAGGCTGATACATCAGACACGCAAAAACTCAGAGCAGCCGCGCAGTTCAGAATGCTGATGGATGCGGTTGACAACCGCTCTGACCCGCTTTGGGGTTCACTTGAAAAACCGATTATGGAAGCCTTTACTGAGCTGAAGCGAGATGTCCAAAAGAATGAAAGCACTAGCTTCCATGAAAAATGGAATGAATTTATCAGTTTATATGATTTGATTTATCCAAGTCTTACAATCGATGTATCAGAGGAAAAGCTTGAAACAGTCGGAAAACATATAGATGTTATTGAACAAGGGGAATTTCAGCAAATGACAGAGAGCACGAAGCTTGAACGGCTTTCCCTTCTTCAGCATGACCTGAAAAATTTGTTTGACAGGGCGGAGGAGGATGATGCCGATCCGTCTTTACTCTGGGTGATGATTACAACCGGCAGTATCATCATCACAGCTCTCACCTATGTCGGCTACAGAAAGTACAAGGCGGAAAAAAATAAGCTGAAAAAACGGGACTACCCTAAATAAAGATAAGAGGCGGCGGTCAGCCGCCTTTTTTCTATTACATGTCAGCGTGGAAGCGGATTTTTATTTTCATCAAGTGTAAATCCTTCTCCGAGCACATCGTGGACATCGCTTACCGCTACAAAGGCATGAGGGTCAATGGAGTTAATCACACTTTTCAGCATCACCAATTCGTTTTTCGGCACCACACAATAAAGTACATCTATATCCTCTTTTGTGTAGGAACCTTGTCCTTTCAAAATGGTGACGCCCCGTTCCATTTCTTCAAGGATCTTTTTCTGAATCAGGTCGTTTTTCGATGAGATGATCGTAGCGCCTTTAGCAGCGTATCCGCCTTCCTGAATAAAATCGATTAATCTTGCCGCTACAAATACAGCTACCAGCGTATACATCGCTTCTTTATAGGAGAGATAAGTAAGCAAAGACAAAATGATGACGCAGGCATCGAAAGCAAACATCGTTCTGCCCATCGGGATCCCAAAATACTTATTCACTAAACGTGCGATGATATCAACACCGCCTGTCGTACCGCCGAACTTAAAAATAATTCCCAGTCCGGCTCCGATGAATACGCCGGCAAATAAAGCGGCGAGCGCTAAGTCGTGCTGAAGGGGCATATGGATTTCATATCGCTGAAAGATGCTGAGGAACAAAGACAAGGCTACAGTACCGACAAGGGTATAAACAAACATTGTCCTGCCGAGCAATCGCCAGCCAATAAAAAAAATCGGAATGTTTAACACCAGGTTCGAGATAGAGGGGCTGATGTGGAAAAGAGCATAAAGCAAAAGTGTAATACCTGTAAAACCGCCCTCAGCCAGATTGTTCTGCATATTGAAATGAACCAAGCCAAATGAAAAAATTGCCGCTCCGATTAAAATAAAAAATATGTTTTTTAATCTAATTTCTCCAAGCATCACACAAAACCCCTTTTCCTTCCATTAGATAGCGTTTATATTATAGTGGATGAAAAAGAAAACAGCAAACGTGCTTAAACATTTGTCAAACGTATCTGAATTAGCTAACATGTAAGAGGATGATAGGAGGTTTCGTTCAGTGAGTGATAAAACAATGAAAGACATACAGGCTGAAGTAGACCGTTACATCGGCCAATTTAAAGAAGGATATTTCAGCCCGCTGGCCATGATGGCGAGGCTGACTGAAGAACTGGGCGAGCTTGCCAGAGAAGTGAATCACCGTTATGGAGAAAAACCAAAAAAAGCGACTGAAGACGATAAAAGCATGGAAGAGGAAATGGGCGATGTGCTATTTGTATTGGTTTGTTTAGCCAACTCTCTTGATATCTCTTTAGAGGAAGCCCACGACCGAGTCATGCATAAATTTAATACAAGAGATAAAGATCGCTGGACCAGAAAAGAAGAAGGAAAGTAGAGGAGATCAAGATGTCAAACGAAACAATTAAAGTAGTCATTGCGGGACCGCGCGGAAGAATGGGGCAGGAAGCTGTTAAATTGGCAGAACGAACACCTCATTTTGACCTTGTCGGGGCCATAGACCATACATACGATCAGCAAAAATTATCTGATGTGTTGCCTGTTGAGTCAGATGCTCTAATTTACACAGATATCCATGCCTGCTTTACAGAAACACAACCGGATGTCTTGATTGATTTAACAACGCCCGAAATCGGAAAAGTACATACGAAAATCGCATTAGAGCACGGAGTCCGTCCAGTTGTCGGAACAACCGGTTTCTCAGAAGCTGATTTAAAAGAGCTCACGTCTTTAACAGAAGATAAAGGGATCGGAGCCATCATCGCGCCAAATTTTGCGCTCGGTGCGATACTGATGATGAAATTTTCAAAAATGGCTGCCAACTATTTTGAGGATGTTGAGATTATTGAGCTTCATCATGACCAGAAGCTTGACGCACCAAGCGGAACTGCGCTTAAAACAGCGGAAATGATTTCAGAAGTCCGTAAAGAAAAGAAGCAAGGACATCCGGATGAAAAAGAAATTCTCCCAGGAGCAAGAGGAGCGGAGCAAAATGGTATTCGCTTGCACAGCGTCCGTCTTCCGGGACTGATCGCACATCAGGAGGTCATGTTCGGCATGGATGGCCAAACGCTTCAGATACGCCATGATTCTTATAACCGCGCTTCTTTCATGTCAGGTGTTAAACTGTCAGTCGAACAAGTCATGAAGATTGATCAGCTTGTGTACGGATTAGAAAATATCATTGATTAGACGGGGGGATAAACGATGAAAATTGCTTTGATCGCGCATGACAAGAAAAAACAGGATATGGTTCAATTTACGACTGCCTATCGGGATATTTTGAAGCAACATGATCTATACGCAACCGGAACAACAGGGTTGAAAATTCAAGAGGCGACAGGTCTTCAAATTGAACGTTTTCAATCCGGCCCTTTAGGGGGAGACCAGCAAATCGGAGCACTGATCGCTGCCAATGCACTCGATCTTGTCATTTTTTTGCGCGACCCGCTGACCGCGCAGCCGCATGAACCGGATGTCTCGGCATTAATCCGGTTATGTGATGTGTATTCCATTCCGCTCGCCACAAATATGGGTACTGCGGAAATTCTTGTCCGGACACTTGATGAAGGTGTTTTCGAATTCCGCGACCTTCTACGGGGAGAAGAGCCGAATGTATAATGCTGACGTACTTGCTTTTGGTGCCCACAGTGATGATGTCGAGATCGGAATGGGCGGCACAATAGCGAAGTTTGTCAAACAGGGAAAAAAAGTAATGATATGCGATTTGACAGAAGCGGAACTCTCTTCTAACGGTACGGTCAGTTTGCGTAAAGAAGAAGCAGCTGAAGCAGCACGCCTATTAGGCGCAGATAAAAGAATTCAGCTGACGCTTCCGGACCGCGGCCTAATGATGAGTGATCAGGCAATTCGGTCAATTGTTACGGTCATCAGAACCAACCGGCCAAAAGCGGTTTTTATGCCGTATAAAAAGGATCGCCATCCGGATCACGGCAATGCGGCTGCACTGGTGGAAGAAGCGATCTTTTCCGCTGGAATCCATAAATATAAAGACGAAAAAAGCCTTCCGGCGCATAAAGTCAGCAAGGTTTACTATTATATGATAAATGGTTTTCATCAGCCGGATTTTGTCATTGATATCTCGGATACAATAGAGGCAAAGAAACAAAGCCTCAATGCCTATAAAAGCCAGTTTATCCCGTCAAAGGATTCAGTTTCTACTCCACTGACGAATGGTTATATCGAGATCGTCGAAGCGAGAGAAAAGCTTTACGGTAAAGAAGCGGGCGTGGAGTATGCCGAAGGTTTCTTTTCGAAACGGATGCTGATGCTTGATCATGATGTTCTTGGGGGCGAACAATGAAAAAACTAAAAATAGGGATCACATGCTATCCGAGCGTCGGAGGCTCAGGTATCATTGCGACAGAACTGGGGAAGCAGCTTGCTGAAAAGGGACATGAAATCCATTTCATCACATCAAGCATTCCGTTTAGACTGAATACATATCATCCCAATATTCATTTTCATGAAGTTGAGGTTAATCAATATGCTGTTTTTAAGTATCCTCCGTATGATTTGACATTGGCAAGCAAAATCGCTGAGGTGGCGGAGCGGGAGAATTTAGACATTATCCATGCTCACTATGCTCTCCCGCATGCTGTTTGCGCCTATCTTGCAAAACAGATGCTGAAACGCAATATCGGCATCGTCACAACTTTGCACGGCACGGATATCACGGTATTAGGTTATGACCCGTCTCTAAAAGATCTTATCCGTTTTGCCATCGAGTCATCAGACAGGGTAACTGCCGTCTCTTCAGCGCTTGCAGCTGAAACGTATGATTTAATTAAACCGGAGAAAAAAATCGAAACGATTTATAACTTTATAGACGAGCGCGTGTACCTGAAGAAAAACACAGCAACAATTAAAGAGAAACATGGAATCTTACCAGATGAAAAAGTCGTCATCCATGTGTCCAACTTCAGAAAGGTCAAACGCGTGCAGGATGTCATCCGTGTGTTCCGTAATATCGCCGGTAAAACGAAAGCGAAGCTGCTTTTAGTCGGAGACGGTCCGGAAAAATCGACAGCCTGCGAGCTCATCAGAAAATATGGCTTGGAAGACCAAGTCTTAATGCTTGGTAATCAAGACCGTGTTGAAGAGCTCTATTCTATTAGCGATTTGAAGCTGCTGCTGTCTGAAAAAGAAAGTTTTGGCCTTGTCCTTCTGGAAGCGATGGCTTGCGGGGTGCCTTGTATCGGAACGAACATTGGCGGTATCCCGGAGGTTATTAAAAACAATGTGAGCGGGTTTTTGGTGGATGTCGGTGATGTTGCAGCTGCAACAGCCCGCGCGATGAGCATTTTAGAAGATGAACAGCTAAGCAATCGTTTTACAAAGGCGGCAATAGAGATGCTTGAAAATGAATTTTCTTCCAAAAAAATTGTCAGCCAGTATGAACAGATTTATGCCGATTTAGCAGAACCGGAGTGATCACATGGAAAAAGTTTTTTTCAAAGCACTTCCCGTGCTCCGCATCTTAATTGAAGCGGGCCATCAGGCTTATTTTGTCGGGGGCGCAGTTCGTGACAGTTATATGAAACGAACAATCGGAGATGTCGATATCGCGACAGATGCGGCACCTGATCAAGTAGAACGGCTGTTTCAGCGGACTGTTGATGTAGGCAAAGAGCACGGGACCATCATTGTGCTCTGGGAAGATGAAACCTATGAAGTCACGACATTCCGGACTGAGTCTGATTATGTGGATTACAGAAGACCGTCAGAAGTGCAATTTATCTCATCATTAGAAGAGGATCTAAAACGCAGAGATTTAACGATCAATGCGATGGCCATGACAGCGGACGGGAAAGTGCTTGATTATTTTGGCGGCAGGAAAGATATTGATCAGAAAGTGATTCGAACCGTTGGAAAGCCAGAGGATAGATTTCAAGAGGATGCGCTTCGTATGCTGAGGGCCGTACGCTTTATGAGCCAGCTTGGCTTTACGCTTTCACCGGAAACAGAAAAAGCCATTGCGAAAGAAAAATCACTCCTCTCCCATGTTTCAGTTGAACGAAAAACTATAGAGCTCGAGAAATTGCTGCAGGGAAGAGCTTCCCGCCAGGCGCTTCAAACGCTTATTCAAACGAGATTGTATGAAGAGCTTCCTGGTTTTTATCATAAACGAGAAAACCTGATTTCAACGAGTGAGTTTCCATTCTTCTCTTTAACATCCCGTGAGGAGCTTTGGGCTGCTCTTTTAATTAACCTTGACATCGTCTTGAAAGATGCGCCCCTTTTCCTGAAAGCTTGGAAGCTCCCGGGAAAAGTGATCAAGGAAGCCATTCACATTGCCGATACGTTTGGCCAGAGCCTTGACGCAATGACAATGTACAGAGCTGGGGAAAAAGCACTGCTCTCAGCGGCCAAAATATCGCAGCTTCGGCAAAACGAAAAACTGGATGAAAAGAAACTGAAGGACATTCAGTTCGCTTATCAAAACCTGCCGATCAAAAGCCTTAAGGATCTTGATATCACGGGTAAGGATTTGCTTGCGCTTCGAAACCGCCCGGCCGGAAAATGGGTGGCGGAAGAATTACAGAGGATCGAGCAGGCTGTTGTGACAGGGAAGCTCTCCAATCAAAAGAAACACATAGAGGAGTGGCTGAAGACATGCGGTCAACATTAAGAAAAGACCTTATTGAATTATTTGCTCAGGCCGGCAATGAATTTATTTCCGGCCAAAAAATCAGTGATGCTCTCGGCTGTTCAAGAACTGCTGTGTGGAAGCATATTGAAGAGCTTCGGAAAGAGGGTTATGAAGTAGAAGCCGTAAGAAGAAAAGGATATCGGCTCATCAAAAAGCCCGGAAAACTCAGTGAAAGCGAAATTCGCTTTGGATTAAAAACGGAAGTGATGGGCCAGCATCTTATTTACCATGACGTTCTTTCAAGCACGCAAAAAACAGCTCATGAGCTCGCGAATAATAACGCACCGGAAGGCACCCTCGTGGTGGCTGACAAACAAACAGCCGGAAGGGGCCGAATGTCTAGGGTATGGCATTCTCAAGAAGGAAACGGCGTTTGGATGAGCCTGATTTTGCGGCCTGACATTCCGCTCCAAAAAACACCGCAGCTGACTCTGCTTGCTGCAGTAGCTGTTGTGCAGGGAATAGAAGAGGCAGCAGGCATCCAAACGGATATTAAATGGCCTAATGATATTTTGATTAACGGAAAAAAAACAGTCGGCATCTTAACGGAAATGCAGGCTGAAGAAGACCGCGTACGTTCAGTGATCATTGGGATCGGCATTAACGTTAACCAGCAGCCTAATGATTTTCCAGATGAAGTGAAGGACATCGCGACAAGCCTCAGCCAAGCTGCTGGGGAAAAAATTGATCGGGCCGGCGTCATCCAGCATATTTTACTATGCTTTGAGAAACGGTACCGGGATTATATGACGCACGGATTTACGCCGATTAAGCTTTTATGGGAAAGCTATGCGCTCGGTATTGGCACTAATATGAGAGCCAGAACGTTAAACGGAACCTTTTACGGTAAGGCGTTAGGCATAGATGATGAAGGCGTTCTGCTTTTAGAAACGAATGAAGGCATTAAAAAAATCTATTCTGCCGATATCGAATTGGGCTAATGTGTTGGTACAAGCCCGTTGATTTTGGTATACTTCCATTGGGCAGTATCGCCTGTGAACTGCACCTATTATTAAAATAGATAGACATTGCAGCAGTCTGCCTTGATCCAAAAAAGGACTGGGACAGAGGGATGAAACTCGCCGAACTTTAGAAAGTGAAGGATCCTTCTCGTTGTAACGGAAGGTTTTTTGGCTTGCAGAAGAAAACGGCAGCTCATCTCCTCTAAACATGAGGAGGAGAAAATATGAAAACAAAACTGGATTTTCTAAAAATGAAGGAGTCTGAAGAACCGATCGTCATGCTGACCGCTTATGATTATCCGGCAGCTAAGCTTGCTGAACAAGCGGGAGTTGACATGATTTTAGTCGGTGATTCACTCGGAATGGTCGTTCTCGGCCTTGATTCAACTGTCGGTGTGACAGTTGCGGACATGATTCATCATACAAAAGCCGTTAAAAGGGGTGCGCCGAATACCTTTATTGTGACAGATATGCCGTTTATGTCTTATCATCTTTCCAAGGAAGATACGCTGAAAAATGCAGCCGCTATCGTTCAGGAAAGCGGAGCAGACGCACTAAAGCTTGAGGGCGGAGAAGGCGTGTTTGAATCCATTCGCGCATTGACGCTTGGAGGCATCCCGGTAGTCAGTCACTTAGGTTTGACACCGCAGTCAGTCGGCGTATTGGGCGGCTATAAAGTACAGGGCAAAGACGAACAAAGCGCCAAAAAATTAATAGAAGACAGTATAAAATGCGAAGAAGCAGGAGCTATGATGCTTGTGCTGGAATGTGTGCCGGCAGAACTCACAGCCAAAATTGCCGAGACGCTAAGCATACCGGTCATCGGAATCGGGGCTGGTGTGAAAGCGGACGGACAAGTTCTCGTTTATCATGATATAATCGGCCACGGTGTTGAGAGAACACCTAAATTCGTAAAGCAATATACGCGCATTGACGAAACCATCGAAACAGCAATCAGCGGATATGTTCAGGATGTAAGACATCGTGCTTTCCCTGAACAAAAGCATTCCTTTCAAATGAACCAGACAGTTCTGGACGGCTTGTACGGGGGAAAATAAGATGAGACAGATTACTGATATTTCACAGCTGAAAGAAGCGATAAAACAATACCACTCAGAGGGCAAGTCAATCGGATTTGTTCCGACGATGGGGTTTCTGCATGAGGGGCATTTAACCTTAGCAGACAAAGCTAGACAAGAAAACGACACCGTTATTATGAGTATTTTTGTCAATCCTGCACAATTCGGCCCTAATGAAGATTTTGAAGCATATCCACGCGATATTGAGCGGGATGCAGCTCTTGCAGAAAACGCCGGAGTCGATATTCTTTTTACGCCGGATGCTCATGATATGTATCCCGGTGAAAAGAATGTCACGATTCATGTAGAAAGACGCACAGATGTGTTATGCGGGCGCTCAAGAGAGGGACATTTTGACGGTGTTGCGATCGTGCTGACGAAGCTGTTCAATCTTGTTCAGCCGACCCGTGCCTATTTCGGTTTAAAGGATGCGCAGCAGGTAGCTGTTGTTGATGGCTTAATCAGCGACTTTTTCATGGATATTGAATTGGTTGCTGTCGATACGGTCAGAGAGGAAGACGGCTTAGCCAAAAGCTCCCGCAATGTTTACTTAACAGCTGAGGAAAGAAAGGAAGCGCCTAAGCTGTATCGGGCCCTGCAAACAAGTGCGGAGCTGATCCAAGCCGGTGAAAGAGATCCTGAAGCGGTGATAAAAGCTGCAAAAGAAATCATTGAAACGACAAGCGGAACGATAGATTATGTAGAGCTCTATTCCTATCCGGAACTTGAGCCTGTGAATGAAATTGCCGGAAAGATGATTCTCGCTGTTGCAGTTGCTTTTTCAAAAGCGCGTTTAATAGATAATATCATTATTGATATTCGAGAAATGGAGAGAATATAATATGTATCGAACAATGATGAGCGGCAAGCTTCACAGGGCAACTGTTACGGAAGCAAACCTGAACTATGTGGGGAGCATTACAATTGATGAAGATCTCATTGATGCGGTGGGAATGCTTCCTAATGAAAAAGTACAAATTGTGAATAATAATAACGGAGCACGTCTTGAAACGTATATTATTCCTGGTAAACGGGGGAGCGGCGTCATATGCTTAAACGGTGCAGCCGCACGCCTTGTGCAGGAAGGAGATAAGGTCATTATTATTTCCTACAAAATGATGTCTGATCAAGAAGCGGAAAGCCACGAGCCAAAAGTGGCTGTTCTGAATGATCAAAACAAAATTGAACAAATGCTGGGGAACGAACCAGCCCGTACAATTTTGTAGAAGAAAAGCCCCCTTTATCGGGGGTTTTCTTTTAAGATTTTGAGAGTAAAACGGTTTTGCCGCTCCATTTCCGTACAAAACGTGTTACACTTTTGTCGTATGCAAGAATTGAGGTGTCCATTTTAATGAATAAGCAACGGTTCGTTGTAATAGACGTAGAGACAACAGGGAATTCGCCGAAGAAAGGCGATAAAATCATACAAATCGCAGCGGTTGTAATCGAAAATGGACAAATTACTGAGCGGTTTTCAAAATACATTAATCCAAATAAACCAATCCCTGCTTTTATTGAGCAGCTTACTGGAATCTCTAATCAAATGGTAGAGAATGAACAGCCATTTGAAGCAGTCGCTGAAGAAGTCTTCCAATTGCTTGATGGCGCTTATTTTGTCGCTCACAATATTCATTTTGACCTTGGATTTGTCAAGTATGAGCTGCATAAGGCGGGTTTTCAGCTCCCAGATTGTGAAGTGCTGGATACTGTCGAACTCTCACGGATTGTTTTTCCGGGATTTGAAGGGTATAAGCTGACGGAATTAAGTGAGGAGCTTCAGCTGCGGCATGATCAGCCGCACCGGGCTGACAGCGACGCTGAAGTGACAGGGCTTATTTTTTTGGAAATCCTTGAAAAGCTGCGGCAGCTTCCTTACCCGACATTAAAGCAGTTAAGAAGGCTTTCGCAGCATTTCATCAGTGATCTGACGCATTTGTTGGATATGTTCATGAATGAAAACAGACAAACTGAGATACCGGGCTATACACGATTTTCTTCCTTTTCTGTCAGAGAACCTGAATCGATCGATGTTCGTGTGAATGAGGACGGGAACTTTTCATTTGAGATCGAACGCTGGGAAGCGGAAAATGAAAAAGCGCTGTCAGAGTTAATGCCTGGGTATGAAAAAAGAGACGGCCAAATGATGATGATGAAAGAGGTGGCTGAAGCGTTTGCCAATCGTGAGCATGCGCTGATTGAAGCTCCTCCGGGGATCGGAAAAACGATTGGCTATCTTATTCCGGCTGCGCTTTTTGCCAAGAAATCAAAAAAACCGGTCATTATCAGCACGTATTCGACGCTTTTACAGCAGCAGATTCTAACAAAGGATTTGCCGATTGTCCAAGATCTGTTTCCATTTCCGGTAACAGCGGCGATTTTAAAAGGACAATCGCATTATTTATGCCTGTATAAATTCGAGCAGGTGCTTCATGAAGAAGATGATAATTATGATGCGGTACTGACAAAGGCACAGCTTCTCGTTTGGCTGACAGAGACAAATACAGGGGATGTAGCGGAACTGAATTTGCCTTCAGGCGGAAAGTTGCTGTGGGACAGATTGGCTTATGACGATGACTCCTATAAAAGAAGCCGCAATGAGCATGTAACCGGTTTTTACGAGCGGGCCAAACAGATTGCTATGCGTTCCGATTTGGTGATCACCAATCATTCCCTTTTGCTGACCGATGAAGGCAGCCAGAAAAAGAGGCTTCCCGAAAGCGGCACATTTATTATTGATGAAGCACATCACTTTGACCGAGCGGCAAGTGAACATTTAGGAAAAAGAGCCACGTACATAGAATTGCATACGAAATTGAGTAGAATCGGCACTCTGAAGGAGCAGGGGCTTCTAAAAAAAATGAGACAGCTGTTCCAGCGAAACAGTTTGCCGGTTGATTCATTTTTTGAATTGGAAGAGTGGCTTCAGCACATTCAAGCAGAAAGTGATGCTTTCTTCAGCTCTGTTCATTCTTTTGTCAAACGAAGAAAACCTAAAGAGGACTTGAACCGTCTAGTTTTTAAGGTGAACAAAGAAAGCCAGGATAAAAGCTGGTCGATCTTAACGGATGGTGCGGAGAGGCTTTGTTCCATGCTGACACACCTGCAGCAGCTTTTTGAGGCACAGTCGTCCCTGATAGAAAAACATCTGAAGGGTATGAAAAGCAAAACCGTCTTTTTAGCCGATGAATACCAAAGAAGCATGAAAGGTTTGCAGCATTACTGTCAGACGTTGCAGAAGCTGTTCTTTGGATGCGATGACGATGAAGCGGTTTGGATTGAAATTGATGCAAAGGGTGCGAAAAATGCAGTGGCCATTTACGCACAGCCTCTTGAACCTGGTGAACTTCTGGCTGATCAGTTTTTCGCGCGCAAAAATAGTGTAGTGCTGACATCTGCAACCCTTACAGTCGAAGGCTCTTTTCAATTTATGATTGAACGACTGGGACTGAGTGACTTTTTCCCGCGGACAATGAGAATTGAGTCACCTTTTTCTTACGATGAGCGTATGCAGGTGATGATTCCAAAGGAAATGAAATCAATTCAGGATACAGGGCAAACTGAATTTATCCAGGATACGGCCCGTTATATCGAACTGATGGCAAAGGAAAAACAGCCCAAAATCCTTGTGCTGTTTACATCCCATGAGATGCTGAAAAAGGTTCATCAGGAGCTTAAGCATATCATGAGTGCTTCCGGCATTCAGCTCTTGGCACAAGGGATTACAGGCGGAAGTCCCGGCAAACTGATGAAAACTTTTAAAACATCCAATCAGGCGATCCTGCTTGGAACAAATCATTTTTGGGAAGGCGTTGATTTCCCTGGTGATGAGCTGACAACAGTAATGATCGTGAGGCTCCCATTCCGATCCCCAGATCACCCGCTTCATGCTGCAAAATGTGAGCTTGCCCGCAAAAAAGGAAAGAATCCGTTTCAAACAGTGTCATTACCGGAGGCTGTACTGACCTTCAGGCAAGGAATCGGACGCTTGCTGCGTACGGCGGGAGACAAAGGAACGATTATGATATTGGACAGACGGATTAAAACCGCAGGATACGGCCGGCTGTTTCTTGATGCCTTGCCGACAACCTCAGTATCCGAAATGACTGACAGCGAGCTTGAAGCTTATGTTGCAGGAAAAAATGAATAAAAGCCGCATAAAGCGGCTTTTGCGGTGTGGGAGTAGGATGGTGTTTTATTTAAAAGCGGTTTTCCCGCTCTGTGATACTAGTATGGCGTGTCCTGAAATGGAGTATGACTAACAATATTTGTTCAAACTGGAGGATGAAAAAATGGAAAGTAAAATCGAGATTCTTTCAACAATTAATGTAGAGCATTCTGATGATCTGTATAAAATTGTGGACACACTGAATCGGACACTGAAAAGAGACAATCTGATGTTCGGTCTTGCACTTGATGAAGAAAACAAAAACCAAGCCGTTTTTACCATTTATCGTACGTAGGTGAGAAGATGAGAAAAAAAGCATTAATATTTACCGTCATTTTTGGTATTATTTTTTTAGCAGTACTTCTTGTCTCGGCAAGCATTTATAAATCAGCCATGGCACAAAAGGAAGAGGGGCACGAAGCAGCAGCTGCTGAAGCTAAAAAAGAAACCGATCTCGCTAATGTTGATCAAGTCGAAACATTTGTCGGAAAAGAAAAATATTATGTTGTCAAGGGTACGGATAAAAAAGGCACTGCCTTATATGTCTGGGTTCCTGCTGATAAAAAAGCAAAAATTCTCTCAAAAGAAGCAAAAGAGGGAATCTCGGAAGACAAAGCGGCGAAAATCATACAGGATGAAGGGCTGGTTTCAAAGCAAAAAGAGGTTCATCTGGCAAGAGAAGGAAACGTCCTGCTTTGGGAAGTGACGTACTTAGACAAAGAAGGGCAATACAGTTTAAGTTATGTGGACTTTACAACTGGAAAGATTCTCAAAAATATCACGCCTTAAGACGAATTAGGGGGAGTTCAAGTTGAAACTGGCAAAAAGAGTATCCGCATTAACACCATCAACCACACTGGCAATCACAGCGAAAGCGAAAGAACTGAAAGCCGCAGGCCATGATGTCATCGGCTTAGGAGCAGGCGAACCTGACTTCAATACACCGCAGCACATTATTGATGCCGCTGTGCGTTCGATGAACGAGGGCCATACGAAATACACGCCTTCAGGTGGTTTGGCTGAACTGAAAAACAGCATTGCAGAGAAATTTAAACGCGACCAGAATATTGAATACAAACCGTCTCAAATTATTGTCTGCACTGGTGCCAAACATGCCCTGTACACCCTTTTCCAAGTGATTTTGGATGAAGAAGATGAAGTTATTATTCCAACGCCTTACTGGGTAAGCTATCCGGAGCAGGTGAAACTCGCTGGCGGAAAGCCTGTTTATGTACAAGGGCTTGAGGAAAATCACTTCAAAATTTCGCCTGAGCAGCTGAAAAATGCGATTACGGAAAAAACAAAAGCAATCGTTATTAACTCTCCAAGCAATCCGACTGGAGTTATGTATACGGAAGAAGAACTGTCTGCGCTTGGTGAAGTATGCCTTGAACATGACATCCTAATTGTGTCTGACGAAATTTATGAAAAACTTACATACGGCGGAAAGAAACACGTTTCCATTGCACAGCTGTCTGACAGACTGAAAGAGCAAACGGTCATTATAAACGGCGTATCGAAGTCACACAGCATGACGGGCTGGCGAATTGGTTATGCGGCTGGAGCTGAAGACATTATAAAAGCGATGACGAACCTTGCTAGCCACAGCACGTCAAACCCGACATCAATCGCACAGTACGGAGCGATTGCTGCTTATAACGGACCTTCTGAGCCATTGGAAGAAATGAGAGAAGCTTTTGAACATAGATTAAACACGATCTATGCAAAGCTCGTAGAAATCCCTGGGTTCAGCTGTGTGAAGCCGGAGGGTGCTTTTTACTTGTTCCCGAATGCAAAAGAAGCGGCTCAATCTTGCGGTTTCAAAGATGTAGATGAATTTGTTAAAGCGCTTCTCGAGGAGGAAAAAGTTGCGATTGTTCCTGGATCCGGATTCGGTTCTCCAGAAAATGTCCGTCTTTCTTATGCCACCTCGCTAGATCTTCTTGAAAAAGCGATTGAAAGAATCAAACGTTTTGTCGAAAAACATAGCTAATAGATAAAAAAGCGGCTGACAGAAAGCCGCTTTTTATCTGCATTGACCCGGTTAGTTAAGAGCGGGTATAATAAAGTGATGATAAAAGAGTTCGCGGGGCAATGAGCTTCCGAATGTCTTTCTTGTTTTGGAGGGAAATATGTTGAAAACAACAATCAACCAAGTGTACAAGCACGTAGGTGAGGAAGTAACGATCGGAGCTTGGGTCGCTAATAAGCGTTCAAGCGGGAAAATTGCATTTTTGCAGCTTCGGGACGGTACTGGTTTTATTCAAGGTGTCGTAGTAAAAGCGGAAGTGGAAGAAAGCATTTTCCAAACAGCTAAATCAGTGACTCAGGAAACGTCACTCTATATAAAAGGGATGGTCAAAGAGGACGAGCGTTCCCCGCTTGGATATGAACTAGCTGTGACAGATATTGAAGTCATTCACGAAGCGACTGATTATCCAATTACACCAAAAGAACATGGTACGGAATTTTTGATGGATCACAGACATTTATGGCTTCGTTCAAAGCGCCAGCATGCGATCATGAAAATCCGTAATGAAATCATTCGTGCGACTTACGAATTCTTTAATAATGAAGGCTTTGTAAAAGTGGATCCGCCGATTCTGACAGGAAGTGCACCTGAAGGAACAACAGAGCTCTTTGCGACAAAGTACTTTGATGAAGATGCGTATCTGTCTCAAAGCGGCCAGCTTTACATGGAAGCTGCGGCAATGGCTTTAGGAAAAGTATTCTCTTTCGGACCGACATTCAGAGCGGAAAAGTCTAAAACAAAACGCCACTTAATCGAATTCTGGATGATCGAACCGGAAATGGCGTTTGTAGAGTTTGAAGAAAACCTTCAAGTACAGGAAAATTACGTTTCTTTCATCGTGCAATCCGTTCTTAAGAATTGCAAAATTGAATTAAACACATTGGGAAGAGACACGTCAAAACTTGAGCAAATCAAAGCTCCTTTCCCAAGAATCACGTATGATGAAGCGATTGAATTTCTGAAAGAAAAAGGCTTTGACGATATCGAGTGGGGAGATGATTTCGGAGCGCCTCATGAAACAGCAATTGCTGAACACTATGACAAACCGGTATTCATCACTCGCTATCCGACGTCTTTAAAACCGTTCTATATGCAACCGGCTTCTGACCGTGAGGACGTCGTGCTTTGCGCTGACTTGATTGCACCGGAAGGCTATGGAGAAATCATTGGCGGATCTGAACGGATCCACGATATGGAACTTTTGGAATCGCGTCTTAAAGAACATGGACTGGATTCTGACGCATATAAATGGTATGCTGAACTTAGAAAATATGGATCAGTTCCTCATTCAGGCTTCGGTCTTGGATTAGAGCGGACAGTAGCTTGGATCAGCGGAGCGCCTCACGTTCGTGAAACGATCCCGTTCCCAAGACTGTTAAACCGTCTGTATCCGTAATACATTCAAATGAAACAAAAAAGAGTCTCCTGCAAGGGAGACTTTTTACAGTAAAGGGGAAATCACAATCCTTTACAGTAAGAGGTGTGACGATGAAAAAACAGCAATTTATTGATATGCAGGAGCATGGAATATCAACAATCCCCAATGTTCTGCTCACGCATTATAAACAGCTTGGGCTTAATGAAACAGAACTTATTCTGCTGTTAAAAATTAAAATGCATTTAGAAAAAGGATCATATTTTCCTACACCGAATCAGCTGCAGGAAGGTATGTCAATTTCTGTTGAGGAATGTACAAACAGATTGCGCATGTTTATTCAAAAAGGCTTTCTGTTTATTGAAGAATGCGAGGATCAAAACGGCATCAAATTTGAGAAGTATTCTCTTCAGCCTTTATGGGGCAAGCTGTACGAGTATATCCAGCTTGTACAGAATCAAACACAGGAAAGAAAAGCAGAAGGGGAACAAAAAAGCCTTTATACCATTTTTGAGGAAGAGTTCGCAAGGCCGTTATCGCCTTTAGAGTGTGAAACGCTGGCGATCTGGCAGGACCAGGATCAGCATGACGCACAACTGATCAAACACGCGTTAAAAGAGGCTGTACTGTCAGGAAAACTTAGTTTCCGCTACATTGACCGGATTTTGTTTGAATGGAAGAAAAACGGGCTGAAAACTGTGGAGCAGGCAAAAATACACAGCCAAAAATTCCGGCGGGTTCAAGCAAAGCAGAATGAACCGCAAAAAGAGTATAAAAGGCAGGTTCCTTTTTACAATTGGCTTGAACAATAAAGTGAAAAGGTGACAATCGTGTTAAATCTAAAACAAATTGAATTCTGTTTGGACAAGATAGGTGACATGTTTCCTCATGCGGAGTGTGAACTGGTTCATTCCAATCCTTTTGAATTAGTGGTGGCTGTCGCTTTATCTGCTCAATGTACAGATGCACTTGTAAACAGAGTGACCAAAACATTATTTCAAAAATATAAACGGCCGGAAGACTATTTGGCTGTCCCGCTGGAAGAGCTTCAGCAAGATATTAAATCAATCGGTTTATATCGTAATAAAGCGAAAAATATTCAAAAACTGAGTAAAATGATTATTGAAGAGTACGGCGGAGAAGTGCCGAGGGACCGCGATGAGCTAGTTAAACTGCCAGGGGTCGGAAGAAAGACTGCTAACGTAGTGGTATCGGTTGCCTTTGGCGTGCCGGCCATCGCCGTAGATACCCATGTGGAGAGGGTCAGCAAACGGTTGGGCATCTGCCGGTGGAAGGACTCAGTGCTGGAAGTTGAAAAGACGCTGATGCGCAAAGTTCCAAAAGAAGACTGGTCCGTTACGCATCACCGCCTTATTTTCTTCGGCAGATATCACTGTAAAGCCCAATCTCCGCGCTGTGCGGAATGTCCGCTGCTTTCTTTATGCAGAGAAGGGCAGAAGAGAGATAAAAAAGGACTGGTGAAACGATGACGCAAGCGAAAGAAGTGTTGGCTTCCTATGAGCAATACTTGCGGAGTTTTAGCCAGATGAACTCTTCGGAGAGGAAAGAAGTCTTGCAGACCAACCCCTTGTATTTTGATTTCTGCACGGAATTACAAGGCGATTTACCTTGGGAGGACAGTGGAAAGTACGTTCCGCTTTTATTTGAAGTGTGGGAGGACATCAAAGCATCACTTCTCCCTGTTTTTCAAACACGAAAATCGAGATGTGACCAAAACGAAATGCTAAAGGGAATTGTGTGTTTGCTGGCTTCGTTACATTGGACAGCAGGTGAGCCGGTGAAATCGCTCGATTGGCAAGAACTGAGGGAGAAATCGTATCCTGCAAAGCCGATTAATTGGGCTGAACGAGTGGAATTTATTCTTCTTAAACCGACCCAATACCATTGCTTTATTCAGCTTGATGAGCTGTTTACCGAAATGAAAAAGCATTTTTATAAATATCATGCGATGAATCGATAAAACCTCCTCTTAAAACGGGAGGTTTTTTATTGTGTACCAAAAAAAGCCATCACCCCAAAGGTGACGGCTTTTTTGTTTAATTTGTTTTTTCAATTGATGATGAGTTTGTTTGTGCTTTATTAGATGTGTCTGTTTTGTTTTTATTCGTGTCAGAACCCGATGAATCATTCGTATCTGTATTCGAATCATCGGACGTATCCTGGTTGTTGCTGTTGTTACTGTTATTGTTAGATTGGTCTTGGTTATTGTTGTCGGACGGATTGGTGTTCGTATTGTCTTGTTTTTTGTCTTGATCGTTTGTTGGATCATCTGTCTGATCTTGATCCGTCTGACCGTCATCTTTTTGAGAATCATCCGTTTGTGTATCATCCTGAGTCTTCTCATCATCTTGTTTTTCATCATCCGTTTGTTGCTGGTCTTTTTTATCTTCATCGTCTTCAGCTTTTGGCACCTCATAGGATGTGGAAGCTGTGCTTTTGCCATCATCACTGACGGCTGTTACTTCGAATTTGTACACGGATCCTGGCTGCACACCCGAAATGACGGCTTCTTTTGCAGAACTGTTTTGAATTTCCGAGTAGCTGCCGCCGTCAACAGATTGCTTAACAGCAAAGGTCGCATCTCCGTCATAATTCCAGCTTAACGTTAGAGATTGATTGTCTTTATCGTATTTCACGTTTAAACCAGACAATTTAGCTGTTTCCTCTTTTTCTTCTTTCTCATATGTTTTAGAAACAGTAGAAGGAGCTGTGCCTTTAACAAAGTACTCTGTGAGCTTCTTATCGCTTGGCGTATTTGGCCCTGCCAGTTTTGCCGGATTAGAGCCTTTTTCTACGGTGGCTTCTACTACGCTGTCAGGCTTCTCAAATGATCCGCTTCCGTCATCGACATCGGCGATGAGTTGGGCGAATAGACGTTTTGCGACTTGCTGCTCTGTTTTATTTAAAGATTTTTTCCCTATCTTGTTCCCTGAGTCTACACCTGTCCACACGGCAGCAGTATATTGAGGAGTATATCCCACAAACCAAGAATCTGGTACACCGCCTGGTGCGATATTGTATTTTTGCATTGTCGTATCGTCAAAGTTTGTTGTACCTGTTTTACCTGCGACTTCCACTCCTGGTACTTGAGCGAGCTGTCCAGTACCTGTCTTAACAGCTGTTTTCAGCATATCTGTAATCATAAACGCAGTATAATCGCTCATGGCTGATTTTGATTTTGGCGTTAAATCAAGCTTCGTGCCATCGTTAAATTCGATAGATTTTACAAAATGCGGTTCATTATACGTTCCGTTATTTCCAAACGCGCTGTATGCCCCTGCCATTGTCAGTGAAGAGACACCTGGGTTCTCGTCGCCGAATCCCCCGATAGAATACGATTCATACACTTTTTCTTTATTTAACCCGAGCCCTAATCCGTTAGCAAAGTCTACTGCCGCATCTTTTCCGACTGCTTGGAATGCTTTTAAAGCCGGGATGTTACGAGATTGGGCAAGTGCTTCACGCATAGACATGAGTCCTTTATATCCGCGGTCAAAGTCTCGGATAGGTGTTCCATTTGAATACGTGTAAGCCGAGTCGTCTATTTGCTCATAGGTAGACCATTTTTTGTTTTCAATAACTGGACCATAGTCTAAAATCGGTTTAATAGTAGAACCAGGCTGAGTTTTTCCTTGCGTAGCATAATTGAAACCACCAACTGTAGAATCTCTTCCCGCACCAATCGCGCGGACTTCTCCGGTTTTTGTATCGAGAAGCGTAACGCCGCCCTGCATGCCTTCAGTAAATCCGACGGTGTCTCCGTCCATTAATTCATCTAGTTTATCTTGTGCTTTTGTATCTAATGTCGTATAGATCTTTAATCCATCAGCAGATGGATCGACATCAGATTTTTCATCAATTTCTTTCATGACTTCTTCAACAAACGCGCTGTATTTATTTGAGTTTGTTTTTTCATATTCCTTCTGTGACACAATGCCTTCGTCTTTCACTGCCACTTTTTTCGCTTTGTTGTATTGAGAATCAGAAATAAATCCTTGTTTTTTCATCAGACTGAGGACGATGTTCCGTCTTTTTTCCGCTTTATCCGGGTTTTTAACCGGGTTGTACGCTGTTGGGCTCTGCGGCATGCCTGCCAGTGTGGCAGCCTGTTCGACAGTCAATTTGCTTAAATCTGTGACGCCGAAAAACTCTTCCGCCGCTTTTCCGATTCCGTATGCTCTAGGAGAAAAATAAATCCGGTTTAAATACATTTCTAAAATTTCATCTTTAGAGTAATTGCGCTCCAGCTGAATCGAAAGCCATACTTCCTGCACCTTCCGTTTTAACGTCTTCTGATGTGAAAGAAGGGAGTTTTTGACGACCTGCTGGGTGATCGTACTTCCGCCTTCAGCTCCGAAGCCGTCTGTAAAGTTGGCAACTAAGGCGCCGCCGATACGGACAGGGTCAATCCCGTGGTGCTCATAAAAACGAGCGTCTTCTGTCGCGATGAAGGCTTCTTTCACAACATCTGGAATTTGATCTATCGGCACGTAGGTCCGTTTTTCGGCGCCGACTTCAGCGATTTCTTTTCCGTTTTTATCGTATATTGTTGATGAATAAGGCGTCTTCAATTTGCTTTCATCCAGTTTTGGCGCATCTGAAACCATGACGGCAAATGTAACGGCACCGCCGACTACGCCTAAAACAAACAGAATGAGTAAAGTGAAAAGGGTCTTTTTAAACAATCCGCCCTTTTTTCGTTTCTTTCCTTTTTTTGGTGAAGGACCCGACTTGCTGTTCGCTTTTCGTCGAGCTTCACGGCTGTTAAATTGATCTGACATAACATCTCAACCTTTCGTTAATCAACCTTTCGCACCAGATGATGGCGAAAAATAAAGCTGTTCAATAATACTAATATAATCAATTCTAGGTGCGTATCCAAGAGAAATCGGATAAGCCGCTTCTTCCAACTCATCTTTTCGAATTGATTTTCTGCCGTTTTTTTCTTTTCTGTCCCAGAAATAAAACAGCTTATCGGCTTCCAAAAAATAAACCTGGTCGAAAGCGGATATAATAACAAAACAAATACCGTCTTGAGCCTTTACCTGCTTCATATGCTCGATTTGATGGTCATGGAAATTCTGCAGGGGGAAAGAGGTCTTGTTTTTCGTTTCTTTCGCCTCAAAATCAATATACCGTCCTTTGTAAATCCCATTGTAGTCTGTTGTCGATGATTGTTTAAAGTAAGCTTCTTTAATCACTGCGGCACTTCTTTTTGGATAATGGACATTTACAATTTGAACAGGTGTCGGCTTTTTGTGTATAACGGCAATTTGGTTTGTCAGATAATACTTATTCGTTTCGTTTAAGTCATCTTCGAGGGTCATTCCGCGATTACTGTATGACGGGGCCCTTTTCTGACTGCTTTGGGATGAAACCGAATGTTTCGGCTGAAATGTTTTTCCGTTAGGATACCGAATCACTTTCTCATCCTCCTTATTAAACTATTCATGTCGGAAGTGAATGAACGTGCAAGAACAACAGACCATCAGAAAGCTTCTGAGCCGGATTGAGCGGCAGACAAAAACAAAAAACGCGGATAACATTTCAAGAACGAATGCTTATAAATCATTTTATGACCGTCATCCGGAAATCAAATGGTCACTCTTGGCTTCTTTCGTTTCTCGTAATGCCGGCTGGTCAATGACTGACTTAAAAGGCAGTCTGTTTCAGCTTGGACTCCGTGAGAGACAGCAAAAATGGTTCTTTTTAGCCTACGAAAGAGCGAACTGGCTTATTTTTTCGGATGCCTATCCGCAGCTTCTTTTGTACCACTGGTCAAAAAAAGTCGGGAAACCGCTGTTTCATCTTCTGCATGTGTTTGGCGTCTCACAATTTATGTCGGAAGAATGGGACCGTTTTTGGCATGAGCGAAACACAGAGCGGCTAATGTATGCCCTCATTATAAATGAACAAAACACTATCCAAACACCTATTATACAAAATCCTTCGTTTAAAAAGAATGTTTTTGATACGATTCCTTTTTATTTAAGTGACTGGTTTCATTTTAACACCGTTATTTTTCCTTCCTCAGACGGGTTTCTTTACGGCATTTCAGTGAAACGCTTTTCAAAGGCGGAGGAAAGGATAAGACTGGGAAAGCAGCTGTCTCAATTGCTGTTCAAGCCAGAATTGTTCTCCTCTTTTTATCACTTTTTGCACACAGTGCCGCACACAGGTTCCCGTTTTGATATGGAAAAGATGATCGGGATTACAAAAAGAACATCTCCTATGTTAAGGACATGCTATCCTGAGGTAATCCACTCATTAGACGGAACGAAAACAGATTGGTTTCATGGAAAGATAAAGAAAACGTTCTTTAGGCGCGAGGAATTGCCGAAGCAGATTGAATTGACAGACTGGTATTTACATAAAAAGCGCCAGCTTCATGCGCTTTTTGCGGTGGAACATTGGCTGAAAAAATAAAGAAGCAAGGAAATTCCTTGCTTCTTACGTAGAAGGGCGGTTCGGGCCGCCTAATTTTTTATCTAGAGAGTCGATTGCTTTTGATTCAGTCTTTTTTTGTTGGCCGGCTTTTTTCGGTCTAGTTTTCATACGGCACCTCCTCACAAGTATCGTTTGCATTAAGGAGGAGGATCATACAATTTTTGCGGGTGTTTTTGTCGAAAACTTCAGCTTTTCGTGGAATACCTGTTTGTTTGGCGATTTGCTTCTAGTTTTGTCATGAGGAAGGAAAGAGCCTGGAGAGCAAAGAATTTTAACCGGGAGAGACGAGGAAAGGGAGGTACACGAATGTCCGATTATGTAAGCAAGACAGATATTCTCCGTATGCTTTCTGATATAGAAGATGAATTAACGCGAGCTGAGCAAAGCCTGAATCATTCTGTAAATGCATTAGAGGCTGAGATGCGGGAATCGGAAAACGATCGCCTGAGTGTGCTGGAAGAAGAAATCATAGATCTTCATATTTGTATAAATGAGCTGTATCAATCGCCTGAACACAGGTATGCGTTTGAGAAGGTATACCGCATCGGCTGAATTTGCGAGTGAAATTTGGTACGATAGGTATTGAGGTGAAAGGTATTGCTATCACAAACATTGCTGGAAATGACCGAGCAAATGATTGAAGTTGCTGAAAAAGGCGCTGATCGATATCAGGAAGGGAAAAACAGTAATCATTCTTATGATTTTTTTGAGACGATAAAGCCTGCAGTTGAAGAGAATGATGAGCTGGCGGCTCGCTGGGCAGAGGGTGCTCTTGAATTGATAAAAGTCCGCCGGCCAAAATATGTGCATAAAGAGCAAATTGAGACCGTAAAGGATAATTTCCTGGAATTGGTCCTTCAATCATATGTTCATCATATTCATAAAAAACGATTCAAGGACATCACTGAGTCAGTCCTTTATACATTGCACGCAGTAAAGGATGAAATTGCAAGAGAAGACAGCCGGTAAAAGGCTGTCTTCTTTTCGTTTTTATAGGGGGCCGGACGTTAATTCATCTCATATGCCGGGCTTTCTGCTCCATTTGCTTCGAGAACCTTCATACTGTTACGAAACTCAGTTATGCTAAGATGTCCTTGAATATAGAGGAACTTGGCAAAGTCCATCAGTTTATTCATACAGTCTGTTTCATATTTCTTCATTTCTGCAAAACGTTTGCTTAAGTATGATACGTTCATAATGGTGCATCCCCTCTCATCTGTATTAAAAATATGGTACCATAATGATTCGACTTTTTTCTGTTTTTAAAAAATTTAAACTTTCGACACAATTTGACAAATGCTAATCATCACTTGTGACACAAACAATAGAAGTCATTCATACATATATAGAAGAGAAATATGTTGAGTTTAGGGGGAATCGCAATGAACAGGAGCTCTCGAAGCTATCCTCGGCAAATGGGCTATTATTATCCTCAGCAAATGCAAGGATATTATCAGCAGGCTGCACCCGGTTATTTAGAGCAACAACTGCCTCAGCAGCATTATGGACAGCAGGATTATTATCAGCCCTATGCTCCGATCCAGCCTATGCCTATGCAGCCGCCTGTATTTTCCAACCCTTATCCTATCCCAAGGCCTAATCAACAGCAGCCTTCGCAATTTCAAAGCATTATGTCGCAGTTCAAAAAAGCCAATGGGCAATTTGATTTTAATAAAATGATGGATACGACAGGTCAAGTAATGAGTGCAATGAATCAGGTCGGATCTTTAATAAAGGGATTTACCAGCTTTTTTAAATGATAGAAGCATGAATGAATCGTTCATTCATGCTTATTTTTTGGAAAGAAAAGTGTCATTGTCTGCTCGTTCCAAGACGTTTCCATATCTTCTTGGCGAACTTCATAAGGCAGCTGAACCGTTCTTGTCATGCTTGTAAAGGTAGCCTCATTTTGGTGTTTCTGTTTTTCTTGGAGTGTTACATGGAGATACCTCGATTTAACATCAACGACGATCTCGCCATCTCGAAACGTCGCCGGAATGGTAATATCGATATACAGCCCAGTATCTCTTTCTCTGACATGTATGGTCGTCTGCACATCCTTTAAACTCGAGTTGATCAGGTTCTGAAATCCGTTTATAAGGTTGCCGAACGCTGAGGATTGAAAAAGAGCGTCGATTGCCTCCGTTATGATTTCTTCTTTCTTTTGCAGTTCGTTCTTTTTGTCATCATAGAATTCCACTTCTGCCACCGCCTTTTTTTAACCAGATTATGCGTCTATGCCAGATGTTGTTATAAATTGAAGCAAAATTGAAAGTGTGGTTAAATAGTGGTGAATGAAGGGATAACGGTTGAAGTGAAGAAGGGAGAAAACACATTGCTGAAAAAATTATTCGGAATGGGCAAAACTCAAGAAAAAGTGACAGAAGAGGTTATTTATTCTCCGGCAGACGGTACAGTAATGGACCTGTCAGATGTGCCGGATCCAGTTTTTTCACAGAAAATGATGGGAGAAGGAATAGCGGTGGAGCCTTCTAACGGTGAAATCGTTTCTCCCGCTGAAGGTGAAGTCATTCAGATTTTCCACACCAAACACGCTGTTGGCATTCGGACTCGCTTGGGAATTGAACTGTTAATTCATGTCGGGCTGGAAACAGTTAATATGAACGGAGAAGGATTTACTGCCCACATTAAAGAGGGGGACAAAGTGAAGGTCGGTGACCCGCTGATTACATGTGATTTGGAATTAATTAAAGAAAAAGCGAGCAGTACAGTCATCCCAATCGTTATAATGAATGGTGAGGCTGTAGGATCAATTGTGCCGGCAGGCGAAAAGGCTGCCCGTAAAGGCGAATCAAAGCTCCTTACAATAAAAGCGAAATAAGCAGGGCATATGCCTTGCTTTTTTTATTCGATTGTATAAAATTTGCACCTAGTCATGCAAACAAATATTCGGTAAACTGTACTTGACAAAGAGGTGTAAAGAATGAAAAAGAAATCACTGACTGAACTCATTTCCGATTTGAAAGGAAATGAAAACGTTGTGAATTGGCATGAAATTGAGCCTCGTGAAGCAAAAACAAGGCCCATGCCTGAAAGTATAGATGAGAGGATCAAAGCTGCCCTTTCGAAAAGGGGCATTGATGAACTATATACCCACCAATATTCCGCTTTTCAATATGTGCAAAAAGGAGAAAGCATTGTTACCGTTACGCCAACCGCGTCAGGAAAAACGTTATGCTACAACCTCCCAGTCCTGCAGTCCATCGCCCAAGATGAAACAAACCGGGCGTTATATTTATTTCCGACTAAAGCGCTGGCACAAGACCAGAAGAGCGAGCTGAATGAAATCATCGATGAAATGGGCATTGACATTAAAAGCTTTACATATGACGGGGATACGTCTCCGGCAATCAGGCAAAAGGTGAGAAAAGCAGGTCATATTGTCATTACAAATCCCGATATGCTGCATTCTGCCATTCTTCCGCATCATACGAAATGGGTCAGTTTGTTTGAAAACCTTAAGTATATCGTCATTGATGAGCTTCATACGTATCGAGGTGTGTTCGGCAGCCATGTGGCAAATGTGATCCGTCGGCTGAAGCGGATCTGCCGGTTTTATGGAAGTGATCCGGTTTTCATTTGCACTTCCGCAACGATTGCCAACCCTAAGGAACTGGGAGAGCAGCTGACAGGCAAACCAATGCAGCTGGTCGATGACAACGGTGCCCCGAGCGGACGCAAGCATTTCGTATTTTATAATCCGCCAATTGTAAACAAACCGCTGAATATTAGAAGGAGCGCAACCGCAGAAGTGAATGAACTGGCGAAAGAATTCCTTAAAAACAAAGTGCAGACCATTGTTTTTGCCAGAAGCAGAGTTCGGGTGGAAATTATTTTAAGTCATATCCAGGAGCTTGTGAAAAAAGAGATTGGAACAAAATCAATCAGAGGCTATCGGGGAGGCTATCTGCCGAAAGAGCGAAGAGAAATCGAAAGAGGACTGAGAGAAGGCGACATTTTAGGAGTGGTCAGTACGAATGCCTTAGAGCTTGGTGTTGATATCGGCCAGCTGCAAGTGTGTGTGATGACGGGGTATCCCGGAAGTGTCGCAAGTGCTTGGCAGCAGGCTGGACGAGCCGGCAGAAGACACGGTGAATCTTTAATTATCATGGTAGCCAATTCAACACCGATTGACCAATATATTGTGCGGCATCCTGAATATTTCTTTAATCGTTCGCCGGAATCTGCAAGAATCAATCCGGAGAATTTGATTATTTTAGTAGACCACTTAAAGTGTGCGGCTTATGAGCTTCCTTTTAGAGCTGATGAAGAATTTGGACCCATGGAAGTCAGTGATATTCTTGAGTATCTTCAGGAAGAGGCTGTTCTTCACCGCAACGGCGAACGGTATCATTGGGCAAGTGAGTCGTTCCCTGCTTCAAACATCAGTTTGCGTTCCGCCTCACAGGAAAATGTCGTTATAGTTGATCAGTCGGATATTGCAAATGTAAGGATTATCGGTGAAATGGACCGTTTTAGTGCGATGACGCTTTTGCATGATGAAGCCATTTATTTGCATGAAGGCGTTCAGTATCAAGTAGAAAAGCTCGATTGGGACCATAAAAAGGCGTATGTCAGAAAAGTCGATGTCGAATATTATACGGATGCAAACCTGGCAGTTCAGCTGAAAGTATTAGAAATCGATAAAACGAAAGAAAAAAGCCGTACGTCGCTGCACTACGGAGACGTCACTGTCAATGCCCTGCCGACCATTTTTAAAAAAATAAAAATGACCACTTTTGAAAATATTGGGTCTGGACCTATTCATTTGCCGGAAGAAGAACTGCATACAAGTGCAGCTTGGCTCGAAATCAAAACAGCGGATGAAGACATCGGGGAAAAGACACTGGAACAGCTGCTTCTTGGCATCTCGAATGTGCTGCAGCATATTGTCCCTGTGTATATCATGTGTGATCGAAATGATGTTCATGTTGTTTCTCAAATCAAAGCAGCCCATACCGGATTGCCAACCATATTTTTATACGATCATTATCCGGGCGGTATCGGTTTGGCGGAGGAAGTCTTTAAACGTTTTTCAGACATTAATGAAGCGGCGAAACAGCTGATTACAAATTGTCCTTGTCATGACGGCTGCCCGTCTTGTATAGGTACGGAAATAGAAGGGATAAAAGCAAAGGAAAGAATTTTGCAGCTGTTGGATCAAATGTCGTAAGGAAGGAGGCCGGATATGTCATTAAAAGGGAAACTCCAGCGGATGAAAAAACACATGGTGCTCGACGAAGGAGAACAAAAAATAGAAGCAGGCAAACAAGAAAACCACTTTGATGACATCCCGTTTTTAGAAGAGTGGGAGGCTTTTGGCATGAAGCCTTTCTTCTTCGAAGATGAATACTGCCTCATCAGAGAAGTAGAATATCCGCTTTCTCACCGCCATGGGTTATACAGCTTTTCTGAGCTTGAGGAAGTGATCACACTGTGGAATCAAAGCGGCCTGTCGCATACGTTGTCAGCAAAAGGGTATAACAAAAACAACCTCTTTTTCTTTGATACAGAAACAACCGGTCTTGGGGGCGGAGCTGGGAATACCATTTTTTTGCTTGGGCATGCGAGAGTATATGAAGACCGAGTGACAGTCAAACAGCATCTTTTGCCCAAACCGGGGAATGAAGTTGCCTTGTACCAAAGCTTTTTAAGCGAGGTTGACATTACATCACTTGTGACCTACAACGGCAAAGCCTTTGATTGGCCGCAGGTGAAAACAAGGCACACGTTGATCCGTGACAGACTTCCGAAGCTTCCGGAGTTTGGCCACTTTGATCTTTTGCATGGAGCTAGACGCCTGTGGAAACACAAAATGGACCGCGTATCTCTCGGCACAGTTGAAAAAGAGGAGCTTGGCATCCGCAGACTAGAAGACACACCGGGCTACTTGGCGCCAATGCTTTACTTTCATTTTATAAAGGCGCAAGAACCGGATCTTTTAAAAGGTGTCCTGCATCATAATGAAATGGATGTGTTATCGCTCATTTCATTGTACATCCATATGTCTAAAAAAATTCTTTCAGAATCACATGCGCCAAAAGAACACAGTGAAGCTTATGCTATGGCGAAATGGTTTATGGCTCATAAAGAAACGGACCAAGCGATCAAGCAGCTGGAAAGGCTTATAGTAAAATCGTTTGAGGAACAGGACAATGCACGGCTGGATTTATCACTCCTGTACAAAAAACAAAACCGCTTGGAAGAAGCAGTGCCGCTTTGGGAAAAGCTGTCCCGCTCGCAAAACCAGAAGTGCAGATACGCTGCTGTGATAGAGCTCGCGAAATATTTTGAGCATAAGAAAAAAGAATTCGGAAAAGCATTGCAAATAGCAGAACAATTGCTTAGCGATGCGGCATGCTTATCAGAAAAAGAAACTGAAAAACTGCATGTGAGAATTGCCCGTCTGAAGAGGAAATATTCCTCTTAAATATTCCCCGGGAAAGCGCAAAAGACGACTTGTTTCGCCATGAATTTTTTTTGCTGAATTCACAGTGATTTTGTTGTAGAATAGCGGCGAATCCTGTAAAATGACGTTAGTTATTTTTAAAGGGAGAGTTGGTATGTATAAGGGTGTTTTTTACTTGTTCTTTGTTGTGGTATTTTTGATTGCTTTTGTGTTTTCAAACTTTAAAGACAGCTTAATTGCACACTTTTAAAATAGGTTATTGTATTAGAACATGTACCCCTTATGTTTCATAACTTAATATTGTAATAAAGTTATGGAAAGGGGATCTTATTATGTACCATTGCAGACCGCACGTGATGGCGCCGATTGTCCATCCTACGCATTGCTGTGAGCACCATACGTTTTCCAATACTGTCGTGCCGCATATTCATCCACAGCATACGACAAACGTAAATCACCATCATTTTGAGCATGTTCACTACTATCCACACACATACTCTAGCTATGATCCGACAACACATCAGCATTTTCAGGCAGGAAAACCTTGCTGCGATTAGTATTGAATCGTGCAGACTGATTGGTGTAACACGCAACAATAAAAATGGGGCCCTAAAGGGGACCCCATTTTTTAAAAGCAGGTGAAAACTTGAAAGTATTGGCTATTACGGGATATAAACCGTTTGAATTGGGGATTTATAAGCAGGATGATAAGGCGCTGTATTACATAAAAAAAGCGATCAAAAACCGGTTGATCGGGTTTTTAGATGAGGGATTAGAATGGATTTTAATTTCGGGCCAGCTTGGAGCTGAACTGTGGGCGGCTGAAGCTGCATATGATTTGCAGGAGGAATACCCTGATTTGAAAGTAGCTGTGATTACTCCTTTCTACGATCAGGACAAGAACTGGAAAGAGCCTAATAAAGAGCTTTATGAAGCTGTCCTGGCACAGGCTGACTACGAAGAAAGCCTGACTCACAGGCCGTATGAAAGTCCGCTACAGTTTAAACAAAAAAATCAGTTCTTTATAGAAAAATCAGACGCCTTGATGCTGTTATATGATCCAGAGAAGGAAGGATCTCCAAAGTATATGCTTGAGACGGCTGAAAAGAGACGCGAACGGGACGGGTATCCCATCTTTTTTATCACGATGGATGACTTGAGAGTGACAGTGGAGGAAGACAGCTACTAACAAAGAGAGAGAAATTTGACAACCGTACAGATTTCTGAAAAAATATATGTGATGATTCACGATACGAGGTGAAAAAGATGCTTGCTGATAAAGTAAAGCTTTCTGCGAAAGAAATTTTGGAAAAAGAATTTAAAACAGGCGTTAGAGGCTACAAGCAAGAAGACGTTGACAAATTTTTAGATATGATTATTAAGGATTATGAAACCTTCCATCAAGAAATTGAAGAACTGCAGCAGGAAAATCTGCAGCTGAAAAAACAGCTTGAAGAAGCCAGCAAAAAACAGCCTGTGCAATCTAACACAACAAACTTTGATATTTTAAAACGGCTGTCTAACTTAGAAAAACACGTTTTTGGCAGCAAGCTTTATGATTGATCACGCTTGAAAAAAATGGCGCTTGTAAATTGTAATCAGTTGTTATATAATAATTCATGTTCTTAACGTTCGGGTAATCGCTGCAGATCTTGAATCTGTAGAGGAAAGTCCATGCTCGCACGGTGCTGAGATGCCCGTAGTGTTCGTGCCTAGCGAAGTCATAAGCTAGGGCAGCCTTTAGAGGCTGACGGCAGGAAAAAAGCCTACGTCCTTCGGATATGGCTGAGTATCCTTGAAAGTGCCACAGTGACGAAGTCTCACTAGAAATGGTGAGAGTGGAACGCGGTAAACCCCTCGAGCGAGAAACCCAAATTTTGGTAGGGGAACCTTCTTAACGGAATTCAACGGAGAGAAGGACAGAATGCTTTCTGTAGATAGATGATTGCCGCCTGAGTACGAGGTGATGAGCCGTTTGCAGTACGACGGAACAAAACATGGCTTACAGAACGTTAGACCACTTACATTTTAAATGATGAAAACAAGCTCTCCCGTATAAGGAGAGCTTTTATCTTGAAAAGAGAAAAGTTTTAAAAGACAGGGTGATACGATGAAGAAGTATACACTAATTGCAACGGCGCCGATGGGCATTGAAGCTGTTGTCGCAAAGGAAGTACGAGATTTAGGATACGAATGCAAGGTTGATAACGGGAAAGTTATTTTTGAAGGTGATGCACTTGCCATCTGCCGTGCGAACCTTTGGCTTAGAACAGCCGACCGCATAAAGGTTCAGGTTGCTTCTTTTAAAGCGAAAACATTTGATGAACTGTTTGAAAAAACGAAAGCGATTAACTGGCGCTCATTTATATCTGAAAACGGGAAATTCCCTGTCATTGGAAAATCGGTAAAATCAACACTTGCAAGCGTTCCTGACTGTCAGCGGATTGTCAAAAAAGCAATTGTCGAAAAGCTCAAGCTGCAATCCGGCAAAGCCAATGATTGGATTGAAGAAACAGGTGCCGAGTATAAAGTGGAAATTTCTTTATTGAAAGATCAGGCTCTTATTACACTGGACTCATCAGGGACGGGCCTTCACAAACGAGGATACCGTGTCGATCAGGGCGGTGCGCCAATTAAAGAAACACTTGCTGCTGCTTTGGTGCAATTAACCAATTGGACGCCCGACCGCCCGTTTGTTGATCCTTTCTGCGGCTCCGGAACAATCGCCATAGAAGCGGCGTTAATCGGCCAAAACATCGCCCCGGGATTCAACCGCGATTTTGTTTCAGAGGATTGGGAATGGATCGGTAAAGACCTGTGGGACAAAGCGCGGCTTGAGGTCGAAGAAAAGGCAAATTATGACCAGCCGCTTACAATTTTCGCAAGCGACATAGACCACCGCATGGTTCAAATCGCAAAAGAAAATGCAGAGGAAGCTGGCTTGGGAGATTTAATCCAATTTAAGCAGATGCAGGTCAAAGACTTCACAACGAATCTGGAGTTTGGCGTAATTGTCGGCAACCCGCCATATGGAGAGCGCCTCGGCGAGAAAAAAGCTGTTGAACAGATGTACAAAGAAATGGGGCAGGCTTTCGAGCCGCTTGATACTTGGTCTGTGTATATGCTGACATCAAATGAAAACTTTGAGGAAGCATATGGCAGAAAAGCAACGAAGAAACGAAAACTCTTTAACGGGTTTATTAAAACGGATTATTATCAATATTGGTCAAAAGTAAGACCGCAGCGCAAGAAAACAGAAAACGAATAAAAAGAAGACGCTCTGCATGCGTCTTCTTTCATCTTTCAGCCATATTCTATCGTTACCAACGGTGAGCTTTCGCGTTGCTTCTCAATATAATGTTGGTTTGGGACATTTCAGTGTGACCGTTTACTTGAGACTTAGAACGTTTAGGCCGCGTCCAATTGTGATGAAACAGTTCAGAATGCTGATCTAATCGGTTTCTATAACTCATGTCAACATCACTCCCTGATAGAATATTGTTGATAAGACGGATAATCCAAAGACGGAATATCAAGGGTAGTTTGTGCATGTTTCGATGAAAACATGCGGTAAAGCATGTATATAAAATGAAAAGTTCGCATACAATGATGATTATTTCCATCAGAGGTGATCTCATGCTAAACAGCGAACATTTTAATCTTATTCAAAGGGCGCTTGACGCAACAGCAAACGAGCTGAAGGAGCTCGGGACTGATTCGTCTCCGTCTGTGATTTCGCATGCGCAAACTGATTTAGAAAAAGCAGTAGAACATATTTATTCAACAGACCATCCTTTTTTATCGTCGCATGTGATCAATCGCAAGTAAACTGCAAAAAACTTGGCAATGCCAAGTTTTTTTATTGTATTCATCAGCGGAAAATGATATTATTGGTGGTCTGAATGTCGAATAGTTGGGGGTTGGAACTAGGTGACAACATCACGTTTGCCTTTTTCTTTAACGAAAACAAAGAATTTTTATGAAGAATTGAACAATTGGATTGGTGACGTGTTTTACGATATCCTTCCCGAAAAAGGGTTTGATCTTCGGGATGAGCAAGTATTTATGGCTTTTCAGCTGGAGCGGGCGTTTAAAGAGAAGAAAGTCATGTTCGCCGAAGCTGGAGTGGGAACGGGGAAAACGCTGGTTTATCTTCTTTTTGCAATCAGCTATGCAAGGTATGTCGGCAAACCCGCCATCATCGCTTGTGCAGATGAAACATTAATTGAACAGCTGGTGAAAAAAGAGGGCGATATTTCTAAGCTGGCTGAGCATCTTGATCTGAAAATTGATACAAGGCTGTCAAAATCACATGAGCAATATTTATGCTTGAAGAAGCTTGAAAAAACAATGCAGCGTTCTGATGATGATAAATGGCTGGATCTTTATGAGTCGTTACCGTCATTTGTCCACGAGTCACAGGCGATGCAGCGCTTTTATCCGTATGGCGACCGTAAGCAGTACGCAAATCTATCGAATGAAGAGTGGTCTGACGTAAGCTACGACTCGTTTCAGGACTGTCTGACTTGTGATATGAGACACAGATGCGGTCTGACACTTTCCAGAGATTACTACCGCAAGTCAACGGACTTAATCATTTGTTCCCATGATTTTTATATGGAGCATGTGTGGACAGAAGAATCACGCAAACGAGAGGGCCAGCTGCCGCTCTTGCCTGATCATAGTGCAGTTGTATTTGATGAGGGGCACTTGTTAGAGTTTGCTGCGCAAAAAGCGCTAACCTACAGAGTGAAGCAGTCTACTCTTGAATTGTTTTTAGAACGTTTGCTGCAAAATGACATCAGAGAAGAGTTTGCAGAATTGATTGAAGATGCGCTTCTCGCAAACGACGAATTTTTCTATGTTCTTTCTGAAGAATCAAAGGAAGTAGCCGGTTCACACCGTTTAGAAATAAAAAATGACCAGCGTGTCAAAAAGGCGGCGGACGAGCTTTGCCGTTTACTTGATAAAATCGGTGAGGCACTTGTATTTGAGTCTGAAATGTATACGATTGATCAATACGAGCTGTCAGTAGTGGAAGAATATGTTGAACAAATGGCGTATTCATTATCTCTATATCAAAAGGATGCAATCAGCTGGCTGGAGAAAAAGGAAGCAGAATCAACTTTTGTCGTGATGCCGAGAACGGTAGCAGAAGTACTTGGCGAAAAGGTGTTTTCTAAGAAAATTCCTTATATCTTTTCTTCTGCTACGCTGTCAGAAGGCGGTTCGTTTGATTATATTGCTGACAGTCTCGGGATTCATGATTATTTGTCATTAACTGTTGATTCCCCTTATGATTATGACGAGCAAATGACTGTTAATCTATACACAAAAACAGACATGGCGGCTGAACAAAAAACGGCTGAGACGATTGAAACAATCAAACGTTACAAAGGTAGAACCCTTGTGCTATTCCCTTCTTTTGAAGAATTAAACGAGTTTAAAGAGCTGTCGGCTGCATGGGAGCTGCCGTATCCGATTTTCTTTGAAGGTGATGAAGAAATCAGCAGCTTAGTGGAGAAATTCCAAGAGGAAGAGGAAACAGTACTTTGTTCGGTTCACTTATGGGAAGGACTCGATATTCCTGGTGACGCATTGAAGAATGTTACAATTTGGTCATTGCCATTCCCGCCTCATGACCCTGTATTTACTGCGAAACGCAACGGAGCGAAAAAAGATCCGTTCGAAGAAGTTGATCTGCCATATATGTTGTTACGCGTACGGCAGGGCATCGGGCGTCTGATTCGCTCGAATCAAGACAGCGGCTCGATTCACATTTACGCTGGCGGAGAAAATGAACGTATCATTGATGAGATCAAAAAGGTCTTGCCTGTTGAACCGCATATGATGTAATAGGAAAAGCTGACGATCTTGTTCGTCAGCTTTTTTCATTGTCAACGGGATAGCCAGCCGCCATCAACTGCTAAAATATGTCCATTTACATAATCTGAAGCACGTGATGCCAAAAAGACTGCAGTCCCCCCGATATCATCCGCTTGGCCCCAGCGGCCGGCAGGAATTCTCTTTAAAATGTCCTCATTTCGCTTATCGTCATCCCGAATAGGCTTTGTATTCGCAGTAGAAATATAGCCTGGGGCGATTGCGTTGACCTGAATACCCGACGCTGCCCACTCATTTGCAAATGATTTTGTCAAACCGGCAACAGCGTGTTTGCTCGCGGTGTAAGCCGGAACGAGGATGCCGCCTTGAAAAGACAGGAGAGAGGCAATATTAATAATCTTTCCATGACCTCTTTTCAGCATGTGCCTGCCAGCCAGCTGTGTCAGAATAAACAAGCTGTTTAGATTGACATTCAGTACGTGCTGCCAGTTCTCTTCTGAAAAATGTTCCGCTTTTTCCCGATGAATGATTCCAGCATTATTGACAAGGATGTCGATCTGCCTGTTTTCAAACAGCTCAGCTGCAGAATCCTTTATCGCTTCCGGCTTGCTCATGTCCAATGTAAAAGATGTAAATGTCCGGCCTTCCTGTTCCACAAGCTGCTGTGTTTCAGACAGACTGCTTGTATGTGATGTGCCGATAATATCAGCGCCAGCCCCGGCCAGCGCTTTGGCAATTCCTTGACCGATCCCTGTTCCCGGGCCTGTCACCAGCGCTGTTTTTCCTTCTAATGAAAAGGCGTCATGCAGATAACCCATCTTATTTCAGCCCATCCATCGGAATGAGATCCATGTCCGTAAATGTGTAATTTTCTCCAGCCATCGCCCACACAAAGCTGTAGTTTGATGTTCCTGCGCCAGAATGAATAGACCAGGCGGGTGAAAGGACAGCCTGCTCATTACCAACCACAAGGTGGCGTGTTTCGTCCGGCTGGCCCATGAAATGAAACACCTTTGAGTCCTTTTCAAGATCCAGGTAAAGATAAGCCTCCATCCGACGGTCATGAACGTGTGCCGGCATGGTATTCCAGTTGTTGTTTTGATCTAACATCGTTATTCCCATCATCAGCTGACAGCTTTTAATGCCATCCTGATGAATGACTTTGTACAGGCTTCTGACATTAGACGCTGCATCATCACCAAGGCGGTCCGGTGTCAGTTCAGATAGGGCGGCTTTTTGAGTCGGATAGCTTTTGTGGGCACAGGAGGAGACGAAGTAAAACTTCGCTTTTTCCCCATTCAGGCTTGAAAACGCTACATCCTGATTGCCCATTCCGATATAGAGAAAATCCTTTGTTTGAAGCACATATTCATCATCGCCGACCCTAACGGTACCAGGCTGGCCAACATTAATAATTCCAATTTCACGCCGTTCCAAAAAGAAGTCAGTTTTTAGAAAATCACCTGCATCAAGCTTTAGTTCACTTTGCCCTGGAGCTGCTCCGCCGATGACAACCCGGTCTTCGTGTGAGTAATACATCGTAAGTTTGTTTTCCGTAAATAAAGTATCCATTAAGAAATGACTGCGAAGTTCCTCTGTTGTAAAGCGTTTTACTTGTTCAGGATGTACAGAATAACGATTTTCCATTATATTTCCCCCTTGGTTAGGATTTCAGCATCACTTGAATGAAAATATTTTGGTAACGGTTTCAAAGAAAATTTTAGGATAAATAGTGAAAAGAGTCAACGGAAAAATAATGAATTGACACATTATTAAAAAAACTCTTTCCTAATTTTAAAATTATGGTATTCTTTTGTTGTAACGGTTTTGAAATCGGTTTCAAATATATGAGATACAGGAGCACTTGAATGAAAAAGAAAACAACAGGCCATATGACCATCAAAGATGTAGCTGAATATGCAGGAGTTTCGAAATCGACAGTTTCCCGCTATATTAACGGAAAAATTGACGCGATTTCTCCTGAAAAAGTGAAAAACATTAAAAAGGCAATCGCAGAACTGAATTATCGGCCGAGTAAAATGGCTCAAGGTTTGAAAATAAAAAAAAGCAAGTTAATTGGATTTGTTGTAGCTGACATTACAAATCCTTTTTCGGTCGCTGCTTTCAGGGGAGTCGAAGAAGTTTGTGATCAATTTGGCTACAGCATTATGGTGTGCAACACAGATAACAGTCCTGAAAAAGAGCGGGAAATGCTCTTAAAGCTAGAAGCCCATTCGGTTGAGGGCCTGATTTTAAATGCAACCGGGGAAAACAAGGATTTACTGCGAGCTTTTGCTGAACAGCACATTCCAACGATCTTAATTGACCGGAAATTGCCGGATCTGAAACTGGATACCGTAACGACTGACAACAGATGGATCACAAAAGAGATTCTTCAGAAGATTTACAGCAAAGGGTATACTGATGTCGCGCTGTTTACTGAACCAATTTCCTCTATCAGCCCTCGTGCAGAAAGAGCAGCTGTGTATCAGGAAATGGCTGCGGTTCAAAATGTGAACGGGCTTGTCAAAATGTATGAAATTGACGTAAAGGACAAGGAGCAGCTTAAGGCGGCGCTTCGTTCTTTTCACAAGGAGATGCCGGAGCAAAAAAAAGCGATTCTGGCTTTGAATGGCTTGATTATGCTGAAAATCATCAGCTGTATGGAAGAGCTTGGCTTGAGCATCCCTCAAGATATAGGGATTGCAGGATTCGATGATACGGAATGGTACAAACTGATCGGTCCAGGCATTACAACGATCGCCCAGCCGTCACATGATATGGGCAGGACGGCGATGGAACGTGTATTAAAAAGGATTGAAGGTGACAAAGGAGCGCCTCAAACCATTGAATTGGAGGCAAAAGTCATCATGAGAAAGTCACTTTAATCCTAGGTGCCATCACTAAGAGGAGGTTGGGGAGAGATGAAGCTTGATGCGGTGACATTCGGAGAATCAATGGCCATGTTTTACGCAAATGAGTATGGAGGCCTTCATGAAGTATCCACTTTTTCTAAAGGGCTTGCCGGAGCAGAAAGCAATGTCGCCTGCGGCCTTGCCAGACTCGGATTCCGAATGGGATGGATGAGCAAGGTCGGCAATGATCAGCTCGGAACGTTTATTGTTCAGGAGCTTAAAAAAGAGGGAGTGGATGTGTCCCGCGTGATCCGCTCCTCGAACGAAAATCCCACCGGACTGCTGCTGAAGTCAAAAGTGAAAGAAGGTGACCCGCAAGTTACCTACTATAGGAAAAACTCAGCTGCAAGCACATTAACTTCTGCTGAATATCCGAAAGATTATTTTCAATGCGCAGGCCATTTGCATGTGACAGGCATTCCGCCTGCCTTATCAGCCGATATGAAAGACTTCACGTATCATGTCATGAACGACATGAGAAACGCCGGGAAAACCATTTCATTCGACCCTAATTTAAGGCTCTCGCTTTGGCCTGATCAAGCAACAATGGTACACACAATCAATGATCTGGCTGGGCTTGCAGACTGGTTTTTTCCGGGGATCACAGAGGGAGAGCTATTGACCGGAGAAAAAACACCTGAAGGCATTGCTAATTATTATCTGAAAAAAGGAGTCAGCTTTGTTGCTATTAAACTCGGAAAAGAAGGCGCTTACTTTAAAACGGAGACAAGTGAAGGATTTCTAGAAGGCTTCCCAGTCGACCGGGTGGTTGATACAGTCGGCGCCGGAGACGGATTTGCAGTCGGTGTAATCAGCGGTATCCTAGATGGTTTGTCGTACAAGGATGCGGTGCAAAGGGGGAATGCGATTGGCGCTTTGCAAGTGCAGTCACCGGGGGATATGGACGGTTTGCCGACCAGGGAGAAATTAGCTTCGTTTTTATCTGCTCAAAGCACGGTTTACCAAAAGAAAGGGGATTATTAATATGGAGTCCAAAATCGTTGAAAACCGTCTGAAAGAAGCACGGCTGATTGCAGTCATTCGCTCAAAGGATAAACAGGAGGCCTGTCAGCAGATTGAGAGTTTATTAGCTAAAGGGATTCGTGCAGTTGAAGTGACGTATACGACGCCCGGGGCATCAGATATTATCGAATCCTTCCGTAATAGAGACGATATTTTAATTGGCGCGGGCACGGTCATCACCGCGCAGCAAGCTGGGGAAGCTGCTGAGGCTGGCGCACAGTTTATTGTCAGTCCGGGTTTTTCAGCTGATCTTGCTGAACACCTTTCTTTTGTAAAGACACATTATATCCCCGGGGTTCTGACTCCGAGCGAAATTATGGAAGCGTTGACATACGGTTTTACGACATTAAAGCTGTTCCCAAGCGGTGTGTTTGGCCTTCCGTTTATGAAAAGTTTAGCGGGCCCTTTCCCGCAGGTGACCTTTATTCCGACAGGTGGGATACATCCGTCGGAAGTGCCGGATTGGCTTAGAGCCGGAGCAGGCGCCGTCGGTGTCGGCAGCCAGCTGGACAGCTGTTCAAAAGAGGATTTGCAGGCTGTTTTCCAAGTGTAAGGGGTATTGTTTTTTCATAACCGGAGGATGGGAGAATCCACAATATGAAAATCAAGGCGACAATTGAACGGGTACCTGGCGGAATGATGATTATTCCGCTATTTCTTGGAGCGGCGCTCAACACGTTTGCTCCTGGAACAGCGGAATTCTTTGGAGGTTTTACGGGTGCTTTGATTACCGGAACGCTGCCGATACTGGGTGTTTTTATCTTTTGCGTAGGAGCAACGATTGATTTTCGTTCTTCAGGCTACATCGCAAGAAAAGGAATCACGTTATTATTGGGGAAGGTCGGATTTGCGGCGCTGCTCGGCGTGATCGCAGCGCAATTTATACCTGACGAAGGCATACAATCCGGCTTTTTTGCAGGCCTTTCTGTTTTAGCAATTGTCGCGGTAATGAATGAAACGAACGGCGGACTGTATTTGGCGCTTATGAACCATATGGGAAGAAAAGAGGATGCTGGCGCTTTCGCCTTTATTAGTACAGAATCAGGTCCTTTTATGACCATGGTGACATTTGGTGTGACGGGACTTGCCGCATTCCCATGGGAAACGCTGGCAGCGACAGTGATCCCGTTTTTGCTCGGATGTATACTTGGAAATCTGGATCATGATCTAAGAGACTTATTCAGCAAGGTTGTGCCAGCGATCATTCCATTTTTCGCCTTTTCGCTTGGCAATACCTTGAATTTTGGAATGCTGATCCAATCAGGGCTGCTCGGCATTTTTATCGGAGTTTCTGTCGTCATTTTATCGGGCAGCTCCTTGTTTTTGCTTGATCGTTTTATCGCGCGGGGGGACGGTGTCGCGGGTGTGGCGGCTTCTTCTACGGCGGGGGCGGCTGTAGCTGTCCCATACGCATTAGCGGAAGCGAATGCCTCATTTGCGCCAGTTGCTGAATCGGCAACTGCAATTATAGCGACAAGCGTTATTGTCACCTCGCTCTTAACCCCGCTGGCAACAGTGTGGGTGGATAAAAAAATCAAACAGAAAAAGAGGAGAACACCTCCGCCAAAAAATCAAATGACGATCAACTGAATAAAAAGGCTGCCGCTAAACGTACCGGCAGCCCTTTTATACAAACAATTTGACTTTCATACCCCCTTCCATTAGCCTGTAATGGAACGGCTAGAATAGGGAGGGAATGGATATGGAGATACATACATATGAAAAAGAATTTTTTGATCTTTTAAAAAGAATCTCACATTACAGCGAAGCAGTTGCGTTAATGCACTGGGACTCCAGAACAGGCGCGCCGAAAAACGGCTCAGAGGACCGTGCCGAAAGTATCGGCCAGCTTTCAACAGATATATTCAATATCCAAACATCAGATCGAATGAAGGAGCTTATCGATGTCCTGTATGAACGATTTGATGACTTGTCGGAAGATACGAAAAAAGCAGTGGAACTGGCGAAAAAAGAGTATGAAGAGAATAAGAAAATCCCTGAGGCTGAATACAAAGAATACGTGATTCTGTGTTCAAAGGCAGAAACAGCATGGGAGGAAGCGAAGGGAAAATCTGATTTCAGCTTGTTTTCTCCTTATTTAGAACAGCTGATTAAATTCAATAAACGTTTTATTACGTACTGGGGATATCAAGAGCATCCTTATGATGCATTGCTTGATTTGTTTGAGCCCGGTGTTACGGTAAAGGTGCTTGATCAGCTGTTTGCTGAGCTGAAGGAAGCGATTATCCCTCTTGTTAAACAGGTGACAGCTTCCGGAAATAAACCAGATACAAGCTTTATTACAAAAGCGTTCCCGAAAGAAAAGCAAAAAGAGCTCAGTCTGTATTTTTTACAGGAGCTTGGCTATGATTTTGATGGCGGAAGGCTTGATGAAACCGTTCATCCGTTTGCAACTACGATGAACCGGGGAGACGTTCGGGTCACGACGAGATATGATGAAAAAGATTTCCGGACGGCGATCTTTGGCACCATTCATGAGTGCGGGCACGCGATATACGAGCAAAATATTGATGAAGCACTGAGCGGCACGAACTTGTCAGACGGTGCATCAATGGGAATTCATGAATCTCAATCATTATTTTACGAGAATTTTATCGGCCGCAACAAGCATTTTTGGACACCATACTATAAGAAAATTCAAGAGGCATCACCTGAACAGTTCAGGGATATCTCCCTGGATGATTTTGTCCTGGCAATCAATGAATCAAAACCTTCATTTATCAGGGTCGAAGCGGATGAATTGACGTATCCTCTTCATATCATCATCCGTTATGAAATTGAAAAAGCGATTTTCAGCAATGAAGTGTCTGTAGAAGAACTGCCGTCGCTTTGGAATCAAAAATACCAGGATTATTTAGGGATTACACCACAGACGGATGCAGAGGGGATTTTACAGGACGTCCATTGGGCAGGAGGAGATTTCGGCTACTTCCCATCTTATGCGCTCGGCTACATGTATGCGGCTCAGCTGAAACATAAAATGCTTGAGGATCTCCCTGAATTTGACGCTCTCTTAGAAAGAGGAGAATTTCATCCGATAAAGCAATGGCTGACGGAAAAGGTGCACATTCATGGAAAACGGAAAAAGCCGTTAGACATTATTAAAGATGCGACAGGAGAAGAACTGAATGTTCGCTATTTAATTGACTATTTATCAACCAAATATTCAAGTCTCTATTTGGCATAATCAAAGCCTGGCGGCGCGGCCGTCAGGCTTTTTTATAATCGGGTTCCTTTCAAATACGAATGATATCTAAAAAAAAGAAAATAAAGTTCGGAAATTTTTATTTTCAGCCTATGCAAAAGATTAGAATCTTGATATAATTTATTACAATATCATAGGAACACTCATATAATCGCGTGGATATGGCACGCAAGTTTCTACCGGGCACCGTAAATGTTCCGACTATGGGTGAGCAATGGAACCGCATATGTACGGTTTTTTGTTATATCAGCATTGCTTGCTCTTTATTTGAGCGGGCAATGCTTTTTTTATTCTCATAACGGAGGTAAGACTGGATGGAAGCACTGAAAAGGAAAATAGAGGAAGAAGGCGTCGTATTATCAGATCAAGTATTGAAAGTGGATTCTTTTTTGAATCACCAAATTGATCCGCTGCTTATGCAGAAAATTGGTGACGAATTTGCGTCCAGGTTTGCACAAGACGGTATTACCAAAATTGTGACAATCGAATCATCAGGAATCGCTCCCGCTGTAATGACAGGCTTGAAGCTGGGTGTACCGGTTGTCTTCGCGAGAAAGCATCAATCATTAACACTCACCGACAACCTGCTGACATCGTCAGTTTATTCCTTTACAAAGCAAATAGAAAGCCAAATCGCAGTGTCTGGGACCCACCTGTCGGATCAGGACCATGTGCTGATTATCGATGATTTTTTGGCAAATGGACAGGCAGCGCACGGGCTCGCGTCAATTGTGAAGCAAGCGGGCGCTTCTATTGCAGGAATTGGCATTGTTATTGAAAAGTCATTTCAGCCGGGAAGAGATGAACTTGTAAAGCTGGGCTACCGAGTGGAATCTTTGGCAAGAATTCGGTCTTTAGAAGAAGGGAAAGTGTCCTTCGTACAGGAGGTTCATTCATGAAAAATGGATTCGGCAAAACGCTGTCATTAGGGATTCAGCATGTTCTCGCCATGTATGCCGGTGCCATTGTCGTTCCTCTGATTGTCGGAAACGCAATGGGACTGACTGTCGAACAGCTGACCTACTTAGTATCGATTGATATTTTTATGTGCGGTGTGGCTACACTTCTGCAAGTATGGAGCAACCGATTTTTCGGGATCGGACTCCCGGTAGTGCTTGGCTGTACATTTACAGCTGTATCGCCGATGATTGCGATTGGATCTGAATACGGGGTTTCAACGGTTTACGGAAGCATTATCGCTTCAGGCGTTCTTGTCATTCTTATTTCATTTTTCTTTGGAAAGCTCGTCTCGTTTTTTCCGCCGGTTGTGACAGGCTCTGTTGTTACGATTATCGGTATTACATTGATGCCGGTTGCCATGAATAACATGGCAGGCGGAGAAGGAAGTGCAGATTTCGGAGATCTCTCCAACCTCGCCCTTGCTTTTATCGTTTTGAGTATCATTGTGCTTCTATACCGTTTTACAAAAGGCTTTATCAAGTCCGTCTCGATTTTGATCGGTATTTTGATTGGCACCTCCATCGCTTATTTTATGGGGAAAGTTCAATTTGATAATGTGACGGACGCGGCAGTTGTTCAAATGATTCAGCCATTTTACTTCGGAGCGCCGTCTTTTCATGCAGCACCTATCATTACGATGTCCATCGTTGCAATTGTCAGTCTTGTGGAGTCTACTGGTGTTTACTTCGCCTTAGGTGACCTGACAAACCGCCATTTGACAGAGAAAGATTTGTCTAAAGGCTATCGCGCCGAAGGACTGGCTGTGCTTCTGGGCGGTATTTTTAATGCTTTTCCTTACACGGCATTCTCTCAAAATGTCGGGCTTGTTCAGCTCACAGGAATTAAAAAAAATGCTGTCATTGTAGTCACAGGTGTGATCTTAATGGCATTTGGGCTGTTTCCAAAGATCGCTGCTTTCACGACGATTATTCCATCTGCTGTTTTGGGCGGTGCAATGGTGGCGATGTTTGGAATGGTGATCGCTTACGGAATTAAAATGCTTAGCCGCATTGATTTTGCGAAACAGGAAAATCTGCTGATTGTTGCCTGCTCAGTGGGTTTGGGACTCGGTGTGACCGTTGTGCCGGATATTTTCCAACAGCTTCCGAGTGCCTTAAAGCTTCTTACAACGAATGGCATTGTGGCGGGCAGCTTCACTGCAGTTGTCTTAAATATTGTATATAACGTATTTTCTAAAGCTAAAAACACAGAACAAGAAGCTGACCTTACGGAACAAAAAACAGCAGTCTAACTCCGCCGCGGCGGAGTTTTTTTGCATATAAAAAAGATCGTTGCGGCACAATGTATGCAAAGAGGTGATCGCATGGCGTTTATTTTATCCATTGGAACAAGTCTTCCTGTATATGATGTAAATCAAGAGAAAGCGGCTGAGTTCGCCCGCTATATGTTTCAGCATTCCTTTAAGGATATAGACCGGCTGTTATCCGCCTTTAAAAACGGGCAAATCCATTCGAGACAGTTTGTTAAGCCGATTGAATGGTATAAAGAGGAGCACAGCTTTGAAGAAAAAAATCAAATATACATCGAAGAAACACTTAAGCACAGCAGGGAGGCTGTTCGTGAGTGCCTCTCTCATCCGGATTTTTTTCAAGAAGCCATTCCTTATGAGAAAGTGGAAGCGGTTTTTTTCGTCTCCAGCACAGGTCTTTCCACACCGAGTATCGAGGCGCGGCTTATGAATGAACTTCCGTTTTCTCCATATACGAAGCGAATTCCGATTTGGGGCTTAGGCTGTGCAGGAGGGGCCAGCGGACTTGCGCGCGCAGCCGAATACTGCAAAGCGTATCCTGAGGCTTTTGTGCTTGTCATTGCTGCTGAGCTGTGCAGCCTGACATTTCAGCCGGAAGATAAAACGAAAAGCAATCTGATCGGCACCTCGCTATTTGGTGACGGCGTTGCCGCAGCATTATTATGCGGAGAAAAGGCAGACCGCAGGGTGTCAAAACTGAAGCTTGCCCCGAAGATAATAGACTCCCAATCTGTTTTGATGAAACAATCAGAAGATGTCATGGGCTGGGACTTTACCGATCAAGGATTCAAAGTCATTTTCTCACGAGACATACCAACTTTGGTAGAAAAATGGCTCAAAACAAATGTACAGATTTTTTTGGACAAGCATCAGCTGTCATTCCGTGATATCAGTGTTTTTTTGGCGCATCCAGGCGGTAAAAAAGTGATCGACGCTTACATCAAAAGTCTTGGGCTGTCGTCAGAAAAGCTTTCATCAGCGCAAAGCATATTGCGAAAGCACGGAAATATGTCTTCAGCCACAATCTTGTATGTGGTCAAAGACCATCTGCAGAACGGAAATAAAAAGGAAGCTGAACGAGGACTGATTGGCGCATTAGGGCCGGGTTTCTCATCAGAGCTGCTATTATTCAGCTGGGAAAAGGGGGCTTGACTCATGTTTTGGTTGTTGATCGCCATTCTCATTGTTCAAAGAGCAGCAGAAATGGCAGTGGCCAGACAAAATGAACAAAAGGTAAAGAAACAAGGAGCAATTGAATTTGGCGAGAGTCACTATCCGTATATCATCACGATGCATATCCTTTTCTTTATGTGTTTAATTGCTGAAGTGCTGCTGATGAATAAACAGCCGTCAAGCTGGTGGGGCGGTATAGTTGCAGTTATTTTAATTGTACAGGCAGTGCGATATTGGGCACTTTGTTCCTTAGGAGCATATTGGAATACGAAAATCCTTGTTGTTCCAGGTGCGGAGCTTGTAAAAAAAGGTCCATATAAATGGATGAAACATCCAAACTATGCCGTTGTTATACTCGAAATTTTGCTGATTCCGCTGCTTTATCAAGCGTATGTCACCATGTGTCTGTTTTCCATTTTCAATGCCGTGTTGTTAACCGTCAGAATTCGAGCAGAAGACAAGGCATTACAGGAATACAGTGTAAAAAGCGATTGAAAATCATTCTCACTCATGTTAAAATGAATTTGAAAAAGATTCTCAATCAGGATGGTGAATCAAATGACAATGCTGTTTTTGCTTGGAGCGGTTTGTACATATAGTGTATTAATTGGTTTTGTATTAAAAGGAATCTCTAATAAATCTGTTTGATGAATCTGGAACTTGTAAAAGTTGCAGATTTTCTTTTATAGAGGCTGCCGTAATGGCGGCTTTTTTCTATTCTCCTAAAGAAATTTGGTTTATTCTTGTGTAAAATGAAAAGGGAATGAATTCAGATCTTTCGAAAAAGGTTCACAATTGAAACGGCACAAAGGGGTTCAGACTTATGACAGAACATAACAGAAACGAGCTTTTGCACAAAACTGGGAAACTTTATCAGCAATTTATTGAGAATCAAGATGAACTAAGGGCTGCTAAACTGGCTGCGGTCATGAAAAAAGCGGCAGATGAAGAGGTTTATATCGCGTTTACGGGGCATTATTCAGCGGGGAAATCATCACTTCTGAACTGCCTGTTAATGGAGAATATTTTGCCGACAAGCCCGATCCCGACAAGCGCTAACCTTGTTGTGATCAGAAACGGGGAAAAGCGAGTTCGGCTTCATACAACAGACGGAGCGTGTGCTGAGCTGGAAGGGGCTTACCAAAAAGACAAGGTACAGCAATATTGCAAAGACGGTGAACAGATTGAAAGCGTCGAAATTTTTGACAGGTATACTGAGATCGATTCCGGGGTTGCGTATATTGATACTCCAGGGATAGATTCAACAGATGATGCGCACTTTCTATCGGCTGCTTCTATTCTTCACCAGGCGGATGCGCTGTTTTACGTCGTTCACTATAATCACGTGCACGCTGAGGAAAATGTAAAGTTTCTCAGATCAATAAAAGAAAGCATTCCGAATGTGTATTTTATCGTCAATCAAATTGACCGCCATGATGAGGCGGAGACGAAATTTGGAGACTATAAAGCGCAGGTAGAGGAGATGCTTTGTAATGAAGGGATTTCAAAGGAAGCACTCTATTTTACGTCAGTAACAGAACCGGATCACCCGTTCAATCAGATTGGGGCTCTGAGAAAAGAGTTAAAAAGAATAGAAAAGCAATCAAAAAACAATTTGCAGGCTTTAACCGAACAAAAGATCCGTAATCTGCTGAAGGAACATACGGAAATGCTGAAGAAAGACGAAATGGACGGACCGTGTTTCGCTGAACAGCTTAACATCCAAACTGGACTGGTCCAATCGCTGCGTGATCAATTGGATGAGGCTGCAAATCAAGCGGCTGAGGCAGAGAAGAGGATGCAGGAAGAAATCAATCGTATTTTAAAAAACGCCAACCTGACGCCTTTTGAAATGCGTGAATTGGCGGCTGCATTTTTAGAGTCACAAGAGCCTTCTTTTAAAACCGGCTTTTTCTTTTCGAAAGCGAAAACTGCACAAGAAAGAGATAAAAGGCGGAATGTTTTTTTCTCTGATGTGACAAAACGAACAGAGGCCGAAGCAGATTGGCACATAATAGACACGCTCCATAAACTCGCCAAAGCATTTGATGTCCATAGCGCTGAAAGTGAAAAGCTGATTCAGTCCTATCGCACTCCGCTTGATATAAGCATCGTTGAACGCGCGGTCAAGCAAGGTGCAGCCTTTTCTTCTGAATATGTATTGCAATATACAAAAGACTTGGCAGAGCTCGTTCGGAAAGAGGCGAAAAGAGAGGCCGCAGACATCATAAAGGTACTCTCCGCTATGGTGAAAGAGCGGGTTTCCAAAGACGTGCAAACGATTAACGACAGGCTCGTCCAAGAATCAGAACAACTTGTCCTTCTTCAAAAACAGGCTCGTTTAGAGAATCATGCCCGCGAGAAAACCAATTGCCTGTGGGCCATTTGGGAAGAAGAGTCCGAATGCCCGATGCATATAGACACAGAATGGTTTAAATTGAAGAAAAAAAGAGTGGCGGCTCCAGAACAGAAACAAGGCCGAGGGCAGCTGGCGGAGCAGCCGATGCCGAATCCAAAAATCAAAATAGAACAAGAACTGCCGCTTCAAGACCAAATCAAACGCTGTTACACTTTGTCTGATCTTTTAGGCGAAAGCAGCATGTTGTCAAAGCATATTTCAGCGTTTCGTGAAAGGGTTAAACGGCTTGAGGAACGGAAATTTACACTTGCTCTTTTTGGAGGCTTCAGTTCGGGGAAATCATCATTTGCCAATGCGCTTGTCGGCGAAAGAGTGTTGCCATCCTCACCAACGCCAACCACAGCGACAATTAACAAAATCACAAAGCCAATCAATGGCAGCCTAAACAAAACAGCGGATGTAGTATTTAAGACGGAGGATGACATAACGGCTGAAATTTTGCAGCTCACCGGAATATCAAAAGAACCGGCAGGCCGTTCCTTCACAGAGAAGTGGGAAAAGGCAGTCAAAAAAAACAGGCTGCAGGAAGAGCACGTGAAATTGATCAGCAATTTTCTGCTTGCATACGAGAAGTATCAGCAGTATATACAGGAACAGAAGAAATTAACGATTCCGCTCTCTGAATTAAAGCCGTATGTAGCAGAGGAGACAACGGCCTGTGCTGTGAAAGAGGTAACGGTCTACTATACATGCCCGCTCACTGAAAAAGGAATTACAATTGTTGATACACCCGGCGCGAGCAGCATGAATAAACGGCATACAGAGCTGGCATTCCAGTATATCAAAGATGCCGATGCATTTTTTTATATGACCTATTATCAACACTCCTTTTCAAAAGGAGATCGTTCATTTTTACGGAAGCTCGGACTTGTGAAAGAATCGCTCAGCATGGATAAAATGTTTTTCGTTATTAATGCCGCAGACCTTGCAAAAGATAAAACAGAGCTTGAAACAGTGACCGAATATGTCAGCGCGGAGCTTGTAAAAGAAGGGGTTTATGAGCCGCAGCTCTTTACCGTTTCAAGTAAGGAGGAGCTGCTGGGAAAACCGGAATCATTTTATAATCAGTTCCCGAAAGTAAGAAAACACTTAGACCGATTTATCGAAGTGGACGTAAAAAAAGCGTCAGCTGCACAGCTCAGTCTGGAAGCAGACAAACTATGCGAAACTGTTTTCCAGCTTCACAAATCCCAGCATCAGTCCATAGAAGAGAAGGAAGCGCAGAAACAGCGTCTTATGCTGTCATTTGAGCAGGCAGCGGCCGATATCGAGAGACGGAGGAATTCAGAAACCATCATTGAGAAAGTGAAAAAAGATACAAGAGAGCAGCTTTATCACATTACACAGCGATTATCATATTTTGCAAATGATTTATTAAAATCGGCATTTCATCCCGGGCTGCAAAACGGGGATTGGAAAAAGAATGTGAGTAAGGCGATGACAACAGCCTTGCATGAATACCAGTTTGAATATATTCAGGAAATTAAAACGCTTGATGTTCGGATGAGCGGTTTTATCGAACGGCATATCACAGAAGAATGGCTGGATAACTTTCAAAAAACATTAAACGCTGACGGTTATTTTTCCGTTTATGCGGGTGATCAGCATTTGAGCGGCATACAGCTAAAGGAAGTTGAACCAGAAATGGAAGAACGTGTTTTTGAAAAGGAACTAAAAGAGGTCAAATCACCGAAGCAGTTTTTTGAGCAGAAAGGAAAAGCGGCCTTTATCGAAGCTGTACGGATGAAACTTACGAAAATCACAGAGGCATGGATAAAAAATGAAGAAGAGAGCCTGATCTCTCATTATACAGCTCACCTCAGACGCTTACAGGAAGATATGGCTGAAAAGGCAATCGCGCAAATAACGGATCAAAAAGAGACGTATTTCAGAGGATATGCAGAAGGAGAACATGCGAAAGAGATTGAAATGGCGTACCAAGCGTGCATCTCCTGGAAAAATTCAGACAATACAATAAAAATGTAAAATTCAGTTGGCTTGTATTTCAAGTCATGATAGACTAAATAGAAAAAAGCGAGATGAACGATTAATGTCAGAGGTACATAAAGCAATTTCAGCACATTCATCAAAACAGCACGAGCATATCAAAGCATTTATGCGTCTTGAAAATATGCGTGAAATGGCCATTGAAGCAGCTGTTGCTAAATGCAAAAACGATGAGCCTTTTACTACAGACGTTATTAATGACATCACCGAGCAAATGAATCAGCTCGCTAAAAAAGGCATCGTCCCGACAAGACGGCTTGTATCAAAAGAAATGGTCAGAGAATACGTAAGCCGCGTGTAAGCTGGATGATCCTGCCGCGATTGAATCTCCTGCCGGATGCACATACTATGGGCATCCGACGTAAGGGGGGATTCATGTTGGGCAGAACAAAGCTGGGAAACAGAAATGCACAGGCGAATAACAATGCCAAAAAGAAAAACGGATTTCAAACCCATTTTGACTCTTACGCAGGACGCGAAGCTGAGAAGCTGATCGCCAGCAACAAAAGACACAACGACTGATGATACCCAAACAGTATCTCTTTATTAGAGATACTGTTTTTTATTTTGGGCCGCTTTATGATAAAATAGAAGGAATGAAAGAAAAGGGAGTTATCAGATGAATAATAATAAACTATTGCTGGTTGACGGCATGGCTCTTTTATTTCGGGCTTTTTTTGCTACGGCCGTACATCGCAACTTTATGATAAATGACAGCGGGGTGCCGACGAACGGTGTCAACGGCTTTTTAAAGCATTTGATTACAGCCGTGGAAACATTCCAGCCGACACACGTCGTCTGCTGCTGGGACATGGGGAGCAAAACGTATCGAAATGACTTGTTTCAAGATTATAAGGCAAACCGCAGCGCACCGCCTGTGGAACTGATTCCGCAGTTTGATTTGGCAAAGGAAGCAGCCGCTGAGCTTGGGATCATGAATATTGGTTTTGCCGGTTATGAAGCAGATGATTGTATTGGAACCCTTGCCAATTTATTTGCAAATGAAGCGGACATTACAATCGTAACAGGGGACAGAGACTTACTCCAGCTGCTAACGGATAAAGTAAGCGTTGCTCTGCTTCAAAAAGGAATCGGAAATTATAAAGTCTATACAAAAGAGACTTTTTATGAAGAAACAGGGGTAATGCCGAAAGCTTTGATTGATATTAAAGCGCTTATGGGTGATTCCAGCGATAACTATCCCGGCGTCAAAGGGATTGGAGAAAAAACAGCCTACAAACTGATTCGTGAATATGAAACGATTGACCGTTTATTGGAAAATATTGGTCTTCTTCCAAAGGGTCAGCAGGGAAAAATTCAGCAAGGTTTAAGTGATTTGGAGATGTCGAGGAAACTTGCGGAAATTCATTGCTCTGTGCCGCTGGTCTGCACACTGAAAGACGCTTTATTTACTTTGCAAATGGAGCAGGCGGCTCAAATGCTTCGCCGCCACCAAATCAAAGGAATTGAGCGCATGCTTGAAAAGCTGAACGCTAGAGAGATCATATAGACCTTCTCTAGCGTTTTGTATTGCTTTTTTTTGCCCTTTCCTCAAGCTCTGTTTTAGGGTCATTATGTGTATTGCCTTCCAGGTCGCCTTGCGGAGTAACACCGCCGGTCAGCCGGCCTTTATCTTTCTTTTTCATGTTAGTTCACCTCGCCATTAGGATGAACCAATGACTAAGATTTAATTCTTTTCATTCAGCCGAATCGCTTCTTTTGCCAGAAGATCGGCTCTTTGGTTTTGCTTGCCCGGTATCCATTTGATGAAAAAAAGAGGGAAGTCTGCTTTTAAGCGGGTGATTTCCTCTACAAACGGCTGAAACGTTTTATTTTTAACCATTTCAAGCTCAGCGGCGCGCTCCACAATATCTGAATCCGTTCGAAAGGAAACCGATTGATACCCGCGCGTTGCGCATAGCTTCATCCCTTCAATTAATGCTAGGAATTCCGCTTCCTGGTTTGTATGCACTCCGATTGGAATAGAGAAAGATTCTGCTTCTCCCTCATGTTTGATAAAAATGCCGATACCGGAAGGCCCGGGATTGCCGGCGCTTGCGCCGTCTACATATATTTCTGTAGGCATTATGAACTCCTTTCATCATTAGGTATCATTTTTTTGGCTGCATAAGCATAAGGCAATGAAATTAAAGATACCGCAAACTTAATCAAATATGTAGAAATAAAAATATGAAGCCAAACGTCTGCCGGATAAATGCCGAAAAAAGCGACAGCAGTGAATATGAATGTATCAAACAACTGGCTGACTGCTGTACTGCCGCCGTTTCTGAGCCATAAAAGCCGATCAGAAGGAAATATCCTTCTAATTGCCGAATATACATAAACATCCAGCGTTTGGCTGAAGATAAAGGCAAGCAGACTTCCTAACGCAACTCGCGGAAGGAATCCGAAAATCGTTTCCAGCGCTGTTTGTGATATGTCGCTGGAAGCCGGTTCGAAAAGCAGCACGCCCTGCATGACAACTGTCAGTGTCAGGAGAGTTGAGAATCCGAGCCATACCGCTTTTCTGGCTTCAGCCGGTCCGTATTTTTCATTCAGCACATCTGTCGCAAAAAAGATTGTGCCATACATCACATTCCCGAGTGTCGCTGTTAAGCCAAACAGTTCCACTGTTTTGACGACTTGGAGGTTGGCGCAGACTGTCGCAAAACCGATCCAAACAAACAGTCCCATTTTGCCAAATCCTTTATAAAATAAAAGAACAATGATAAAATGAATGATCGCAAAAAAGATCCAAAACGAATTATTAAACAAGATGAAAAAGCTTCCTTTCCGGGGTAAGATTGGTTTGATTATAGCATAAGCCCGGCAACTAATGAATGGTAAGGTGATCGTAATGAAGCTCAGACCGCATTTAAAAATAGAAGCAAAAGGAACGGGGGCCGTCTCATTTTTCAGCGAAGACTGGCTGACAGCACAGCAGGCACGTATGCTCGCCAGAGAGCTTGGACGTTTTCCATACATGAAAGAGCTAGAGTTCGAAGACGAGAAAGGCGGCAGCTGGACGCTGAAGGAATTGGAAAAGCTGACCGAGGAGCTTGCTCAAGAGCCTGATAACATCACTGTTTATTTTGATGGCAGTTTCGATAAGGAGAGCGAACTTGCGGGTCTAGGGATTGTCATCTATTATTCGTTGGGAGGAGTCCGGCATCGTTTGAGAAAAAATAAAAGCTTCCGGCTAAAAACCAATAATGAAGCTGAATACGCGGCACTTTATGAAGCAATAAGAGAAGTAAGAGAGCTTGGGGCAAGCAGAAATTCAATTACGATCAAAGGAGACTCGCTTGTTGTACTGAATCAGCTTGACGGCAGCTGGCCTTGCTATGATCCATCTCATAATGAATGGCTGGACAAAATAGAAGCCCTCCTTGAATCACTGAAGCTTACTCCAACCTACGAAACGATTCAACGGAAAGACAACCAGGAAGCTGACGGCCTCGCTAAAAAAATTCTATCCCATCAATTCGTAGAAAGCCACACGAAATTAGACCGTAACGGAGATGACGATATTGGATAAGAAAATGATCTTTAAAGAACTGACAGAACTGCACGATGAATATTGCAAAGACTGTTTTATTAAGAAGCAATTTCGCAAAGAATTTGGCAAAACTTATGCACATTCATTTTGTATCAATAAATGTACGGTTGGAGAAAAACTGAAAGCATACGGAGATGTTTTAACCAATCACTAAAAATAAAAACCGCAGAAGCTGCGGTTTTTATTCTTTGAATTCATCGAGCTGATGCTCACTGTCATCCAGCAGCTGCTGTTGCTGCTTTACAAATTCAGGATCGTCGAGAGCTGCCAGCTCTTCAGAGTGTGACAGTTCTCTAGCATCTTCAATGGCTTGGTATGCTGAGTCGACTAATGTTTTGCTTTGTCCTCTCGTCGCGGCTCCTGTTGTTTTCTGCGCTGTTTCCACTGCTAGTTCCAGCTGCCGCTTATCCGTAAAGCCAGTCTGATCCTCATTATGGAATTTTGAAGTCAACAAAAACACCTCCGCAATTATTTTGCAGAGTTTTTTTGAAATTTATGTACTAAAATAGAAAATAAAATAAAAATAAGCCGATATAACTATTGAACCGGGAATAATAGGACTGTTTTACTATTTGAGGTATCTTGATAGAGAAGGGGAACGCCGCTATGGATGATAAAGATTTGAAGTCGATCCTTCACAAAACATTTATAGAAATATACAGTGATTTAGAAGAACTGGCGGATATCGCGAAAAAAGGAAAACCGTCAATGGAAAAGTATGTTGAAGAGATTGAACAGAGGTGCAAACAAAACATTTTGGCGATTGAAATCCAGATGAAAATCAAATAGGAGAGGCGAATGCCTCTCCTCTATTTGTCATCTCATCATCATGTATTGAGTTTAGAGTTTTACAACATTAGAAGCTTGAGGTCCACGATTACCTTCGACAATTTCAAAAGAAACTTCTTGTCCTTCTTCTAATGATTTGTATCCTTCTCCTTCGATAGCTGTGAAGTGAACAAATACATCGTCTCCGCCTTCAACTTCAATGAAGCCGAATCCTTTTTCGTTGTTGAACCATTTTACTTTACCGTTTTGCATATTGCTTAATTCCTCCTAGTACTGTAGCACCCATGTGCTAAAAAAAATTTTGTCATCATTTAACTTTGATTCATTGTTAAATGATGGTTCAACTATACACCATCTGGGAGCACGCGTCAAGTTGCGAATCGGCTTATTTTTTAAAAGGAAGGCGAGTTTCATAAAAAAATGTAACCGCTTTTATTTATGGCTGAATATAAATAAAAAGAGCACACGATTTTCGTATGCTCTCAAGTACGCCATTAAGATAGCGCTTTGGTTTTTTGTTTGGCTGTCATCATTTCTGATTCTTTCAGGATATCCTCTAAAATGACTTCAGAGGAGTTTGCTAAATGAAGGTCCTTTATGTTTTTCTTCATGCGCTGCAAGGTATCTTCATCTGCAAGAAGGGAAGTGACTGACTCGAGAATCTCTTCATGACGGTTCACGACGATGGCAGCTCCGCGGTCTTCAAAGAAGTTCGCATTTTCTTTTTCCTGGCCAGGCACAGGTTTGTACAGAATGACAGGCACACCAATGGCAGTTGCTTCAGTCAAAGTAATGCCGCCTGGTTTAGTAATCATGCAATCTGTGATCCGGAATAGCTCATCAATGCGCTCCACATAGCCCAGAACTTTTAATTTGTCACCGTTTTCCGCCTCAAGCGGACTCAAAGATTCTTTTAAAGCCGTATTTTTCCCGCACACGACAACCACTTGCACTTGCTCATCTTTGACAAGGTTTTCGCACAGCTCTTTTACGTTCTTTAATACGCCGTGGGCACCTGCCATGATCAGAAGCACTTTTTTGTTTGGCGAAAGATTGTACTTTTTATATATCGGTCCAACCGGCATGGATTCTTCAAATTGCGGCCTGATTGGAATTCCTGTGATTTTTACGTTGCTTGGATGAGTGCCGATTTCCAGCAGTTTTTCCTTCACGTAATCTGTCGCCACATAATATTTATCCACGTTCTCGTGTACCCAAATTTTATGAAGGCAAAAATCAGTCATAACATTGAAGGTAGGAATGACTCTTCCTGTTCGACGTCTGTACTCCGGCACGACAATCATCGGAAATGTATTAATAATAATATCGGGCTGATGTTCATCAACAAGTTCGCCCAATCTTTTATTACCCATTTTAAAGTAAATATTGAATTTACGTTTATTATAGATTTTGTCAACTCCGTAATAAAACAAACGATAAAACTGTTTCCCGATTGAGAAGCTTTTTAAATAAAGGTATTGAGTTACCTCTGAAACAATCGGATTTGACTCTTGGTACAAATTAGAAACTGTTACATGCTGAAAGCCGAGCCTTACACATTGTTCATAAAGTGTTTTGGCTACCTGCACATGTCCATTTCCGTAATTTGCAGTCAAAATTAATACTCTTTTATTGGTATTCAAGTAAATTCACCTCAATGTAATCAACAACAAGCAAGCTTCATGCATCGTAAGGAGTTATTGTCTATACATAAACATAACACAAATACATAATCGAATTATTAATGCAGTGAAAAAGTTAAGCTAATTTTAAATGATTTGGATTCCAGTATTTTAAATTTTTGTTATACGCAGACTGAATCAGATGTATTTTATCATATTTTTTGCTCAGCGTATCACTAAAAAAGAAAAATTAGTCCCATTCATAAGGAGTTTCTTGGTAAACGTAATAATTCAGCCAGTTCATAAACAATAATGTGGCATGCGCTTTCCAGCGATTCACTGGCTCGTTGCTGCCTTTTGCAAAATAATGTTTAGGCGCCTCGACAGTAGAAAGGTTTCGTTCCAAATCTCTTTCATACTCTTGAAGAAGCGTATTTGTATCATATTCAGGGTGCCCTGTCAAAAAGACTTGTTTTTCGTCTTTAGACACAATTAAGCAAACCCCGGCTTCCTTTGATGCGGTAAGAATGTTTAACTCTGACACTGCTTGAAGCTGTTCCATATTTATATCTGTATGCCGGGAATGCGGCACGTAGTATAGCTCGTCAAAACCTCTTACCAATCTTTCGTGTTTTGAAAGAACGGTATGCTCGAACACACCGAAGATTTTTTTTGGCATTTGAATTTTTTCCACACCGTAATGGTAATACAAACCTGCTTGAGCACCCCAGCAAATATGCATGGTTGAAGTAACATTTGTTTTGCTCCACTCCATGATTTCCTTGAGCTCTTCCCAATATGAAACCTCTTCAAACGCCAAATGCTCGATCGGCGCACCGGTGATAATCATTCCGTCAAACTTCTTGTGACGGATATTGGAAAAAGTTGTGTAAAATTCGTCAAGGTGTTCTCTTGCAGTGTTTTTCGGCGTGTGTGTGCTTGGGATTAAAAATGTGAAATGAACCTGTAAAGGCGAATTTCCAAGCAATCTGAGAAGCTGAGTCTCTGTTTGGATTTTTTTCGGCATCAAATTTAAGATAATAATTTTTTGCGGCCGGATATCCTGATGAAATGCTCTGCTTTCATCCATTACAAATATATGTTCACTTTCAAGCACCTGTTTTGCCGGCAGGTGTGTTGGTATATTAATAGGCAACGTGCCACCTCCATTATTTCCCCGTTTAATTTTCTTCATTATAGGAATTTTCACGCCAATTTTCAATCTATCTATACGTGTTGAGGGGGAAACAACAGAAACTCTTTATATAAAACGCACTGACACACCTTTTGGTTTCACAGAAAATGATTATCCATGATGCCGGAGGGAATTGTAATGTTTTATAGAATGATAAGATAAAAAACGAGCCATATAAATTGATAATGAACGACTGCTCATTTCGTCAAGTTTCTTAATTGATGTTTGCATTTTGAATTGAAATTTAAAAAAGGTAAAATATTCAGCAGGGACATAGGAGGGAATTACATGTCTATATATCATATGAAGGTACGTACAATAACAGGGAAAGACATGACACTTCAGCCTTTCGCGGGAAAGGTACTGATGATCGTGAATACTGCAAGCAGGTGCGGTTTTACTCCTCAATTGAAGCAGCTGCAGGAATTATATGATACATATCAGCAGGAGGGGCTTGAGATCTTAGGGTTCCCCTGCAATCAATTTATGAACCAAGAGCCTGGAGAAGAGGCTGACATACAGGAATTTTGTGAAACAAATTACGGTGTTACGTTCCCTATGTTTTCAAAAGTGGATGTAAACGGAAAAAACGCCCATCCGCTGTTTGTGTATTTGACAGAGCATGCAAAAGGAATGCTGGGAACTAAGGCGATCAAGTGGAATTTCACGAAATTTATAGTGGATAGAAATGGAGAAATCGTTGGCCGTTATTCACCAAATACAAATCCGAAAGAGCTGGAAGACGCTATCGTGAAGTTATTAGAGCAGTAAAGAGGGTGTTTTTGTGAAGGAATTGAAGCAGGCAGAGCAAATCAGGACATGGGTTCAATCTATCCTGACTGAAGAAAGCTCTGGACATGATTATCATCATGTATCAAGGGTTGCAGATCTTGCTTTGTATATTGGAGAAAAGGAAAAAGCGGATTTGTTCATTGTTGAAACGGCGGCTTTGGTTCATGATTTAATTGATGTGAAGCTGCCTGACACGGTCAGGCTTTCTGTGAGCGAAGTGTATGATCAGCTCGTTTTTTTCGGAGTAGGAAAAGAGGATGCTGACAGAGTGATTCATATTATAACAAGGATGTCCTTTCGGGACAGGGGGAAATTGGCGAAGGAGCCGCTCTCAATTGAAGGAAAAGCTGTACAGGATGCTGACAGACTTGATGCGATTGGTGCTGTCGGCATTGCAAGAGCTTTCATGTTTGCGGGCGCAAAAGGGCATGGCCTTTATGGAGATGATCAAAGCGCATACGCTCATTTTTTTCATAAGCTGCTGCGGCTGAAAAATATGATGAATACAGACACTGCACGGGAACTGGCAGAAGAAAGACACGATTTTATGCTTCAGTTTGTCCGCCAATTAGAAAAAGACGTACCCGGGATTGATGCCAAAACGTCGTAATAGAAGGCTTGGAACGACTATGATAGAATAAGTCACAGATATGCTATAGGAGGACGATCATGAAGATAAAATCAATTGAACCTACACCAAGCCCGAATACAATGAAAGTCATCTTAACGGAAGAGCTTCCGGCGGGCAAAAGCAATAACTATAAACCTGAGCAAGCAGAAGGCGCACCGCCCGTTATAGCGGAAATCCTTAAAATAGAAGGGGTTAAAGGGGTATATCACGTTGCAGATTTTCTTGCTGTTGAACGGAATGCGAGATACGACTGGAAAGACATTTTACCGCAAGTCCGCACTGCATTTGGGATGGAAAGTGCTGAAAGCGCAGAAGAAAACCGCTCTGATCAAGAATCTTTTGGAGAGGTAAAAGTTTTTGTGCAGATGTTCAGCGGCATTCCTATGCAAGTTAAATTGACGGATGGGGAGCGGGAAGAGCGCTTCGGCTTACCTGAGCGCTTTCAGCAGGCGATCTTAAAACTCAGATCTGAAGCTTCAAATGTTGTGTTTGAACGGGCCTGGAAAGAACAAGGTGTCAGATTCGGCGACTTTAATGAAATCGGCCATGACGTGACAGAAGAGCTTCAGGCGGCATACAGTGATGAACGGCTGAAACGACTGACAGAAGCAGCCGCTCAAGGAAAGAGCGAAGCAAAACAAGCAGTACAGCGCAAAGCGTATAAAGTAACGCTTGATATGCTCGATGATGAGGACTGGAAAAAGCGTTATGCGCATCTGGAACAGATGGATCCAAAAGAAGAGGATATCCCGGTTTTACAGAAGGCATTGGATGATCCAAAGGTGTCCATCAGAAGACAGGCTGTTGTTTATTTAGGAATGATTGAAACACCTGATGTTCTTCCTCTATTGTATAAAGCACTTGAGGACAAAGCGGTCTCAGTCAGAAGAACCGCTGGAGACTGTTTGTCTGATATCGGCGATCCTCAAGCCATTCCTGCTATGATCAAGTCGTTAAGCGACTCCAGTAAGCTTGTCCGTTGGCGTGCGGCTATGTTCCTGTACGAAGTCGGCGATGAAAGTGCTATTGAAGCTTTGCGTGCTGCCGAAGATGATCCCGAATTTGAGGTCAGCCTTCAAGTGAAAATGGCGCTTGAGCGTATTGAGCATGGAGAAGAAGCAAAAGGTTCTGTTTGGAAACAAATGACAGAGAGCAGAAAAAAAGGCGAATAAAGATAAAAAGGTGCAGATCATGCACCTTTTTTATGTGAATTGACTTTTTATAAAAATTATTTCGAATATTGTTGAAAAATATTCGAAAACTATTTATAGTAAGTAACAATATTAATAGTTGGAGGGTTTAAATCGACAGAAAGCTATATAAATATAAAAACACAAAAGAACAGAACAATGCGAGGGCGGCCTGAAATTATCATTTTTGCAAAAACAGCCCACAAATAAACTGAAAATTGTTAAAATAAAATCCAATCTAACAATTGAAAGAATTTAGGGGGATCACCATGGCAGAATTACGCAGTAACATGATCACACAAGGAATCGATAGAGCTCCGCACCGCAGTTTGCTTCGTGCAGCTGGTGTAAAAGAAGAGGATTTCGGCAAGCCGTTTATTGCGGTGTGTAATTCATACATTGATATCGTTCCCGGTCATGTTCACTTGCAGGAATTTGGAAAAATTGTAAAAGAAGCAATCAGAGAAGCAGGAGGCGTGCCGTTTGAATTTAATACTATTGGAGTAGATGATGGCATCGCGATGGGGCATATTGGTATGAGATATTCGCTGCCAAGCCGTGAAATCATCGCCGACTCTGTGGAAACGGTTGTATCCGCACACTGGTTTGACGGAATGGTCTGTATTCCGAACTGCGACAAAATCACGCCGGGAATGCTTATGGCGGCAATGCGCATCAACATTCCGACGATTTTTGTCAGCGGCGGGCCGATGGCGGCAGGAAGAACAAGTGACGGGCGAAAAATCTCCCTTTCCTCAGTATTCGAAGGGGTAGGCGCCTACCAAGCAGGAAAAATCAATGAAAACGAGCTTCAAGAACTAGAGCAGTTCGGATGCCCAACGTGCGGGTCTTGCTCAGGCATGTTTACGGCGAACTCAATGAACTGTCTGTCGGAAGCACTTGGTCTTGCTTTGCCGGGTAATGGAACCATTCTGGCGACATCTCCGGAACGCAAAGAGTTTGTGAGAAAATCGGCTGCGCAATTAATGGATACGATTCGCAAAGATATCAAACCGCGTGATATCGTTACTGTAAAAGCGATTGATAACGCGTTTGCACTCGATATGGCTCTCGGAGGTTCTACAAATACCGTTCTTCATACGCTTGCACTTGCAAACGAAGCCGGCGTTGAATACTCTTTAGAGCGCATTAATGAGGTCGCTGAGCGTGTGCCGCACTTGGCCAAGCTGGCACCTGCTTCGGATGTGTTTATTGAAGATCTTCATGAAGCGGGCGGCGTGTCAGCGGCTCTGAATGAGCTTTCCAAGAAAGAAGGTGCTCTTCATTTAGATGCGCTGACTGTTACAGGAAAAACTCTTGGAGAAACCATTGCTGGACATGAAGTAAAGGATTATGACGTCATTCATCCATTGGATCAGCCATTTACTGAAAAGGGCGGCCTTGCTGTTTTATTCGGTAATCTGGCTCCGGACGGCGCTATCATTAAAACGGGCGGCGTACAGAATGGGATTACAAGACACGAAGGGCCGGCAGTCGTATTCGATTCTCAGGACGAGGCACTTGACGGCATTATCAACCGCAAGGTAAAAGAAGGCGATGTTGTTATCATCAGATACGAAGGGCCAAAAGGCGGACCTGGCATGCCGGAAATGCTGGCGCCAACATCTCAAATCGTTGGAATGGGACTCGGACCAAAAGTGGCATTGATTACGGACGGACGTTTTTCCGGGGCCTCCCGTGGGCTCTCAATCGGCCACGTATCACCTGAGGCCGCTGAGGGCGGACCGCTTGCCTTTGTGGAAAACGGAGACCATATTATTGTTGATATTGAAAAACGCATCTTGGATGTACAAGTGCCGGAAGAAGAGTGGGAAAAACGGAAAGCAAACTGGAAAGGTTTTGAACCGAAAGTGAAAACCGGCTACCTGGCACGTTATTCTAAGCTTGTGACAAGTGCCAACACTGGCGGTATCATGAAAATCTAGGCAGCTGGGGACACTTACTTCTATATTTTAAGGTGTGAACATTTGAAATCCAACCCTCTCTATAGTATCCTTTACTTCAGATGAAGGATACTAGAGGGGGCTTTTTTTATGTCAATGGCTTATGAAGAATACATGCGTCAGCTTGTCGTACCGATGCGCCGCGAGCTGACTGGAGCAGGTTTTGAAGAGTTAACAACAGCGGAAGAAGTAGAAAACTTTATGGAAAAGGCAGAGGGCACAACTCTTGTAGTCGTTAACTCTGTATGCGGCTGCGCTGCAGGCCTTGCGCGTCCTGCAGCAACACAGGCAGTTCTCCAGAATGACAAAACGCCTGACAATACGGTGACTGTATTTGCGGGCCAAGATAAAGAAGCTACTGCAAAAATGCGTGAGTATTTTACTGGCCAAGAGCCTTCTTCACCGTCAATGGCTCTTCTGAAAGGCAAAGAAGTCGTACATTTTATTCCGCGTCATGAAATTGAAGGACACGACATGGAAGAAATTATGAAAAATCTGACTGCTGCCTTCGATGCACACTGCTAAATGCCCGTTTTCCGGGCATTTTCTTTTTGGGAGTATAGAAGATGATAACAACAAGCTATAGACCGTCAGAACACACCATAAAAACCGCAAAGCAGCTTTCTAAAGAGCTAAATATGCCATACTGCGGCCGGAATAAACAAAAGGTTGAAAACCTGCTGAAGTCAGCTGAACGTGATTTGCTTGTGGTCGGCAAAGAGCGATTTGAGCTATTTACGAAACAAGGTGCCAAATTCTTTTTTCATCCGAATACAGCGATGTTCAGAGCTAAACGCTTCTTACGGGGTGAGCAAGAGCCGATGCTTCGGGCTGCCGGTTTATCGGAAGGGGATACGTTTTTAGATTGCACACTCGGGCTGGGGGCAGATGCCATTATCGCAAGTATGGCTGTAGGCGAAACGGGTTCTGTGGTTGGGGTGGAGAAAAACCATCTTGTATCCGTTTTAGTGAGGACGGGGCTGCGTTCATGGGAAACAGGTATAGAAGAGCTTCAAGCTGCGATGAGAAGAATCCAGGTGAAGAATGGTGATTGCTTTGAATACATCAAGCAGCTTCCTGACGGCTCTGTTGATGTGGTTTACTTTGATCCAATGTTTCATGAACCTGTAGAGACCTCTGACGGTATTGCGCCTTTACGCGATTTGGCTGAGGATTCCGTTTTGCACGAAGAGTGTATCAAGGAAGCGGTACGCATTGCCAGAAAAAGTGTTGTGCTAAAAGATCACTGGAAAAGCCCGCGGTTTGAACAGTTTGATTTTCATGTCATAAAAAGAAAAACAGCACTGTTCCATTATGGTGTCATTCAGGCAAGTAAAGAAATCCCGTGATTCATACCACGGGATTTTCTGTTAATCGGTGACTTCCATGACGACAAAGTATAGCAATGTTAAGAGTGAAACTGTGGCAAACAGAGCGTCAATCATGCAGAAAGCCTCCTTTCACAGAATATTGTAAGCGTTTTTACACAAAGTGCATAGCAACGAATCTCCTAATTTGTGTATCAGTTTCATATAGTACATGACTTGAATGTTTTGGATGTGCTAAAATAAGAGAAACATGACAATAAAATAGAGAGGAATAAGCAGTCATGAAATTGTGGATGAGAAAGACCCTTGTGGTTTTATTTACCATTGTGACGTTCGGGCTCGTATCTCCTCCGGCTGCTCTTATGGCGGACAAGCCTTCCGGACAGCCGAGCAGTCTTGAGCAGAATGATTACACCGCTTTTTATGATGAGCATGACCTGTACGATGATGAGTCGGATGACAGGCGAGATCCTGAACTGCTTTTTCAATCGTACAAGGAACAGCTCCTTGACAGCGCTGAGGATCAGTCCTTTTTAAAATTCGGCAGCAGAATCGCTCCGGTCATTGAAGATGATTATCGGAAAGAGATCCTGCCAAAAATCGAAAATGTGATTAGTGATTATTTAGCGACATTACAAGATGATGAGGCGTACCAAGATGTTGTGATCTCCAGCATGCCTTCAGCAGGCAAAACGGAAAAAATATTCAACGTTTACAATCGGACAACTGGAGAAGATCTTCTCAGATTCCATGTGCGCAGAGACCATCCGCCTCATGACGGCTACTGGTTTAATTTTCATTATCATACAGCAGAAGATGGATTTCAATCACATCATGAGCTTGGGAGCATTTACTGGGACCGCAACACGCCTCCCAACTGGATGAGTGCCTAAAGGAGATGCCATTAGACATGAAAAAGTACACAATGAATGAAATGGTCAATATAACAAAAGATATGCTGAACAAACGGGGCGTTATGATAGAAGATATTGCACGCATTGTTCAAAAACTTCAGGAAAAATACAATCCAAACTTGCCGCTCAGTGTTTGCATGGAGAATGTAGAAAAAGTCCTGAACAAACGTGAAATTATTCATGCTGTTTTGACAGGCCTTGCACTCGATCAGCTTGCTGAACAGAAGCTTCTCCCCGAACCGCTGCAACACCTTGTTGAAACAGATGAACCGCTTTACGGCATAGATGAAATTATCCCGCTTTCAATCGTTAATGTGTACGGGTCGATCGGTTTGACCAATTTCGGTTATTTGGATAAAGAGAAGATTGGAATTATTAAGGAACTTGATGAAAGTCCAGACGGTATTCACACCTTTTTGGATGATATTGTGGCAGCTCTTGCTGCAGCAGCGGCGAGCAGAATTGCGCATACGCATCAGGATCTGCAAGATGAAGAAAAAGAACAGGATGAAAAGCCTGTCGTCAACTGACTATAAAATAATCATTTCTGGGTTCAGAAATGATTTTTTATTGTGTTACACTACTAGAAGACTACTTTTAAAGGATGAAAAAAATGAAACAGTATAAGGATTTATGCAGACATCTTTTAGAGCAAAAAGGAGCGGTCAGCGTATGATTTCATTCATTTTTGCGATGGATGCCAACAGGCTTATCGGCAAAGACAATGATTTGCCGTGGCATTTGCCTAATGATCTTGCATATTTTAAGAAAGTAACATCGGGCCATTCAATCATTATGGGCCGGAAAACATTTGAATCAATCGGACGTCCGCTTCCAAACCGGGAAAATATTGTTGTCACATCAGCACCGGCTTCAGAATTTCCGGGATGCACGGTTGTCAGTTCATTACAGGATGTACTGGATATTTGTTCAGGCTCTGAAGAATGCTTTGTGATCGGAGGGGCTCAGCTCTATACGGACCTGTTCCCTTATGCGGACAGACTGTATATGACGAAAATTCATCACGAGTTTGAGGGCGACCGTCACTTTCCTGAATTTGATGAAGGCGATTGGGATCTGGTTTCTTCTGAGCAGGGGATCAAGGACGAAAAAAATCCGTATGATTACGAATTTCTCGTATATGAAAAAAAGAATTCTTCTAAAGCGGGAGGATTTTAATTGGTTCGCTACAGCTTTCTAGTGGTTTATATTGTGTATATGCTGTTAAAAAATATGAAACAATTATTTAATCAAACAATGCTCGACCCTCGTCTGTCATATAAAAAACAGATGACTCTTGTGTACGAACAGCCAAAGGTATTTTTGGAAGGCTGTATCGGCATCTCCGGTTCAGTTGTGACAATCCATCAGCCAGAGCCAATCCCACAAGGTCCTGTTTTGTATGTGCACTCTCGTTTGCGCTTGGCTGAACTGGCCTTAATTGCTGGATATATTGAGGAACCGGCCGGCTTTATCGCCAACCCAAAAGTGTTCCGCTTGCCTTTTATCGGGCAATGGCTGGATCGGATGGATGTGATTTCAGGCGGTAATTCAGAAAAGGTATATGAAAATGTGACAAAACAGCTGGAAAAGGGGCAAAGCCTGATTCTTTCACTAGATGGTACTATTGATCCTGTAGAACTTGCGGTCCGCTATCAACTTCCGTTAGTGATGGTGGAAACGAAAGGAACAGAACACCTGCAAAAGGGATCATTTTTTAAACGCTTAAAACCAGCAGACATTGAATTGTCCTTTTCAAAAGCTTATATACCTGCCAATGAAAAACAATTACGTGCATAAAAAAGCGCAGTCGTTAAGACTGCGCTTTTCTCTTACGAAAGGAACGGCACCTTTACACAATAGAAGAGCACGCAGAAAAACATAGCAGCGCTCCCGCCCAATACAAAGCTGTGCCAAATAGCGTGATGGAAGGGGATCTTTTTCCAAATGTAAAAGATGGTTCCGACAGAGTATAAAATGCCGCCGAGAAAAAGAAGGCTGAATCCCGCTCCGCTCAGCGAAGCATATAAAGGTTTAACCGCAATAATCATCAGCCAGCCCATGATCAAGTACACTATGGTTGACAGTAGGATAAAGCGTTTCACGAAGAAAATTTTAAAGACGATTCCACCCAGGGCAAGTGACCATACGATAACCAGCAGAGTAAAGCCGAGTGTGCCTTTCAGCGGTCCAAGTAAAAAAGGCGTGTAGGTTCCTGCGATGAGTACGTAAATCGCGCTGTGATCGATAATCTCCAAAATGTCCTTCGTTTTTTTATGTGTGATGCTGTGAAGCAGTGTAGAGCTCAAATATAACAGCAGCATAGAGACACCGAAAATCGTAAAGCTGACAATGTCCCAGGCGGACCCGTAATTAGCCGCAAATAAGATTAAAAACACTAAAGCAGGGATGGATAAGAGTACACCGATGCCGTGTGTAATCGCATTGGCGATTTCTTCTTTCATTGTAAACAAGTACATTCTCCTTTCGATCGCTAGATCATTTGATTTTTTAACGTCTCTATAAAGCTCAAGCCCTCAAAGGTAATTTTTGTGCCGGCGCGTCCGCGGCTTTTGGTGACATAGTCTTTTTTCTCCAAATAGTCGAGACGGCTTCTGACCTGCTGCGGCGTTAACGAGGTCTGGGTATTTTTGCTGTGTTCAGAAATGATCCGTCTGCTGGCAGGTTCTCCTTTTTCGTTCAATGCTTTTATTGTTTCCAAAATAAACAAAAACTCAGCTTTTTCCATTAAAGTCAGCAGCTTTGCTTTTTTCTTCGACGTTTTTCCGTCTATCGCGCCTCTAATATATGGCGGCAGGTCATATGGATGAATTGTTCCCCCGCTTGATACTGCCGCCATATAATCGGCAGCGTTTTTTAATTCCCTTACATTTCCTTCAAATGCATACTGCTCAAGCACCGGAAAGACAGAGGGATCGATTAACAATTGCTGTCCGGAATTTGAGAGGAAATATTGTGTCAAAAGCGGTATATCGCTTTTTCGTTCAGATAATTCGGGCAGTGTGAGCGTTAAAATGTTCAGCCTGTAAAATAAGTCTTGCCTGAAGGAATGTTCCGCGGATCCGTCTGCAGAAGCACAGATCATTCGCGGCTTCTCCATGTCTGAATCAAGCGCTTTTAACAGCTGAGCTTGTACGGAAGCCGGCATGCGCCATACTTCATCAAGAAAAAGGGTTCCTCGTGCCGTTTTGTGAAAAGCGCCTGAATTTCCGTTAGGGCCAAAAAGCTCATGAATAAGGCTTTCTTCAGAATGCGTGCTGCAATTAACGCTTATAAACGGTTCATTGCTTCTCGAAGATTCCAAGTGTATGGCATGTGCGAAATGATTTTTGCCTGTTCCGATTTTTCCTGTTATTAAGACAGGAAGCTCCGATAACGAGAACTGCTTGGCGATTCGCTTCGCTTCCAGGAAAGTTTGATGTTCTCCGATTAGATGTTGAAATGTATTGAGTTTTGGTGCGCTATTCATCAATTGGCTCCTTTTGGTTCTAATTGGTTTTATTATATCATGCCTTTTTGCTGAAAACACCCTTTATTTTACGATCATCTTTTTTCTTGAGTCTGCAGGATAATGGTTAAACAGAAGTTACCACGAGATGTGGTGGGTATATTCTGTATTTTTTTAATTATTAAATAAAAATAATTGTCTTATTTTTTGAATATTCGTGTTATAATGGCATATTAAATAGGGATTTAAAACAAGAAAGGAATCTGTACATGAAACCGTTGTTGAAAGAAAACTCTCTCATCCAAGTGAAAGACATTTTGAAGGCTCACCAAAACGTAAAGGACGTTGTCATTCACACACCTTTGCAGAGGAATGACAGACTTTCTGAGAGATATGAATGCAATATCTATTTAAAACGTGAAGACTTGCAAGTTGTTAGATCTTTTAAGCTCAGAGGGGCTTATCATAAAATGAAACAGCTTTCCAGCGAGCAGACAGAAAACGGAGTGGTATGTGCAAGCGCTGGAAACCACGCGCAGGGCGTGGCATTCTCGTGTAAACATCTTGGCATTCACGGGAAAATTTTTATGCCGTCTACTACACCGAGACAAAAAGTATCTCAAGTTGAACTATTCGGAAAAGGATTTATCGATATCATTTTGACAGGCGATACGTTTGATGACGCGTATAAAAGTGCCGTTGAGTGCTGTGAGGCGGAATCTCGGACGTTTATCCATCCGTTCGATGATCCGGATGTGATGGCCGGACAGGGGACGCTCGCAGTCGAGATTTTAAACGACATTGATGCAGAACCGCATTTTCTTTTTGCAAGTGTCGGAGGCGGCGGCCTTCTCTCAGGGGTAGGTACATATTTGAAAAATGTGTCTCCTGATACAAAGGTAATTGCTGTTGAGCCCGCGGGAGCGGCATCCTATTTTGAATCAAACAAGGCTGGGCAAGTCGTCACACTTGATAAAATTGATAAGTTTGTAGATGGGGCAGCTGTTAAAAAAATTGGAGAGGAGACCTTTCGGACGCTGGAATCTGTTGTTGATGACATTCTCCTTGTGCCTGAAGGAAAAGTATGTACATCCATTCTTGAATTATATAACGAATGTGCGATTGTTGCTGAACCGGCCGGAGCTCTTTCTGTCGCAGCGCTTGATTTGTACAAGGATGAAATTAAAGGAAAAAATGTGGTGTGTGTGGTCAGCGGGGGGAATAACGATATAGGAAGAATGCAGGAAATGAAGGAGCGCTCCTTGATTTTTGAAGGCCTTCAGCATTATTTTATCGTCAACTTTCCGCAAAGAGCGGGGGCGCTCCGCGAATTTCTTGACGAAGTCCTCGGGCCGAATGATGACATTACAAGGTTTGAATATACGAAGAAAAATAACAAAAGCAACGGACCAGCTCTTGTCGGCATCGAGCTGCAGAATAAAGCCGATTATGGGCCGCTGATTGAACGGATGAACAAAAAACCGTTTCATTATGTAGAGGTGAATAAGGATGAGGACTTATTCCATTTGCTGATCTAATTTTTTTCGCAACCGCGCAAAATGACAGACAGCTAGGCTGGCATCATATATAATAGAAGAAAAACAAAAAAAGAGGATTGATAGCTTGTTACTCAAAAGCCTAGAGTTCAAACGCGGTGACGGGATTCAGGTGAAAGTGACAGAAATACCTGTATTAAAGGAAGATGAGCACTATTTCTTTATGATACATCACCATTTGCAATTCTACTTAAAAGAAGTGTTTTCATCAAACAGCAGGGCAAAAGTGTATTCTTTCCGACATTATATGAAGCGCCGGATGAAGTGGGCAGATTATCAGGCTGTTTTTCATCAAGAGGTGTTAAAGCACAACGCATAACATGCCGTTTTTTTACCTGTATGTCCTCCTTTGTAATCGTTAATGGGGAGGCATGCAGGATTTTTTTTGCTCAGTATCGAATACAAATATGGGACAGTAAGGACAGATTTTAGAAAGCGTTTTTATGCTGCCTGAAAGGATGAATGTCATGAAGGTTATCAAAGGTTTAATGGCTGGGCTGTTTTTTCTGCTTTTGTGTGCCTGCGGAGGACAGCAGATTAAAAATCCGCTCAATTACGAGGTGGAGCCTTTTACATTTCAAAACCAAGACGGCAAGAACGTTTCATTAGAGAGTTTAAAAGGAGAAGTATGGCTGGCGGATTTTATTTTTACCAATTGTGAAACTGTATGTCCGCCGATGACGGCTCATATGACCGATCTGCAAAAAAAACTGAAAGCCGAGAATATAGATGTCCGTATCGTATCATTTAGTGTTGATCCAGAAAACGATAAGCCGAAACAGCTGAAGAAATTTGCCGCAAATTATCCATTATCGTTTGATAACTGGGATTTTCTCACCGGATACAGCCAGAGTGAGATTGAGGAGTTCGCACTTAAGAGCTTTAAAGCGATCGTAAAGAAACCGGAGGGAGAGGACCAAGTCATTCATCAATCTTCTTTTTGGTTAGTAGGCCCGAACGGCAAGGTGCTGAAAGATTATAATGGAGTGGAAAATACACCGTACGATGAAATTATCGCCGATGTAAAATCAGCAGGCACACTCAAGTAAGCTAGGAGACTAGGCATTTGCAAATCTTCTAAAACATGATACACTTTCCACTAGTAGAATGGGAAGGAGCAACAAGATTGAAGCTGCGCATTTTTTCAATCATGGCCAGTTTGATTTTGCTTCTTACTGCTTGTACAAGTATACGTACAGCATCTGAGGGAAAACAAAAAGATCATGAAACGAAAACGAAAGAGCACATTGTCATAGCGGCTGTCGGAGATTCGCTGACAGAAGGAGTCGGAGATCCCGATGGAAAGGGATATGTCGGCAAGGTGGCGGATTCTATCCGGTCAGATAAACAAGTCAAAACGGTTGACGTGAAAAATTATGCCGTAAAAGGGAACCGTTCGGATGATTTATTAGAAAAACTAAAAGATAAAAAGGTTCAAAAAGGCATAAAGGACGCAGATTATGTCTTTTTTACAATTGGCGGTAATGATTTGATGAAAGTCCTTCGCCAAAATTTCCTGCAATTAACCGTTGAACCGTTTCAGGAAGCGGAAAAACCGTACGAAAAGCGCTTTGAAAAAATCATTTCTGAAATTCGCAAGCTGAATGATCACGCTCAGCTGATTTATGTCAGCATGTACAATCCGTTTACGTTTACATTATCTGAACTAAATGAGATAAACGGTGTCGTCACGGATTGGAACCATATTGCTGAAAAAGAGCTGAAAAAAGATAAACATGCGAAAATCATTTATATCGAAGATTTGTTCAATCAAAAAAGTGACAGCAGCCGAATTTCTGAGGAAGATGATTTTCATCCTAATGGTACGGGTTATTCTCTAATCGCGAAGCGCGTTTATCAATCCATAAAAAAAGAAGGATTACCGAAAGAGTAGGGTGACAGCATGAATAAGTGGAAACGACTGTTTTTTATATTGCTTGCAATCAATTTTATCCTCGCTGCCGGGTTTGTTGCACTTGTTTTGCTCCCGGGAGAACAAGCTCAGGTGAAGGATTCATCTGAGAGCGAGTATGGATTTCAAGTGACAAGCACAAAAGAATCATTAGCTGCGTTTGTTAACTCATATTTAAACGACAAGGCATCAAACAAGCTTGATTATAAAGTAGAGATTGATGATGATGTTCATGTTGCAGGGAAAATCAAAGCATTTTCTACGACTATTGATGCTTTTATCGCTTTTGAACCGACCGTGAAAAAAAACGGTGATGTAGAGTTGAATGTTACGAAATTTTCGTTAGGGAAATTGAGTATACCGATTAGCTTTGTGTTAAATTATATGGACAGCTTTTATGAGTTGCCGTCATTTGTCCACGTTCACCCAGGAGATAAAAGCATTGAAGTTCGTTTGTCAGAAATGCCTTTAACGAATGGAATGTATGTCAAAGCGGATAAGATAAATTTAGAAAAAGATGAAATTGAGTTTTCCTATTACCATCCTAAACAATAGAGGTGACTGAAAATGAAACAGGTTTACCAGTATTTCAGTTTATTATCCTTTACATTTTCCCTGTACTTCGGCTGGCTTGCATATCATCATCTGGCCGCTGAAGACATGGATCAAATGTATTTGAATGTTTCCTATTGTGCCTTGTTCCTAAGTGTGATGGTGTTTACATTCGGTATGCGAGACCGAAAAAAAACCGATAAATCATGAAAAAAGAGACATGAAACAACGTCTCTTTTTTCGTGCGGTCCGAAGAAAATTTAAGAACACAAGGAGAAAAGATGAAAGCATACGATTTTACACAGGGGAACGTACTGAAACAGCTAGTACTGTTTTCAACGCCTATTATGCTCGGAAACGCATTGCAGGTTTCCTTTCAGTTTATAGACAGCTTGTGGATCGGCAATTTACTGGGGGCACAGGCTCTTGGGGCAGCCGCGGTATCAAGCACGATTGTTCTGACCGTGCTGTCTTTTATTTTGGGCCTTAACAATGCGACGTTAACCATTTTATCTCAGCAAAAAGGAAAAGATGATGTGAAGGGAATGACGTCGTATATTAACGCTTTTGTTGTTTTATTAACAGGCCTAAGCATCGGATTCGGCGCGGCCGGTTTTTTTCTCTCAGAGCTTTTGCTGCGTCTTCTAAAAACGCCGGAGTCAATGCTGCCGCTTGCTGAGACGTATTTACAGATTCAATTCATCGGCATTTTATTTTTGTTTGGTTATAACTTTATCAGTACTGTGCTTCGGGCGCTGGGCGACAGCAAGACACCGCTCCGGTTTATTGCGTTTGCTGTTGTACTGAATACAGTGCTGGCGCCGCTCTTTATTTCTGTGTTCCGCATGGGAATAGCGGGTGCGGCTTATTCAACGATTTTGTCACAAGGCATTGCGTTTCTGTATGGGTTGTTTTATGTCATCAAACACAAGCTTGTGCCTTTCTCAATTCCGAGAGTGCCCAAGTGGGGAGAGTCCGCGTTGATTTTGAAACTAGGGATTCCGGCAGGTCTGCAGATGATGGTGATTACAGGCGGTATGATGGCGATTATGAGTGTTGTCAACTCATACGGGGAGCACGTGGTATCAGGCTTTGGCGCGGTCCAGCGGCTCGACAGCATCATCACGCTTCCAGCAATGGCTGCCGGTACGGCCGTCAACAGTATGGCAGGGCAAAATATCGGAATCGGAAACAATAAAAGAGTAGGAACGATTGCAAGGCTTGGTGTGCTGGCTGTTATTTCCTGCATGCTGGTGATTGCGGTTATGATTTGGGTATTTGGTAAATACCTTATAAGGTTATTTATCAGCGAGCCTGATGCGGTCGCATTTGGTGAACAATATTTGCGGTGGATCGCGTTTTTCTACCCTTTTATTGGGATTAATTTTGTGCTGAACGGAATCGTCAGGGCCGCGGGAGCGATGCTGCAGGTTCTGGTATTAAATTTGATCTCGTTTTGGGTGTTGAGATATCCTTTCACAGCTCTATTTTCAGCTTGGCTTGGACAAAAAGGAATCGGGCTTGGGATCGGAATGAGTTTTTTATTTAGCAGCTGCGCGGCATTTTTGTATTACAGGTATGGCCGCTGGAAAACAATGAAGCTGTTCACTGAAAAATAAGTGAAGCACTTGCGAAAAGCACATACCTATATATAGCGGTATGTGCTTTTTTTCACCGTTTTTTATCAAGTTTGCTGAAGAGCTCGATTAACGTGGCAAGTTCAGCATCAGTGTAGCAGTCAAAGCGTTTAAAGAAATATTCCGTTTTTTTCTCGTTAAAGTGCTGAAGGACTTTTTCGCCCGCTTCAGTGATATGAATGCGGATGATGCGTCTGTCTTCCTTCGATCTGATTCTCGTAATCCATTCCTTTTCTACCAGCGCATCGGTTACAGCCGTAATGTGGCTTGCCGATACCTCTAAAATAGGCGCAAATTCAGTGACTTTTTTAGGCCCTTGTTCACTGAGGATCCGAAGAATGGTGAATTCGTTCCGCGACAGCTCTTTATCTAAAATTTCATTGATTTCATTGCGTATTTGTTTAAAGACTTTACGGAGTAAAGTTTCCATATCGTACATCATCTGTGTTCTTACTTTCAAATTTGTGAACCTCCATTACATAAGCATATTGCTTAAAACCTATAGATTTTATTGAAAAGCAGAATCATTTTCATTCTATTTTTACATGCTATAATATAATAATACCACGTATTAACAAAGGAGGCACCAGTATGTCTGAAAAAAAAGAAATCGCCACATTTGCAGGAGGCTGTTTTTGGTGTATGGTTAAACCTTTTGACGAACAGCCGGGAATTGAAAAAGTGGTGTCCGGGTATACAGGCGGCCATACTGAAAACCCTACGTATGAAGAGGTGTGCAGTGAAACGACGGGACATCGTGAAGCTGTTCAAATCACGTTTAATCCTGATGTATTCCCTTATGAAAAACTGCTTGAATTATTTTGGCAGCAAATCGATCCGACAGATGCCGGCGGGCAGTTTGCTGATCGCGGCAGTTCCTATCGCGCAGCCATTTTTTATCATAATGATAAACAAAAGGAGCTTGCGGAAGCTTCCAAGCAACGTCTGGCGGAAAGCGGCATCTTTAAAGATCCGATTGTAACGGACATTTTAAAAGCTGAACCTTTCTATGAAGCGGAAGGCTACCATCAGCATTTTTATAAAAAGAATCCAGCACATTATCAGCGCTACCGGACAGGTTCCGGACGTGCCGGATTTATTAATGAGCATTGGGGGAATAAATAAATGGCGTACAATAAAGAAGAAAAAATTAAGTCATTAAATCGTATACAATATGAAGTAACGCAAAATAACGGCACGGAGCCGCCGTTTCAAAATGAATATTGGGATCATAAGGAAGAGGGGCTCTATGTAGACATTGTGTCAGGCAAGCCATTGTTTACATCCAAGGATAAATTTGATTCCCACTGCGGCTGGCCAAGCTTTACGAAACCGGTTGAAGAAGAAGAAGTGGAAGAAAAATTGGACACGAGCCATGGCATGATTCGCACAGAAGTAAGAAGCCGAACTGCCGACTCTCATCTTGGTCATGTATTTAATGACGGTCCGGGACCAAACGGGCTTCGTTACTGCATAAATTCAGCAGCGCTGCGGTTTGTTCCAAAGCATAAGCTGAAAGAGGAAGGATACGAAAGCTATCTGCATCTCTTTGATAAATAAAATGTTAAAAACAGGCCTGCCTAATTTAGACAGGCTTGTTTTTATGCCTTTTTCTCTTGATGCAAGTCTTCAATAATCTGGGCAATTCTTTCTTTCGTAATGAGCGGGGCTTGATCAGATTGATACCCAGGCAGATTGACTTTGCGAAAGTCAGGATGTTTTTCAGGCTCTGGAAGGATCGCATAAAGGTTGCCCCATTCATACAGTGATTCAATTTCATGCGGGGATGTTAATTCTTCGTGAAGCTTTTCACCTGGACGCTTGCCGACTTCTACTGCAGCCGGCCGCGGGAGCCCGTGCTGCGATGCATATTCTTCAAATCCATGAATCAGTTCTTCAAGTTTCAGTGATTCCATTTTGAAAATAAAGGTTTCTCCGCCTTTTGTAATAGCAGCTGATTGCAATGTCAATGTAGCTGCATCGTCTATTGACATGAAAAATCTGGTCATGTTCTTGTCTGTGATTGTCAGAGGCTCACCCTCCATCATCTGTTCAAATAATATAGGGATGACCGAACCTCTGGAGCCCAGAACATTTCCAAAGCGGACCGAACAAAACACGGTTCCTTTGTTTTGAACGTGGCGGTTTGCTTGATGAAACAGCTTTTCAGATAACAGCTTGGTGGCACCCATTGTGTTCACAGGAGATACAGCTTTATCTGTACTGATATTAATGACATGCTGCACTCGGTGTAAAAGGGCAGCTTCCACCACATTTTGTCCGCCGATGAGATTGGTCTGGATCGCTTCAAATGGATGATCCTCACATGTCGGAACCTGTTTCAGCGCAGCCGCGTGAAAGACGATATCGACGCCTTTCATCACCTGATTCACCCTTCTGTGATCGCGTACATCTCCAAGTACAAATAATAGCCGCTTATCCTCCGCATACTTTTGGCTCATGACATACTGTTTACTGTCGTCTTTGCTGAATACAATCACCTGTTTAGGTGTAAGCAGCAAAAGGCGTTTGACAATTTGACTCCCGATTGAACCTGTTCCGCCAGTGACTAAAACTGTTTTGTTATGAAAAAATGGTTTTAGTTCTGCTGTTTGCTGTTTAGGCATGGCTTATCCTCCAACTCTCGTTTCTCTACCATGCATCATATGTTCAACTTTATAATCGAATTAATGAAAGCAACCAATAAAACAAAATTTAGGGGAATGATCATGTCACAACGTGTTCTTTTTTAATAGAAAATGGAAAACGGGCGCAACTAGCGAATGATAAAACTAAATAAACAATGTACTAAATGTTCATTATGTTTTTATTTCGCACCTCAAAAGCAAAGCTGACAAAGTCATCTCACGTACCTCTTTAGGGAAAGTTGTTTATGAGTCAGAAACCCTATAAAAAAAGGTTCATTTTCCTCACGGTAAATACTTGTGTATATTTTACAATAGGGATGATAGTGATAAAAGAGGAGGGTACCAAATGAAGGTTTCAAAAACAATGCTGCTAAGCACCGCCGCGGGTTTATTGCTTAGCCTGACAGCAAACTCGGTGTCGGCTCATGATGTGAATGAGAAACATCATTTCAAAGTGACTTCGCAAACGGAGACAGATCCGGTCGCTTCTGGCGATGACGCAGCAGATGATCCGGCCATTTGGGTTCATGAGAAACACCCGGAAAAAAGCAAATTAATTACGACAAATAAGAAATCAGGGCTCGTCGTGTATGATTTAGATGGAAAACAGCTTCATTCTTATGAATTTGGCAAGCTCAATAATGTCGATCTGCGCTTTGATTTTCCATTGAACGGCGAAAAAATTGATATTGCTGCAGCATCCAACAGGTCTGAAGGAAAAAATACAATTGAAGTATATGCAATAGACGGTGATAAAGGAAAATTGAAAAGCATTACAGATCCGAAACACCCTATTTCCACTGGTATTTCTGAGGTTTACGGATTCAGTCTGTATCACAGCCAGAAAACAGGGGCATTTTACGCATTAGTGACAGGCAAACAAGGGGAATTTGAACAGTATGAAATTGTTGATGGTGGAAAGGGTTACGTAACAGGGAAAAAAGTGCGTGAATTTAAGTTGAATTCTCAGACTGAAGGCCTTGTTGCGGATGATGAGTACGGGAACCTATACATAGCAGAGGAAGATGAAGCCATCTGGAAATTTAACGCTGAGCCAGGCGGAGGATCAAAGGGACAGGTTGTTGACCGTGCGACAGGTGAACATTTGACAGCTGATATTGAAGGACTGACAATTTATTATGCCCCAAGTGGCAAAGGATATCTCATGGCCTCAAGTCAAGGAAATAACAGCTATGCAATGTATGAACGGCAGGGGAAAAATCGCTATGTGGCCAACTTTGAAATTACAGATGGAGAGAAGATAGACGGTACTAGTGACACAGATGGTATTGATGTTCTCGGTTTCGGGCTTGGTCCAAAATATCCGTATGGGATTTTTGTGGCGCAGGACGGTGAAAATATCGATAATGGACAAGCAGTCAATCAAAACTTCAAAATTGTATCGTGGGAACAAATTGCACAGCATCTCGGCGGAATGCCTGATCTTCATAAACAGGTGAACCCGAGGAAGCTGAAAGACCGTTCTGACGGCTAGAAAAGAAAGCAGCTGAACAAGCTGCTTTTTTCTGTGAATGAAAAAATCGTTCATAGCAATGAACGATTTTTCAAGAAAGCGCCAGATGAATCGCCTTTAGTGTTGCAGGAAGCTCATCAAACGTAAATGCGGGTACGGTCTCATTATAATTGGCTGCTGCAGCTTTATGCCGTTCTTCAGGGTTTTTGATATAGAAAGCGGTTTTTTCCTTAAAGTCGTTCATGCCGTGATAAGAAATAAAGGATGAAAAAGGATGGGCCGCAGGTAAATCGGTTAATTGAAATGCTTTGCATGCAGCGATATCAAACGTTCGGTTATTAAAACTGGCATTTTTGATACGCATAGTATTTTGGTTGAAAGCAAAATGATAGGGCCGATGCGCATTGATTACGATGTCTGCTCCGTTATAATAATGAACGGCCTGTTCGGGAGGAACCCATGTGCTGACGACATCGATGTGCGGCTGTTTGAGCACTTTTTTAGGCAGATATTTTCTCCATTCCTTGCCGATTACCCGAACCGTGAAAGGCAGATGGACGGCTTCTTTCATAAGCTGAACCCGATTAGGGTAAGGATAGCCGATGATTAACAGATTTGAATGATAGGAATGTTCGGTGCCCATTTTTTTAAACAGCCGATGGTTAACTGGTATCGGAACATAATAGACGTTCTGGTAGCCGAGCTCTTGATAATAGAGAGCGGCATTTTGTTCAATCGTTAATATGGCGTCAGCAAGCTTAATTACCTGAAGGCTGATATCAATATAAAATGGGTCTTCGGTCAGCCAAACATACACGGGGATATCCTTACCCTTTAACCAGGTCAGCCAGTCGTGAGGAACGCGGTCTCCAACCATCATAAGTGCGAAGTCCGGCTGAAACGCTTCGATCTTCACCAAAGATTCTGCTTCAGGTTTATCTGCAATCATATACTCTGTATGAGTGTTCTGAAAACATTCTTCAGCCCAGCGATCAAAATAACTGTATATTCCTCCGTATCCCGACTGGATATACAAGACTTTCATCGGATGTTATGAAAAGAACGTAACGCTTTCTACTTTGTCTACATCAATTAATGTTGTAGCTTGACCTGCCGGAGTGACGGAGCTTTCCTGTGTTACAAAGACGATACCGTGAACTTGATCGAAAGCAACGAAAACAACCGGTCCGATCATATCACCTGAATCAGTCACAATGCTGATTGTCGTGCCTGGCGTAACTCTGGCAAAAATCCATCTTGCCGGAAGGGAAGGATCTAAAAGAGATTCTGCCGTAACCGTTTCACTTTCATCTACTTTTTGATCGATGGCCGCTTCAAGCAAGGCTTTAAGATTACTATCCATGTTTTCTCCTCCTTCAGTTGCAGTTGGAAATAAAGGACTTAAAACGGTTTTAATTAAATCCTTTTTTAACTGTGTATTTTCAGAGCTCATTACAAACACCTCCTATTCGATAGTGAACTCACGTTAATCATATTCTTCCGGCTGTTATTTGGTATGAGTCGAACGCCGTACCTGATCTATTTTTCATCTATTTAAGGAAAATGCTGATTTTTTAATGGAGTGGACATAGTCCTATACCATAAATCAAAGTCGTTCATATTGTGAAACAGAGTAAAGGGATAAGGGAGAGGGATTATTTGGATTTAGAGAAACAAGTGGATCGAGAAGAAAACCAAGATGAACTGTATTTTATTTTGCTTTTGCTGATTCTGCTTATCCGTCAATCATCTACTGAAGGAAATTCATCTGATCTCAGACGCCAGCTTATTTTTGCAAAAGAGCTGGGCGTACCGGTTTCAAAAGTCAATTTGATCAACGGAGATACGCTTCAGAATGTCATTGTAAAAGAAGTTCTGACTGATTTGGTTATTTTTCAAAACCCGTTAAATAACACGAGATCTCATGTGTCACTCTCAAGTGTTGTAAGCTGGGGTGCTTTTTAAATGATGACAGAGGCTCTGCTTGCTGCGGAGCCGTTTTTATGTTTGACGGCGGGGGCGGTATAGATGGGAGAGAAAGTGTCTATTATTTTAACAAGTTACAATAAACCCGATTATTTGCAAAAAACGATCGAAAGCGTGATACAGCAAACGCATTATCTTTGGGAGCTTTTTATTATGGATGATCATTCGAATGCAGAAACAACTGCGGTAATTCACAAGTATCTTCATGACCGGCGCATTCAATATCATAACAGTTTCGTGCACCCTGCAGATCGATTAAAAACAGCTCGTTATGCCACATTAATTAACAGTGCGCTCCCATTTGCAGACGGCGATTACATTTCCTATCTTACTGATGACACTGTTTATCATCCCGAGCGGCTGAGCCGTATGGTGCAAGAATTTTCACATCAGCCTGAAGCGCAGGTTGTCTATTCAAAACAAAAAGTTGTACATGTAAACGAAAGGGGAGAGGAAATCTCACATTTCTACAGAAATGCCAATGCAGTGCTAGAGCAGGCGGCTTTTCATGTTGATCATTGTTCAGTAATGCATCGCCGTTCGTTACTTAATCTCATTCACCATAAATATGGAGGCTATTGGGATGATGATATGAAGCATTGGAATCATGGCGACGCAATTTTTTGGGCGAGACTCAACAACTTTACCCCATTTCTGCCGATAAATGAAGTATTAGATACAACTTATAAAACCCCAGATTCATTTCAAAATGCATATCGGTTTCTGCCCGCCGATTTGATTGACGGCTCTTTTGTAAAAGGTTCAGATCAAACTGTGTATTTTCTTGATCAGGGTGTACGGCACCCTGTCGGGGAAAAGTGGAGTTTCTGGTATCTAAATCGGACTGTCGCTGTTCCAGACCCATATTTATTCCAATATAGGATTGGGAGAAATTTAAACATTCCGAATTATATTTTAGTAAAGGAAGCTGACCATCCTGCCATATTTTATATCGAAGCCGGAAAAAAAAGGCGCATTGTGGACCAGTATGCGTTTCAATTCTATCAATTTCAAAGAAAAGACATATTGACAGTTGGAAAAGAAGAGATGGAGGCGCTTTTGGAAGGGCCGCCGATTATGTGGAAGCGATCTGAATTGATCAAAAATCCGCCTGGCCGAAGGCTGTTTTTCATCGAACGCGAGCCGTTTTTGTTTCTAAACGGCTTCTTTCACCCAATTAGTGAACAAGTAGCAAGGAAGTTTTTTTTACATCAGAAGCCAATCTCCGCTTCTTTCCGAAATATTCAGCAATTTCCAATTGGAAAGCCGTTTTATCCGGTGTACGATGAGATTATAAAGAAATTGAATATTGCAACAGAGTAAAGGGATAGGTCATAAAAAGGAGACGTTCATGACAGGACATTATTCAAAAACGGAACATCAATATATATTGTTAACGTCTGAATCGACATCGTTTGATCATTACAGCGTATACAGAGATCCTCAGCTTCCGCAAATTTTTTCTCATAATTTTGTTCAGCTCCATGATACGTTTCCATTGGAGCGATTATTGAACTTTTTGCCCTCCGTACCAAAGCTGCTTGAGGCGAATTATCTCCATTTAAAAGCGTCGCCGCAACATGTTTTTCCGCTCGGTTTGAAGCAGTCGCTTGTAAAAAGCGGCTTTGTCGTCGAGGATGAGCTACTATATGACATGAAGCTGAGTGACTGGAAGGGGCGGGTGGGACATCCTTTAACCGCATGGGGGACAGCAAAGAGCCTTAGCGACGGATCTTCTATTATGAAAATTTACGATTCCATTTATATTGGAGAAGCGATCGCAGAACAAAAATTAAATAGAAAATATCCTTTCTACGAAGCGGGTACAATCATACTTGTTGTTTGTTATAGCGACCAGGCACAGAAAATTCCCATTGGGTGCGGCGAGCTGTTTATCGATCAGCAAGAGAAAACAGCTAAAATCGAAGAAGTAGCAATTTTAGATCAGTTTCAAAGGAAGGGCTACGGCAGTGTCTTAGTGCAAGAAATGCTGTCCATCGCCAAATCACTAGGAATGGAAGCAGCCTACTTAGTGGCTACAAGCACAGACGGTGCAACCCATTTTTACGAAAAGCTGACATTTAAAAAATATGAGCGGGTGCATACCGTTTTTCATTATTTCCTTACATGAAATAGGCGTTTGCACAAACCATTTGGGACTTGGCCCGCATAAAATGCCGTATATCGTGATAAGAAAGGATGAAAACAGCATGTATGGATACCCTGGATACGGTTATGGATTTGGCTGCGGGACAAATACATTTGTATTGATTGTTGTCTTGTTCATTTTATTAATTATTGTAGGAGCCGCTTTTATTTGCTAGATGCTGAAATTCAAAAAGAGCCTTCCCCTTCAGGGAGGCTCTTTTTATGTGAAAAAGTTTTTGCTGGGAACGTCATGCCGCCATTTGGACACTCATACAATATGTTAAAAGGGTTTTGAGGTGGGAGCATGAGCAGTTATTTGATTAAGCCGGAGCTTAGCTCGGCCTATCCGGTTGTCGGTTATGCGAAGGGTTCATATGTGTATGATCAGACCGGAAAAAAATATCTTGACGGCTCGTCAGGTGCGGTGACATGTAATATCGGCCACGGAGTTCGTGATGTGACTGAGAAGTTGAAAGAACAGCTTGATCAGGTGTCTTTTGCTTACCGCTCACAGTTTACGAGCGAGCCCGCTGAGCAATTAGCCGCTCTCTTGGCGCAGGAGCTGCCGGGAGATGTGAATTGGTCTTTTTTTGTCAACAGCGGATCAGAAGCGATAGAAACAGCGATGAAAATAGCCATTCAGTATTGGCAGGAAAAAAAGCAAACACAAAAATCCATCTTTTTGTCTCGGTGGAGCAGTTACCACGGAATAACTTTGGGAGCGCTTTCATTATCTGGTTTTTATGAAAGGAGATACAGGTTCACCCATCTCATTGAACGGTATCCAGCTATCTCAGCTCCACACATTTATCGGCTGAATTCTGAGACGGCAGAAGACTTTGTTCAGTCTGCAGCTGATGAACTAGACACTGCGATCAAAAGAATCGGAAGCCAATTCATCGCCGGCTTTGTGGCTGAGCCAATTATTGGTGCTGCAGGAGCAGCGATTACTCCGCCTCCGGGATATTATGAGAGATTAAGCGAGGTATGCCGCACACAAGACGTGCTTTTTATTGCAGACGAAGTAATGACAGGGCTTGGGAGAACAGGAAGGATGCTTGCGACAGAGCATTGGCACACCGTTCCTGATATTGCTGTATTAGGCAAGGGTCTCGGTGCGGGGTATGCCCCTATTGCTGCTGCAGTTGTATCTGATTCGATTGTTGAAACGATTAAACAAGGATCAGGTGTGATTATGAGCGGCCACACATATAGTGCACATCCCTATTCAGCCAAAGCTGCTCTTGAAGTTTTGCGGTATGTGTTAAAGCACGGCTTGATCAAACAATCAGAAATAAAAGGAGCTGTGCTGAAGAAGAAGCTTGAAGAGGCGGCGTCTCAAAGCGGCATCATAGGTGATGTGCGAGGAAAAGGTCTGCTATTAGGCATTGAATTTGTGGCAGACAAGAAAACGAAGAAAGTGTTTCCGCCAGAACAGGCGGTAACCCAGCTTATTGTCAGCGAGGCGAAAAAACGCGGGCTGATTGTTTATCCTTCTAAAGCTGGGATAGACAGCGGAGAAGGAGATGCTGTCATTATTGCTCCTCCTTTTACCATTTCAGACGGTGAAGTTGAAGAGCTTATCTCTATTTTTTCAGAAACAGTTGCAGCGGTCGAAAAAAACTTAAAAAAGGATTGACATCAAATGGTGCCATTTCAAAAAGCAATCAGCATTGAAACAGCAATTGCAGATGTTCAGGACGGATCGGTTCTGATGTTTGGCGGTTTTGGGGGAGTCGGGTCGCCTCCTTCATTGATTGAGGCTATTTTGGACAGCGGTGTAACGGATTTAACTGTTATTTGCAATGACGCGGGTTTCCCGGAGATAGGGATCGGCCCGCTTATTGTTAATCAACGGGTCAAAACCCTGATCGCCTCGCATATCGGTTCTAATCCTGTAGCCGGAAAACAGATGACAGACGGGACATTAGAAGTTCAATTTTCACCTCAGGGAACGCTTGCGGAGCGGATTCGCGCCGGCGGAGCGGGACTTGGCGGTATTTTAAGCGATATCGGCATTGATAATCAAATGGTTTGCGAGGAAAAGGATATCGTAACTGTGGCGGGAAAACGATATTTGATAGAAGAAGCGCTGACGGCTGATTTTGCTTTCATCAATGCGTGCATTGCCGATGAATTCGGCAATCTAACGTATGACAAAACCGCGCGCAATATGAATCCGCTAATGGCAATGGCCGCCACGAGAACCTTTGCCGAAGCTGAGCGTATCGTTCCGATGGGAGAGATTTCTGAGGAAATGATTGTCACGCCGGGGGTTTTTGTCGAGGGGGTTGTACGAAGTGAAGGAGTGAAGTGGAAATGGGCTTGGGAGTAGCAGAAAGAGAACAGATCGCAAAACGGGCTGCTGCTGAAATTAAGCAGGGCATGATTGTGAATCTCGGCATCGGCATCCCATCCTTGGTCCCTAACTTTTTGCCATCTGACATGCAGGTCATGTTTCAAGCCGAAAACGGTGTCCTTGGCATTGGAGAAAGTCCTGAAAAGGGAGAAGAGGATGCGCATTTATGCAACGCTGCGGGATATCCTGTCCGGGCCGTAAAAGGGGCTTCTTATTTTGATACAACGATGTCTTTTGCGATGATCAGAAGAGGCAAAATTGACATTACGATCTTAGGCGCCCTGCAGGTGAGCCAATCAGGCGATTTGGCAAATTGGCTTGTTCCGGGAAAAAAGGTGCCGGGTATGGGCGGGGCGATGGAGCTTGCCCAAAAAGCGAAAAAAGTGGTTGTTGTCATGAGTCATACAGATCAAAAGGGAAGGCCTAAATTAACAGAAAGCTGTACGCTGCCGTTAACTGCTGCAGGCTGTGTGGATTTGATTATTACCGAAAAAGCGGTTCTTGAGGTCGATGGCCATCACTTCATTTTAAAAGAGCTGATGAATGGCTCGACAATCGATGAGGTGACGAGGCTGACAGAGGCTGAAATCAAAATAGATATGCCTTTTTCTTAAGAGGGGGAATGAGGATGCAAGACATTGAAAGAAAAGTAATCGGGTGGCTTGATCAGCATTCGGCCAAAGCCATTCGTCTTCTCAAAAGGCTGATTGGGGAAAAAAGCACTTTGGGATCAGAGTTTAACGCCCAAGCTGTTGTGCTTGAAAAACTGCGGCAATTTCATATGGACATAGATGTATGGGAGCCAAGCCTAAAGCAATTAAAACAGCATCCCTACTTTAAATCTAACCGATCCGATTTTCATGAGAGCCCGAATATCGTGGCTAAAAAAACGGGAGCCGGCGGAGGCAGGTCCCTGATTTTGAACGGCCATATCGATGTTGTGCCTGAAGGAAGCGTAAAGGATTGGAAGTATGAACCGTATCAAGCTGTCGAAGAAAACGGTAAAATATACGGCCGAGGCTCAACGGATATGAAGGGAGGCAATACAGCCCTTCTTTTTGCTTTAGAAGCCCTGCACGCCTGCGATGTCAAATTGAAGGGAGATGTATTGTTTCAGAGTGTTGTAGATGAAGAGTGCGGCGGCGCCGGTACACTGTCTGCCATCATGAGAGGCTATCGTGCTGACGGGGCATTAATTCCTGAACCGACGAATATGAAACTATTTATTAAGCAGCAGGGCTCGATGTGGTTTCGGATCACTGTGAAGGGATTAGCGGCACATGGGGGCACACGCTATGAAGGGGTAAGCGCGATTGAAAAAAGCATGCACGTTATCACAGCGATACAAGAGCTGGAGAAAGTCCGCAATGCGAGAATTTCAGATCCGCTGTATGACAATATCCCAATACCGGTACCGGTGAATATCGGCACCATCTCGGGCGGTGCTTGGCCATCTTCAGTTGCAGATCGTGTCGTCATAGAAGGGAGATGCGGAATTGCTCCCCATGAGAAACCAGAAGCTGTAAAACTTGAATTGGAAAACTGGCTGAAGGATTTAGAATACTATGACGAATGGTTTAAACGCCATCCCGTACAAGTCGAATGGTTTGGCGCTCAATGGCTGCCGAATGATTTACCCAATGATCATCCTTTAATTTCTGTGCTGCAATCAGCCTATCAAAAAATGAAACAGACCGAGCCGATTATTGAGGCTTCCCCGTGGGGAACGGATGGAGGGCTTTTGTACCATGCAGGTGATACACCAGTGATCGTTTTCGGGCCGGGGGAAACAAAAGTGGCTCATCAGGCCAATGAATACATTGAGGGTGAAGCCATGATAGAATCTGCTAAAATTATTGCACTTTTTATCATGGATTGGTGCGGGCTTCATACAGACGGGGAGGATGCGGATGCTCAAGTCGATAAAGAGTAGTGGTGTCACAGCAGTTTTGGACCATGACAGCTTTAATAAACGAATCAGAGTGGTCTGTTATGACGGAGCCATTGAGAAGGCCCTGCCAGATATCGTGGCAGCGGCGAAAGAAGAGAATGCGGAAAAAATCATCGTCTATACGAAGCAGCATGATGAACCAATGCTTGCCAAACAATTATTTGCGCCGGAGGGTTATCTAAAGGGCTACTATCTCGGCCATTCGGCTTGTGTCATGGTTCGTTACCTTTCAGAAAGCCGGAGACAAACAGATTCATATACTGAGGAACAGGAGATCATCGAATCTTTATATCGCACAGTGCCCCGTCTACGCAACGACAACATACCCGTTTTTACGATGAGAAAAGCAGAAACAAACGACATGTATCAGCTGTCAATGCTGTATAAAAAAGTATTCCGTACGTATCCGACCCCCGTATTTGACCCCGCTTATATTGAACAGACGATGAATGCAAATACGGTGTATTATATCATGCTTGATCATGACCGCCTGATCAGCGCAGCAAGCGCAGAAATCAATCCAGAGCTGGGGCATGCGGAAATAACCGATTGCGCTGTGCTGCCGGAATATCGCGGCCATTCGCTGACAAGCTTTTTAATCGAGGCGTTAGAACAAGAAATGGCTGGAAGGGATATCTTTCATGTGTTTTCTCTCGCCCGTGCTTCGTCTTTTGGGATGAATGCTGTGTTGTATCATTCAGGTTATCAGTATGGCGGAAGGCTGATCAATAATTGCTTTATAGCCGAAGGTCTTGAAAACATGAATATTTGGTGCAAACAACTGTAAGTCAAAACATGCGCGAGGAGGAGTTCGTTTGGAAAACAAATGGTATAAACCGAAACGGCATTGGAAGGAGATCGAGTTATGGAAGGACGTTCCGGAAGAGAAATGGAACGATTGGCTTTGGCAGCTGACGCATACTGTTAGAACGTTAGAGGATTTAAAGAAGGTCATCAATCTGACCAAGGAAGAAGAGGAAGGTGTCAGAATTTCTACAAAAACGATCCCCTTAAATATTACGCCTTACTATGCTTCTTTAATGGACCCCGACAATCCGAGATGCCCGATCCGCATGCAGTCTGTGCCGCTTTCTGAAGAAATGCACAAAACAAAATACGATCTGGAAGACCCGCTACATGAGGATGAAGATTCACCGGTACCCGGTCTGACACACCGCTATCCCGACCGTGTGCTGTTTCTTGTCACGAATCAATGTTCCATGTACTGCCGCTACTGCACAAGAAGGCGTTTTTCCGGACAAATCGGAATGGGAGTCCCTAAAAAACAACTGGATGCTGCAATTGCTTATATCCGGGAAACACCCGAAATCCGTGATTGTTTAATCTCAGGCGGTGACGGGCTGCTTATCAATGATCAAATTTTAGAATACATTTTAAAAGAGCTGCGCAGCATTCCGCATTTGGAAGTCATCAGAATCGGAACAAGGGCGCCCGTCGTCTTTCCGCAGCGCATTACCGATCAATTGTGTGAGATATTGAAAAAATATCATCCGGTCTGGCTGAACACCCATTTCAACACAAGCATCGAAATGACAGAGGAATCCGTTGAAGCCTGTGAAAAGCTTGTGAACGCAGGTGTACCGGTCGGAAATCAGGCTGTCGTATTAGCAGGTATTAATGATTCGGTTCCAATTATGAAAAAGCTCATGCACGATTTGGTAAAAATCAGAGTCCGTCCGTATTATATCTACCAATGTGATCTGTCAGAGGGCATCGGGCATTTCAGAGCGCCTGTTTCAAAAGGTTTGGAGATCATTGAAGGGTTGAGAGGGCATACCTCAGGCTATGCGGTTCCTACCTTTGTCGTTGACGCACCAGGGGGCGGAGGTAAAATCGCCCTGCAGCCAAACTATGTCCTGTCACAAAGTCCTGACAAAGTCATTTTGAGAAATTTTGAAGGTGTGATTACGTCATATCCGGAACCGGAGAATTATATCCCCAACCAGGCAGACGCTTATTTTGAGTCCGTTTTCCCTGAAACCGCTGACAAAAAGGATCCAGTCGGGCTGAGTGCCATTTTTGCTGACAAAGAAGTTTCATTTACACCTGAAAATGTAGACAGAATCAAAAGGAGAGAGGCCTACATCGCAAATCCGGAGCATGAAACATTAAAAGACCGGCGTGAGAAAAGAGATCAGCTTAAAGAAAAGAAATTTTTGGCGCAGCAGAAAAAACAGGAAGAGATTGAAAGCGGAGGAGATTCTTCATGAAAACATGCGAATGGTGCGGCGAACTTGAAGCGGTGCCCGGCAGGAACACGGTGTACTGGGAGCTCCCTGATGGAACGAGGGCTATAGAATTGACAGACACTCCCGCTATGGTATGTGCTGCCTGCGGTATGAGCTATCAAGAGGAAAATACGGTTAAGGAGATTGAGGATCAGCTGCTTTTGATTCAAACAAAAAAACTGCCTGAAAGCCTAACGTATCAGCAGCTCATGGAGACAGAAAGGATTTTGAAACGCAACTATTTTGACTTCTCCTGAGTCATGTTTCAGTATTCTTTTGTTGTAATTTTACACTTGAACTGTATAATAGAACAACAAAAGACAGACACCAGGAGGGGAAACCCATGAAATCCTTTTATCACTATTTATTAAAATACAGGCACCCGAAGCCGAAGGACAGCATCAGTGAATTTGCCAATCAGGCGTATGAGGATCACAGCTTTCCGAAAACATCAACCGATTATCATGAAATCAGTTCGTATTTGGAGCTGAATGCTGATTATCTTCACACGATGGCAACGTTTGATGAAGCTTGGGATCAATACGAGGCTGAAGTGCACGGCAGATAATAGCTGTTTCATCCGCAGGTCACTGCGGATTTTTTTATGTCCATATCCATACCATAATTGGATATTTCCTTTGGTTTTCATGCCCATGCGAATTGGCTTCACCCGGCATACGATAGCGTATGAGAAATGTTGCGGCGAGGGGGAGACACCAATGAAGCAAAATAAACCGAAATTCCAAGTAGGGGATATCGTAGTCGTCATTATGTATGGAACAGTTGGCACCATCACAAAAGTGCACCAAATTGATAAACACTATCTTTATGAGGTCAATCATAACGAAGTTTTGTACTTTGAATCGTCCATTCAGCTTTACAAAGATTATGAGGGTGTCATTGTCGACATGGAAAAGCTTGATATTGAGTATGAATTCCTTATTGGGGACGTTGTTTATGTAAAAGATTATGGAAAAGAACTCTTTCGCATTATCGGTCACAGAACAGAAATTTGGAGATATTTAGAAGATGGCTGGGAGGATATCATTTATGAGCTCACCCGTTTAAAGGATGGAGAGTGGCTTGAAACGGAGGAAGAGGATCTCACGCTGGTGCTTAGAAAATATGAAATGGACCAGTTTGTACACCAGCTGTTGTTTGTCCACTATGTCGGAGAAACTGGCCATGAGATCGGCGAAGATATCGCATCGTCTGCTCTTCTTCAGTTTGAAGGCGATGATGAAGATCAAGATACCCTTCACATCCTTGCTGTATCAATTGTTGATGAGCTTTTGGATATTTATAATGATTACAAAATTCTGTACGAAATGTTTCAGGATGAAGAATATAAAGATATGATGAAGTTTGTTCTGGAAAGTTTAAAAGAGCATTTCAGTTAGTTTGTGAACATACGGATCAAGATATATATAAAATAAGGCAGACAGCCCCAAATCATCACACGCGTCATCCCTTTGAGCGTTTTTTCCATTATGATATCAAATCTTTCTCCGTCCAGTGCTTCCATCATTTTAGCGATCATAGCGTCAGCCTCCCATGGCTTGTTTTTTATTTAATATATGACTGAAAGAATTGTTTAGAACACCGGGTATAATTCAGCCTGTTTTTTCATAAAACATAAAAAAGGAGGCGGTACGGAGATGAAAGAGATAGATCTTGTGATTGATACGGAAGAAATCGCTGAATTTTTTTACAGAGAGCTTGCAAGACGGGGCTACATACCGAGTGAGGATGAGCTGTTTGAAATCGCTGATATTACCTTTGATTATTTGATAGAAAAATGTATGATAGATGAAGAGCTGGATGAAGATGAGTGAGGCTTAAAACCGGAGCGGTCAGCTCCGGTTTTATTATTCATGTTCTATGACTTCTGTGAAATTGAGGTGGTTACATTGTTGTACAAGCCCGTTAGTTTGTTTCTTTTTTTCCTAATTCTAGCTGCTGCCATTCATACAAATGCTGTTCAATCCGCAGATGAAATCATAAGCAAGGCGGCTGTTTTGATCCGCCAGCCATGGCTTAATGATGTCATGACAGGAATCACGCATCTTGGTGCTTCTTCTTTTCTGCTTCCTCTAATTGTGATCATCGGAGCGGGCCTGTTTTTTTACAGAAAAACATGGGATGGCCTGTTGATGCTCTTGGTATTCGGCGCAGATCGGCTGTTAAATAAAGTCTTAAAAGAATGGATCGAAAGAGTGAGGCCTGATTTTGCACCGATGGTTCATGAATCATCCTTCAGTTTTCCGAGCGGCCACTCCATGAATGCTGCTTGTGTATATCCTGTCATTGCTTATTATTTAGTGAAACACCTCCCGTTTTTGTCCAAGCGTAAAAAAATGGTATATACCATTGCCGGCGTAATCACTGTTTTGGTCGGCATAAGCAGAGTCTATCTGGGGGTTCATTTTTTGACAGACGTGTTAGGAGGCTTCAGTCTCGGCTTGCTTCTGTTTTTCCTAGTAAAAGGTTTTGACGAAAAGATTAAGCGGTTTCGACAAAAATAGAGAGAGGAAAACACAGCAAAAACGCCAATATGTTAAAGAAATAAAAGGGAGGGGATCTTGATGATGTTATCCGTGTTTAAAAAGAAGTCTTGTTCCTATGACGTGACAATATTTCAAACACCCCGGTTTGGCGAAAAAAAGGGCTACAGAGCCGTGTATCGAACTGAACTGAACGGGAGCGATCATCAAGATGTGCTGAAAAGAGCGTTCTCTTTGTTTAATGTATTCGACACTGTTCCGAGTGATTATGATGCAAGATTTATGGCCACAGGGGACGTGATCCTGATTGATGAAGGCAGAAAAGGGAAAACATATTATAAACTGCTTCCCGCCGGCTGGAGGAAAATCAATCGTCTGATTGTACAAACGACATAACGAAAAGAAAACTGCGGAAATCCGCAGTTTTCTGCAGTTTTAAGGCTTGCGTTTGGCAGCAGAATATTCTTTCCCGTGTGCTTCTTCAGCTGCAACGATATCTTTTTCAGGTATATGATTGTTCTTTTTTTGGCCGGTGATCCGGTTACGATGTTTTTTACCCATGTCCCACCCCTCCTTCCTGCGGTTAGGTTTTCAAATTAACACCCCGATTATCCGTTTTTCTCAGAAAGCGCCTAACAGATCCTCGAACATTTCTTTTTTCTACATATTCCTTTATAATCAATGCTGAAGTTTGTTTCATCATGACATTCGTTGTAAAATGGACGGGCTGGATGATAATTTAGATTTACAGGAGGATATGAGATGAGCGTACATATAGGTGCTGAAAAGGGACAAATTGCGGATACTGTGCTTTTGCCGGGTGATCCTCTCAGAGCAAAATTCATTGCAGAAACGTATCTTGAAAATGTAGAATGCTACAATGAAGTCAGAGGCATGTATGGGTTTACGGGTACATATAAAGGCAAAAAAATCTCAGTGCAAGGCACGGGAATGGGCGTTCCGTCTATTTCAATTTATGTGAATGAATTAATTCAAAGCTACGATGTGCAGAATCTAATAAGAGTAGGTTCTTGCGGCGCTATCCGTAAAGATGTCAAAGTGCGAGATGTCATTTTAGCGATGACCTCCTCAACTGATTCACAAATGAACAGAGTCGCTTTCGGAAGCATTGATTTTGCGCCTTGTGCAGATTTCGAGCTCTTAAAAAATGCCTATGATGCCGCAAAGGATAAAGGTGTGCCGGTGACTGTAGGAAGCGTGTTTACTGCTGACCAGTTCTACAATGACGATTCGCAAATTGAAAAGCTTGCAAAATACGGTGTGCTGGGTGTTGAAATGGAAACCACTGCATTGTATACATTAGCAGCGAAGCACGGGAGAAAAGCGCTGTCAATTCTCACCGTGAGTGATCACGTATTAACAGGAGAAGAAACGACAGCGGAAGAGCGTCAAACCACATTTCATGATATGATAGAAGTGGCTTTACATTCCGTATCACAATAAAATAAATCAAGAGGCGTGCTGGGTGCCGGCAGCCTCTTCTTTATGAATGCGGAAACGATTGATAAAAGGAAGGTAATGTAATATGAAAAAGTCCGGTAAATGGTTCTCACTGGCTGCCGCTCTGAGTGTAACGGCAATAGTCGGAGCCGGCTGCAGCATGTCAAATGGAGATGCTCAAAAGGATACGAAAACCACAGCAGAAACAAAGCAATCAGAACAAAAAACAGATGACAGCAAAAAAACAAACACCCAGGACAGTGAGTTTTCATTGGAAAGCAAGTATTTCAATGATATTAAAAAAGTGGACGGTCTGGAAACCATTCAAAATCCAGAAAATATACTCGCGCTTGTCAATAAACAATACGCGCTGCCCGGAAACTATGAACCTAGCGATCTTGTCATTCCTGATGTGGAGTTTTCTTTTGAAGAAAAGATTCAAAAACGTTACATCAGAAAGGAAGCGGCAGACGCGTTAAAAACGATGTTTGATGCTGCGAAAAAGGAAGGCTATGAACTGGCGGCTGTCTCAGGGTACCGTGCGTATGACAGACAGAAAGTCATTTTCGACAATGAAGTAAGCCTTAAAGGAGAAAAGAAGGCAAGAGAAGCGGTTGCTTACCCAGGTGAAAGTGAACACCAAACAGGCCTAGCGATGGATATTTCCAGCCGAAGCAATGGCTTTGAGCTAAATGAAGCCTTCGGCAGCACGGCCGATGGGAAATGGGTGCAGGACAATGCTTATAAATATGGCTTTATCATTCGCTATCCGAAAAATAAAGAAGATATTACGAAATATGAATATGAGCCATGGCACCTGCGCTATGTAGGCAAAAAAGCCGCGAAAGTCATACATGATAATGATTTAACGCTGGAAGAGTACTTTGAAAAAGTGAAAAAAATCTAATAGAGATAGCCCGCTTACCATTGATAAGCGGGCTTACTTGTATTCGGTGAATCTAGCATTGATCTGACTATGATTCTCTATTTACCAGAAGAATAAACCAGCCAGAGCCACTCCTGCAATTAAACCGAGGGAAATCCCGTAAGCCGCTCCATATCCCCAATAACCGCCCCAATATCCGTAACCAAAACCTCTTGGGCCTGCGCCGACCGGAGCAATATAAACTCTGTCTCTTGTTACACGGGTAATTCTGCCGACGTGAACTCTACCGCCTCTTTCTGTAATTCTGACGACTTTACCTTGATGGTTACGGCAAAGATGGTAATATCTCTCCAATATTGTTCCCTCCTATACTGACTTTCTATCAGCATATGATAGATAGGAAAAAAAGGTTGGACGAAAATCGGGGGCGATACGCCGTTTTACTTATACGCGATAAAAATACAATGACCCATGTACTCACTATATATTTGCATGAGCTGATAATGTGTTTGAAGCGTATCGTAATAGATGGGGGCGATCGTTTGCGATAAATCCATTTCTGTGGTTGGTTCAAATTCCATATCTTCTGGAAGAAGTGTCATCGCTTCTGTTTTTTGAAAGCCATAAGATCTTAAGAGTTTATGCCATTCCCTTTCTTCATGCAAGCAAGTAAATCCGTAAAAATCCATCATTTGATTTTTTTCTGCAGGGGGCATCGGTTTTTTTAAAGCTGCTTCAATACCAATCAGCATCCCGCCAGGTTTTAAAACTCTTGAAATTTCTTGAAGAGAGGAAGTCAGGCGTGAAAAACTGAGGACCGACTCTGACAGAACGCAGGAAAAGGACTCAGAAGAAAACGGAAGATGTTCCAGCTCCGCCTGATATGCAGGGATGGCAAGCCCTTCATTCGCAAATCTTTTTTTCGCTTTTTCAAGCATGATAGGATCTTTATCAACGACTGTCACAGGATACAGCAAGTGTCCTAAATAAGCCGCTGTTTGCCCTGTTCCGCATCCGGCATCAAGTATCGGCTGGTCCGGGGAGGGCGCAGCCTTTTGCAAGACTGCTTTTGAAAAAGCCAGCCCGCCTGGGTGCGCTCCTGCGACACCGAATAAGGACAGCATTTCTAAATATCGGCTCAATATCGAATCCTCCTTTTTCTTTATCATATGTCGTATAAAGACATAGGTTTATGAAAAGCAAAAGAAGGGCGTTTCTCTCTCATTTCTGCTCCGAGTTGACGAATAAGAATTCGTCCATGATAATAATGTAAGAAGAAAAAGGTGGTGTTTAATTGAAACGGCAATTAAAACTGTTTTTTATTGTGCTGATCACTGCAGTTGTCGCTTCGGCGCTTACTTTATTTATTACGGGCAATTCCAGTATCCTGGGCCAAAAATCAGCAAGCACAGGAGACAGCAAGTTCGACAAATTAAATAAAGCGTATGAGCAAATCAAAAGTGATTATTACCAAAAAACAGATGATGACAAATTAGTAGACGGAGCAATTAAAGGAATGATTCAATCACTGGATGATCCGTATTCTACATATATGGATCAAGAGCAAGCGAAATCATTCGACGAGACGATTTCAGCATCTTTTGAAGGAATTGGAGCCCAAGTGGAGGAGAAAGACGGAGAAATCCTTATTGTATCGCCAATTAAAGGTTCACCTGCTGAAAAAGCCGGTATTAAACCAAGGGACCAAATCCTAAAGGTGAATGGAAAAAGCGTTAAAGGCATGAATGTAAATGAGGCCGTTGCTTTAATCCGAGGCAAAAAGGGCACAAAGGTGAAGCTTGAACTGAACAGAGCGGGAGTGGGTCATATCGATCTTTCCATTAAGCGCGATACCATTCCTGTAGAGACTGTCTATTCAGAGATGAAAGACAACAACATCGGAGAAATTCAAATCACTTCTTTCTCTGAAACAACAGCTAAAGAGCTGACAAATGCGATTGACAGTTTAGAGAAAAAAGGCGCCAAAGGCTATATTTTAGACTTGAGAGGCAACCCGGGCGGCTTAATGGAACAGGCGATTACGATGAGCAACCTGTTCATTGATAAAGGGAAAAACATCATGCAGGTTGAATACAAAAACGGTTCAAAAGAAGTCATGAAGGCCGAAAAAGAACGAAAAGTGACCAAGCCGACCGCTGTTTTAGTAAATGACGGTACAGCAAGCGCAGCCGAAATTATGGCCGCTGCCCTGCATGAATCGTCAGACGTACCGTTAATCGGCGAGCCGACATTCGGTAAAGGCACAGTGCAAACGGCAAAAGAATATGATGATGGCTCTACCGTCAAACTAACAGTTGCCAAATGGCTGACTGCTGACGGTGAATGGATTCACAAAAAAGGTATCAAGCCTCAAGTGAAAGCAGAGCTGCCTGATTACGCGAAGCTGCCGTATTTGGACGCAGATAAAACGTACAAATCAGGTGATTCAGGCACAAACGTCAAAGTGGCTCAGAAAATGCTCAAAGCACTTGGTTATAAGGTGAAGGTTAACAGTACGTATGACCAGGATTTTGTATCTGTCGTCAAACAGTTTCAGAAAAAAGAGAAGCTGAAAGAAACAGGCATACTGACTGGCGATACAACAACGAAATTAATGATAGAACTTCAAAAGAAGCTGTCTGATAATGATACGCAAATGGAAAAGGCAATTGAAACACTGAAAAAAGAAATGTAAAAAAAACCATACGCGGCTGCCGCGTATGGTTTTTTTATGCACCCTTTTGATTTGGATTAGCGTCTTGTTTTTTGCCAAATAAACCTTCAATGACAGGATTAGATCCCGCGTTTTTAACGAACAGCGGATTCAGGATACCCACAGCGATCATGTTGGCGGCCAGTCCCCAGAATCCTTCATAAATGCCATGTGCGGATTGAGTGGTATACACAATAAACGTTACCGCTAGGCCGACTAATAATCCGATAACCGTTGCTTCTTTCGTTTGGTTTTTCCAGAACAGGCTGACAGCAATCGCAGGGAAGATTTGCACCATACCGGATACGCCTAATAGCTGAAGTGTCACTAAAGCAGTCGGAAACAGCATTCCAAACAGAAGCGCAAGACCGATGACAACAAACACCATTGAACGTGTGACAAGGGTCAGCTTGCTTTGAGATACAGTCGGATGAATCAAGTCGCGGTACAAGTTATTGGCGAACAAATTTGATGCCCCGATTGCCATGATGGAACAAGGGATCAATGAAGCAAGAGCAATCGTGGCATATGCAAAACCTTGCGCCACGCCGCCGTAAGATGTTTGAATCAAATGCAGCAGCGCCAGTCTTGGATTTGTATCTTCCGGCAGAACAAGAAACGCGATAAAGCCAAGAAAAATGACCAAAATTAACACAATATTATAAAGCGGCAAAAACATGCTGTTTTTTCTTACTGCATCGGCGCTTTTCGCTGTAAAAACGCCTGTAGCGGCGTGTGCCCACATAAAAAGTGCCAGAGCGGAAACAATAGATGCTGTGATAAACCAAGGAATGCCTTTTGGCCCTTCTGCCGGTATCGTCAGCATTTGCGGCGCTTCCTTCACTAACGTGTCAATCATCGGCGTCCAGCCGTTAAAATGAATGAGAGGGAGAGACACCACCATAAACAGCATAATGACCCATACTAAAATGTCTTTAATGATAGCTGTAAATGTAGGCCCTTTAATCCCGCTAAAGAATGTATAAAGAGCAACAAGAATAAATGAAATGATTACAACGAATTTTACGTTAATATATCCGGTGCCGGCAACCTGAAGCGTGTCTTGAATGCCGCTCAGCTGAAGGCATATGTACGGAATAAGCATGAGCACCCCGACGATGGCAACAAGGCTTGCCAAAAGCTTACTGCCAAAACGTTCCCGAGCGTAATCCGCGAGTGTTGTTAATTTATGAATTTTCGCAACTTTCCAAAGTTTAGGCAGGAAGAAGTAGGCAATAAAGTAGGCCAACACAGAGTAGGGAATGGCGAAAAATGCAACACTTCCCCCTGTAAAAGCCGTACTGGTTAACCCCAAGAAAGTATAGGCCGTATAGAGGTCAGCGCCTACTAAAAACCAGACGAGAAGACCGCCGAAGCGTCTGCCGCCAACAGACCATTCTTCCACAGAAGTACGTGAGGATTTGTCTCTTCCGGCAAGAAACCCGATACAGACAACGGTTAAAACGATAATAGCTGTAATAAGAAGTGCAGTCAGATTTCCTTGCATTATTCAAGTCCTCCATCTTTTTTTTGCATCTGGTAAATGCCAAACGAGCATAACGGCGTAATGATAATCCACAACAGCAGCCAAAAGTGGAAAAACGGCAGGCCGAACATAATCGGTTCTATTCGATTCACGAGCGGCAAAAGCGCGAGCTGAACGAATGGCAAAAGAATAAGAATAATAATAAGTGCTTTTTTAACCATTTACTTTCCTCCTGAAACATGATAATGCTCACTATAATAGCAGTTGTAAGATAAGATCACAAGATAATTATTAGAAAAAAATGATTTTTTCAATTATTTAATCAAAACACATGGTTTGCATCCTTTTCAATAAAGGTTTAAAATAATAAATATCTTGAAATCGAGATAAATAGGAGTGAGAAAATGAAAACAGAAGGATTGCACCATGTCACAGCATTTGCGAGAGATCCGCAGGAAAACTTGCGATTTTATACAGAAGTGCTTGGGCTCAGGCTTGTTAAAAAAACAGTAAACTTTGATGATCCCGGAACGTATCATTTTTACTTTGGGAATCAAAATGGAGATCCCGGCACAATAATGACCTTTTTTCCGTTCCAAGGAAGCGGACAGGGAACGGTCGGCAAAGGCCAAGCGGGCCGGGTGTACTTTTCAGTTCCTGCAGGCTCCCTGTCTTTTTGGAAGGAGCGCCTTGAGAAAAACGGGCTGATTCTAGAGGAAAAGACGTTATTCGGTGAAAAGGGCCTTATTTTTGATGATACAGAAGACCTTCCGCTGGCGATCATGGAGGATGCGAAAAGCAGCAAAAGCGAGTGGACGCCTGATGGGATCACAACAAATGAAGCAATTACGGGAATGAAAGGCGTGCTGCTGTATTCCTACGAGCCGCAGGCAACCATACAATTGTTAACAGAAAGCTTTGGATATACCAAAGTGGCCGAAGAAGATCAGATTGTCAGGCTGACATCCTCAGCAGCCGTCGGTGATGTTATTGACGTTCATTTACATTCTGAAAAAAGAGGGGTGGGAGGTTATGGGACGGTACACCATGTAGCGTTTCGGACAAAGAAAGCGGAACAGGCGAAATGGCTGCCGATTATTGCTGAACACCATCTGCCTGCGTCAGAAATCCTTGACAGGGAATACTTTACATCCGTTTATTTCAGAGAGAAAGGCGGTATCTTATTTGAAATCGCGACAGATGAACCGGGTTTTATGACAGATGAACCATATGATAAGCTAGGGACTTCCTTAAAACTGCCTGATTGGCTGGAGAAACATAGACAACAAATTACAGACATTTTGCCTGAACTTTAAAGGGGGAATTTATGATGAAGCATATTTATGAAAAAGGGACATCTGAAAACGTACTTTTGCTGTTGCATGGCACGGGCGGAAATGAACACGATCTGCTTTCATTGGGGCGGTTTATAGACCCTCATGCTCATTTGCTTGGTGTCAGAGGATCGGTGCTTGAAAATGGAATGCCGCGATTTTTCAAACGTCTGAGTGAAGGGGTTTTTGATGAAAAGGATCTTGTGGTGCGGACAAGAGAATTGAAAGATTTTATCGACGAGGCTGCAGAAACGCATCAATTTGATCGCAGCCGAGTGATTGCAGTCGGTTATTCAAACGGCGCAAATATTGCGGCAAGCCTGCTTTTTCATTATAAAGATGTGTTAAAAGGGGCTATTCTGCATCATCCAATGGTTCCGATTCGCGGTATCGAGCTGCCTGATATGGCGGGGCTTCCCGTTTTTATCGGTGCCGGGAAATACGACCCTCTCTGCACGAAGGAAGAATCAGAAGAGCTTTACCGCTATTTACGTGACAGCGGAGCATCAGCCTCCGTCTTCTGGCAGGACGGGGGCCATCAACTGACTCAGCATGAAGCTGAACAGGCCCGTGAATGGTACAAAGAAGCGATTGTATAAAAAAACCTTAGTCCGTATGTCGGACTAAGGTTTTTCATATCCTTACAGCCAAGTTGACACTTTTGAAAGCGGCAAGCGGTTGCTTTGATGGGCAGGTTTTACTGCTTTGCCGATTGAAATAAGCATAACAGGAACATAGCGCTCACTGATATCAAATTGCTTTTGGAACTGCTCTTTGTTAAATCCGCCGATTGCGCAAGTGTCATAACCTTTTGCTTTTGCGGCAATCATAAGCTGCATAGCAGCTAAAGAAGCATTTAAAAAAGCGGAATCGCGTGCGAATTGCTCGCTTTGGTAGGCACCGTTGATTTGGCCGAGCAAAGTCTGTTTGATTTCATCTGTAATATAGCCTTGGCTTGCTAATTCAGCGTAAACTTCTTCACCGTTTTCATTTGCCTTTAAATCGCCTAAAATGGCAACAACAGCAGAAGACTCAACGATTTGTTTTTGATTATACGCTACAGGAAGAAGTGCTGCTTTTGATTCATCGCTGTGGAATACTGTAAAATGCCAATGCTGAAGGTTCCAAGCTGAAGGCGCTTTAGCGGCAAGATCCAATAGCTCAGTCAGCTCTTCCTTAGAGATCGGGGCATTTGTATCATATTCCTTTACAGATGCTCGTGCTTTTAAAACATCCAGAGTATTCGTCATAGTGTTTCCTCCTTGGGATAAACGTGGTATGATAATAGAAAAGTTAGAAGCTTACTAAATGTAACTTGAAAGATTATTGTAATGGATCATTGAATACATGTCAATCAATAGATGAAGGGATGAGGATTTGTGGGAAATACAATGTGCCCTAAAATGGAATCCGCTTTCTCATTGCTGGGAAAACGATGGAACGGTCTGATCATCCATGTGCTTATGGATGGGCCGAAACGGTTTAAAGAGATAACGGAAACAATACCGATGATCAGCCAGAAAATGTTGGCTGAGCGCCTGAAAGAGCTTGAACAAAACGAGATTGTCGAACGGCAGGTTCTCCCTGAAACGCCGGTCAAAGTCATCTACACGCTGACTGAAAAAGGAACAGCGCTTCAAGCTGTATTCCAAGAGATGCAGGCATGGGCAGATCAATTTTGCGAGCCTGGTGACACAGTGTGCGAAGATGAGAAATAAGGAAATTAGCGTCTGGAAATAGAGCTTTTATTTCAATGATGAGTCATGTAATTGTCGGTTCACACCCGTTTACATGACTTTTTATATTTGTCAAAATAGCACTTACAGGGATTTGCAAAAGTGTCATGTTAATAAGAAGGGGATATGTATAAAATAGGAAATGACTTATAAGTTACACCATTTAACCTGTTGTGATTTACCTTGTTATGCAAATTACAATGCGGAACGCTAACTGCTAACATTTTATATTGCCACCTAAAATCCAGCCAGCTTCCAATTGGCATGGAGACTGGATTTTAAAAGAGATCCAGGTACCTCGTTTTGCAGGATGTTTTCATTCTGCCGCTTTTATGAAAAAGAAGAGAGAGCCTCTCTTGAGCTCTCTCTTTTTTTATGGGAAAGCGAAATCTTATAGTTTTCCATTCAAAAATTGAGCTTCACCGAGACCGAAACTCCAGTCTGCGTCACCATTCTCAGTAATAGATACCATGAGGTCTTCAGGGGAGATTCCACATTTTTCTTTTAGCTTTTCAGCAAGCAGGGCATACAATTTTTCCTTTTGGCTCTCTGTTCTTGCTTTGCTTGTCATACTGATAATGACCAGAACTTTGCTTCTTTGCAATCCTAATCCTGTATCCTGGATCATAAGCTCGTATGCAGGATGCTGGTGGACTATTTGATAACGGTCTCTTTCCGGAACACCAAATGCTTCAACCATTGCTTGGTGAGCAGTATCTAATAACAATTGCAGCGATTTTTCGTCACGGCCTTCAATTACATCAAAACGCATTAATGGCATGTGAACGCCTCCTCTTGTGAAGTTGTTATCCGCCTGTTTTCATATTGGTTCATTTGCTTTCAGACAATGGATAGATATATTGATTGGCAGTCAGCTTTAAAAAACATAACACATAACCAATAGTTAATCAACATATAACTAATAAACCGTTTGGACAGGCGATAGGCAATCGAGACAAGCCCATAAACGATAAGCGATCATTGATTAGGAGATTAGTATGAAAATATTAGTTAACCAAAAGGTAATAATCATATAACCAAAACGTTTTTTAGATATTAATGAAAGCGCTGAAACATCGCGAGATTCATATAAAACACTTTTGGAGGGGGTACCATGCCGATTTTAATTAATTGTAGCTGTCGGAGTTGATTCTGTTATTTCTCATTATTAAAGGTAAATTAAATACCTTTGTCTCACGATTGTCGTTTCCTTTTTAGTAGCCATCGGACTTTCCGTCAAACAAACATGTCGCCGTTATTCATTGCATGGACCATCGCCGAGGTTCTGCGTCTGTGGCTGCGCTTACCACCGCGGGAATGGCAGTTCCGCTTATGGAGGCTGGCAGTGTAAAATGGTGCTGGCAACCGGAGCGGGCAGTGTCATTGCGTGTCATGTAAATGATGCGGGATTTTGGATGGTAAAGGAATTTTTCGGTTTGAGCCTGAAAGAAACATTTCAAACCTGGCCGCTGCTTACAACAGTTCTTTCGGTTACAGGGCTCGGCTGTGTGTTATTGGCAGGGCTTGTGATGTAACAATCATAGACAGTCCGTAGCCCAATCGTTTTTCTTCCTTGTTGAATACTTTACGTATAGGCAGACATAAAGGAGGAAAAATCATGTACCCTCATCATTCGTATTATCGCGGAATCCCAGGTCAAGCCGGATATCCGGCGCGTAGTCCTTTTTTGTTTGGCGCTCCTCTAGTCGGCGGTTTATTAGGCGGTTTTCTCGGGAGTGCGCTGTTTAACTATTCTCGTCCCTATGCCTATCCTCCTGGCCCTTATGGATACGGAGGCGGACCGTACGGTTTTGGTGCCGGCGTGCCATACGGGGGATTTCCCGGCTTCTATTAATAAAAACGGCCTGCATCGATTGCAGGCCGTTTTTTATCGGATGATTTCTACCTCGGACATGTTGTAGTCTTGCTGCTTCTGAAACATGACTTCCAGAAGGCCATCCTTATAGACGGCTTTTGTTCCTTTGCGTTTGACTAAACAAGGAAGGTTTACTTTTTTCGGATGATCTGACCTTGGGAAGTTTTCCAACCATAATTCGTGAGATGTGTGTTTGATTCTCACTTGTTCCAGCTGTTCTTCGCCGATTGGTACCTTTACAAACACATGGTCTGCTGTTTCGAATATATCAATATCAGGTTTGACATCAGGTTTTGCATCAGGTTTGGCGGGCTGTTCTTTTTGAGGGAGAGGATCGCGGAAAGGAAATTGAGCCGCATAATCACTGCCGAACACACTTTCCATCACACGATTGACATACGTTTCAACTTCTTTCGGATCAGCTTTTTTTAATGCTTCTTTAGAAAATTGATTGTGGAAAGGAAAGTACTTGTTCCACTCAAACATTGTCTTCACATCCTTTCTTCACGGACAAAATAGTATATGCCCGCCAGATCTTTCACGTGATATAATATAAAATGCTCTAAAGAAAGGCAGGGATATCAATGCAACATTCAGAAACAAAAAAAGGCGTTCTTTACACAGCCGTTTCCTTTATCATGTGGGGGCTGTTTCCGCTCTATTGGAAGCTTCTTGAACAGCTGCCGGCTCTTGATATTTTGGCTCATCGTATTATATGGTCTTTTGTTTTTATGTGTATCGTACTTTTTTTCTTGCGCCAATGGAAAATAGGTTGGCAGGAGCTGCGCTCTTTGAAAAAGAACGGAGGGATTCTTTCTTTATTTCTCGCTTCTATCCTGATTTCAATTAACTGGTTTGTATACATATGGGCTGTCAACCATGGCTTTTTGCTTGAGGCTAGTCTTGGTTATTACATTAATCCGCTTGTATCAGTGCTCCTTGGGATTTTATTTTTAAAGGAAAAACTGAATCGCCTGCAATTAGTGGCCGTTTCGATTGCGGCGGCCGGCGTCATCATCTCGGCGTTCCAATACGGCTCCATTCCTTATGTTGCGCTTCTGCTCGCATTCAGCTTTGGACTGTACGGGTTAAGCAAAAAAAGAACAAGCCTGCCGAGCGCCATCGGTTTAACGCTGGAAACATTCATGATTATGCCGATTGCATTGGGGTATTTGCTGTTCAGCGGACATGCTCAGCCAGCGGGTGCAGAAAGCGGAGGGACGTGGCTGCTTCTCTTTTTGGCCGGTGTGTTTACGGCATTGCCGCTTTTATTGTTTGCGGAAGGAGCGAAACGGCTGCCGCTGTATCAAGTCGGTATCTTACAATATATTGCGCCAACCATTACTCTGCTGATCGGGCTGTTTGTTTACCATGAGCCCTTTTCAAGCTCGAAGGCTTTTACATTCAGCTGTATATGGGCTGCGCTGCTCTTGTTTACTTTTTCACAAGTGAAGTGGAAACGGGCGTCAAAAAGCCATTGAGGCCTTTGGCTTTTCAGCTGATGCATATATTATGTATAATCATTTCATGTATGTAAGACATAAAGGAGCAAGACGATGGACAATGATAAAGAGATAGTGAAAGCCTACGCTTCACTTTGGAATAACCGATCTCTCGCACATGATGACGAAGAAGCGGTAGCAGAGGCGATTGATCTTGAGCTTTTGGATAAACGAACACATCCAAGGCTCCGAAAACCGATGCTGGAAAAATATTTTGCCGCGATTCAGCGCATTGTGAATTCACAGCTCGAGCCGGCTGTGAAATATCAGCTGGTCAAATTACATACAAAACGTGCAGAGTATTTAAAAGAAGAAAGAGGGGAGCAATCATGAAAGCAATCATAAAAGAAGATGTGCAAGCATCTTTAGAACGATATGCGGACCGCCCTGTATATATCCATTTAGAAACCACCACAGGTTCTTATTCAGCGCATTTAAATGAAAAGAACATGACGGTTGTTGCGTATATCCGCAATGCAAAAGTCACTTATCATCAGGCAAAAATCAAAGGCAACGGACCTTACCGCGTTGGCTTGAAAACAGAAGAAGGCTGGATTTATGCTGAAGGCTTGACTGAATACACGGTAGATGAAGAAAACCGTTTATTAATGGCGGGACACCTGCCGGGCGGTAAACTGGCTATTTCTCTGCAAATCAGCGAAAAACCGTTCACAGTTTAAAGAAAAGGGTGAATAATAATGAAAGAACATGTACTAGTAATCCTGCCTCACCCTGATGATGAATCATATGGAGTGGCAGGCCTCATTGCCTTAAACAGAAAAAAAGACATTCCCGTTACGTATGCTTGTGCCACTTTAGGTGAAATGGGCAGAAATATGGGCGATCCATTTTTCGCGAATCGCGAAACGTTGCCGCTGCTAAGAAAACAAGAGCTCATCAACGCTTGCAAAGAAATGGATATCAATGACCTTCGTATGCTTGGACTCCGTGACAAAACGCTCGAATTTGAAGACGATGAGTATTTAGCTGATATCATGGAAGAGATCATAGATGATGTAAAACCAAGTTTAATTGTCACATTTTATCCCGGGCACGGTGTGCACCCTGACCATGATGCATGCGGGGAAGCGGTTATCCGTGCATTGTACCGCAAAAAGAAAGAAGACCGTCCGCGTACAATCTGCATGGCTATTACCCGCAACAGAGAAGAGGTGCTCGGTGAAGCTGATGTGGTACTAGATATCAAAGAAGTAGCTGACATTAAAATGAATGCGTTAAGAGCTCACCGCACACAAACAGAAGGTATGCTCAGAGAGCTTGAAGAGAAATTAAAAAATAATGAACCTGTTATGGCAACATGGTTTGAAGAAGAAATATATTGGACGTATCAATGGAATGATTAATCAAAAAGGTATAAGGCCTTAAGCCTTATACCTTTTTTAATTTTAAGTCCGATGCAATTGCTGAAGCGAGAGTGGATCTCAAGGAAATGTCATCGAAAGACAAACCTAGCTGAACCGCTGTTTGCGCGATTTCAGGACGGATTCCCGACAAAGTTGAAGAAACACCGATTAAACGCAGCGCCTCAATCAGGCTGAACAGTTGATGGGCAACCATTGTATCGATCACCGCAACCCCTGACAAATCAATATACAGCTGTGTCACTTTTTTCTCCGCACATTGATGCAAAGTGTTTTCCATAATCAGTTTGGCGCGGACTGTATCAATATCTCCGATTAAAGGCAGCAGTCCGACGCTGTGAAACAGCACAATGACCGGCGCGCTCAATTCAGTAATCATATCTTTTTGGGCCTGCAGCTGAAGGCTTGTGTTTTTGTACATTTCTTCTATAAAAATATGGATCACAAGATCAAACGCTTTGATAAGGGAATGATAAAGGTCTTCAGCTTCTTCGCCTTTCACAGTATCCTGATTGAGATGGACAAATTCTTTCACATAGGAAACATATAAATCTCTCACTCTGACAAACTCACGAATAATATAGTGGATAGGAGTCTTTAAATGCTCAGGATCCTGTGTCACTTCAAAGGCCCATTCTTTCAGGATAGGCAGGTATACTTCCTCATCATCTATGAAAATACGGTTAATCTTATAATTGAAGGCGAGGTTCTGGCTCTTTAAATTGTGAATGACAGCAGGGTCTGTTGATGCATAAATGGAATTCGGATCAGTCTCCTCAATTGTTTCATACCATGTTGAACTGATGGTCTCCGCATGCTGAGAAAGATACTCGTATAATTTTTTTTTTTTTGCCATCATTGACACCTCTTTTACATGTATTGTTTTTGCGAATAACGTTTTTGCAGTTTTGCCAGCCTGAAAAACAGCCCAACTGCTCCGGCGGCGAGCCCTGCGATTAATCCAATCCAATAGCCGAATGCACCCAGGCTTGTAAACGTACCGACCATATAACCGACCGGAAGGCCAATGATCCAGTAAGAGACAAAAGCAGCCGCAAGCGTATAGTTCACATCTTTGTACCCCCTGAGCGCTCCCTGGATCGGTGCGGCCACAGCATCGGAAAGCTGAAAAAACAGCGCATAAATTAAAAAGTGCTGTGTCAGCCTGAGCACTTCGGGGTCAGAAGTGTACATGCCCGCAATTTGTTCTCTGAATAAAAGGATACAGGCGGCTGTGAACAAAGAAAAGCCGATCGCCATCATGATGCCGATTAAGCTATATGAGCGTGCATCTCTAAAACGGGCTGCACCCGCTTCAAACCCGACTACAATTGTTAAAGCCATGGACACGCTGAGCGGCAGCATATATAGAAGAGACGCAAAATTCATGGCTGCCTGGTGGGACGCGATGGTCACTGTCTGAAAATGGCTCATCAGAAGCGTAACAGCTGCGAAAATGCTCGTTTCAAAAAATACAGCGAACCCAATAGGCAGCCCGATTTTGAGCAGATTTTTGCATGCTTCCCAAGAGAACTTATACATCGTAAGGAAAATCCCGTATTCAGAAAACGGTGCGTTTTTATGGATAATGAAAAAACTGAAAACGCAGATACACCAATAAGTAAGCGCGGAAGCCAGCCCTGCGCCGACGCCGCCAAGTGCCGGCATGCCGAATTTCCCGAAGATAAATACATAATTCAATACAAAATTAATTGGAAGAGAACTGAGTGTAATCATCATTGTGACTCTCGTTTTTCCTAATGAGTCGATGAATGATCTCAACACGGTGTAAACAAATAAAGGGAAAATTCCCAGTGATAAAAAGCCTAAAAAGTGTTTAGCAATCTGATGCACGTGAATATCAAGGTGCAATCGGCCAAGAATAATGTCAACTGCAGCATATCCAATCACTAAAACGGCGATGCTAAGAAGCGCGGCCACGTATACAGCTTGTAATACAGTAAAGGGAATCTTCTGTTTTTTCTCGGCGCCTAATAACTGAGCGACAATCGGGGTGACCGCCATTAATATACCTGCCAGTCCTGTGTAAACAGGGGTCCAAAGGCTTGAGCCAATGGCGACACCCGCTAAATCAGCGGGGCTGACTTTCCCTGACATCACTGTATCTAGAAAAGTCATTAGAGAAAGCCCCGCCTGGGTAATGAATATCGGTATTAAAATGTGCAAGAGCTGTTTGATTTTTTGCCGGGCGTTTCGAGTTTCTTTCATACATTGATCTCCGTTTCTTTTTCATAACGAGAGAAATTATAACATTTTATGTATAAAAAGCAATGAACGCCGGGCCTATTCTTTTTTTGTCGGTTTCGTTTTTTTAAACATTTGGGCATAAATAAAAGAAAGCGAAATCACGCCTAAAAAGGTGCAAATATACTGAATGATTCTTTCAATTTCCATTCTTTACATCCCTCCTTTCCCTATAGAATGTGCATCAATAAGATAAGCATTCGTGAAAAGTTGGAAATTTGAACAGGAGATGAAGGCTATGCGTTATGAACAGATATCAGAAAATGCATTCAAAGGGAAAATACAGGTGTACTTAGAGCAAATATTAGGGGATGCATCGTTAATATTGAAAACGCTTCACGAAAAAGACCAGTGCCTTCTTTGTGAATTAGATGAATTAGGGCACATTTTTCAGGATATGCAGGGGATCGCATCATCTTTTTATTTGCAATCATACATTGAGGAATTTACGCCGGCATTCATTGAGTTGGCCAAGGCGATTAAAGCCTTATCGGAGCATAAGCACGGCGCTTTAATTGTGATTGAAAGAGCAGACCCGGTTGAACATTTTATTCAAAAAGGAACCGCTCTTCATGCCGAGATCAGCTCATCATTAATTGAAAGCATCTTTTTCCCCGGAAACCCTCTTCATGACGGTGCTTTATTGGTGAGAGAAAACAAGCTTGTGTCAGCAGCCAATGTGCTTCCGCTGACGACGAAGGAAGTAGATATCCATTTGGGAACCCGGCACCGGGCGGCGCTCGGTATGTCGGGCTATACGGATGCGCTTGTGCTTGTGGTTTCAGAGGAGACAGGGAAGATGTCGTTTGCCAAGGACGGTGTTTTATATCCGTTGATTTCGCCAAGAACGTAAAAATAATGAAAAGGGCCTGATTTAGAATCCTATCATGAGACAAAATGACCGAATTCACATCTTTGTTAAAGCATTCGCATTCAAGCTGAATGCTTTTTGTCTTGAAGACAGGAAATATAAACTGGTAGAAAAGTTATATGTAATGAATATTAATTAAGTGAAATACTTTACCTGTTTATGTATTTATAGTACCGTATAAATATTACATAAATTTTTAAAGGAAGGGTGCTGCCGCATGGCTAATGTATTAATGATCGGTTTTCCCGGTGAAGGGCATATTAATCCCTCTATCGGTGTGATGAAAGAGCTGAAATCCCGGGGGGAAAACATTACTTACTACGCAGTGAAGGAATATAAAGATAAAATCACAGCTCTTGATATTGAATTTCGTGAATATCATGATTTCAGGGGGGATTACTTCGGCAAAAACGCAACCGGTGATGAAGAAAGAGACTTTACTGAAATGATCTGCGCTTTTTTGAAAAGCTGTAAAGATATTGCCACTCATATTTATGAGGAAGTCAAACATGAATCGTATGATTATGTCGTCTATGATCACCATCTTCTTGCGGGTAAAGTCATTGCGAACTTGCTGAAGCTGCCGAGATTTTCATTGTGTACAACCTTTGCGATGAATGAGGAATTTGCTAAGGAAATGATGGGAGCGTACATGAAAGGGTCACTTGAAGATTCGCCTCATTATGAATCATATCAGCAGCTTGTAGAAACTTTAAATGCTGATTTTCAAGCAGAGATCAAGAAGCCATTTGATGTTTTTTTAGCTGATGGCGACTTGACAATCGTCTTTACATCAAGAGGATTTCAGCCAATGGCTGAGCAATTCGGTGAGCGGTATGTATTTGTTGGCCCTTCCATTACAGAAAGAGCGGGAAGCAACGATTTCCCATTTGATCAGATTGATAATGAAAACGTGCTGTTTATTTCAATGGGAACCATTTTTAACAATCAAAAGCGGTTTTTTAATCAATGCCTTGAAGTGTGTAAAGACTTTGATGGTAAAGTAGTGCTTTCTATCGGCAAACATATTAAAGCAAATGAGTTAAACGAAATCCCTGAAAATTTCATTGTACGCCCGTATGTTCCTCAGCTTGAGATCCTGAAAAGAGCCAGCTTATTTGTGACCCACGGCGGAATGAACAGCACAAGTGAGGGTTTGTATTTTGAAACACCACTTGTCGTTATACCGATGGGAGGTGACCAATTTGTGGTCGCAGATCAGGTGGAAAAAGTCGGCGCTGGTAAAGTAATTAAAAAGGAGGAATTATCTGAAAGTCTACTGAAAGAGATGATTCAAGAAGTGATGAACAATCACACGTATGCTGAAAAGGCAAAAGAAATTGGACAATCACTGAAAGCAGCAGGCGGCTCTAAAAAAGCGGCCGACAGCATTCTTGAGGCTGTAAAACAAAAAACTCAATCAGCAAATGCATAGTGTAAAAGCCTGTTCTTATCGAAAGAACAGGCTTTTTGCCTTTTCATAAGAATGCAGAGGAAGGGATTTGGCAGATCGATAGAGAATGATAAGAAAAACAGACAAGAAAGGAGGGAAATCTGCTTCATTCATCAATAGAAAACCATCATTTTTACCCTCACTTAAATAGTTCCTTAGACTTTCGAAAAACATATCCTCCTTATGTAAAATGTGAGGTGTTTATTTAAAGGTTAAAAGGTCGAATGATGCTGAAAATGCTGCCAAATGTTTGAAAAGGGTTTAACTTGCTGAAAAATAGACGATAAAACAGTTGTGTGCCATTTTTGGAAACAAAATACTAGCTGTTTTTGCCAAAAAAACAGTTTAGGAGGTTGAATGAATGAAAAAGAAAATTGTAGCCGGCTTGGCTGTTTCTGCAGTTGTTGGGTCGTCGATGGCCGCAGCACCCGCGGAAGCAAAAACGATAAAAGTAAAAAGCGGTGACTCTCTTTGGAAACTTTCCCGCCAGTATGATACGACAATATCAGCTCTGAAATCCGAAAACAAATTGAAGTCAACGGTGCTTTATGTCGGACAAAGTCTTAAGGTTCCTGAAAGCAGCAGCAAAAAAAGTACGACATCCTCATCTAACTCAAGCAAAACGTCAACATACACAGTTGCATATGGTGATTCCCTATGGATGATTGCTAAAAATCATAAAATGAGTGTTTCTGAGCTTAAAAGCTTAAATGGCCTGAGCAGTGACCTGATTCGTCCGGGGCAAAAGCTTAAGATCAAAGGGACAAGCAGTTCAAGCGGATCAAATGGAACAAAGAAAAACAGCGGTTCCAATTCTTCAGGTTCTTCAAAAAGTACATATACGGTTAAGCTTGGTGACTCACTGTGGAAAATCGCAAACAGCTTAAATATGACTGTAGCTGAATTAAAAACCTTAAATGGTTTAACATCAGATACGCTTTATCCTAAACAGGTGCTCAAAATAAAAGGAAGCAGCTCACCTAAGAGCGGAAACAGCGGTTCCAAAAAGCCGTCAAACTCTAATTCCTCAAAAACAACGACGTACAAGGTAAAAGCAGGCGATTCGCTGTGGAAAATTGCAAATCAGCTCGGGGTCACTGTCCAAAGCATCCGTGAAAAAAACAATTTATCATCGGATGTGCTGCAAATCGGGCAGGTTCTGACTATTTCGGGAACATCAAAATCTAATCCTTCAAATCCGACAAAGCCAACAAAGCCAAAAGATAACTCAGGGTCAAACATTCAAATAGGTTCGAAGATTGACAGAATGATAACGGAAGCGAAAAAATATGTCGGAGTGCCGTACCGATGGGGCGGAAACACGCCTGCCGGTTTTGATTGCAGCGGCTTCATTTATTACCTCATTAATAATGTATCATCTATATCAAGATTGAGTACGGCAGGATATTGGAATATCATGCAGAAAGTCAGCCAGCCGTCAGTAGGAGACTTTGTCTTCTTTACCACATATAAATCCGGCCCGTCTCACATGGGGATTTATCTAGGCGGCGGTGACTTTATTCATGCAAGCTCATCGGGCGTCGACATTTCCAATCTCAGCAACTCGTATTGGAAACAACGATACTTGGGCGCAAGAAGTTATTTTTAAAAATGAGCATGAGAAAAAGCCTTTTATAGGCTTTTTTGTTTATATCAGACAATGATTGACCACACTGTTAGAAAAAAACAAGGGGGAGACAGTATGTACCGTCTCTTGCTGTTGATAATGCTTTCGGCACTGGGAGTTGCGGGATGCGGACAAAAAAAACCTCCAGACCCGCCTAATCGGGTGCCGGAAAAAAAGGTGGTTGAAACGTCAGCGTTTGGTCACCATGTCCAACTGGTCAATCGTGATGGGAAAGCAGTCGGTTTCATAGAGATCAAAGAATCAGATGATGAAGGCCTCGATATTCACATTTCCGCAAACAGCCTGCGTCCAGGCGCTTCCCTCGGTTTTCATATTTATGAGAAAGGTTCTTGTGTCAGGCCGGATTTTGAATCAGCGGGCGGTCCCTTTAATCCGCTGAACAAAGAACATGGGTTCAACAATCCGATGGGGCATCATGCCGGAGATCTGCCGAACCTTGAAGTCGGTGCTGATGGAAAGGTAGATGTCATTATGAATGCACCTGACACCTCACTGAAAAAAGGAAATAAACTAAATATTCTCGACGGAGACGGGAGTGCGTTTATTATTCATGAACAAGCCGACGATTATTTGACAAACCCAAGCGGCAATTCTGGTGCGCGTATTGTCTGCGGAGCCCTTTTGGGAAATAACGAGAAGCAGTAATATCATCCAAGCCCTTTTGTATTGAGCATACAGGGGCTTTTTTAGTATACTCGTTAATGGAATATGAATAGGAAAGGGAATCTGTCTATGACAACTCAACTACAGCACTTAACATTGCCGGAAGATATACAACAAAAGCTTTTATCATATAAAGATCAGCCAATTTCCCCAGAGTTTCAATCGCTCATCGGAACATCAGGCTATGAGGCGGAGGATGAAGCCATTTTATTCGACGCCATTATTGCATTGGCCATGGGAAAAAATGTCCTGCTGAAAGGGCCTACAGGCTCAGGGAAAACAAAGCTGGCTGAAACATTGTCCAGCTATTTTCATAAACCGATGCACAGCGTCAACTGTTCAGTCGACTTGGACGCTGAGGCATTGGTCGGCTATAAAACGATTGAAAATCAATCTGGCCAGGCGACAATCGAGTTTGTTTCAGGGCCTGTTACAAAGGCAATGAAGGAAGGCCATTTTCTTTATATAGATGAAATCAATATGGCTAAGCCGGAAACACTGCCTATTTTAAACGGTGTATTAGATTACAGAAAAATGATGACAAATCCGTTTACAGGCGAGGTCATACGGGCTAAAGGCGGTTTCGGAGTCATTGCAGCCATCAATGAAGGCTATGTCGGGACTGTTCCGCTGAATGAAGCATTGAAAAACCGTTTTGTCATCATCGATGTGCCTTATATTAAAGGCGAGCTGCTGAAACAAGTGCTCATGTCTCAGTCAGCCCTGCAAGATGAGAAATTGATTGACCGGTTTATCACACTTTCCTCCGACCTGATCGTTCAGGCCAATAACGGACAGGTGTCTGAAGAAGCGGCATCCATCAGAGCTTTAATCGATACATGTGATTTAGCCGCTTATATTCCGCCGCGTCGTGCCATCGAGCGGGGAATTGTAGAGAAGCTTGATGATGACCGGGAAAAGGCGGCCGTCCGAAATATCGCAGAAACTCTGTTTGAATGAGGGAGCTGCGATGAAATTTATCAAATTTAACGACAGCACAATTGATTCGTTTTTATTTATGATGTTGACTGATTTGGCCAAAACACTCACCAAGAGTGAAGCGGTAGAAGTGGAGTATGGCGTTCAGTCCTATTACAATCCATTTGAAAAGAAAATCTATATGAGCCACTTTTGGAAAGACAGGGCAGCGGAGGACATGGAAGCGGGTCTGAAAAGCGACGTCTACCTGCGTTCGGTCGGAATGAGATATAGCTCGTTACACGAGTTTGCAAACTTTTTGGATGATATCCATCGGAATCTTACATTCAAAAGCTTTGCCAAGCAGCTGTTTATGCTGCTTGAGGACATTAGAATCGAGGAATGCATCAAACACGATCGACCGGGTACGAAACATGTATTTGCGAAGCGAAAAGACATGTACAGAAAACACTTCTCCACCCAGCTGACCTTGAATTTGGAACGAAGCATTTTTACGGATGCCCTCTTTTGCGCAATCTATGTCAAGCTAACAACGGAATCACCGCTCGAGACTCTTCCGTCTATGCGTGAAGATATCGATCTGATGCGTCCGTTTATTGAGCAGCAGCTCTTGCGCGTATATGAAGCAGATTCGACACGGCAGGTTCTTAAAATTGTAGAAGACCTTATGGACGGACTTGAAGAGGTGCTCGATAAAGACATGCTGAACACCTACTTCTTTTTGCCTGAACTAGATTACGCAAAAGCTGCAGAGCAACCGTTATTCGAAGAAGAGAAAAAAGCGCCGAAGCTGAGTGATGACATTACGCTTCCAAAACAATCAGACGGTGATGAAGATATTCATGAAGAAGAAATGCCGACATGGCACAGGGAAACAGAAGCACCGTCTAAAAGTTTTCTTCAATTTGATATTGAGCACGGCGCAAAATCGGATTTAGGAAAAGATGCATCAAGGGAAGGCGACGATGGAGATCAGGCCCTTGGCTCTGTTCAAGGATCAGCCAGGCAAACGAAACGGAAAGACTATTCCAAGCTGGAAGCGCTGGAATCCCAAAAAGACCAGCCGAACGGAGCGGGTATGGCTGACGGCAAAGAAAATAAATACGCATTTCCGATTTACAAAGAACCGCAGCCGGCAACAAGTGAAGAAGAGCTTTCTTATAAACAGCAGGCAAAAACGATTGAATCGTATCAAAAGCGTTTGAAACAAATGATTCAAAAAACGCTTGAGCATAAAAAAACATTGCCAAGAACAGACCTTCATGCTGGACGGCTGAACAATAAGCTTCTCCGTTACTTCACTGAGCGAAATCCGCGTCTTTTCTACAAAAAACAAGAACCATCATCAGAAATTGACGCAGTTTTTACATTGCTGGTCGATTGTTCTGCCAGCATGTTCGACAAAATGGACGAAACAAAGCGGGGAATCGTGCTGTTTCACGAAGCGCTGAAATCTGTAGCGGTTCCGCATCAGATTGTCGGCTTTTGGGAGGACACAAATGATGCGACCGAAACAAGCCAGCCAAACTATTTCAATACGGTTATTCCCTTCCAATCATCATTAAGACAAGACGCTGGACCGGCCATTATGCAGCTTGAGCCAGAGGAAGATAACCGTGACGGCTATGCGATCCGGCAAATGACGAAAAAAATGCTGCAGCGCAGCGAGGCGCAAAAGTTCTTGATCGTTTTTTCAGATGGAGAGCCGGCCGCGTTTGGCTATGAACAAAACGGGATTGTCGATACAAGTGAAGCGGTTATTGAAGCCCGAAAGAGGGGAATAGAAGTGATAAATGTTTTTCTCTCCAACTCAGTAATAGAAGAATCGCAAATGAAGACCATACAGGATATGTACGGAAAATTCAGTATATTTGTCCCAGATGTTGATCAGCTTCCGGATGTTCTGTATCCGCTGCTGAAAAAACTGCTCCATAAAAGCATAGGATAGCCCTTTATCCTATGCTTTTTGGTGTTTCTTTTTTCAAATGATTAAATTTTTTGTTTTTTATAAAGGTTTTTTACTATTTTGTGAACAATCAAGGTAGAATCAAATTGCAAACAGTGGTAAAATATCGTTGGAAGCGTTTTTATTACATAATTTTGGACACAGCGTTCGAAAGTTATTTTAAGATAGTGAATCATTCACTTGATTATCTAAGTTGGGGGTAATATTCAAATGTTTCAAAATAGCATGAAACAACGAATGAATTGGGAAGATTTTTACGGTCCGAACCTCGGCTATGCGCTGGAGCTTTACGATCAATATACCCAGGATCCGAACAGCATTGACCCGGATTTGAAGGAAATGTTCGACGAGCTCGGTGCTCCGCCAAGCGATTTAAAAGAGGCCTCGGGAACAAAAGAAAAGGGACGTGTTACAGCCGATCTGATTCAAAAGATCGCATCCGCAGTCAGACTTGCAGAAGATATCCGAACCTATGGCCATTTAAACGCTTCCGTCAATCCGCTCAGAAAGGATGGTAAAAAGAGTGAACTTTTTCCATTATCCGATTACGGGCTAACAGAAGAGGAAATAAAAGCAATACCTGCGTCAGTCATTTGTAAAGACGCTCCTAAAAACATTACGAACGGTTTAGAAGCCATTCAGTATTTAAGAAATACGTATAAAAGAACCATCTCATTTGAATTTGACCATGTGCATGACTTCAAAGAGCGCGAATGGCTGACAAAGATGATTGAATCTGGCGAGCTGTTTCAGAAGAACTCAGATGAAAAGCTGTCAGCTGTGTTGGAAAGACTGACAGAAGTAGAGGGCTTCGAGCAGTTTTTGCACCGCACATTCGTCGGACAGAAGCGCTTTTCCATTGAGGGTCTTGACGCTCTTGTTCCAGTGCTTGATGACATTATTGCACAATCTGTCAAATCAGGAACGACAAGCGTTAACATCGGGATGGCGCATAGGGGACGCCTGAATGTCCTGGCACATGTGCTTGGCAAGCCGTATGAAATCATCTTCTCTGAATTCCAGCATGCGCCGAACAAAGATCTTGTTCCGTCTGAGGGATCAATTGGAATCAGCTACGGATGGACAGGGGATGTCAAATACCATTTGGGGGCAAATCGGGAGCTTCAAGACGCTGAAACAAAATCAGCGCGAATTACGTTAGCAAACAACCCGAGCCACTTGGAATTTATCAATCCGATTGTTGAAGGCAGCACAAGAGCGGCACAGGAAACGCGAACACAAAGCGGATACCCGGTACAGGATGAAACAAAATCACTTGCCATTTTAATCCACGGTGACGCTGCATTCCCTGGCGAAGGAATTGTAGCTGAAACATTGAATTTAAGCTCTTTAAAAGGGTATCAAGTAGGCGGTGCGATTCATATTATCGCCAATAACATGATCGGATTCACAACAGAAAGCGCTGAATCAAGATCAACAAAATATGCCAGCGATCTGGCAAAGGGCTATGAAATTCCGATTGTTCACGTGAATGCGGATGACCCAGAAGCTTGTCTTTCTGCTGTTAAGTTTGCAGTCGAATACCGAAAGACATTCAACAAGGATTTCCTGATTGACTTGATCGGGTACAGACGCTATGGACACAACGAAATGGATGAGCCGTCAACCACTCAGCCAATGCTGTATGATGCTGTCAGAAAGCATCCGACCGTCAAACAAATTTTCGCCGAAAAACTCGTAAAAGAAGGCGTGCTTACCGAGGAAGTTGTACAAAACATCGAAAAATCGGTAACGAAGCGCATTGAGGACGCTTATCAGAAAGTACCGTCTAAAAAGGAACATACCGCCTGTGAAATTGAACTTCCAGAGCCTGTATCAAACGGTTTCCCTGATGTGGACACATCGATTGATTTTGATGTGCTTCGCAAGCTGAATGGCGAATTGATCAACTGGCCGGAGTCATTTAACGTTTTCGGCAAGCTAAAGCGCATTTTAGAAAGACGCGCCAAGGCGTTCGATGATGACAGAAAAGTGGAATGGTCTTTGGCAGAATCACTTGCGTTTGCTTCGATCTTGAAAGACGGAACACCGATTCGTTTAACAGGACAGGATTCCGAGCGCGGAACGTTCGCCCAAAGAAACCTTGTGCTTCATGACAGTGAGACGGGCGAAGAATTTGTGCCGCTTCATCACTTATCTGACTGCAGCACATCATTTGCCGTTCATAACAGCCCGCTGTCGGAAGGATCAGTTCTTGGGTTTGAATACGGCTATAACGTGCATTCACCAGAAACGCTTGTATTGTGGGAAGCACAGTACGGAGATTTTGCCAACGCTGCACAAGTGTATTTTGACCAATTTATTTCTGCCGGACGCGCGAAATGGGGCCAAAAATCCGGATTAGTCATGCTGCTTCCGCACGGTTACGAGGGACAGGGGCCTGAGCATTCAAGCGGAAGAATCGAGCGGTTCCTGCAGCTTGCTGCGGAGAACAACTGGACGGTTGCCAACCTGACAAGCGCGGCACAGTATTTCCATATTTTAAGAAGACAGGCTAAAATGCTGCTTCGTGAAGAAATCAGACCGCTCGTCATTATGACGCCGAAGAGTCTTCTTCGCAACCCAAATACGGTGTCGGAAGTGCAGGAGCTTAGCGAAAGCCGCTTCCAGCCTGTTTATGAACAGTCGGGACTTTCTCATGACTATGAAAAAGTAACCAGACTTGTATTATCCAGCGGTAAAGTGTCTATAGACATCAGTGATCATTTTAATAAGTTAGAAGACGGTAAAGAGTGGCTTCACATTGCGAGAATTGAACAGCTGTATCCATTCCCGGCAAAAGGAGTCAAAGAATTATTTGCAAAGCTTCCGAACCTGAAAGAAATCGTTTGGGTGCAGGAAGAGCCGCAGAACATGGGCGCTTGGAGTTATATCAGCCCGTATTTGACAGAGATTGCACCAGAGGGAGTAAGCGTTCAATATATTGGACGAAGAAGACGATCCAGCCCTGCAGAGGGAGATCCGACAGTTCATAAAAAAGAACAGGAACGTATTGTATCTGATAGCTTGACTCGCAAAAACTAAGGGGGAAATGAAAAAATGGCGGAAATTAAGGTACCTGAATTAGCAGAATCAATCTCAGAAGGAACAATAGCCCAATGGTTAAAGCAGCCTGGTGACTATGTGGAACAGGGTGAATATCTGCTTGAACTAGAAACGGATAAAGTGAATGTTGAATTGACAGCAGAAGAATCGGGTGTACTTCAAGAGGTATTGAAAGATTCGGGTGATACCGTCCAGGTCGGAGAAATTATCGGTACGATTTCAGAAGGCGCGGGTGAAAGTTCTGCCCCTGCTCCTACAGAGAAAGCAGAAAGCAAGGAAAGCGTGAAAGAAGAGAAACAGGCTGAACCAGCTGCACAAGAGGTGAGTGAGGAAGCGCAATCTGAAGCAAAATCAAGAACGGTCGCTTCTCCATCAGCCCGTAAGCTGGCGAGAGAAAAAGGAATTGACCTGTCTCAAGTTCCAACTGGAGATCCGTTTGGAAGAGTGCGCAAGCAGGATGTCGAAGCGTACGAAAAACCAGCATCAAAACCTGCTCCTCAGCAAAAACAGCAGCCTCAGGCTCAAAAAGCACAGCAAAGCTTTGACAAACCTGTCGAAGTACAAAAAATGTCACGCCGCAGACAAACGATTGCAAAACGCCTTGTAGAGGTGCAGCAAACATCGGCGATGCTGACTACATTTAATGAAGTGGACATGACGGCTGTCATGAATCTCAGAAAACGCCGCAAAGATCAATTCTTTGAGCAAAACGAAGTAAAGCTCGGCTTTATGTCTTTCTTCACGAAAGCGGTCGTCGCTGCATTGAAAAAATATCCGCTGTTGAATGCGGAAATTCAAGGCGATGAGTTGATCGTTAAGAAATTCTATGATATCGGAATCGCTGTTGCGGCTGATGAAGGCCTTGTTGTTCCGGTAGTACGCGATGCGGACCGCCTGACATTTGCAGGAATCGAAAAAGAGATCGGCGAGCTTGCGAAGAAAGCAAGAAACAATAAATTAACCCTTAGCGAGCTTCAGGGAGGTTCCTTCACGATTACAAACGGAGGGACTTTCGGTTCACTGATGTCAACTCCGATCTTAAACAGCCCTCAAGTAGGTATACTGGGCATGCATAAGATTCAGCTGCGCCCAGTAGCAATTGATGAAGAACGTTTCGAAAACCGTCCGATGATGTATCTCGCTTTATCTTATGATCACCGGATTGTAGACGGTAAAGAAGCGGTTGGCTTCCTCGTGACAATCAAAAATTTACTGGAAGATCCTGAACAGCTTTTATTAGAAGGATAATAAAAAAAGGTACATCACGATAAAGTGATGTACCTTTTTTGATGATATTTAAAGTGATAAATTGCTGCTTTTGGATTCTGCTTGTTTCTTTTTCACTTTTTTTGACCAATATGTTGCAAGCATAGAACCTGAAAGATTGTGCCACACACTGAATATTGCGCTTGGTACGGCAGATAGCGGTGAGAAATGGGCCGTGGCAAGTGCAGCACCAAGTCCGGAGTTTTGCATGCCGACTTCGATTGCAATCGCTTTTTGAGAAGGATAATCCATTTTAAAAAGCTTTGCGCCCATAAATCCAAGCAAATAACCGATACCGTTATGCAGGATAACAACTGAAAAAATCAGCAACCCTGATTGAAGCAGATTTTCCCGGTTGCCGCTGACGACAGCTGAGACAATCGCCACGATGCCAATGACAGAAACAAGCGGAAGGGCATGTACGGCTTTTGCTACTTGTTTTCTGAAAAACATTTTGACGATCACACCTGCAATGATCGGAAATAAAACCGCCTGTAAGATTGAAAGAAATAAAGATCCTGGCGAGACAGGAAGCCATTCCTTGGCAAACAGCATAATCAAAACCGGAGTTAAAACGGGTGCCAACAAGGTAGATATTGTTGTAACAGCAACAGAAAGGGCCGTATTTCCTTTTGCTAAAAATGTCATGACATTAGATGCAGTTCCCCCTGGACAGCAGCCGACAAGAATAACACCTACTGCGATTTCAGCCGGAAGATGCAGCCAAAATGAGAGGCCGAAAGCAACGAGCGGCATGATGGTATACTGAGCAATCACCCCAATAATGACATGCCAAGGTTTTCTGAGCAGTTCTTTGAAATCATCTGCTTGCAGTGTAAGTCCCATCCCAAACATGATAATACCAAGAAAAATCGTAATATAAGAACTGATCCACGTAAAAAAAGACGGGAAGGAAAATCCCAGCACGGCAAACACAATGACCCATACGCCAAAGGTTTGTCCCGCAAAATGGCTTATTTTTCTAATGATGTCCATAAAAACACTCCTAACACATTCATCAAGAACTTCAGTAGAAATTCTCACAGATTTTTAAATATTCTCTTATTATAATTAATTTTCTGAATAATTCAATATCAATCGTCGGATAATAGTCGATAAACTTATTATGTAAACTAATTAAAATGTTCTTGACTATATAGGAAGATATTCTTACAATGAACCTTTATAATGGTTAGACAAAATAGGAGTGATAGGGTGAAGGAAGCGAATCAATGGTCTTCGAAGCTCGGCTTTATTTTAGCCGCGGCAGGATCAGCTATCGGGCTTGGCGCAATATGGAAATTCCCATATGTAGCCGGAACCAGCGGAGGAGGCGCATTTTTACTTATTTTTATTTTATTTACGGTTTTAATCGGACTGCCTTTATTGTTAGGTGAATTCATCATAGGCAGAAAAACGCAGAAAGATGCCGTTCAGTCCTATAAAACACTTGCTCCAGGAACGAAGTGGCATTGGATCGGATATTTAGGCATGGTGACGTGCTTTATTCTTCTCTCCTTCTACAGTGTCGTCGGCGGGTGGATTTTAATTTATATTATAAAAGGCTTCACTGGCGGTTTATCGCAAACATCTGGTTTTGATACGATATTTGCAAGTACCATTTCAAATCCTTATTTGGCTGTAGGAGGCCAGTTGCTCTTTATGGTAGTGACCATTTTAGTTGTTGCTAAAGGGGTTAGCAGCGGAATTGAAAAGGCTAGCCAAGTATTAATGCCGGCGCTATTTATATTATTTATTATTTTAATGGTTCGTTCTGTTACCCTTGACGGTGCGATGGAAGGGCTCAAGTTTTTCCTGATGCCTGATTTTTCAGCGATTGACGCTAATACGATTTTGTATGCGATGGGCCAGTCCTTTTTCTTATTAAGTGTCGGTGTATCTGTCATGGTTACGTACAGCTCTTATTTAGAGAAACAGGAAAATCTTGTACAATCCGCAGTATCAGTAACTGTATTGAACGTACTTGTTGCAGTCATGGCAGGGATTGCGATTTTTCCAGCTGTATTTTCATTTGGTCTCAAGCCAGACCAAGGACCGATCCTGTTATTTAACGTGCTGCCAACTATATTTAATCAAATGCCGTTCGGAATTATCTTTTTATTAGCATTTTTAATTCTATTTTTATTTGCTGCCTTGACATCCGCTTTTTCAATGCTGGAAATTTTGGTCGCAGTGCTTTCAAAAGGTGATGTCAATAAGAGAAAACGATTCGCTTGGTTAGGCGGAATCGCTATATTTATTGTCGGTGTGCCGTCTGCACTATCATACGGTGTCTTAAGTGACGTTTCTATATTTCACTTATCCATTTTTGATGCGGCCGACTATCTTGTGAGCAATATTTTAATGCCGTTAGGCGCGTTATTGATCTCGATTTTTGTCCCGCTTAAAATACCGAAACAGGATTTGTTTGACGAGCTGAAAAGCGGTTCCAGCCTCAAACGGAAGTGGTTTGCGGTTTGGCTGCTGCTTATTCGTTATCTATCTCCTGTTGCCATCATCATCGTGTTTTTGCATGTGGTAGGCATTTTTTAACTCAAGAAGCCCCCTGGGAAAGGGGGGCTTTTTTTAATAGAGTTTCCAAACGACTTCTTTTGCCTGCTCAAAACGTTTTTCTGCCTCGCGCCAATCCACGACATTCCACCAGTGATCGACATAGCTGGCCCGGTCATTTTTATATTGCAAATAGTAGGCATGCTCCCATACGTCAAGCGGTAAAAGAGGGATCACGTCCCACTGGCTGAAGAGCTGGTGTTTTTCTGCTGTTAAAATCTCCAGCCGTCCTGATCGGGGTGCCCAGACTAGAATGGCCCAGCCGACACCTTCCACTTTTTTAGCGGCTTGGGTAAAATGTTCTTTAAAAGCGGAATAGCTTCCAAATGAAAGGTCAATCATTTGAAACAATGCCCCTGTAGGGCGCCGTTTTCCGTTTGGATGCATGGAAAACCAGAAAATACTGTGTAAATAATGGCCTGCGCCATGGAACGCAAGCTCTCTTTCCCAATGAGTGATCAAGTCATAATTCTTTGTCGCTCTCGCTTTTTTAAGCTCCAATTCTGCTTTGTTCAGCCCATCGACATAGGTTTGATGATGTTTTGTATGATGAAGGACCATAATATCGCGTGAAATATAAGGTTCTAAGGCGGAATATTTGTATGGAAGCTTTGGCAGCACATGTTTCCCTATAGGGACATAAGCGCGTCTTTCATTTGTATCATCTGATTCTGTAATATCCCGGTAAAGGGCAGCTGCCTGCTTATACCAATCTTCTTCTGTTGTTTGGTCATCTTCCAGAGCCTCAATCATCTTGTCGATTTGATCTTCGAACTGGTCAAGCTGTCCCCGCTTTTGAACCTGGTCTTTCAGTGCTTCACACCAATTGAACATCTCCGTTTGATAAGATTCACGTTTCATTTGCTGTCTCCTTTTCAATAGAATCAAAATACTTCCCGACAGCCAGCAAAGAGAATACATATGGATAACTGTGATAGCGAATATAAAATTGCTTTGGCAATCCGATTCCTGCTGGATATGCGAGGTTATCGGCGCTGTGTGAACTGCTGTCAGTAAGGTAGTTCATGCCTTTCACAACAGACGGATGTTCGGGATTTTCGTAAGTGAGCAAAGCGTCTAAAGCCCAGGCCGTTTGTACAATGGTTCCTCTTTGAAGCGGTACGTATGTTTTGATTTCGGCGCTTTTGCAAGATTCTCCCCAGCTCCCGTCATCATTTTGTATGGATTTGAGCCAACGCAGAGCTTTTTGTATAGCGGGGTGCTTTCGGTCAACTCCGCATGCATGCATACCCGTAAGAGCAGCCCAGGTGCCGTAAATGTAGCAAACACCCCATCTCCCGTACCATGACCCATTTTGTTCTTGATGCTGGAAAAGCCACTTCACTGCGCGTTGAATATGTTGATGTTTTTCTGTGAAGCCAACTTTCTCGCCTAAAAAATGCAGTACACGCCCGGTGAGGTCGGCGGTTGAAGGATCAACTGCAGCGTCCTCGGCGGATTCAAGCGGCAGAAGGCGAATCAGTGGATGGTTCACATTTTTTTCAAAAGCAGAAAATCCGCCATCATTGTTTTGCATCGATAAAAGCCAAGACACCCCTCGCTCCCAAGCTGCAGAAGAATAATTGCGGGGGATCGCTTTTAAAACGGCTGCAGTGTCGTCACAGTCCGGGTTATTAGTATTAATGTTTGAAAATCCCCAGCCCCCGGGAATGGAATTAGGATTTTTGACAGACCAATCTGCTATTTTGGTATGCTGGCGCTCTAGCAAAAAGTCGGCTGCTTTTGTAACAGAGCCATCCGTTTCGGTCACACCATTTTTTTGAAGAGCATAGCTGATTAGAGCTGTATCCCAAACAGTTGAAGTAGAGTTTTCCAGATAAGGAATCCCGTTGCATTTAGTCATCAGTGATTTTATGCCGTTAATCGCCCTCCTGATAACAGGGGAGTAGCGCGACACACCTAGTGACAGAAGGCTGTAAACCATAAATATGGTTGCGCTCGCATAGCTGTATAATGTTCCGTCTTTTTCAATCCGGTCCAGCATATACGTTTTAGCTGTCTGTAGGCCCAGCTGCTGGAAAGCAAATGGCGCATGAAAAATGCGTTTCCAATGTGACAAAATAGACGTGAGATCTCTTTCTTCGAAAGCATCAGACCGAAGCCAAGTGAAAGGGTTTTTTGTCATGTGCGGATCGAGATGGCGAAGAGATGAAATATTGCGGTTATTAAGGATAAATCGCTGATTGAGTGTTACAGCCATAGGAGCAAAATGAATACGGGCATATGAGCTGAACTGATAGAAATGAACCGGCAATGTTGGGGGGAGCGCCATGAGTGATAATGGTAAATATAAAGCAGGCCAAGGATAAAGCCCGTTCGCGGCAAGCATCCATTTTGTCATGAAATGAACATGTCTCAAACCGCCATGTGAGATGATAAATTGTTCAGCTTTCTTCATGTGCGGCTCAGTTCTGTGAAAACATCCTGAAGCCAGCATCCCGACATATCCTTGGACGGTAGCCGTTAGATTTCCGCGCGTTTCATCGGGATAGTTGATAAATGTGCCATCGGGCTGCTGTTTTGCACGTATGCCGGCGGCAAGTTCTGATATTAGTTCTTTTTCATTTCTGCCGTCATCTAGTGAGGTCAGGAGCAAAATAAAAAAGGAATTTGTCATGATCGGTCCTTCAAAGCAAAATGTCCATGAACCATCAGGATTTTGCGTGTCTCGTAACTCCGTAATAGTTTTCTTTTGAAAACGCCTCACTTTCTCCTGAAGTGTGCCCATCACGCTCAACTCCTTCAGAAGCATATATATTCAGCGTCTTTTACCGCCATTACAGAAAGAAAAAAACTGCTGGCAGGCAGCAGTTTTTTAAACATACATGTTAGTCTTCAAGATTTATCCAAACACTTTTAACTTCTGTGTAATTATCCAAGGCATATGATCCCATTTCTCGTCCGAGTCCTGACTGTTTATAACCGCCAAACGGAGATGCCGCATCAAATACATTATAGCAGTTCACCCAAACGGTTCCGGCTTGAAGGCGGTCCGCGATATAGTGGGCCTGCTTGACGTTCTCTGTCCATAGTCCGGCCGCGAGTCCATATTCTGAATGATTTGCTCGTTCAATAACTTCATCGACTGTTTCGTACGGAATGGCAGTCAGCACGGGTCCGAAAATTTCTTCTTTTGCGATGGTCATTTCGTCTTCAACATTCGCAAACACAGTCGGTGCGACAAAATATCCTGCTTCAAAAGGACAGCTTCCGCCGGTCACAGCTTTTGCTCCTTCATCTTTTCCTTTTTGAATATAGGAAAGAACGCGCTCATGCTGTTCCTTGCTTACGAGAGGCCCGATTTGAGTATCTTTATGAAGACCTGCTCCTTGGCGGAGTGACTCAGCATAGGACGCCATTTCATCAACAACTTCATCATATTGGTCTTTATGAATGAAGACACGTGAGCCCGCACAGCAGACTTGGCCCTGGTTAAACATCACACCGTTTAAAGCGCCCGGGATTGCTTTTTTCAAATTCGCATCCGGCAGAAGAATATTAGGCGATTTTCCGCCCAGCTCCAATGTAACACGCTTAATGCTTTTCGCTGCGGTGGACATGATTTTCTTTCCGATTTCAGTGGAACCGGTAAAGGCAATTTTATCAACCGCTTCGTGGTTCGTCAGCGCTTCTCCCGCATCTTCACCGAATCCTGGGATGATGTTGATTACACCGGCAGGGAAACCGGCTTGGTCAATTAATTCTGCCAAATAAAGAGCTGAAAGCGGTGTTTGTTCAGCCGGTTTGAGGACGATTGTACAGCCTGTTGCAAGTGCCGCGCCCATTTTCCACATCGCCATCAGGAGCGGGAAATTCCATGGAATGATCTGGCCGACGACACCGACAGGCTCATGACGCGTATAATTAAAATAAGCGCCGGAAACCGGAATTGTCTGTCCTGTTATTTTTGTACACCAGCCGGCGTAATAGCGCATATGCTCAATAGCCAGCGGAATATCTCCATTAGTCGTTTCATTGATCGGTTTCCCATTATCAAGTGTTTCAAGCTGAGCAAGCTCAGTTTTATGCTCTTCCATTAAGTCTGCCAGCTTATACATCAGTCTGCTTCTCGAAGCTGGAGACATTATTCTCCATTCACCTTGATCAAAGGCTTTCCGGGCAGCTTTAACCGCTTTGTCCACATCCGCAGCCTGGGCTTCATACAGCGTCATCAAGGTTTCGCCGGTCGCCGGGTTTGGAGTGTCAAAGGTTGCCCCTGAGGCACTCGGAACAAATTTACCGTCAATATAAAGCTTCTTTGTTCCCTGTAAAAATGTCTCCAGCCTTTTCGTCACTTGCATCGTTAAAGAACTCATCCGTAACAAACCTCCAGTCATTTTTTATGGTCTGTTCTGAGATTCTTGGTGATAGCACATTGATTCCTGGATGGAATAGCAGAAATAAGCTGTGATAGTTGCTTCAAACGTAAGCGTATACAAACATTCTATAATAGAAATCAAGGCAAAATCAATGAATAACCGATATTGCAATTTACAAAAGAAAAAAGCTACAATAAGCTTATAGATAAGAAAAGGAGATTTCATCATGATTCATAAAAATTGGCTTGAAAAAGAAACAATTAAAAAAGTAAAGTGTGTGCAGACAAACGCAAAAAAATATATCGTAAACCGGGTCTTAACTCCGGGAAAAGAATATGAAGTAAAGAATGAAACAGAGGAGTTTCTCTTTGTGGTCGACAATACGAATAAAGTGGGCGGCTACTATAAAGAATACTTCGAAGAGATGTAATGTGCCCTTAAAGCATCACAGGTCTTGTTAAAAGCAGTCGATACATAAAACCGCAGCTCAGCTGCGGTTTTTTTGTGATTAAAACAGGAAATATAAAACAAAATGAATGAAACATTAAAAACCACTTTTTTTATAAAAACATTGCTGAATATTGAAACTTTTTTCTTAATATGTGCGTATTACTTGATGACAACAGCTTAAAAGCCGAAAAACAAATCAAAAATTTGAAAAATGTAATCTGTTCGTAATGGTTTAAATGTCTTCTATGTCGTATTCTTATATAGGGATAAAGGACTTATTTTTATGTAGTGAATGATAAAACAAATAGATAAATGCAGAAAGAGGGGTTCTTCATTGGGTATTTTTTCTGTTAGCAGATCAACGGACGCAAAGAAGCTTGAAGCTTTGCTCGTTGAAGGGGAAAGAATAGAATCGATTTATAAGCTCCGAGTGGACCAAATTTGCTTTACAAATAAGCGGATCATTTTCTTTGACAATAAAATGTTTTCCAAAAAGAAGGTTCGTGTATTTCTTCCATATAAAACAATTGAAAGCTTTGCCATCCAAGAAGCGGGAATGTTTGATCCGGACACTGGGCTGTTATTGATGACAAGAAGCAAAACGTTCGAATTAGAATTTGCGAAAGACACCGATTTAAGCGAAGTTCAGGCGGTGCTGACAAAGCATTTGTGCAGCTGAATATTTGATGAGCCAGCCGTTCAAAAAATGGTTAGGCTTTTTTTATATAAAAAAAGAACAGGGCATATGCGCCCTGTTCTTGTTATACCACACTGTTTTTCGCTGAGTTCGAATCAATAAGATCCGCATCTAATACATTTGAAATCGGTACGACAAGAGGAGTAAAGTCGCCATTTTCTTCTCCAAAGCCTTGATTTATTTTGGCTGATAAAAAGTAATCGACCTGCTGATACGGACCGAGTGTTAAAGAGGAACCACGGTCCATCGTATTGATTTTAAATCCGCCGACATTCACGACGGAGGGTGAAAAGAACATCTCATCACTTCCTTTTGATCGAGGAGTTAACCGCTTCACTTTCAAAAGAGGCCGGAGAATCAATTTGATCTCTGTCATCCACATGGCTTCTCGTGCCCATAAATCCGCTCGCATCTCCAAAATTCTGTCCGTAGCCTTGATTTTTTTTATCTGAATTTTGCCATTCTGCCAATAAATTTTGTCCTACGTTAACCGCTGAAGCATTTTCAAAGGAATTAATTTTCAGCATGAAAATATTAATATTGATATACGGAGTTGGTTGAACCACAGGCAAACCTCCTTTCTATAGTTGTATGCTGGCGGTTATAAAGTATGTTAAGACAGGGGGCTTCAAATGGATTTCGAAAAGATGAAGCAGTGGATGGAATTCGCACAGCAGATGTACGGCGGTGACTTTTGGAAACAGGTATTTGATGAAGACCAAAAAACCCCTTTTATGACAAATGGCCAATCTCCGTTTCCGTTTTCGCAGCAAGATCAGCGAGGGAAAGGAGATGCTTCATTTCCAAGCATGGATATTGTAGATACCGTTACGGAAGTCCAGTTTTTAATTTATCTTCCAGGCTACCGTAAACAGGACGTTCACATATTATCGTACGGAGATTATTTAGTGGTGAAGGGGCAGCGCTTTTCCTATTTTAATGAACAGGACTTTCGCCAAAAAGAAGGGAAATACGGAAGTTTTGAAAAGAAAATTCCGCTTTCTGATCATCTTCATGGAAAGATGAGTGCCATTTTTAAAGACGGAATCCTATACATCACCATTCAAAAAGACGAAGGTCAAGCGAAAACCATTGTTATAGATGATTGATTTTCATACTGAGTGCATCTGCCCCATCACGGTCATCAATTGATTCAATCGGAATGACCATGGCCACAAAATCTGCATTTTGTTCCCCAAAACCGTTATTTCTTTTGATAGCAGAGCACCTGTTCCTTAATTCCGCAGAACCAAAGGTAAGAGATGAGCCGGTGCCTATCGTGTTAGTTTTGAGAAGAGAAATATTGATGTTAGTCGGAAGCATGAAAACCTCTCCTTTCTTTGGGATATATCACATTATATATGTAGACGAAAGAGGAGTATGCAAAGGGTCGTGATGTCATGAAAAAAATGCTTAGGTCGCTGATCAGGCATTGTTTGAAACCAGAACTTGACAAACTGCGTGAATGTGAAGAAAGGCTTTCACTGCTTGAAGAACAGAACAACAGCAGCAAACAGGAGTCTGAAGAAACCTATATACATATTGAAACGCTAAATGTTGAAAAAATTGATTATCATCTTGAATTCGGCGAGCTGACCATTGATGAACTGAGCGGCAGATTAAATATAGGCGCAACCTATTATATACCGCCAGAAGAGAAAGACAAAAAGTGCCAGCGAAAACCCGAAGCACCATCAACACCAGCGGTCACGATCCGTTCAAAAAGGCAGTAGCTCATCTTTCCATCCATGTTCCCATGTTTGACAGGAGGCAAAACGGGAAACAGAATAGAAAGGAGAGGATATACATGGCACTGACAAATGAACAAACACAGCATCTCTATCATAAATTGCTCGATATGCAAAAAGAATTGTCTGGAGAGAAAAAGGAAACAGAATCAATGACAGAAGAAGTGGGGGAGCTTTCCAATGGGGTTGACAACCATATGGCAGACCACGGTACGCTCGTCACAGACCGGATGACAGACCAAACGGTGAGAGAGATTGACCGGGAGCTGTTAGAGGAGGTTAACCATGCATTACAAAAGATGAAAGACGGAACTTACGGCGTGTGTGAAAAAACTGGTCAAGACATTCCTTACGAAAGACTTGAAGCTGTTCCCTATGCAAGAATGACAGTTGAGGCACAAGCTGATATGGAGGATGATCTTGAGGGAGATGCTCCTTCATATGAACGAGCGTTTCACGAACAGGTAAAAGATCTATCCAACAAAGAAACAATTGATCAAAAAAGCTCACAGACGTATGAAATCTTAGATCGTGAACAAGATTCGAAGTAAAAATGGCAGGCAAGTACACCGATAATAGATGTACTTGCTTTTTTTTTTGAAAAAAATCTCATATTCAAAATAAAGTGATTGACTTCGAGTGAAAAAGAAAGTAACATACTATTTGTAAGTAAATATAAAAAGTTTACCGGGAGGAATACAAATGTCTACAGTTTTATTTGTAAAATCAAGCGACCGTACAGCTGAAGAAGGCGTTTCAACTAAACTTTACGAAGCTTTCTTAGCTGCTTATAAAGAAAATAACCCTAATGATGAAGTGGTTGAATTAGATCTTCATAAAGAAAACCTTCCTTACCTTGGAAGAGATATGATTAACGGAACATTTAAAGCAGGTCAAGGAATGGAAATGACAGAAGAAGAGAAAAAACAAGCAACAATTGCCGACAAATATCTGAATCAGTTTGTAAAAGCTGACAAAGTTGTTTTCGCATTCCCGCTTTGGAACTTCACAGTGCCAGCAGTGCTTCATACTTATGTTGATTATCTGTCTCGTGCAGGCGTTACATTCAAATACACACAAGAAGGACCAGTTGGTTTAATGGGTGACAAAAAAGTTGCACTCCTTAACGCGCGTGGCGGCATTTATTCTGAAGGACCAATGGCTTCTTTAGAAATGTCATTAAACTTCATGAAAACAGTTCTTGGTTTCTGGGGTGTTCAAGACTTGCACACAGTTGTCATCGAAGGACATAACGCAGCGCCTGATCAAGCGCAAGAAATTGTTGAAAAAGGTTTACAAGAAGCAAAAGATCTTGCTGCAAAATTCTAATGAACAAAAACTCCTTTCATTGCGATAGGAGTTTTTTTGTAGACATATTTATATAGAAGAAAGTGATGAATCCTCATAGCGAAAAAAGGCTGTTTTTTTATTGTAATATATTTTTTGATTTGTCGAATATTTGGATATAATAGCAAAAAACATTATTAATGGCTGGAAAAAGTTTTTCTAAACAATTGTTCTGGCCTCTTGATTAAAACCGCCTGATGGTGTACTATATAAAAGAAGCTACTTTGTGCGTATTGTTAATTAAGTTTTAACCTTTAAGCTGTAATAGGGAGTTTTATATCGAAGCCGGAATGTCATGCCTCCATTGCTGAGGACGACAGGAATGTTTCTGCAAACACCCACTTTGAGGAGTGGTGGTTTAAAACTTTCTTACTTGCATACGGCAAGACGTAGCGAAAGCCATTTCCTTTTGGAAATGGCTTTTTATTTTATCTGAAAAGGTTGGTATAGCAAAATTCAATTTTTGTGTGAAAGAAATGAAGGCCGCTTTTTTATGATATGATGGGAGAAATTCAAGGAAAAGCGAGGTTTACACATTATGTTACATAGAGCCCAATCCCTTCTGGCTCATTATTTTGGTTATGAAAAGCTTCGCAGCGGCCAAGATGAAGCGATCCGCTTGGTAACGGAAGTGAGGCAAAATACGGCCTGTATTATGCCAACGGGAGGCGGCAAATCGATTTGCTATCAAATTCCAGCATTAATGTTTGAAGGGACGACGATCGTCATTTCACCGTTGATTTCCTTGATGAAGGATCAAGTTGATGCATTAGAAGAAGCGGGGATTAACGCCGCCTACATTAACAGCACACAATCCAATCAGGAAATATACGAGAGGCTGAACGGACTCAAAGAAGGGGCTTATAAGCTTTTTTACATTACACCAGAGCGACTAACGTCCACGGAGTTTATCCGGATTTTGCAGGGCATAGATGTTCCTTTGGTCGCAATAGACGAGGCGCACTGTATTTCTCAATGGGGGCACGATTTCAGGCCAAGCTACAGGAATATTGAAATTTTGTTCCGTGAATTACACGACAAGCCTGTCATCATGGCGTTAACAGCAACAGCCACACCTGAGGTTCATGATGATATTTGCAAACAGCTGCATATTCAAAAAGAAAACACGGTATATACCGGATTTTCCCGAGAAAATTTAGCCTTTAAAGTAGTAAAAGGAGAAAATAAAGATCGTTTTATAGATGAATATGTGCAAAACAACAGACATGAAGCAGGAATTGTCTATACCGCGACCAGAAAAGAAGCTGATCGGATATATGAGAGATTGAAACGAAATCAGGTCAGGGCAGGGCGGTATCACGGAGGTTTGGCTGATGATGTGAGAAAAGAGCAGCAGGAAAGGTTTCTTAATGATGAGCTTCAAGTGATGGTGGCAACCTCTGCTTTTGGAATGGGTATTGATAAATCAAATATCAGATTTGTTCTGCATGCACAAATTCCAAAAGATATGGAAAGCTATTATCAAGAGGCGGGACGAGCCGGGCGGGACGGCCTTGCCAGTGAATGTGTTCTCCTGTTTTCACCGCAGGATATTATGGTGCAGCGCTTCTTAATTGAGCAATCAGAACATGAAGAGAAACAAAAGCAGGATTTAAAAAAGCTGAGACAAATGGTCGACTATTGTCATACGGAAGATTGTCTGCAGCGTTTTATCCTTATGTATTTCGGAGAAAAGGAGCCTGATGCGTGCGGACAATGCGGAAACTGCACTGATACAAGGGCGGCCCATGACGTGACGAGGGAGGCGCAAATGGTCTTATCTTGTATGATTCGCATGAAAGAACGATTTGGCAAGACGATAGTTGCCCAGGTGCTTGCCGGCTCCAAAAATAAAAAAGTTCTTGAAAACGGTTTTTCGGACCTTTCAACATACGGAATATTAAAACACCAATCAGTTGGTGAAATCAGTGATTTTATCGAATTTCTTATTTCTGACGACTTTATCAGGATGTCAGACGGAACATTTCCGACTCTTTTTGTCAGCAGTAAAGGAAGGAATGTGCTGAGAGGAGAATTATCAGTAACGAGAAAAGAAGCGTTAAAAGCGGCAGCGATAACTGAAAATGACGAGCTGTTTGAACGATTGCGCATGGTTCGGAAAGAAATTGCGGCTGAGCAGGGTGTTCCGCCATTTGTTGTCTTCTCTGACCAAACGTTAAAAGAAATGTCAGGAAAACAGCCCGTAAATGATGAGGAACTTCTGTCTATAAAAGGAGTCGGAGAACAAAAAAGAGCAAAATACGGCCGGCTTTTTTTACAAGAAATACAAGCTTATGCAAGGATGACAGACTAAAAAAACAGAAAAACAATCTTTTTTTCTATAAAAAACACATTTTATTTTCTCTGTTTTGTCTTAAAATAAAAAGACTTGCGAAGCCTATTATATCAAGGGTTCAGCAAGTCTTTCCATCAGAGAGAAATCCTTCATGTAAAGGAACTGTAATCTAAATCATATCTTTTTGTTATTGATTTGACATTTACGTGTGTTACGATATCACCTGTTAGCCGCCAATAAAAAGCTAACAAGGGAGGATTTACTTATGAAGAAGACGATTATGTCCTTTGTGGCAGTTGCTGCACTTTCTACAACTGCATTCGGAGCTCACGCTTCTGCAAAAGAAATTACGGTGCAAAAGGGTGATACGCTCTGGGGAATCTCTCAGAAAAACGGAGTGAACCTAAAGGACTTAAAAGAATGGAACAAGTTAACTTCTGATAAAATCATTGCAGGAGAAAAACTGACCATTTCTTCAGAAGAAACAACCACTAATGGGCAATATACAATTAAAGCGGGAGATACGCTTTCTAAGATTGCTCAAAAATTCGGCACGACAGTCAACAACCTGAAAGTTTGGAATAACTTAAGCTCTGACATGATCTATGCTGGATCAACTCTTTCAGTAAAAGGTCAGGCAACAGCAGCAAACACAGTTGTTGAGAATGCGCAAACAAGCGCACCTCAAGCTGCACCAAAACAAGAGGCTGTGCAAAAAGAGCAACCTAAACAAGAAGCTGTACAACAGCAACCTAAACAAGAAACAAAAGCTGAGGCAGAAACTTCTGTTAACACAGAAGAGAAGGCTGTTCAATCAAATACAAATAATCAAGAAGCTTCAAAAGAACTAACAGTTACTGCTACTGCTTACACTGCTAACGACGGCGGCATCTCCGGCGTTACGGCAACAGGCATTGACTTAAATAAGAACCCAAACGCGAAAGTTATCGCGGTTGATCCTAATGTGATTCCACTAGGTTCTAAAGTCTATGTTGAAGGCTACGGGGAAGCAACAGCAGCAGACACTGGCGGCGCTATTAAAGGAAATAAAATTGACGTATTTGTACCAAATAAAAGCGATGCATCAAATTGGGGCGTCAAAACTGTAAGTGTTAAAATCTTAAACTAATGATATAGATTGTGATAAAAGACATGAGCTTTTGGCTTGTGTCTTTTTTTCTTTATCATATGCTGATAAAAGAAAAGTGGTCCCGTTTTTCTTTTTATGTGCGATTCAGGGGCTCTCATGTTCAATGAATGATTCTGCATTACAGAGACATTTTGCGCCATGACATTTATAGCTGGTTGTTAATATCCTTGATCGGTGAAATGAACTGCTAAATATCTTTTTTGGCGGATAAAAAGCAGTTGGATGTAGCAGTTGCCATATACGGAATGGTATTTATTTTAGATGGTTTTTAATTGTCAAATTAGGCACTCTTGCAGTTGGGCAAGGCAGTTTGTAAAGCGAAGCAGTCAGCAGATGACTTTCCATACTGAAAACGCAATTCAATCGATATCAAGCAATTCGGCAGTGGCCGACGATTTTAACAGGACATCTAGTCAATCTAAGGCTGTTAAGCATATAATCGTTCAGTAGGCATTAGAAGCGAAGGATATGGATCCGTCTTCTAATTCTGGTTTCGGCGATGTTTTCCATCGGGAATTCCGGTTAACAAAAAAAGGATCTTGGCAGGGATGCCAAGATCCTTTTTTATTTAAACCAGCCTTTTTCTTTTGACCGGGTAATGGCTTCAATTCGATTTTTCACTTCAAGCTTTTCTAGAATCATTGAGATATAATTTCGCACCGTCCCGCTTTTGATGCTGAGTTCCTGAGCGATTTCTTTTGTATTTTTACCGTCAGCCACAAGTTCAAGCACTTCTTTTTCTCTATCTGTCAGAGGGTTAGCCTCGCTGTATAAGTCCTCCATCAGCTCAGGTGCATAGATGCGCTTTCCGTTCATAACGCTACGGATGGCGCTGGCGAGCTCTTCGCTCGGACTGTCTTTTAATAAATAGCCTTTTACGCCTGCTTTAATAGCTCTCTGAAAGTAGCCGGGTCTGGCAAAGGTGGTTAGGATTATAATTTTGCAGCCTGTATTCTTTAGCTCCTCGGCAGCTTCAAGGCCTGTTTTTCCAGGCATTTCAATGTCCATAATACATACATCAGGCTGGCGTTTTTTGACAAAATCAACAGCATCTTGGCCGGTTGTACCTTTTCCTACGACTTCCATATCGTCTTCTAGGTTTAGAAGTGATCCTAAAGCGCCCAGCAGCATTTGCTGATCTTCTGCAATAAATATACTAATCATGTAAGCCATCCTTTATGTTTATTTTGAATTATTAGGAATTGCCATGGTAAGCTTGGTGCCGTTTTCGGTATCGATGTGAAGGCTTCCGTTTGCAAACTCAAGCCGTTCTCTCATCCCGAGTAAGCCATGTCCTTTGGAAAAGGAATTTTCTTCTCCTTTAAATGTTCCATCGTCAGACACTGTAATGACAACTTCCTTCCAGAGCTGCTGAATGTCTACTCGGCAAGTTTTAGCCTGACTGTGTTTGACGACATTTGTAACTGCTTCTTTTAAGCACATGCTCAAAATGTTTTCATTAAGCAATGAGATATTTTCGGGCCACTTCTCTTCTTCATAGATAAACGTAATGTCTGCGGCTTCGAGAATCTGTTTAATGTTGATCAGTTCATCCTTGAGCCGGATGCCTTTCATGGAGGATACGATTTTTCTTACTTCATTTAAAGAAGTTCTCGCTGTTTGCTGAACACTTTTCAGTTCACGAGCTGCTTGTTCGGGATCTTTGTATATCAATTTTCTCGCTAAGTCGCTTTTTAATCCGATAAGAGAAAGCTTTTGTCCAAGCGTATCATGGAGATCGCGGGCAATTCGCTGCCGTTCTTCTAATTTTACCAGTTCTGCAATCCGTTCATTTGCATCCTCAAGCTTTTCTTCCAGCCGTTCGCGTTCCTTGCGGCTTCTTATACTGAAGGGCAATAAAATCGCGCTGATGAGGGTAATGACGACAAAAGGAATTTGAGTCAAGAAGAATTCCTTTTTTAATACGAGACTGAAATTAGCTGCGACCGCCGCGCTTATTAAATGAACATAATATAAAATATGAAAAGGGACGCGTTCCTTAATGTTTCCAATAAAATACGCGATAAAAAAAGCAAAATAAATATAACTGAACAGAGTAATGGAGGACGTCGAAATGCCAATTAATAAAAACCCCCACAAATAAATGGTCCAGCCTTTTGAGACGAAAGCAAATCTATATACGGAAAAAAATAAAAGCGTCAAAATGATGCCGACAATAATAACAAATGTAGATGATGATTTCCATATAAAGTAGAAGGGGAGGATGAAAAATATTGTCCATATATAGGGCGTAATCCCGCTTAGTTTTTGAAATGTAAAATGCTTTTTAATCATGATCTTACCTCATTTTCTGCTTTTCATCTTACTTGTAACTTTATCATTGTGAAAGCCGGAATGCACCCTCCAATAATAAAAAGGAAGTCCTCTAGTATATTAGAAGACCTCCTTCATCATCAGGCGTTCTTTCGCAACTGCTCTTTTTCTGTTGAACCAGGCGAAGAGCTTGAAGGTTTATGTTTGATGTCCCGAAAGGACACAAATTGTTTTTTATCTTCATCCCAAAGGCGGAATGCAAGTGATTGCAGACTTGTTTTTAAGGTGATTGTCGGTACGTTTTTTAATGGTTCGTGATGTTCATGAGCCACTTCAAGCTTATAGTTAGGCACCTTTGGACTCAAATGATGAACGTGGTGGTAACCGATATTGCCAGTCAGCCATTGAAGCAGCTTCGGAAGTTTATAAAATGAACTGCCTTCAACAGCGGCCTGAACGTAGCTCCAGTTTTCATCCGCTTCAAAATAAGAATCTTCAAAGGTATGTTGCACGTAAAACAACCAAACACCGATTGAACCTGAAATCAGAAATATCGGGCCTTGAACGAGCAAAAACGATTGCCAGCCAAAGATCAGACAGCAAGAGGCAGCCAACGCGGCAATTGCCAGATTCGTAAGGTATGTGTTTACACGCTCCTTGCGTCTTGCGCCTTTTTTGTTAAAACGGTTCGTGATCAGAAAAACATAAATCGGTCCGAGAATAAACATGATAAACGGGTTTCTATAAAGTCTGTATGCAAGCTTTGTTCGTCTGGATGCAGCTTTATATTCGTTCACTGTTAACATCCAGATATCTCCTGTTCCGCGTTTATCCAGATTGCTGCTTGTCGCATGGTGAATCGAGTGGCTGTGCTGCCATTGAAGATACGGGAATAAAGTCAGGACACCTGTCAGAAAACCGAGAATATGGTTATAGCGTTTTTGTTTGAAAAAAGATTGATGGCAGCAGTCATGGAAGATGATAAAAATTCTTGTCAGAAAACCCGCGGCAATCACTGTTAATGCTAACGTAAGAAGATAGGAGACATTGAGGCTGAGATAAGCAAGAAACCATAGGCCAAAGAATGGAATAAACGTGTTCAAAAGCTGAATCAGGCTGTTTTTCGTTTCAGGCTGAGCAAATGCAGCGACTTGCTTTGTCAGCTGTTTTTGTTTATGTGCAACGGTTTGTTCAGTCATAGTAAGTATCCTCTCATTGTGTGTCTCGGTTCAGTATACGCTAATGAGAGAAGTCTTTTGTAGTAGCACACATCATGCCTCCTATATGACATTTGTCATGTCTGGTGCGCCTTGCATAACCGATTGCGCTAAAAAAGCTTGTAAAATAATTTACAAGCTGATTAATGTTTATCGATCCATATTCGTGATGTGCCTGAAACAGCTTCAATCCTGCATGTTCCCCCTATAGGGAATGTGGCAATTGGCGAGGTATGCCCAGCATTTATATTTGCGATGATCGGGATGCCGGATAATTCTTTTTTTGTTTCGATCATGGCTTTTACAAGATCTATTGATACGTTTGATGCTTTCTGAAATCTGCCGATCAAAATACCCTTTACATGTGAAAAAGCGGGGAGGTGGATGAGTGATTGCAGATCGCGGTCAAACATGTGGATGTCTGACATATAATCATCTTCAATCAATAAAATGGTATGTTCTGTTTCTGGAAAATACTCCGTTCCTTGCAGCAAATTAAGCGTGCATAGGTTTCCGCCAATCAAAGTGCCTTCCGCATAACCCTCTTGAATCACAACAGGTCCGTTATTAGGATAAAAATGCCTGCTTTCTTGATCCAAATACCAGCGGTCATCGCTCCATTCGCTCGAAGGATGAATCTCAAACGGGTCGTCCGAAGCGCAGCAAGAAAGAAAATAATCTTTTGTATAATCGAGCCCTTTTTTCATGGCAAATGTTGAAAAGAGGGGGCCTGAATACGTAACAAGACCCGTTTTTTGATAAATGGCATTGCTGAGGGCCGTTATATCGGAATAGCCGCACAGAATTTTTGGATGCTGTTTGATTTTTTCGTAATCAAGATAGCGCAGCAGCTGATTTGAATTGAAGCCTCCGAGTGTTGTTAAAATCGCTTTGACGCCGGGATCAAAAAAGGCCGCGTGCAGATCATCAACTCTTGATTCGATAGAGGATGAATCAAATTCGTTACATTCATTTGCATGTTCAGCAATGGTGACCCGATAACCTAAGCGTTCTAATGTTGTTTTTGCTTGAATTTTTGCTTCGTTTGATAATATAGACATGCTGGTTGCGGGAGACACAATCCGGATCTCGTCTCCCTTTTTCAGTTTTGAGGCGTACATAGAACCCTCCATCAATGGTTTTACACCATTACAGCACATCTTGGCTCATTATTCCAGGTTTTTTTACAAATCAACCCATTTAATGCTGCCGGATTGGGTATCAGGATCGACGCATACTTTGAATTGATGTTTTTCGTAAAAATGAATCAGCCGGTCTACATGATTCCAATCCCGTTTGGCGATGTCTCCGGTGACTTTCGGTATATTGTGGTCTCTTGCAATATCTTTTAAATATTTCATGCAAATGGAACCAAACCCGTGATTCGGAGGGCCTTTGATGTCCCCGATATGAATGGCATCATCCTTATAAGATGCTACAAGTGAAAAACAGCCTTTTCCTCTATAAGCCGTTTTACAATCGGTAAGCATAATTTTGCATGTTTGGCCATCATCAATCGAGGAAACAATCATCCACTCTTGATGTTTCGATTGATCAATACCAAGCACTTTGGCATCTTTAGATAAATCCTTCATATTCTCCTGCATCCGGTAAATTTGAAATTCTAAATCATTTAACTCTTCCTCAAGCTCTTGACGATTTTTTTCTTTAATAGTAAACAAGATCAAACTCCTTTCAAAAATCAGCTTAGAAACACAGTTACCAATTGTATTAGAAGAGAGGCGTATTGTAAACAACAATTCCATTATTACTAGAAATTAGCGCAAAGTCAGGTTTGATCGTTTTTAAGAGAGGAAAAAGAAAACTAACCTGTGAAAAAGGAGGAATCGGAATGGCGATTGATTCATTGATTAACAAATTACAGTATGTCCAATTGGAACCGCCGGATAAAATTCTCTCCCTGTATCTTAATACAGACATGAGAGATCCAGAGCAGCAGGGGGGAGAATGGAAGATTGCCCTAAAGTCAGGATTCAGCCGATTAAAAGAGTATTTGGCAGCTAGTGATCCAGAGGAGGAAAAGTGTCTGGATGGAATCAGGGTTAAAATGAATCAATACTTGAATGCAATGGGAAAAGACATGCCCCGCAGTCTCGTGTTTTTTGTTTCCGACAGCGGCATATGGGAACCGATTAAGCTTCAAGTCCCTGTAGATACTAGATTTTACTGGGAAGAAACAGCTGTCCTGGATCAGCTAAGGAGTTTGCGCCAAACATATCCAAGTACGGCGTTTATTTTAACTCAACAGCATGAAGTGAAAATTATTGAAACCGTTTTAGGAAAAATTGAGGCGGTGGAGCGTTATGAGTATGATATGATCAATGAGTCTTGGAAGAATTGCCATTCCGCTGTAGACAAAGCGGCACCATTTGAAGAGAACCGGATGAGGGAACATGTAACAGAGAACCAATCGAGACTGTATAAGCGGCTGGCTGCCAGCCTTGATCAAAAAGCTGCTGCGAAAAGATGGGAACGAATGGTTATCGCCGGTGATAAAGAAACGGCCGATATCTTGGATCAGCATATGAATAAACCCATTCATTCGAAAATTCAAAAGAACCTCCTGAATGAAAATGAACATAAGGTCATTCAACATCTGATAAAAGAGGCGTAAATCTAACAGGGCCGGGGCTAATAGCCGCCGGCCTTTGAAGTGTGTCTAATTTCTGACGAAGCAGTCGAAAACGTTGACATCTTCTTTGAATTTGCATACGATTTGGATAGCCAGTACAAATTAGGAGAGGTCACCAAATGAATCAAACAGAAAATAAACCGAAAAATTACACGGGGATTGTCCTCACGCTGACAGTTCTGATTAACGGTTTAATCGCAGTGCTGTTTTTTATGCCTAAATTAGATCAGTTCAGCCATGCGAATATTCACATTTTGCCCATGCTGAATGCGATATTCAACAGCTTTACGTTTATCTTCTTATTGGCCGCGCTGATTATGATTAAACAGAAAAATATTAAAGCTCACAAACGCTTTATCTTGGCCGCATTCACAACAACATTACTATTTTTGATTTGCTATGTGACTTACCACTCAATTGCGGAAAATACGCTTTATGGCGGAGAAGGGATTATGCGTCCGATTTATTTCTTTATTTTAATTACACATATCTGCCTTTCTGCAATCATTGTGCCGCTTGCGCTGTTTACGCTGATCAGGGGTTTCAGCATGCAGGTAGAGCGCCATAAAAAAATCGCCAGATGGACAATGCCTTTATGGCTGTATGTAAGCCTTACAGGCGTTATTGTATATTTGATGATTTCACCGTATTATTAAAAGCCATACTGAGTATGGCTTTTTTTACATGAAAACATGACAAAAGCCCAAATTCATGTTTGGGCTTTTGTCAGCAAATTGATAGACTCTTATTCATGAGCCTTGGATTCCATGGTTTCAAGTGTTGCAACCTGCATAGATTCTTCAACAGTTTTTGTTTTTTCTTTTACTTTTTCTGCATACGTATAATCACCGTAGCAATACGGATAGCGGAAATTGTTCATGTTTCCCCCGCAAGTATACAGATCAGGATTTTTTTTGACTTGCTGCTCGGAGTATTGTTTTGCCAATTCCTCAGTATGCGTTCCTCCATGTTCAGCTACAAAATCAATGTAACCTGCCCCCATGTTGTAGCTTTGAATAATGGTATCCAAATCCACACCTTTTTCCTTACCGGTCTTGTACATGAGGGTAAATTGCTTGATGCCTTGTTTAACACTGAGTTGAGGGTCTGTTATCTCGTTGCGCTTTAACCCCAGAGATTCAGAGGACTGCATGGGATCATTGCCTTTTCCTTTTGACTCCTGATACATCATGCCTAATATGAGTGATGTATAATTAGGGAGTCCCTGGCTTTCAAGCTCTTCTTCCACCAAGGGTTTGTAATCGGTTAAACGTTCCAAAACAATCGTTTTCGTATCGATCGGAAGTTTTTTGATTAAATCCCGGTTAAAAAAAAGCAAGACCAATAAAAAAGAGGCGATGACAAAGACAAAAATCATCATAAAACCCGCAGCAGCGAAACAGCCTTTTCTCTTTTTCTTCACTGTGTTTCACCCTCAATGTTTGGAGCAGTATGACCTTTTTATTATGACATAGAACGACAAATCAGACCAAGTAAAAACCTGATTTGAAACATAAATTTAAACTATGAGATTGAAATGGAACACAAGCAGGCTGTTTTGCACTCAAGCGCATTTGTTATAAGATAAAATTATGAATAAAGAGGTGATACATATGACTGAATTTAGAGAAACGGAACAATCGGCTGCTGATCTGGACGAGGAGACTTTGTTTCTAGTAGCGCAAACATTCAAAGCGCTTTCTGATCCTACCCGAATCAGAATTCTTCATTTATTGTCACAGGGTGAACATGCAGTAAACGGAATTGCAGAAAAGCTGAATTTACTGCAATCCACAGTGTCCCACCAGCTTAGATTTTTAAAAAATCTCCGGCTTGTCAAATCGCGCAGAGAAGGAACATCGATTTATTACTCTCCGGAGGATGAACATGTTTTAGATGTTCTTCAGCAAATGATCCATCATACACAGCATGATTGAAAAAGACATCCTTGCTTAACTCGCTGCTAGCGGGCAAGGATGTCTTTTTCTTTATTGTGTTCGTGCTGTTCGAGTTCGTTTCGGCTAAGCTTGATGACAAAAGAAGAAAAAACGATATAATAAACGGCTATCAGAAAACAGACGCCAATTGTCAGGGGGTCCGTTCCGATTGACTGACTGTATGATCCAAGGCTGTTTAGATCAGGTGAGGTAAGATAAAGCTCCGTCACTCGATACAGAAATCTTGATAGAAACAAAGTTAAGAGAATCACCTCTACCCAAATATGAGTCCGAAAATAGATCTTTCCTCTGCGTTTTTCAAAGGAGATGTTTTTCTTAGCAAAAAAGACAAGGAACCATCCGCCAAGAATACCCAAAATGAGATATCCAAATAAAAAAGGGTGAATGAGGCTGAAGATTGAAAGTCCAAAAGCAAACAGCGAGAAAAGAATGATGCGGGTGAACAGCCAGCGGGGCTTCAGCGGCTGGTATCCGATGGACCTTTTAATTTTTTTATACAGAAAAAAGATGATAATCATGGCAGGATAAACGCTTTGAAGTGTAAAATGCATGATGTGAAATCCCCTCCGTTGAGAAGTGTATGCTTATCCGGTTGGAAATAGTAGCTGAAATAAAATACTGAACACAAAAAAGAAGGGGAAACCCCTGTTTTCATAACATATGCGAGGTGTATTCGGCCGCATAATAGATATGCCCAAGCTTTATCAAAATGTTATGATTGTTTTGATGGAAAATACAAGAAGAAAAGGTGCGCAGAATGAAACTGGAACGTTTGTTAGCGATGGTTGTATTATTAATCAGCAAAAAACAAGTGCAGGCTGCTGAACTTGCTGAGCTGTTTGAAGTTTCAGTCAGAACAATTTACCGTGATATTGAGGCGATCAATAAAGCTGGTATTCCAATTGTGACCTCACAGGGCTCCGGGGGCGGAATTGGCATTATGGAGACGTATCGGCTTGAGAGAGAGTGGCTGAAAGAGGAGGAGCTGTTTGCGATCGCTTCTGCTTTGCAGAGTGTCTCTTCTATGCATGAACCTGTTTCTCACAGCACCGCTTATCAAAAAATCAAGCACCTCATATCTGAGCAGTCAGCTGAAGCATTTAAGCGCCAAACTGAAAAATGGTTTATTGACATGACGGCTTGGGGCCAGACTGAGGATCAAAAGGCGCTTCGTGAGAAAATCAGCGCCGCCATCGATCGATTGTCAACGATATCTTTTACATATACAAGCGCAAGCGGGGAAACACTGCTTCGGGAAACTGAACCTTATACATTGGTTTGCAAGGCGGGGCACTGGTATTTATATGCCTACTGCCTGGTAAGAAATGATTTTCGTTTTTTTAAACTAAACCGGATGAAAGATCTGGCCATCTTACATCAGACCTTTATCAGAAAAGACATTCAGCTGGACACTTTGCCATGGGATAAGAGTTGGTACCAAAAGGACCGTTTAACTGAATTGGTTATTCTTGTTCAGCCGGCAGCACGTCAGCGCATAGGTGAATGGTTCGGATATGATCTCCTTCACTGTGATGAAGATGAAATCTGCCGGGCAGTGATTTCACTTCCAGAAGATCAATGGCTGATCGGTTTTTTGCTCCAGTTCGGAAAGGATATTGAGGTTCTGCAGCCTCTTCATATACGGGATAAAGTAAAAGAAACCATTCATCACATGCAAAAAATATATGAAACCTGACACACTGCTGTCAGGTTTCTTTGTCTATAATCTTAAAAAAAAGGAGGAGATCGTATGGGCTTTTCACATATGACACACTTAGACCGGAAACGATTTGCCGGACTCTCACAACGAACGAGCAACGCACTGGAAATGACGGAAGAAAGGAGGATTCCCGCACTGTGGGACCAATTCTGGAAGCAGGATGTGAGCGATCTTTTATCACAGGGAGAAAAAGACCAGAGCATTATTGCCTTATATTCGAATTATGAACAGGAGACAAATGGGTTTTACACATATTCAGTCGGAACGTTTCAGGAATACGACGGCATTCTTCAGGAACCATATGAAAACATTGATTTGCCTGCTTCCGCTTACGCTGTTTTCAAGTCCAGAATCGGTCCTATTGAAGAGATTGTGCTTGAAACGTGGAAGGAAATTTGGACTTGGGATAAGCGTCATCTGCGCACGTTTACAGGTGACTTTGAGATGTATGATCGAAGTGCTGCAGTGCCACAGCGGGCACAAGTTAACATTTATGTTGCGATAAAAAAATAATAAACTCTTGAAAAACTAATGGTGTTAGTTAATAATAAAACTAACACCATTAGTTTTTGTTAGGAGGAATAAAAAGATGAGGATTACTCAGTACCAAACGGTTTGGCAGCTGACTTTTTTTCCAGCATTGTTTCCGGTTAATTGCTATTTAGTAGAGGAAGAAAACAAAGTCACCCTTATTGATGCCGCACTGCCAGGCAGCTATAAAGGGATTATTCAAGCTGTGAATCAGCTTGGAAAACCGCTTCAGCATATTTTACTGACTCATGCACATGGGGACCATGTCGGATCACTGGATACATTGACACAAACATTTCCGCATGCAAAGGTCATGATCTCGGAGCGGGATTCATTCTTGCTGCAAGGTGACACATCCTTACGGCCTGATGAGCCGCAGACGCCTGTTAAGGGAGGTATTCCGAAACACGTACAAACAAAGCCCCACCAACTGCTGACGGGCGGTGAAACAATTGGTTCCCTGCTTGCCATTCCAACACCGGGCCATACACCGGGCAGCATGTCATTTCTTGATACAAGAAACGGCACTTTAATAGCAGGGGATGCGTTTCAGTCGCGCGGAGGAATCGCTGTTTCAGGCCAGATAAAATGGACGTTTCCTTTTCCCGCTTTCGCCACATGGAATAAGGAGGAGGCCATCAAAAGTGCACAATTGCTCGCCGATAAGGCGCCTTCCTGTCTCGCTGTCGGACATGGGAATTTCCTGCGATCACCCTCAGAGCAGATGAGCCAGGCGATCCAAAAAGCAAAGAAAGGATGATGAGCATGTCACCGAGAATAGGATTAACCCAAAAAATGATTATAGACGCTGCAGCTGAGATCGCCAATCAGGAAGGGGTAAATGGTGTCTCACTTGCAGCGCTTTCTAAAAAAATGAATGTACGCCCTCCGTCATTGTATAACCATATCAACGGGCTTCAAGCAATCAGAACAGAACTTGCTGTCAGAGGTCTGACAAAGCTTTTTGATCAAATGGCGGATTCTGTAACGGAACTAAAGGGAGATGCCGCTATCCTTTCTTTAGCTCATGCATATGTTGATTTTGCAATTGAAAATCCCGGATATTATGAAGCGGCTCTGCTTAAGGTTCAGGACAAAAGGGCGGAAATCGCTTCAGACCAGATTATCCGTCTTGTGACCGAGCTGCTCATTGGAAACGGCTATGCAAGTGAAAAGACTGCCATTCATGCGACAAGGGGGCTCAGAAGCCTGTTGCATGGCTTTACTGCTTTAATTGCAAAAGAAGCATTTGAACGAGAGGAGAACATTTCAGAAAGCCTGTCATTTTCAATTCGAACGTTTTTGTCAGGTTTATTAATAAACAATAAAACTATTATGTAAACATATAAAAGGTGTCATATATTTCTGAATATTGTATAATGTCAAGGGAGTATACATAGGGGAGAGACATTATGCAATGGATGACATTCACAAGATTGAACGGTTAGCGGCAGCTTCATGGCCGCCTTATATTCAAAAAAGCATAGGGCAATGGCTTCTCAGAGCGAATTTTGGTGTAACCAAAAGGGCAAATAGCGTATGGACTTCTGCGGATATGCCTGAAGGGGATGTTCAGCTAGAGGCCGAACTTTTTTATCAAAGTTTAGGCTTGCCTGTTTGTTTTCATATTAGCAACGCATCACCGAAAGGGCTTGATGACGCATTGGCAGAAAGCAGATATGAAAAGGTTGACGAGTGCTTCCAGATGACAGCGTTGTGCCGGTCGATTATGTGCCGAACAAATGATAACAACCGATTTACATACAAGTGGGAACAAGAGCCATCATCTGTTTGGATAGATGAATTTATTCAATTAGAAGGGTTTTCGCCCGAGCGTCATCAAGGTTAAACACATTTTAAAACACATTTTCAAACGCATGCCCCGTGTAAAACTTTTTTCAATATGTATGACAAAGGAAGCCTGACAGCGCTTGGGACGGTTTCTGTTATAGATGGTTATGGCGGACTTAGTAATATTGTTGTAGCCGAGGAGCACAGAGGAAAAGGGGCGGGAACCCAAGTGATCAGGGTGTTGACTGAATGGGCAAAAAACAACGGAGCGGAACGCATGTTTTTACAAGTGATGAAAGAAAATCTGGCGGCAGTTTCTTTATATGAAAAAATCGGATTTTCGCCTATATCGGAACACCATTACCGGATCAAAAGATGACCAAAGGAAGGGGGTTGCCGATGGATTCGCTTCAAGAGATTATTTGCGAAAAACGGACATACACACGCATTTATCATTCACATAAGCACGCATACAGCCAATTTCTTTTTCCGCTTGAAGGGAGTATAGATCTTGAGACTGAGGGGCGCCAGGTGAAATTAAATCCGGATCATTTTTTATATATTCCACCGGAGTGCGAGCATCGCTTCCGTTCTATCGGAAGAAATGAATGTCTTGTACTGGATGTTCCGCTTCATGCAATGAAAATTGATGAGTATCGTGCAGGATCGGGAATTGAAGCTGCACTCGATCCTTTCTGGTCTTCGATCAGGTACTTGCTGACAGAGGAAGCAAAGGCCGGAAAAGCCAACTCGCTTCATATGCTAGTACAATACATAAAAGAAAAGCTTCAATCCCATAGCTATGCCTCAATTGCATACATTCACAGCCATTTATTTGAGCGGCTGACGATTAAGAAGCTGGCAGAAATCGAGCATTATCACCCAGCTTACTATTCAAGCTGGTTCAAAAAACAGACAGGGAAGTCCCCGCAGAACTATATTGCCGACCTTCGCCTTGAGGAAGCAAAACGAATGCTGATGGAGAGAAATGAAACCCTTACTGTCGTGAGCGAGGCGCTGGGTTTTCAAAACCTTTCTTCTTTTACCAGATGGTTCACAAAAAACACAGGAATGCCGCCCCGCCTGTATCGAAACACCTTATATTCAGATAAAAAATAATGGCTCTTTGGTTAAACGAATCTTGAATATCTCCTTTACAATAGGAGAAAAAGGAGTTATTGATATGGCAGTCATTGAAGACTTTGAGAAATTGGATATCAGAACGGGAACAATTGTAAAAGCGGAAGAATTTCCTGAAGCAAGAGTACCGGCAATCAAGCTTGTAATAGATTTTGGGACGGAAATCGGCATAAAACAATCGAGCGCACAAATCACGAAGCGTTACCAGCCGGAAGGTCTCGTCAACAAGCAAGTCATAGCAGTCGTGAACTTTCCGCCTCGCCGGATCGCCGGATTCAAATCGGAAGTCTTGGTCCTTGGCGGCATTCCCGGCCAGGGCGATGTTGTTCTGCTGCAGCCGGATCAGCCTGTTTCAAACGGCACAAAAATCGGATAACACAAAAAAGACGTTTGCCTAAGGCAAACGTCTTTGCGTATTGAGGCGATGCACCACACGCCACATTCGTGTGTGCCGCAAAAGGCATGTACATCGGCTTACACAATTCAGCTCATCGCTATATGAATATAGCATGGCGGGCGTAGGAATGCAAGGGTTACTTTGTTAATGTGATTGAAAACGTAATAAAACTTGTCTTATTTTGATTTGATTGTATGACAATAATGGTTTAGAGTTTGGCAACAATAACATGGAATGTGACCTGATTGTGACCCGAAGTGTGATCTCAAACACATTTTAAGAGTTGGCAGAAATACTGTTAAATCAATGAAAACGTACTAAATATTAAAGTGAATACAAGGGACTACTGTGACCTGGATTTTTGATCTGGGTCTTTTTTGATGATAAATGCCCCAAAAAGGACATCATTTTTAATCTAGACTTTTAATTGGTTTAATTATATTAGGTTCACCAAAAGCTATCTTTTCTTTATGTCTCTTCAATGAGAGTATTCAATACTCTAAGCAATCCAGAGATTAAGGCTTTTCTGCTGGAGATATGTGAAGAAGTTGCAAGAAGGGAACGTACATACTACTAGTTAGTCGAACAATAAGTCTGGAATTGACTACAAAAAAGATGAGCTTGGGATTGGGTTTCACCCAGTGAAAACAATAGATGTTAATACAATATAACGTTGGATATTTATAGAGCTGCTGATGCTCTTTTGTGAGAAGTATCTCAGTTACGTTATCAAATATTAAGAATGATGTTAATCAACAGTTGAGTTTATTTGAAGTGGATAATGAAAAGAGAAGGAAGCTCTGGTTTGTCATAGATGGAATAAGATAGTAAATACGGCTTAAAAGCCATTCTGAGAGCAGTTTTTTATACATTCGCAGGAACTGCACTTCACAGAGCTGGGCTTACTGGGGGACATAAATCATAAAATAAAAGCCCACTCAAATGTATGAGTTGGGCTAAATTAATTAATCAATCAACCTTTTTTAACCTCCGACAGGCCTTTCAGCTACCTGGATGTTAGATGGTGAATCTGTACTCAATTGCGTTAAAGCTACCCCACTTAAAATTACAGCTAAAATAGATACGCAAAGCACAAGTTTTTTCATAAGATTCCCTCCACCTGGTTCATTTTCTGTTCAGCCCAAATTTTCGCATTGAAAAAGCTTGTTGCTTCTTCAAAAGCACCTATTGATTCAAACCTTTTTGCAGCTATGTAGGACAATTCATCTACACTTTCAAGTTCATTTTGCTGTTTTAAAAACTCAATATTACTAATACAATTATTGAAATTATTTTTTAATTCCCCACAATAAAGGTTGTATAAGATGCTAATTTTGGCTTCGTATACTTTATTCTCCATTAATGTGAGTCTTTCCTGTGCTTTATTGTAAAAATTAATTGCTTTCATTTTTTTGTCAATTTTAAAGAGTTCTTTAATCATCATGAATAAAGAATTTATATAATAAATTGAATGTAACCAAGATTCATTTCCTATTGCTTTTTCAAGAGATTTAATGCATTTATCAGGTTTGTTCCAATCAGAATAAACGATACTGAGGTTGTGATATAATTGAGCTTTCAAAAATTCATCTTTTGTTTCTTTTGCAATATCAATTGCTTCTAAATAATATTTTTCTGCTTCCTCAAATCGTTTCATATCAGCATAGTTTGCAGCTGCAATCATTGTTGAAGTAGCTAGTTTGCATTTATAATCAGGGTGTCGCTTATATATTGAAATTGCATTTTTTATATAGTGTTGTGCCACAATGCTTTGTTTAACAAGAGTGTATAAGTAAGAGACTTTAGAGTAAAATTCAGCTGCTTCAATTTCATCTGGAATTTCTGCAAGCTTTTTCTCAGCTAATCCATATAGGTTAATTGCTCGATCATAGTTTTTGTTGTATGCCTCATACATTGCTTCAAATAAATAAAAGTTGTATTCTAATTTGTCATTTGTTTTTTTAATGAAGTTTTGATTGTCTTCAGTGAAATAGGTGTGCATTTGTAAAGGTTCTCCTCGTGAGGAATGTAGCAACATTTTATGTCTTTCTTCTAATAGACTATAATACGCAAGAACCTCTTGATCTTCTTCCATTTCATCAAAAAGTTTCTTTATCTCTGAATAATATTTTATTGACTCATCAACCTTTTGCTTTTTTATAGCAATGTACCAGTCATTCAGTGTAGTAGCGACAACTTCTGAAGCGATCTTACTCATTCAAACCCCTCTTTCTGAAAATTTCAAAAATCTCTCGAAAATAATCATAACATAGTCATTGAAAAAATTGTAAAAGGATGTAAAGTTTTCTGCAATTTTTTCATTTGAAAAAACGAAAAAAAATACCCTCCTCAATCAAGAGAAGGGTATGGGGTTTATCTCGGTGAATCATAATCCATTGCTTGTTCACTATCAGAAATACCTTGAGTTGTTGGATCAACAATAATGCCCATTGCAGTTAAAAAAGTTAGAAGAGCATTAAATTTCTCTGTTAAATCGTCACCAAATACAGTCAAGTCATATCCAAAAGCAGAGGCAATTGCTTATCGTAAAAATTTATAATGAGCTAAAAAAGACAGTAAACATAAGAATTTTTGATACTTTAATTAGTGAATAGGGGGTAAACGAGCGTAAAACATAAGCGGGAGTAGGGGAAAGTGGTTGTTTTAAGAAGATATTGATAAAAAAGGAAAATTTTAAGAAGGAAAAACGTTGATACTATAGGCTTTTACGATAGCGATTACGATGTGAAAAAGGGTGATTCTGATGTGGAATTAGGAAAATGAAAATTTGGATAGGGTGTGGAAATGGAAGTGCTATGGGTACATTTGTTCTTGCTTTTGAGTATTTGGATGTTAATATACCCCCATATAATGGTAGTGTAATCCCTATATAATAACTCTTATACCTGCATTTCAGTTACATATAATGGTTATGCTCGAATGCTTTATGGATGCATATAAAAAAGGGAAAATCAAGAATATTTTTTTGAAAGCAGAATAACTTCTGTCTTAAAATGGGATAAATTACTTTGTTTTTGATCGTTATCGTAACAGGAAAAATTAATACGAACACTTATTATGTCCTTAATAAGCAAAATGTTCTGAGTAAAGTACTATATATTCAATGATCTCGACTGACTAAACCTTATATGCAATATAAGATATGGCCAAGTAATTGTTATTACTCAGCGGTAACAGAAGAGAAGGAATTAGGGAAAGCATTTGATTTCATACATAAAAGACCGCATAGAAAGAAGCATTTAGCATAAAAAAGGCAAAGAGCTATAACTCTTTACCATTAGTCGATTTCCTTAACCGATTCGCAATGTACTTCATTACATTTACTGCAATCGTTACCAATGCAATAATTAATGCTATTTCAAATAAGAGGGTATATCTAAAATTCACATTAAGCTTTTCAAAGTAATCGCTGGTAAATGAGAGCAGTTGATAAACTCCTAGCATCAAAAGAATAAAGGTAACTCCTAAAATAACAAGTGACTTTTTAGAATAATCCTTAGCATGTTCAAAATTATAAATCATTATTGATACAAATAGCAAAGCCGTAGCAATCTTATGCGATAGCGATTCATCGGCCGAAAATGTTTGCACTACTATGCTGATAATTAATCCAACAATTCCGATTGTTTTATTCAAGGCAACACCAACTTGTATATAAAAAGTTAAGTATGAGTTTACCAATTAAAGGGGATTTTCTCAAGATGGTGCACATTAAAGTTAAATTAAAATCGTGGTTTTATCAAAAATCCCAAGGAATTAAATTAATGAATACATATGAAGTGGATAGTTAATGAGTGGAAAAGTGCAAAATCAAGAAACTTTAACTGTTAAAGAGGTAAGACAAGTATTTTTCAAAAGAAGAGGAATGACATGTACAGGAAGATTTTCGATATGGTTAACGGTAGTGAAGAGCAATCAAAAATAACTGATTGGCTACATAACTTAAATCGACATTAAAGTTTCGAAAAGGAGGATTTCTGAACAAGGAGATGTTTATAGAGAGGAGGGAGAATACATAGAGAACGCAGATCTTCACACTTTACCAATCGGGACAAAATTCTTTGTGCAAAACGGTTGTTGGAAGGGTGAAATTGTTTCGGTGAATGAAAAGAAACATTTATATATGCCACAGATTGGAGAGATGAGGGAAATCAAAGTCGGATCAACTGGGTTGAATATAGAGATTGAATAAAAGATAGTTTTTAACTAAACATATAAGGATGGATCGTTATCGATAAAAGTACACGCATCGATAACGATCGCAGAGGGGGATGTTAATCTCTATAGCGGCGTCTTTCCTCAAAGTCATCGCGATACTCATTCTGCTTTGACTTGGACTTGAAGACAAACCAAATTACAGCAGCTAGTGAATAATCCATGACTTTAACAAAAGTCCAATTCGCAAAAAAATCTAGAAGAAATTTCATTAGATTCCACCTCCGAGAATATGTGGCATCTGTCTTTTGTGATGCCTCTACAATATAAAGAGTGAAATGCAATGTGAAAATCTAAAAAGAATTGAAAAAAAATATAAAAATAATAAGAGAGGATGGGAATATGACAAAAACTAATGAGAAGATTCATGTGCTTGTCGACGAAAAATTAGGAGACATTAAACGCGAATACTTGGAGATAGATCGGGAGGCAAAGGTTGGTGAGAAAATTATCCTTAGAGATGATGATGAGATAGGTACGTTTCTCAGAAGCGATTCAAGTTTTGTTTACTTAGATTTATGCGGCTATAGGAACGGAGTTGCTTGCGATCCAGCCTGTTGCCGTGTACTCGAACCGACCAACATCGTTCACAATGACGGTCAGCGCTACGAAATGGTCGATCGTAAAGCAAAAGTGGGGGAGAAAATTATTTCGATTACTAAGTGTGATATTTACAGTAAAGGGGAAATTGGAACTGTTGGGTATCAAAGTCCACCCCACTATATTTATGTTCGATTTGAAACGAGGGCATCCGCCCGAAGTGTTTCACATGAAGATTACCTCGTTCTCCTCCCACTAGATAAACATGAGAAGATTCACAAAAATAAAAACAGTGGATATAAAGAAATGAAAAATCTCATACATAACGAATTAGGTATCACACGGCAAGATATTCAAGAAATGATTAATGTTGCGGTTTCTAATGAAGTTCAGAAGATGTCTGAGTCAGGAAAGCTGGATAGTATTGCGGGGGTAAAAATCGAGTCTCTTATTGAAGAAGGTTTTAGGGATGGAGGTCGATTGCTCTATGGATTTAAAGAAGGGGTATCAGAATCAGTTTCCGAAGAGGTAGGTAAACGTATTGCAAATGTATTGAACATTAATGTGAAATTAAAGGAGGAAAGGAATTAAGGGGTTCAAACATTCAAGGCGACACCTAAAGGTGCTATGATTTCAAGAAAATCGAATAATGTTGTAAAGGTGCTTATAGCGTTAATGAAGTGATTGTCCATGCCACCAACTCCCATCAAGAAAAATGTCACAAAAAGAGGAACAATTAAAGTGAAAAGTTTCCTTTCTGGCGTCGCAACTGCGGAGATACCGCCTTCAATGTTTGAAAGATTATTATACCATAGTTTTCCTGCAAAGTCAATATTATCAGAGATCTAGGTAATATGAAAATCAAAATAAAATATTTATTTTACAAGAAGTGAGTGAATAGTTTTGGTGAAAAAAGGATTGTTTTACATGCAGAAGCTGTAATGAAGTGATTTTCTATGCACCTTCAATTGAAACGACTGTTTCATGTCCAAGCTGCCATCAAAAACACCTAGTGCAAAGAGAAGTAAATATAATTACGTTAGAAAACACTAAATGACCAATGTACTAAATTTTCATTAGCTTTTTAATTACTTGGCGCTAAGGAGTTATGTAACGGAGAGTTTATACTCTCCAGGATTCGAAGGAAGGGATGCGGAGTTTACCGTGCTTAGTCTTAAATCTGTGCTTAACCTTACATAAAATAGGCTCAATAAATACATACTCATCAGATTCAGACTGTACTTGTTTCATAGAATAAAATTTGCCACGTTCTGCATAGGGCATAAATTCCATAAATCCAGCTGCAGTCCCATCAGAATAAGACAGAAGGAATTTTATATCCTTCTTCGTGTAGCCGGTTATAAGAACTTCAGTGTAATCATAATTAATCACTTTAAGCCAATTATGCGAACGTTTATTGATCTCATAAGGGGAGTCAGTTTTCTTGAGTACGATTCCCTCTAAATTCTTCTCTTTGGCCAGGTTGAAGTAAGCGAATCCGTTACCTTGAATTCCTTCAAGTACAAAGACATTAGAGTGATTTAGCTCAAGTGAGTTTAGAACTGTCTTACGCTCAGTGAGCGGATTAGCTGCTATTGACTGACCGTCTTTATAGATAATGTGCTGACAAGTGGCTTTCGAAAGCTTGGTTTCTCGACCAGTGTTTCGGCACGAGCATTAATCATCTTGTATCCGATCTTTTCAACTTTAGCCCAAGGAGGGATAAGGCCCCATCTAAGCTTGCCCAGACGGTTATTGGATCCATCGTTAATGATTGTCAGGATGTTTTGTGAAGTGATATTCACCTTCAGGTAAGAATTGATCTATGTTGAATTGCTTGATGATGTCATTGTACAAGCTTGATACACGAAAAAAACAAAAAGGAGGGATGTGATGCAGCAAACAGTTGAGGTTAAAGAAGTTGAAGTGTTGGTCAGGGGAATATGGAGAAAGAAAAAAATCATTGATATTAATACTTAAACAGTCTTCTGATAGACTTTACAATAATAAGAAAGCCCCCATACCGGGGGCTTGAAGCTGCCTAATAACCATTAAATCCCTTGATTTCAAAGTTTTCTGTATCGAGATTTAGGCTATTCAATTGCTTTAACAACACCTCAAATTTTAAGCAGTCACCGTTTCTTAATTCATCAGGTATATATTTAGGATTTGCAATTTTCATTCCATTCTCAATCCACTGTTTTCGGTATAACTGAATTGCAGCTTCAATTAAGTAATCTGGCGTTACAATAAAACCTAAGCTTACTTCATGATCTTCACTGTAGCCGTATTCAAAATCGCAACAAGGGCAAATTTCAAATGTTTTTTGATACTCCCCATCATTGTTTAATGGGTTTTCACTTAATCCTTTATATCCGCAAATTAAACATGTATATAATTTAGTCATAGCAATCCCTCTTTAATATATTTATAGTTCCTATTGATTTTTATAATAATTATAACCAGCTTTTTTATTTGGATGTTTTGGCTTAAAGTACGTTATAATAGTATCTTTATTCCCTTGTCGTTCTACAGATAAGAATTCATTGGTCTTCTTATTATACTTATAATAACGATAATTGCCACCAAATTTTTTCTTGCTTCTTTTTTCAAGAACAGTTTTGCTAGTTGCTTTTCCTAAAAAAGTTCGAGCTTTATTTAGATATTGAGATTTCGTAATGTTACCAAATTCTTTTTTGTGCTTACGGTAGTGGTCGTCTAAATTTTTCATACTAACTTTACGGACAGCTTTTGAAGCAGATGTTTTAGTTCCATACTTTTTGGTTGCTTGTTTAACACTTGTTTTGCCAAATTTTTTAATAGCTTGTTTTATACCTATACGTGCAACCACGATAGCAATCCAAACTAGTGGGTACCAAGATGCATGTACTTCAGCAGTATTTACATTAAACTCTTCCCCAGTTTTCGTATCAGTTACAGTTGCAATGAAATCTCCATCATCATTTATATCTTGTAATTCAACATTAAATTCTCCATTGAAAACTTCTCCAGAATCATCTTCTGCTTCTGCAGAAACAACCATACTACTTGTGTCTAAATCTAGTTCTAACTCACCATCGACAGATAAATCATCTGTTTCAATATTTGTTTGGATTGTTGCTTCATTACCATTTATGTCGCTTTCTAATTCAACATTACTGCCATCAATAGATTCCCCAAATATCTCTTCAGTTTCTGAATCAATTTGGTCACTGTCAATTGTTTCTGTTGGTGTTTCATCAGTATCAATTAATTCTTCTTCATTGATATTTTGATATGTTGTTGCAGAAACAAACTCTGTTCCTACGCTATAAAATACAAATACTGCGAGTAAAAAGCTAATAAAATATTTCAATTTATTTCTCCTTTTTATTTTATTGTGAGTGGAATTGTATTAAACCATAACCATATTCTTGATCAGGGCCTATTTTTCCTAAATCTTTGGCTGTACTCTTTAAGCTTTTAATTACATCTTCTCTTTGAAAATGTGGATTTTTAGAAAGAATATTTGCTACAACACCTGTTGCAAAAGCTGTTGCAAATGATGTTCCATTAACGGTTTTTACTTCGCCTTTGGGATTGAAAGCAGGAATTTGAACGCCTGGTGCAACAAAGTCAATCTTACCTTTTGCTGCAAATGGATCTCTTTTAAGGTTTTTATCAATAGAGGAAACAGATATAACATTTTTATATTTTGCCGGATAATCCGTTGAAAGACCTAATGTATTGCCAGCAGAAGCGATTACTATTATGTCCTTCTCAATTGCTTTGTTGATAGCATTTCTTAATCCCTTGTCGTCTTTTTGAAAGCCAAAGCTGAGATTGATAATGTCAACATCCTGTTTAATACACCAATTGATACCGTTAATTACATCATTGACTTCACCACCTCCTTTATCATTAAGAACCTTAACATCGAATAATCTCACTTGAGGAGATATTCCTTGAACTGTTTGTTTATTTAAAGGAGCCATAATAACACCCGCTATGGCTGTACCATGGCCTAAAGAATCTTTTGTAGTGGAATTATTTTTTATAGCATCATATGAGGTTATTGAACTATTTTCAAAAATAGGCATAGAGCTATTAATCCCACTATCTAATACAGCTACCTTTATAGGACTCTTTGGAGAATAAAGTTTAACTTCTTTACTTGGGAACACAGTACATAGTCCCCAGTTTGTTTTGCAGTCACCATTTGACAAGGTAACTAGAGAATACTTACTAGTGCATCCTGTTAAGGAGAATAGCACAAGAAAAGTAACAAAAAACTTTTTCATTTAATAACCTCTTTCAGCTACTTTTTAACTATTTTTCATTTAGGTAAATAATACTTTGTTTCCATATGTAAGTAAATATGGAAAAAATAAATTTTGAATATTGAAATTTTTTTAAATGTGGAAGGGTTGAATAAACAAGAGAATGCTCGGAGTCGTTTTATGTTCAATATATTAAGAAAGAAAGCGTACCAGCATCTGAAGTTAGGACGCTTTTTTTATTATGGCATCTAATTAAGTAAACAACAATTTCACACAGAATGGAGAGATTAAAGTGTCATCTAAAAAAGACGTTAACAGGGAGAATGGTTAGGCAATGAAACAAAAACTTGGAATATAGAGAATGGAGAATGTACTGAAACGCCCGTGGAAATTTTTAAAATGTTGAGGGGGCGTGCAAGCGGGCAAAAAATCACCTTGTCTCATGAAGCTTTTATTATTAAAACTATATTAAAGAGACTATGAAGTGGCTAGCATCTGCAATGGACGGAAGAGGGAAAGGAACAATGGACATTAAGTTCTGAATAAAACAGCAGTTTTAATTAGATAAGATCTCGCTGTATAATAAAGGAAACGGTAAGGTGGGGGTTTGTCTGAAAATCTTAAACTTTAAATTTGATAATTCTTTCTTTGAATTACATACAGCGTTTACTACTAATTTGGACCTTCTAACTGATAATGATATCCAGATGGATATGCTCATGATGAGTAAAGCGATACTCAAAACAGCTGGCTTTACAAATTTCTTAATCCAGGATACATACTTTATAGTTGAAGATAGCAACTCAGTTTACTGTACATATCACTTTCAAGAAACAAATTAAGTAATAATTCAATTAAAGCATTTTGAAAGGCATTCAGGTGTAGAAAACGGAAATCAAGTTATTCTTAGTGATATAGCTAGGTACAAGGTCTAAATAAAACATGGACTTTATTCTAAACAAAGAGAGATGTGAGCGATGGTAAATATCTTAACTAATATCTTGAAAAGTGACAGATTGGATGAATACCCATTATTTCAAAAGTTCTGCTCCCTCAAAGAAAAAGGGTTACGTAAGGAATCCTTTAAAGCAGTATCTTCTTTTATTGATGAAGCAAAGACGTGGGATAATAATGCCCAACAGAAGTTTGCATGTTGGCTATTTGATTTATTTGAAACATCAGATGATATTCACCATGTACTCGTTCATCCTTTGGAAGAGGAAATTATAAAGCCTTTACTTAAGGGATGGATGAAGAGTAATCCGGAAGATCCAAGGCCATATAGGTGGTATGGCGTGTTTTTAAATACTGAAAAACGTGCCGATTACTTACACAATGCGCTTAGACTTGGTGGCAGCAATGAACAATTATCCTTATTAACGCTAATCGATATAAATTTGAACGCACTTTGGTATTCATTTCATCATATATCCGAAGATTTGTACCTTGGCGATATTAAAGAAGATACAGCACTTATTATTAAGTCAATACGGTTAAACAACAAGGTAGAATGTCAACAAACAAGAAATAACAATAACGAAGCACTTAACTATTATCAAGATCTGTTGAATGACTGGGTGTTGTTACAGAAAAACAATCAAAGGGATTTATTGAATGGTGTGAAAATAAGGGAAGAAATTATCATTGGGTCAAATCCTATTATTACGAAAAACATTGAGCGCAGCTAGCGAAGCTCGTTATAAGTCGAAAAGAATCCTGGTTGTGGGAACGAGAAAATCAAAGGCTAATATGGGATTGACCCTGAAGAGCCCGGATTATCCATATTAAGCTTCTTTAGAGTCAAAGCAGATTTAAATACAATTAAAGCAATTACGAAGGACAAGGATGAAAGAGATGTAATTGTTTTTTATTCTTTTCGGCATGGAATTATTAAGGGGCTTGATGTAAAAGTATATTACTTAGATTATCCAATAAAAAATTGCTGAAGAAATCGAATTAAAAATTTCTGGTTGGATTTCGCCTGTTGATTTTGATCACCATGATAGGTTGATTTATTTTTATAAAAAGAATGGATTTGAAGTGGACTATAATCAACAAGCTAAGTCTGGACGAGTTGTTTGCAACATTAGTGATAATGATGATTAGGCATCTTTCAATTTCAGATGCCTTTTGAATAAAATAAGGATTTTAAAGAAATTCAATTGAATTGGAGGCTCGGTTACATTCCACAGTTACCCTGATTGTCAATTCTTATTTTTCTTTTTCAGAGCCCTTTCAAATAGCAATCTTGCAACTTCTTTGTAAACTGATCTAAGCTATCATCCTCAAATTTTTGGTCAATAATTCCAATTGAGCAGTTCTTTCTTAGTATAGCCTTAATTATTTTCTTCTTCAGTTCTTCATATTCTTCATATATTTGCTTCCCTTTATTAGACAAGCAGCAGCTACAATAATTTCACAATCTCTAATGTATATCTCCTTTATACGAAATGGTATAAAGGGTAATTAATTACATACATTGCTCCATCAGATTTACAAACAAGAATTGTGATCCTGCGAAAAAAGGATCAGGATATGGAAGAACAAAACCATTTATATTGTTATTTTTAGGTATTTGTAATTAAATTACAAATACTTATAATATTCACTCGTGAATTCGTGGTATTATACTGAAGGGAACGATCAAAAGCTATGGTGTTAGTAATTAAGAATGTTTTAAATATTTACAAGTGCTATCTCATGTCAAAGTCAGAAAAAATATTATGGGAGGTAACATATGTTTAAGTTTAAAAAGAATTTTTTAGTTGGATTAACGGCAGCTTTAATGAGTATAAGCTTGTTTTCGGCAACCGCCTCTGCAGCTAGCACAGACTACTGGCAAAATTGGACTGATGGGGGCGGAATAGTGAACGCTGTCAATGGGTCTGGCGGGAATTACAGTGTTAATTGGTCTAATACCGGAAATTTTGTTGTTGGTAAAGGTTGGACTACAGGTTCGCCATTTAGGACGATAAACTATAATGCCGGAGTTTGGGCACCGAATGGCAATGGATATTTAACTTTATATGGTTGGACGAGATCACCTCTTATAGAATATTATGTAGTGGATTCATGGGGTACTTATAGACCTACTGGAACGTATAAAGGTACTGTAAAAAGTGATGGGGGTACATATGACATATATACAACTACACGTTATAACGCACCTTCCATTGATGGCGATCGCACTACTTTTACGCAGTACTGGAGTGTTCGCCAGTCGAAGAGACCAACCGGAAGCAACGCTACAATCACTTTCAGCAATCATGTTAACGCATGGAAGAGTCATGGAATGAATCTGGGCAGTAATTGGGCTTACCAAGTCTTGGCGACAGAAGGATATCAAAGTAGTGGAAGTTCTAATGTAACAGTGTGGTAACAGATCATCTTTAATCAGGGGTGAGTTACTAAGAGGCGAAGGTCTTTTAGCTGAATCCTAATATATGCCTCGGCTATGGAAAATGATTATTAAAATCTGAGTAATGGTAAAAGGTCGTTTTTCTACTACGGCCTTGGTATTGCTGGAGGTAGGAGATTCTCTAAGAAACGTATAATGGCCTTATCAAAATCAATTGGTTGATTGATTGACCGCGTATCCCTCTCACTTTATTGTGAAGTCGAAAGAATTGTTCAGTTGACGGCCGAATATACTCGAAGAACTTAGAAGCGCATCTGTAGCATGAAAGCAGAGCGTTTTTTTTTATGAGAAAGCTCAATAAAACAACATTTTTAATGAAAATAAAAGTAGTGGGATTAGAAAAAATACAGTTTTAGAACGTTTAAGGACAATAGGGCTTAGCGTGAATGATGTGAAAGGGGTATCAAAATGCAAATTTATTTGACCAAAAGCGGAAAACAAGACAATCATCACAAATGGTTAGGAACCGTCTTGCTCAGTTGGGGAACGTTCGTATTTGCTTTGTTTTTTGCTACTTTAGTCGGTTCAATGGCTAATCAAGCAGGAGCTTCCAAGCTTTTGCAGCAAGGTATCCAAGCAGGTTTAGTCACATTAATTACTGTCCCGTTACTCTACATTCTTCTTAAACGGATATCTAGTAGACCATTTGACTCTATAGGACTGCCTGGGTGGCGGCAAGCCATTCCGAAGGCCCTGATGGGGGCAATGTATGTGATTGTATTATCCGGATCTGGTTTCGCTATCGCCCATTTATTAGGTTGGATCAAAGTTACGCAATTCCACTTCTCTGTCCATTTAGTGACAGCATTTTTCTTAAATATGATTATCGCTTTCTTTTATGAAGCTTTTCCAGAGGAATTAACTTTTCGCGGAACGGTGTACTATGCTCTAAATAAGCGATGTAACTGTTTCACGGCCTTACTCCTGCAGCCGATCCTGTTTGTGCTTGCTCCAATAACTGTAAGTGGCTTGCAATATATAGCTGGAATTGAATCATCTGCTATCACATTAGATTACATTTTTTTATTGTTGTGTTTTGGAATCATCCTTCAACTCCTGCGTATTGTAACAGGAAGCTTATGGACGTCTGTCGCTTTTCATCTAGCCTTTCTCGAAAATTCTCGGTTCTTCGTCCTGCAGGGGGAGGAGCGCTTTATTACCTACGAAGAAATTGTTCCGGGAACAGGTGCGCTGTTTGTGGTCTTTTTTATGTTGCTTATTGTCGGTACTCTACTATTAATACCTATTGCAATAACTCGCCGAAATACTATTCAATGGCGGAAGAATAAGAAAGACGACCACGATGTTTATTTCTGAACAAATCAGCAGTTTTATACTTAAAGTTAGGCAACAGATTAACCTGGTGAAAATGAACTGAACGCGACTAGCAGGTTAAACAGATTAGTCCCATTCGGTTTAAGGGTACAGTGGTGTTATTAAGTAATGAATTGTGGTGTCTAAAAGATGGAAATGGCGTTATTGAAGATGCAGGTGAGTTATTAACCGGAATTGATATATTAACGGAAAATAATGTGCCAGGCAGCTTTGAACTTATTGAAGGTGATGAAATTGAAGTCGTTGTTAAAAGAAAATAAAGTGGGATTTTCAGGTTAATCAAATAAAACCTAGATTTTAAAGTGGTTTTAAGGGGGGGCTGAACAATATTGAGGAAGGTTCTAACATGAAAGGGGTACTAAATATGCAAGTTTTAAAGATCTTTATTGTTCATGTCTTGTCTGCATTAACAGCTGCTGTTGTTTATGTTTGGGGAAGTGATTACGATGGCTATATTCCATACTTCTTAATAAGTGTTATTCTCTTTATCTTCTATTTAATCTTTGCTGCACCTGTTCAATATTTTTTGAATCGCAATCCAAAAAGGTTTAGCTTGAAATATTTACTTATATACATATTCTTTTCCTTCTTAGTGTGGTTAATCTTTGCTGTAACTACTGACCCAAAGGCAACTATAGGTTTTCTAATGGGATACGAAATTTACTTATTTGGCATTTCATTTGCTCTAATCTTTTGGGTGTGGGACTCAGTTTTTCTGCAAAACAAGGAAAAAATAGCAGCTAAGTAATCTAAGTATATCACCAACTTCTAAATTCCAAAATATTATATAATTAGGTGAAGGGAGGAGAGGGAATGAAAAGGTTAATCGTTTTGACTTTACAGAGCTTTTGAACAGAGTGTAATCACAAACAATTTAAGTATCGTACCCGTTTGTTTCAAATGTCTCTTCCGCAAGATCACCTACATAATTTATTCAACATATTCAAGAATAGCAATTTCCTTCGATTAGCAATGAGGATTACAAAATTATTATGTCTTCTCTTGTTAGGGGATGGAAATAAAACGTCAGAGGCGTTCCATGTGTTTTGACTAGAGCGAATTGAGGACGGACAAGGTTGGATTGAATGGGCTGCTATACTTGAAGACCTATATCAGAAAAGGTTTGGGTATGTTGAATAGAAGCAAAAAAGGGGGAAAACGCCATTAAAAAATTAGTTTTATTATCCAGCTTTTTTGGGATTATGCTATCAATTATAGGGCAATTATTTGGAGTCCTAACAGATTTCTTTATTCCGGGTATTGCACGGCTTATGGGGGTTTTAGCTGGCCTCCTAGTATTACTTTGCTTGAAGTCAAGAAACACAGAAATGCAGACATTTATAGTGACTTCAAGTACTGCATTAGGAATAATAGGTGCAGGAGTTTTGTATCTTCCAGCAGCTATTGTCAATGTCTTAATTGGGTTCAAACTAAACAAAAAGCTAAAAGAAGAAAACACTAAAGGGCAGATCTAATTGACTGCTTTTTGTTTAGTGTGACCATGGAAAATAGTAATAAAATAATCATTTTAATCATAGTGAGGTTTATATGGATTTAAAATTTTACAGACTTCTTAGAACAAGTGAAGTCGAGTTTTTTCAGGTTATACAAAAAGAAACTTCAAACATTTACGGCTATATCTTAATCGTTGATTCAAAAAGAAAAGGAGAGCTGTCTGATAATCCAGTGTTAATTGGTATAGAGGTTGAAAATGAATATGAGGGTTCCTCAAATTATATTCAAGTAATTGCATTCACTGAAGAAAGATATCTTGAAAACTTTACAGCTGATACCTTTTCTTTTATAGATGGTCTGTTAAACATGAAACCAGATTGCCAATTTTTTATTAAAGAACAGGTATATAATTCAGATTCTGAGTTCCTAGACTTTGATTTTCCTTTTGATATGACACCTATTGTGGATATCATTGCCCCGTATGCCCAAAAGATAAATAAAGATATAAATCTTAACAACATTAGAAACAGTGATTTTAATTACCTTTCGCAAAAATAATCGAAAAAATTAAAGCGAAAGATGACTAATGAGTGCTTAATTAATTATTACTAATTTAGAATTGCTTGCCCTTAAGTCAGAAGATGAGCATGATCTAAGGTAAGCGATTGACCTCATCAGCAACGCGTATTCCAGATTCAATTGCGCCCTGCATCCACGCGTGAGTGAGTGAGGCGTGTTCTCCGGCGAAATGAATTCTGCCCTCAGGGACAGGAATATAGGGATACAGCTCTAATTCTTGTCCTGGTTCGAAAGCTGTAAATCCCCCCGCAGAATATGGGTGCTGGCTCCAGCTGAAAGAAGCGCCTGATACAAATTCAGACCATACAATATCGCCATAGATTTCAGATAAATCCAGTAAAGTATATTGGATACGCTCTCCTTCTGAAAGACTGTCCCATATCAGTGCCTCATCTGCCCATGTATAGCTGGCCAGAATGACAGCATGTCCATTTGCTCCAATATTTCTGCTTGGATAATACGAAAAACGAATCGGTAAATCTGTCATAGATTTGCCGCCGCGCTGCCCGGCTTTTTCCCAAAATCGGCTTTTAAACTCTATGCCGATTTTTGTTGCGCTGATATAGTTTAACTCACGGATGGCCCTCCGTTTATAGTACGAGAAAGAATGGTATGGTTCGACTTTTACAAATCGCAAAGTTGAAAAGGGAATGGTTACAATAGCGAGATCAGCTGTAAACGATGCAAATTCTGCCGTTTGTTGATGCTGGCAATGGATCGTAACACGATTTTCATCCTGAGACATTTTCATCATTTTTTGATGGTATAGAATGTTTGTTTTTAATTGGGGAAGAAACGCGTGTGGAAGCAGATCCATGCCGCCTGTTATCTCATAGAAGTGAGCGGGTGATGAAAAAAAGATGGATTCCCGCAATACTTCAACAAGAGACATCCCCATATATGCTTCCATATCCAAAAGTACACCAATCATATCGATCGCGCCATAGGAAAAATACCTATTCAAAAAAGAGCTTAACGAATCATTTTTGTATCGTTCTTCGACAATCCGCCAATTTCTCGCTGGATTTTGATTGATAAAATTTAGAATAGGCTGCAATACAGAAAGCATCAGCTCTTCAGACGTTTTCCCTTGTTCATGTGGTGCGACTGGGTACCCCAGTATTCCAGGAGCTCGTTCAAACATGTGGAGACGTGTCTTGATTCCATTGGCATAAATGATGTCCATAGGGGTTCTGTTGATAAATACATTTGTTGGCAATTTGAATTTTTTGATATATTCTAAGGTTAACAAATGGTTATTCGGTATGCGCATCGGGCCAACGTTAAAATACAAATCATCACTAAAGGGAGCTCTCAAAGTGCAGACACGGCCGCCCGCTCTGCCGCTCGCTTCGAGAATCGTTACTCTGTGACCGGCATTTTTCAGCAATGATGCTGATACAAGCCCGGACAATCCAGCTCCTACAACAAGAATATGCTTTGGGTGCTGGGATGCACTAAGGCCATTTCGAATGATCTTCACCATGTCATCAATCTTTAGAAAAGTCACTTTTGGGAGGCACCTCTTTTTAGGATTTATTGCATTGTATTCACTGAAAAGAGCGCCTATCACGGATCTGTTCACATCTTTTTGGAATTTGAAGGATTATTGTTAAAAGGAAATAAAGGGGTGATGTATTTGACTAACTTTGTTCATAAGACAGTAAACGGTTTGAAAAGTCTCTTAGATGAAAAAGGAGCCATTAAATTGTTTTGTTCTGAAGGAGATATCATGGAATGTCTTGTTACATTTTCACAGGACAAAGCAACCCTGAATGACATTCAAATCTTTGAGGCTAAACACGAGCTTATTCTACCGGAGGATTATCAGAAGTTTATTACACTGCATAATGGTGCGAAAATTTTTCAGATACTTGCTGATGGGGAGAATATAGGTGGAGGACTTTGTTTATTTAGCCTTGAAGAGATTGAAGAAGAATTAAAATATGAGGATTTGTTTGAAGGTATCAATGGCATCCCAATTGGTCACTTATTAGAAGGCTGCCATTTGATGATCGATAAAGATAAATTGAATGAAGGTGATCCCAACTATCTTTATATATTAGAAATAGGTGAGTATACACCATTAAATCTAAATTTCGAGATATTTCTAGACCGGTATATACAATCCAATGGGGCAACTTTTTGGGAATGGCGCTTCTATACAGCAGAAAACTACTACAGAACAAGATAGCTCTATGTATAAGACAGTCTTTGGCTGATAAAGTTTAATGGATCGGGACTTATGACTAGGAAAAATAAGTCTAATTTATGAAGGGGACTCAACGAACAAAGTTTGAACCAAGTTGTTTATGTGACTAATAGTTGCGGAAATTAAGAAAGAACCTGGTGAAATTCACCAGGTTCTTTTTATATTGCACAAAAAAAGACACGGTGATATAATCACACTACGTGCGCTTTCTGGTTAAAAAGTTATAGATATCCATCTTATAACTCTATTATATCCTGCTGGGAAGCTTTTGTCAATATTTATTTTTCGAAGGGGAGATGTAGAATGAGTTCTTTAGTTCTCGGTTTACACGAAATTGAAAAAACACAGCATTCGCTCGTTGGAGGAAAAGGAATAAATTTAGGGGAATTATTAAAAATTCAAGGAATACAAGTACCAGAAGGATTTTGTGTTACAACAGCAGGATACCAAAAAGCCATTGAACAAAACGAAACGTTACAAGTGATGTTGGATCGATTGGCCATGCTAAAAGTTGAGGACCGAGATCAAATTGGTAACATCAGCCGGAAGATTCGGCAAATCATTATGGAAGTAGACATTCCTTCCGATGTTGTGAAAGCAGTGGCTCACTATCTCTCCCAGTTCGGTGAGGAACATGCCTATGCCGTGCGTTCAAGCGCGACTGCTGAAGATTTACCACATGCCTCTTTTGCCGGTCAACAAGATACCTATTTAAATATTATCGGAAAAGAAGCGATCTTGCAGCATATCAGCAAGTGCTGGGCTTCCCTATTTACGGATCGAGCGGTAATCTACCGCATGCAAAATGGATTCGGCCACAGCCAAGTTTATTTATCCGTTATCATTCAAAAGATGGTTTTCCCTCAGTCTTCGGGGATTTTATTTACCGCTGATCCGATTACCTCTAACCGAAAGGTGTTATCCATCGATGCCGGTTTTGGACTTGGTGAAGCTCTGGTCTCCGGCTTGGTGTCTGCCGATTGTTATAAAGTACAGGATGGGCAAATCGTCGATAAGAGAATAGCAACTAAAAAAATAGCTATCTATGGACGGAAAGAAGGCGGAACAGAAACACAGCAGATCGAGCCTGATCAGCAAAAGGCTCAAACGCTGACTGATGAACAAATTTTACAGCTTACACGCATCGGAAGACAGATCGAAGCTCATTTCGGCCAGCCGCAAGATATCGAATGGTGTTTGGCCCGAGATACTTTTTATATTGTACAGAGTCGTCCAATCACTACTTTATTCCCCATCCCTGAAGCGAGTGACCAAGAAAATCACGTTTATATTTCTGTTGGTCATCAACAAATGATGACGGATCCCATAAAACCACTGGGATTGTCTTTTTTTCTGCTGACGACTGCTGCGCCCATGCGTAAAGCCGGCGGAAGGCTATTTGTTGATGTCACACATCATCTGGCATCCTCTGACAGCAGAGAAGTTTTCTTAAAAGGCATGGGACAACACGATCAGCTCTTAAAAGACGCACTTATGACTCTAATAAAGCGACGGGATTTCATAAAGACGATACCAAATGATAAAACAGCACCAAACCCCAGCAGAGGCAATGCAGATATGCCAGCTCAAGTTGAAAACGATCCGACAATCGTGTCAGATTTGATTGAGAGCAGTCAAACATCAATAGAAGAGTTAAAGCAAAACATCCAAACGAAATCAGGATCAGATTTATTTCGTTTTATTCTGGAAGATATCCAGGAATTAAAGAAGATTTTATTTAACCCAAAAAGTTCGGTTCTGATTCGAGCTGCTATGAATGCTTCATTATGGATTAACGAAAAAATGAACGAGTGGTTAGGTGAAAAAAACGCAGCAGATACGCTCTCTCAATCTGTGCCCCATAATATTACTTCAGAAATGGGTCTTGCGCTATTGGACGTCGCAGATGTGATTCGTCCTTATCCAGAGGTAGTTGCTTATTTACAGCATGTCAAAGATGATCACTTTTTGGATGAGCTGGTTAAATTTGAAAATGGACAGGAAATTCAAGACGCGATCTATACTTATCTCAACAAATACGGAATGCGATGTGCCGGAGAGATTGATATTACAAGAACTCGATGGAGCGAAAAACCAACTACACTTGTCCCAATGATTCTTAATAATATCAAAAATTTTGAGCCTAATGCTGGCCAGCGGAAATTTGAGCAAGGGCGAGAGGAGGCTTTAAAGAAAGAACAAGAGTTATTGGATCGATTAAAGCAATTACCCGATGGTGAACAAAAAGCCAAAGAAACCAAACGAATGATCGACATCATCCGGAATTTCAGTGGGTTCAGGGAATATCCAAAATACGGAATGGTTAATCGCTATTTTGTTTATAAGCAGGCTTTACTGAAAGAAGCCGAACAACTCGTAGAAATGGGCGTTATTCATGAAAAAGAAGATATATACTATCTTACTTTTGAAGAACTTCACGAAGTCGTACGCACAAACAAACTTGATTATCAAATCATCAGCAAACGAAAAGACGAGTACAAATTATATGAAAAACTTTCTCCACCACGTGTTATCACGTCTGATGGCGAGATCATTACAGGCGAATACAAACGAGAAAATCTTCCAGCCGGAGCGATTGCAGGTCTCCCTGTTTCCTCAGGAGTGATAGAGGGGCGAGCGCGTGTCATTTTAAACATGGAAGATGCTGATTTAGAAGATGGAGATATATTAGTCACCTCCTTTACTGACCCCAGCTGGACACCATTGTTTGTATCCATAAAAGGCCTGGTCACCGAAGTTGGTGGACTGATGACCCATGGAGCAGTTATAGCGCGTGAATATGGATTACCTGCAGTTGTCGGGGTTGAAAATGCTACCCAACTGATAAAAGATGGGCAACGGATTCGCGTTCATGGTACAGAAGGCTACATTGAAATATGATAATGGCTGATGTGTGTAGCGAGCCATCAGATATTTCTCCATATCCTCTATCTAGAAGCTGCAAGCTGATGGACTTAGCATCTGTACCAAGAAAAGCCGGAACCTCTTAGAGAAGGTCCGGCTTTTTATTTAAAATTGGTGTAGTGTGAGAAAGCCGATTTTGCGGGCGGCATCTTTTTAAAGTGAATTTTTTTATTATCAGCATTTAAACTGTCGAATAAACAGAACGGCTTTAGAGGAAATTGAACAACAGTGAATCAATCGTATTATATTGAGAATATTGAGGATCAAGAAAAGAAGAGAACCGGAGAGGTTGATGTTGTATTTGTTAGGGGAGCACATGGAAAGAAAAACCTTGCTTAAAACAGGAGAAAAAAGGAGCTAAAAAGCTCCTTTATAAGTTTAAACAACTTTTGTATAAATAGCCGTGTAAAACCCGATTGAGTAATCAAAATAATGACGTGTAAGCGTATAAGTATAACCGTTGTATTCTATTGTTAGCTGGTGGTCCATTGGCAAAGGACTAATGCGGTATATAGTATCGTAATCATATTCTTCATTTTTTACTGCAACTTCAGACGAATTTCCAGCAGCCAATGCGGGAACCGCGGATATTAGCACGCCAAAGGATAAAACAGAACCCAATAAGATTTTCTTAATGTTCAATTATACCAACTCCATTTACAATTAATACATATATTGTGTAACGATTGTAAGTTTTTTGGAGTGAATAACGGATCATAAAATGTGAAAATTTTGATTTTAATGGGAGTTGAGATAGTAAACGACAGTAATGATAAGTATATTTATGCTGGAATCCAGAAAGAAGCAGCCTTCAATAATAAGTTTTAAAGCGCAAAAGAGTAAGGGGATAATGTCGAAGGCAACCACATATAAACATTTGAGAAAGAACAAGAAGAAGTTTGAGGAATTGGAGAATGGAGTATGCTGCTGTTATGAATTGCAAAGAAGTAGATTCGTTTGTTGCATCCTGTTGTTTATTTTAAAGTTCAAAAAGAGTTTATAGAGGAGGGGGAAGGTGCCTAAAATAGGGATAAGTTTTATAGTGCTCATGATTTTCCTTGCAGGCTGCAATAAAAATGGACAAAACGGAGACGAAACAAAGGTGCAGAGCCTAGTCGGCTATGTCGTGCATAAAGACAATAATAGGGCAATTCTCATTACTGATACAGAAGCCCCAGCAAAAGAAGATTATGATCTTTCGGAAGGACAACTGATGAACAAGTTTAAAAATAAGATAGTAATAGTAGGATTAAGTGAGATTGATAACACAGATGATCTCAAAAGAGGTGAAAAAATAAAAGTTTGGTTCCATACACTAAAAGAATCAAATCCACCAAGTGCAACGATACAACAATATATTATTACAAAAAAATAATTGAATTCTCGTATAGATAACCTCTGATGGTCTGTTTCAAACTTTACTTGTTACATAAATGAAAACTTGCCGTTAATCGCGTTAATGTTTAATGTTTGTGGTGTTTTAAGATACTTAAAGAAAGAGAGGTATTAGTGAGAATATGAAAAAACCGTTCATTAAAAATGAACGGCGGGGTTTACAAAAGTAATGTTTTTTTCTTTTATGGCAAAAGGATAAAGCAGTGGCGCAATATTGTGTTTCAAATTCTTTACTTGAGATCGTTAAGGACGACTTTAGCTGCCTCAGCGATAAGAGCATTATCATAATTAGCATCTTTCGTAAACCGGTTTGATAGGATTGCCAAAACAATAGGAGCTCTGTTAGGCGGCCAAACGATAGCAATGTCATTTCGTGTCCCGTAACTTCCGGCTCCGGATTTATCGCCGACTTCCCATCCTATTGGAGCGCCTGCCCGAATCAGTTCGTCACCAGTAGCATTGCCCCTCATCCAATCGGTTAAGATCGTGCGCTTGTCAGTCGTGAGAGTGTTATCTAAAGTGAAGGCTTTAAGATCGGTTGCCAGTGCTTTTGCAGTGCTGGTGTCACGAATATCACCAGGAATCGCAGAGTTTAGATCCGTCTCGAATCGTTTAGCGTTCGTTACATGATCCCCAATCTGTTTCAGTGACTTTTCAAAACCTTTAGGGCCGCCAAGCTGTTGCAACAAGATGTTCCCAGCGGTATTATCGCTGTAACGGATAGCCGCTTCCGAGATTTCTTTTAGGCTCATGCCTGTATCTAGGTGTTTCTCTGTGATTGGAGAATATGTAACAAGGTCGTCCTTGCTGTAGTGGATGACTTCATTAAGTTTTTCAATTGAGTTTTTCTTCAGGACAGCAGCTGCGGCTAGAACTTTATAAGTTGATGCGTAAGCAAATCGCTCATTCGGCCGGTAGGCGATTGTCTTGTTTGAACCTGTATCAATTGCATAAACGCCAAGTCTAGCATCAAATTTTTTCTCAAGTTGAACAAATTTTTTATTCGTTATACAGTTTGTCGTGCTTGTGCCTTCTATGGATTTTGCTTCAGCATGTGTCGAGCCGTATAAAAGATTGAAACCAGTAAAGCTTAAACATAAAAGTCCAACACATATTCCGAATTTTATTGACGCTTTATTTTTCAACTTAATCAGGCCTCCTAATTCAAATGATTTTGTATTGCCTTCTAATTAACCTCACAAAACCAAGTATGAAAATGATATTTTTCCAATGAAATGTTTCCCATGACAGTTAGTGTAACAAACCCCTTTAAGCTAGTAAACACAGAATCAAATATATGTTGGTGTCAGATTTTAATAAGTTGAGAGGACAAGGGCTGTTACGACCCACATGCGTTATTTATCAGGATAGACTTCAGATGACATATCAAATTAAATATAATAGCACTGACTCTTTAAAAGAAAATAGATTGGTAAGGCTTCTTTCGAATAGATTTGTATGAAAACTGTTCTTATTAAGGCTCATTTCAAGGTGCTAAAGATTCATTTGGAGGAGACGGTCTTGATTAGGAAAGATTCTTCCAATATATTGAAGTAAAAAGGTATCGGGAGGAACTCTTTTGAAAAAGATGTTGATGTTAACTTTTACATTTCTTTTGGCTTTGACTATCCATGTAGGGGAAGCTTCGGCAGTTATCGTAAAAGATGAGGAGAAAGTGAGTTTTACAATGACAGAAAATGAAAAATGGTTTATGAAGTCTGATGACCTAAATTCAAACCATTGGACATCTCACTTTGGGTACAGATTCACCATTTTCGATACTGAAGGATGTACAATTAACGCAAGAATCATGCGAATGACTTTGTCAGGATATGAAATAACCGTTAGTGAAAAAAACTTCTCAGGTGATCATTTTAATTTTAGTGCAACTGATCGAGTTGAGGCGATGCCTTACAAGACTCATTATTTGATTTTAACAAAAGATCCAGATTGCGGAGATGTTAAAGTAAAAGGTCTATACGGTTTTCAGTTTGATCAGCCAGAATGGTAATAAAAAAGAATATGGATTCTCACCAGCCTAAACGCCAGCCAGGCTAATGTCTCACATGCAGACATTAGCTTTTTTCATTGTTTAATGGGCTGTCGTCAGAATTCTAGAAGACTTTTTCGTAATAGCCATCTCCTGTCACACGAGGTCCAAATCGATAAAGAAAGTGTATCCTCTATCCATTCACACTTTCCGTCGTGAAAATGTAAATGTATTCATAAAAATCCCGCAGCATATCAGCAGTGCGCCGAGGATAATGTTGATGGTGATCTGTTCGTGCAATTGCAGCCATCCAAAGAATAGGGCCAATACGGGAACAAACATTAATGCCATGGATGCTTTTGACGCTTCGATTTGATTGAGCACCCAAAACCATACGACAAAGGTAAAGCCGGTGGAAAGCAAGCCATTAAACAGCAATGACCATACCGCCTGATATGTCCATTCGGCTGAAGTGACGGGCTCCAAAAAAGAGGAAAACAGCAATAACATGATGGCTCCCACCATAAGTTGCCAGGCATTCATGTGAATAACATCGATATGCTTGAATTGTAGCTTACTGAACACATTCGCGATTCCCCAGCTAAGCGCTGCCGCAAGCACGCACAGCTCTCCAAATAAAGCGCTTTGATCGATAGCAAGTATTTCCTTTCCAAATATAAATAACAGTCCGAATAGGCCGCAGACCAGTCCGATCGTTTTATACGCATTCATTTTCTCATTTAATGTAAAATGGCTGAGCACCGTAACAAATATAGGCATCGTATATACCAAAACAGAGGTTTTTCCTGAATCGACAAACTGCATTCCATACGTTAAGATCCCCATATAACCCAGCCCCATCAGCAGGCTCATGATGATATAGCTTTTGAGATGTTCTTTTTGAATTGAAAGCTTTTTTCTTTGAATGAAGAGAATGAGAAATAATGGCACCGCTCCGATGAACAGCCGCAAAGCCGAAAATAAAAGCGGGGGGATGTCATGAATTCCTACTTTCATCGCAACCCAAGTATAACCCCAAATAAGTGTGACAGATAAGATTCCCAGCATAACTTTTACCATGATGAAGCCGCCTTTCTTGTTTAAATATCGTGCTGGTTTCTATCATATGTTACATTTGTATATAACTGAAATACATTTTTATTATCGGAGGTATAACCAAATGGTTATGAATATGAACCATCTACACATATTTGTAAAAGTCGGGGAGAAATTGAATATTACAGAAGCGGCAAAAGAATTGTTCATCTCTCAGCCGGCGGTAAGCAAAGCGATAAAAAACCTGGAGAGCTCGCTTCAGCTCAAATTATTGATCAGGGATAAACATCATGGTTTAATGCTGACTGACGTTGGAAAAGAAATTTTGCTGCTGGCGAGGCAAATGAAGGGAATTGAAAGCAAAATATATCAAATAGCCAACCGGGAAAACAAGCTGTTAAACGGGAAGGTGAAAATTGGTTCATTTCCTGCAGTTTCAACAAATATCATGCCCCAGGCGATTACGGCATTCAGATCAAACTACCCGTTGATCCGCATCGAATTGATCGAGGGAACCTCTGACCAAATAAAAGGATGGGTTGAGGATCGGACGGTTGATATTGGAATCGCAGCATCACCATTTGAACCGTTTGAAAATCAGCTATTGTGTAACGACTATATGGTGGCCGTCATCCCGCCGCAGCGTGATGAATTAAAACAGGAAAAGCATGTCAACCTTGAAACATATCAAGATGACCTCATTTTTTGTAAAGGCGGTCATGAAATTGCGATGTCAAACGCATTTTCGCAATACAACATCGAATTAAAGGAAAACTTGACTGTGCAAAATGCGGAAACCTTGATTAATATGGTCAAAAACAACTTGGGCATAGGCATTATTTCAAACTTCACACTTTCATCCGTACCGCATCAATTGAGTAAAAAGGACATTTTTCCTAGGATCACACGCGATATCGGCGTCATCGCACATTCATTTGAAGAGATAACGCCGGCGGCGCATGAGTTTGTCAAGGCGTTGAAAGCAGTCGTAATCTGAATCATTTATCGTGGTGCGACGAAGTTTGAAGAAGGTGAATACCCACAGGCAGAGTTGCAAAAAAGAAAAAAGCAACACATTTGAACGTTGCTTTTCATTTTAATTGGAGTCTTGTATGCCAGGAGACTGTTAACCTAAAAAAGATTCACCCCTCTCTGCCTTTGTGGGACTCTGCTCCTTAACTTGTTTTAACGATGCTACTATAAGAAAGCTAACAATCACTAGCAAGAGCCATGAACTTACCTTTCCAAGGTGGACGAGACTCCATGTATCGATTTGGTTTGGATATTTCCAAGCCCCAAAAAACGTAGCGATATTTTCCGCTATCCATATAAAAAATCCGATGAGTACAAAAGAAAGTGCGAGCGGCATACGGTAACGAGCTCCATTCACCTCGTATGAAACCCATGTTTGCCAAAAGACAATGAGGACAAGTCCAGATAACCACCATCGAATATCAATCGAAAAATGATGGGTGAAAAAATTCAAATAAATCGCAGCGGCAAGCGGAACAACTGCAAAAAAAGGCGGCCACTTAACCAGTTCAACCTTAAGCCTTCTCCATGCCTGGCACAAATAACTGGCAACACTTGCGTACATGAAGCCGCTATATAAAGGCACTCCAAATAATTTGGAGTACCCTTTTTCTGGATAAGACCAGGAGCCCATATGGACTTTAAAAAGTTCCAGAGCAAGCCCGATAAGGTGGAACAATGTGATCACTTTTAATTCATCCCGAGTTTCAAGACCGGAACGCACCATCCACAATTGCATGAGAACGCAGATCATGAGCAGCCAGTCGTAACGCGGAAAGAAGGGTAGTGGGATCATTTGTGTGATAGCCAAAGAGGCAAATATAACCACAGGAAACAAACATGAAAGCGCTTGTTCCCAGCCGAAATGAACGATTTGTTTTAAAGCTCTCATGTTGTGTGCTCCCTCCAAATGAGTGTTCTTCGTGTATGTAAGGGACGCTTAGTATAGGAGCTGGATGGATATAAGGTTACGTCCATAGGCTCACCGCCAATCACTTTATTTTTCTGTTGATGCCACATATTCGCTTTTTATGACTCCTTTGTGTTTTCATCACTTCGGTATTCCAATATATCCCCGGGCTGACATTCTAAAGCCTTGCAAATCGCTTCTAAAGTTGATAATCGAATGGCCTTTGCTTTTCCATTTTTCAATATCGAAAGATTAGCCATGGTGATGCCAACTCTCTCTGAAAGCTCTGTTACGCTCATTTTTCTTTTAGCAAGCATCACATCAATGTTAATAATAATTGCCATAGTCATCACCTCAGACCGTTAAGTCATTTTCTGATTTTATATCAATCGCTTCTTTTAATAGTTTTTGCAGAACAGCAGCAAAGACCGCAATGACCATTGAAGCAAAAATAATAACCAATCCGATGACTATGATACCCGGGGCGTCGTCTATATCGGCTATCAGATAAAAGACAGGCATGCCTGCTGCATAAAAGATACTGATAGTGACCGCACAGTATTTTATCTTCTTCAAAGCCCTTACTGACAATCCCGAGAAAGCTTTATTCTTGTCAATATAGCTTATAAGTTTGAACGCTTGATAAAGAGCAAAGTAAAAAGGGATCGCCGTTACATACAAATAGATGAAAACGAGATATTTTATATAAGCGATATTTGGAAGTAATTCTGCTGAATAGTTGGCTATCTCAGGCACTAAAAAAATGCATAAAGCAAGAATTGGAATTCCAATCAAAATAACAGCTATCTTTAAAAAGAGTGTTGACATTCGATTCATAACAAGCACCTCATTTGTTTGTTGTCTATTTGAATGTAACAAAAAATTTATCGTTTCTCAATAAAAAAATATTGAAATGAATTAATTTATTGTTGTTAGGGGAAACCCTTTTTCATTTTTGAGCAAGACAAAAAAGCATCCCACATCACTGGAGATGCCCTACTATTTTAAACTTTGGCGGCTGAATGAACCGTGTGCTTCAGTGGGCTCAAGGGATCGGTGTGAACAATTAAAGTGAAGCTCTTTTATGAGGCTTTTATGAACATCTAAAGATTCAAAAAACGATTGGAAGAAATACATCAAAGGATAAGCTGCTGTTCATACTAATGATCGGGAGGTAAAGCAACTTATGATACACATTTTGATCACTGGTCTTTTTTTATTGGCTCAGCCGAGTGGGCCGGATGACAGTTTAACGGTCACACAGCAAGGACGAACAATTGCCACTGTTCACCGTGAAGACTTTACAATGCCTCTTCCCGGCACTCCAATGGTCGACGATGAAAAATACAGTAAATTCATCAAACAGCTTGATCAGAAAGTGTACCGGGAGCCGATAAATGCTGTCCTTAACGATCATGGAAGCATCGTCCCGGGCAGGGTTGGCTACAAACTGTATCAACAGGCTTTTAAGGAAAAGTTTTATGCGTATTTTTATGGCCAAGGCCCCTCCAAGGTAGAAGTGCCGGAAATGAACATTTATCCGAAAGTTGACAGCGAGCTGCTTGCTCACATCAGTACGCAGCGGCTTGGTCAGTACGTGACTTATTTTAATTCGAGCAATAAAAGCCGTTCACACAATATATCTCTTTCTGCAAAAGCAATTGACAATCACGTTGTTTTCCCTAATGAGACGTTTTCGTTTAACCAAGTTGTAGGCATGAGAACTCGGAACAAAGGATATAAAAGTGCGCCCATTATTGTAAAAGGGGAGTTGTCTGAAGGTGTAGGAGGCGGAATTTGCCAGGTGTCCTCAACACTTTTTAATGCAGTCGATCAGGCAGGGCTGCAGGTCGTTCAACGCTATTCTCATACTAGAAGCGTGCCATACGTTCCACACGGACGGGATGCTACGGTTAGTTGGGGAGGCCCTGACTTTCGCTTTCAAAACCAATATAACCAACCAATCTTAATTCGGGCAAAAAGGTATGAGGGAAGTATGGTTGTTACGCTATACTCTTCTGATGTGATCAACAACAAGTTGAGAAAAATCCCAAAAGCTCCATCTCGGATACCGAAAGAAATAAATGCTGAGCAGTAAATACACAATCTTAGTTAAGATGATGGCTTAAGAGCTTTTGCTCAAAATCAATTCTTTAAGGGATCGCCAGTGAAAAGAAAGGGGGACAAACGAAGTGAAAAGGGTATTCTTTTCCGTATGTGCGGTAATAGCAGTTGGATTTGTTTTTTGCCAATCAAAAGCGCATGCTCTGACTTTTACGGTGTTGCCTATTACTCAAAAAACAGACCAGTGGTCAGTAAAAGTAAGTGAAGCAAAAAATGCAAAGGAATATGCGAGACCCCAAAAAGGAGAATATCAAGTATATTCCTTGGAAATCAAAAATGTAGGAGAAAAAGCAGCTACTGTAGATGTGCAATTGTATAGAAATGATCCTGATTCAATCACAAGATTTTCGCTTTTTGGATGCCCTGATGAAACCTGTGTCAAACAAGAAGATAATAAAATGTTAGCTAAAAGTTTAAACGATGGCTCACCGCTGAAGTTCAATCATTTTATGCTGGCAGATAAGGCCTCCGAATTGGAGGTTGTCATTATTTGGACGCAAAAGGGGCAAGAAGGGCGAAATTTAAAACAGACCTTTAAATTCACTGAGGATGGCGTTAATTAGGAAAAAAACTTGTCAGTCATCGATATGAATAGTCATATCTCTTAGATAGATAAGATTAACCAGCATTGAGCATACCGCGGAGAAAGGGGAGAGGAATACGAATATGATGTGGTTTTGATGATTAAGCCAGTACATTGCCAGAGAAAAAAAGAAAATGACAGTTGGAAAGCCAATCACAGATGAGTCAACTGTAATTTATGACTATAGAGAAGAACCAGAAGAGGCTCCGATGGAAGTGAAATGTTTGTTGATTGTCATAAAGTCATTGAATAAGAATAGAGAAAGCATGGAAATGAACAAGCGGTTGAATCACTCCTGCTCATTTTAGCTTGAAATGTGTGGATAAAGAGTGTTACCCCTTTGAAAAACAAAAAACACCCCACTTAATCATTAAAGCCGGTCATTTCAAAATTTTCTATGTCAAGATTTAGGTTTTTTAATTGTTCCAACAAAACGTCGAATTTTAAGCAGCCACCATTTTTCAATTCTTCTGGAATATCTTCCGGATGAGCAATTTCCATCCCGCTCTCAATCCATTGTTTGCGATACAATTGAAATGCAGCCTCAATTAAATGATCAGGAGTTACAATAAAACCTAATCTCACATCATGATCCTCACTGTAGTCAAATTCAAAACCGCAACATGGACAAATGTCAAACGTTTTTTGATACTCTCCTTTAAAAAAGGATTTTGAATTAATCCTTTGTATCCGCAAATTAAACAAGAATATCGTTTTACCACCAAGTTTAATCCTCCTTTAACTGTTATTTGCTTTTGCTGTCCCGTAACAAATATTACTTCAAATAAGAAACTTCGTACTGTATTTATAGCATAATACCCGATAATTGTATTGTTTTTTTCATTACGTATTGTTCTGAGTTTATTTAGCACTATTAAAGCAAGAGGAGTGCATCTAAATCCTTGAAGATGAACACACTCTCAATTTGAAATGGGTGATAGAGGAATCAAGGTAAAATCTCAATATAAGAAGGGTTTTTTAATTAATTGGCAAAATGGAAGATAAGAAAAACTATTTGAGTTGGGACGGGTAAAATGAGTTGAATTCCATGTAATTGTGTTAAAGGAGGGGAAAAGAGGAGATGTGCTACATCGAAATCACAAAGGACAATATTGAAGACAATCATATTTGCTGCGCATTAGGTGCGAAAAAATATGAGCATGCAGTTCATGAAAAGAAGAGATGGCTCAAAGCTCGCATGGATGGAGGATTGGTGTTCTATCGTTTACATGAACGGGCAAAAGTCTTTATTGAATATCTACCTGCGAATGAGGCATGGGTGCCTATCAATGCGCCTAATTTTATGTATATTAATTGTTTGTGGGTATCTGGCAGATATAAAAATAACGGTCATGCGATACGATTGTTGGACAAATGTATAGCAGATGCGAAAGTCCGCGGCATGGATGGCTTTATCCATATCGCAGGCAAGAAAAAACGTCCTATTTAAGTGATAAGCGTTTCTTTGAGCATATGGGGTTTACTCTACAAGATGAAGCTGACCCTTATTTTCAATTAATGGCTTTGACATGGAATGGCCTTGCAGCTTCTTCTGCATTTAAGGACCATGTGAAAAGTGATTCTGTCAATGAAAAGGGGATTACCATATACTATACAGCTCAGTGCCCGTTTGCAGTGGGCATGATAAACGATTTGCGGGAATTGACTGAAAAGAAAGGGGTTCAAATTCAGTCAATTCATTTATCTTCGAAAGAAGAGGCACAAAAGTCACCAGCTATTTGGACAACCTTTAGCGTTTTTTTGATGGGAGATTTGTGACTCATGAGATCATGAGTGTAAATAAATTTGAAAAGTTACTTATTAAACTCTTGTTAGCTTGATTTTTAAAAATAAAAAGCCCATTTTAAAACAAAAATGTATGTAAGGCGTAATATACGTTTTAATTTTGTCTTTGAAAGAGCTTTAATTTAAATTCGAAGTTTAAAGCAGCCATCTGTTAGATTATTAGCTCTTTTTTATTTTCTTTTCAGTAACATTTTGATCATATTTTCCTACTAAAGAGTCAGAAAAGTTGGGAAAACATGAGAAAAAAGAACAACTTTAAGAAATGGCTATTGATCATTGCTGGATTCTTGATCATATGCGTCATAACATTATTTGTAATGGTGTCAGGAAACAAAGTGAAATATGAGGGCAGCGGGAAAAGCGGACTGTGGATGTCTAACCTTGAAAAATCAGACAAAACTTCAATTGGACCTAATTACTTTTTGAATTTGTATTGGCAGGGAAGTAAGAAAGATGAGAAAAGAACTGTTGTTGAAAGAATTACTCTGTATGTAGATGGCGAAAAATATCAAGATGATAACATAGATGAGTACGACTTATCAGAATACACAGGTGAAGAAATGCCAGGTGGGGGACGTATGGAGGACCATATCGCCACCTTTGATTATATGCCTGAAGATGAAGTGATAGGACATAATGTATTAGTGAAAGTGGAGTGGAAGACAGGCCAGAAAAAACAGACAGAAGAAATCAAATTACATAAGAAGCCATGGTATAAAAAATAGCTTATTTGATGTATTTGTGATCACATTAGTGGTCACTTTTTTATTTGCGGATTCCTAGGCACAGCAATCTAAGACTCTGCATAGGCTGGAATAAAATCTTGTTCATTTCTAAAACGAGGTGCATGCTGTTGGAACAACAACCAATCAATCATGAAGACAGAAACGTGCCGCAGCCTATTCGAAGTGATGGAGCTGGAGCTATTGATGCAGGCCCGCGAAATATGATGCGGGATATTCAAAATCCGAATATACTTGTTCCGCCTGTTACAGATGAAGGTATGATTCCTAACTTGAGATTTTCATTCTCAGACGCTCCCATGAAATTAGATCATGGCGGCTGGTCAAGAGAAATCACCGTCAGACAGCTTCCGATTTCGACTGCGATTGCAGGGGTAAACATGAGCTTAACTGCGGGAGGTGTCCGCGAGCTTCATTGGCATAAGCAAGCGGAGTGGGCTTATATGCTTTTGGGACGGGCACGTATCACCGCTGTTGACCAAGACGGACGAAATTTCATTGCTGATGTTGGCCCCGGTGACCTTTGGTACTTCCCGGCAGGAATTCCTCATTCCATACAGGGATTAGAACACTGCGAATTTCTGCTCGTTTTCGATGATGGAAACTTTTCTGAGTTTTCAACGTTAACCATTTCTGATTGGCTTGCACACACCCCAAAAGATGTTCTCTCTGCGAATTTTGGTGTCCCGGAGAATGCTTTCAACTCTCTTCCTTCAGAGCAAGTCTATATCTACCAAGGGAATGTGCCGGGATCAATCGACAGTGAAGACATTCAGTCACCATATGGAAAAGTACCTATGACCTTTAAACACGAGTTGCTAAACCAACCCCCAATTCAAATGCCAGGGGGGAGCGTACGAATTGTGGATTCTTCTAACTTCCCGATTTCAAAAATGATAGCCGCTGCACTTGTTCAGATTGAGCCTGGCGCGATGAGAGAGCTTCATTGGCACCCTAATAGCGATGAGTGGCAGTATTATCTAACAGGGCAGGGACGCATGACAGTATTTATCGGGAATGGGACTGCCCGCACATTTGACTATAGAGCAGGCGACGTTGGATACGTGCCTTCTAATGCTGGACACTATATACAAAACACTGGTACAGAAACATTATGGTTTTTAGAAATGTTCAAAAGTGACCGCTATGCAGATGTGTCACTCAATCAATGGATGGCATTGACCCCTAAAGAATTAGTGCAAAGCAACTTGAATGCTGGATCAGTCATGCTTGATTCTCTGCGTAAGAAGAAAGTGCCTGTTGTAAAATATCCAGGCACGTAAAGACTGAACCGATCACACAGTGGTCTTAAAGTAACTAAAGCTGGGTGTCGGTCTCCGTTTTTATTAAATCCTTATTTATGCGTTATGTAGGGTTTTTCTTCTTGAATCGTATTGTAATGAGCTTTAAACTTAATGAGGAAATGATAACCATCTATATGAAAATTCAATAGAAGCCTATTCTACCAATTTGAATGGCTTTAACGGAGGACAAGAATGAAAACACTGATATTTTTATCCAGTTTGACTGCTATTGGGAGCTCTATATTGGGGCGATGGTTAGGAGTGCTGGATGATTCTTTTGCTGTTGGCAATGCTTGGTTTGTAGGTGTTTTAGCTGGATTGATTTCGCTTCTCATTTTGATTGACAGTCAATCAATGACAAAGAATTACGTAGTAAGTTTAAGTACAATACTGGGCATTCTTGGAGTGGGATTTATATATTTTCCAGCTGCAATCATCAACGTATTATTAGGTATTACACTGGATAAACAAAAGAAAGAAGACTTGAATGTAAGATAAAAAAATCTAATTCTTAGGAGGAAAGGATATGGATTTACCTATATGGGCTTATATCATATTTACAATCACAGGTGCGGCAGGTTTTATCAGTTTAATGTGGTTCAGTTTTTTTGCTGACAAAATTGAAAAATGACCAATTTTATTAGCAATGTAAATTCTTTTTACATCATTTGATTAACATTAAGTTTACATAATGATATTATTTAAAACTAAAAAAATATTAACTAATCGATCTATGTACTAAATATTCATTGTTACCAAAATGGATTTGCACTAAGGAACAAAGCCATTTGGTAAGTTCTTACTATAGAAGCGCACTCACTACAGACGATTCTGTACATCAAGAAGCTCAGATGAATTATTTTTAGGTGAGTTTACTAATGATGAAACCCGGTAAGCTTCCATGTCATCAGCTTCATAAGGCACAAGCAAGCTTTGCAGATATTCAGGGTTTGTATTTTGAGGATTTAGCCATTCCTTTTCAAAATCACGGGCCAATATAACCGGCATCCGGTCGTGTATCTCTTTCATGAGCTCATTAGGCTCAGTTGTTATGATGGTGCAGGTATAAAGAGGGTCTCCTTGATGTGTGTTCCACTTTTCATATAAGCCAGCAAACGCAAAAAGAGCAGATGATTTCAATTTGATCCGCAATGGGATCTTAGTCTTGGAATCAAACCGTTTCCATTCATAAAAACTGTCGGCAGGGATGATGCAGCGTTTGCTGACAAGCGGTCTTCGAAAAGCCGGTTTCTCGGTTATTGTTTCGGCTCGAGCATTGATCATTTTATAACCGATCTTTTCATCTTTTGCCCAAGGAGGAATAAGTCCCCATCTAAGCTTGCCTAAGCGATAATTTGATCTATCATTGATGATCGCGAGAATGTTTTGTGATGGTGCGATATTATAGCTTGGCTGGTATTCATCTTTAGGAAAAAATTGATCGATGTCAAACTGGTCAATAATATCATCAAATGCAGAGAATAAAGTAAACCTTCCGCACATGTCCATCATCCTTTTTAAGGTTTTTGAATATTGTATGGGCCGAACGTTCATTTCATACAGTGCAAGAACAAACATACAGATTATATTTATGATTTTAAGATTCTGTAAATTTCATTGAACGTGGATTCCACTATTTGTATAATGGCATTGCAGCTTAGACTTACATAACGAAAGCGATAAGGAGGAAAGTGAATTGAAGAAAATGGTGTTTCCTGTTTTGATGTCATTTTTCGTTTTTATCAGCTTTGTTCCTGCAATTGAGGCTGCTGTGATTGATCATGACAAAGTAGTAGGGTTTCATGAAGTAGTCCCAACCACTATTTCACAAAAAGCGGCGAAGCGGTTCCAGCCGTATTTGAAAGTTTATAGCGGCTGTGTGCCTTTTCCGGCAGTGGATGCACAAGGCAATACGAGTGGCGGGCTACAGCCAACGGGAGCGCCTGAAGGGAATTGCAGTAAACATATCGGACAAGTATATTCTCGTTCAACTTGGTATAACGGGGTGTGGGCAATTATGTACGCTTGGTATTTTCCAAAGGACGAGGCTTCACCAAGCTTGGGTCATAGACATGACTGGGAGGGAATTGTAGTGTGGATCGACAATCCAGCTAATCCAAGCCCAAACGTTTTATCAATTGCATATTCAGGGCACGGAAAATTTACAAATGTTCAACCAAGTGAAAGCAATATGAAAGATACACATCCATTAATTGCTTACGATAGTACATGGCCTTTAAACCATGAATTACATATGAGTGATCATGCAGCAGGGGGCACTCAGCCATTAATCGGGTGGGAAGATTTAACTCCGGCAGCGAGGAATGCTTTAAACACAACGGATTTCGGAAAAGCAAATGTACCTTTTAATAATCCTAATTTCACAAGTCACTTAGAGAAGGCATGGTTTAGATAATTCATTATGATGCTGGGATTAGTCATTTCCCAATAGGTTTCCGTCTCAGTTTACAGTTTCACAATTCATGCCAGAATGTATTTCCATATAGATAAAAAATGAGGCCGACCTTAAACGCGGCCTTTTTTTACGTTCTTAAAAGATAAGGTTGGCTAAAATACTAACTGACTCTCACGAAAAATCTGTTTTAAGCTTTGTGAGATGTTTTTTTTTACTTGCGATAAACTGGTATAATAAGAAAGACAGTTAAGAAGTTATTGTGAAAAAGAAAAAATGCTTTTTGGTTTGACCGACGTTGGATCTGATGCAGTTACAAGGATCGTTTAAAAATTGCGTTTAAGAACAGAAAGAGGCACGGCGTTTTTTACGCAGGCCTCTTTTATATCAGTAGCCAAATACCAGAGTTGTACTTTGTGATCCGGCATATTTCGTGACAAATTCTTTTGTATACTCCGGTGTTTGAACGCGATAACTGTAATTTGACCCGGGATTCCATGAAGTCAAAGGGGAGGTTTGCTTGTTGAGTGAAGGGTAGCTTCCTATATCCTTGAAATAACCAGTACCCTTGTCGTCAAGGATTCCGCCTTTTTCACTGCCTTTCCCAAAGTAATTATATTCGGAATATATTTTTGCTTTTGTGGCAATCGTAATCGCCTGGTTAAAATTGTTGCTGTAATTGTTTTTAACATGAAAGTATCCGTATCTCATCAGACCCGGGCCTCTAACATACAAGTTCTCAAAATAATTATTGGCGATTGTCATGTGAGGGTAGCCGTCATATTGATGCTGAGAATCATCTGGGTATCCCAAAATCAAACCGTATTTATGATTCGCAAATTTTGAGTTGCTGATCGTGATATAATCTGCTGATTTACCGATATACAGGAGTTTGTCCAAATCACTCCCGCTTGCACTATAGCTGTGGCCTGAGAATGTGACGTGATCAATCCAATAGTTCATGCCGGAATCTAAATAAAGCTGGATATCATTATTTCCGTTAATCTGCGGACTGTGTTCAAACGTTAAATTTTGAAAAATGACATTTCCAGAAGCTGCTGAAGTTGTTAAATAAATATTTTTCAGCGTTTTTTTCGCGTAAGAGCCCACGAGTGTTTTATTTGAGCCAACGGTAACTGTTGTTTTCGCAGATGCGGAGAGATCATTTTGGAGCACTAAAATTTTTGGTGTGGATCCTCCTAGATGGGTTTTTAAATCATTTACGCTTTGAATATAAATAATCTGCCCGTTTTTCCCACCCGTTGTGCCCGCTTTGGAAATGCCTCTTTCATTTTTAGCATTTCCGGCAAATCCTAAAAGGCCATTCGTCGAGGTATTCGGAAAATCAACTGCGCCTAACGCTTTATCAGGCAAGAGAACCAATAACAAACTAAACACGGCGAACCATAAACAAAATCGTTTCATTACAATATACTTCCTTTCAATTTTAATCATTTCCTTGCGGAGATTATTATTACAGTTAATGGAAAGGAATGATAGGTTCTATCTTCCTAATTAACGCTTGGTTACTTAAAAAATACGAATTGCGCCAAAAGACATACTAACAATTGAAATAGAAGAAAGGATTGATACAACGTTGACTGCAGCCGCTTATCGAAACACCTTGCTTTCACTTTTATGTTTAACAGCTGGAATCGTGGATGTAATTGGGTATTTAAGCCTGGGACATGTGTTCACAGCTAATATGACTGGAAACATTGTATTATTGGGATTAGCTATCGGCAAATCCCTTCAGGTCACTGTTTTCAATTCCTTGACTGCGCTAATTGGATTTATATGCGGCGTGATCATTGCAACACTGATTGTCGGAAAGGCGGAAAATAGCCTTTGGCCTGCTGCTGTGACAAAAGCCCTTGCACTTGAAGCATTTATTTTATTTGTCTTTGCTTGTCTTTCGTTTTACCGGGCTTTTGTTCCTGTGCACATTCTGATTATACTCATGAGCATTTCCATGGGGATTCAAACGATAGCAGCCAAAAAACTGGGGATCGCAGGTATTTCTTCAACTGTGTTGACTGGAACACTCGCTTCTCTATTAGAGGATATATCCGGCTGTTTGTTTTTTAAGAAGCAAAAGAAGACTTTCTTAAGAGATACTGTGTTAAGAGCACTGGCTATTATTTTATATTGTGTGGGAGCTATTATTGTTGCTCTGGCTGAGCCTGATTTTTATTACTTCATTATTTGGGTTCCGATTGTGCTGATCTTTGGCATCATGATGACAGCTAAGTTGAAACTGAGCGGGGATAAATAGCTTTTCCTGCATAGCTGTTATCAGGCCAACAGCCTGTCTCATTTCGTGATTGTTATGTGAATTTTGCGAGATGAAAATAAGAAATTCGGTCGATGTGCACATACGTTCATTCGAATTGCTTTTTTATAAGTACGCTTCATTAGATATATGAATGATAGTGAATTCGCCTTAAAATCAACTATGAATCTATTTCCTCTTTCAAACCAGCTGGATTGAGTCTTATAATGATAATGATTCTCATTTAAAGTCTGGTTTGAGGAGGACCAAGTATGAAAAAGATCATAAGTGCGTTAGTTGGTATGGTTTTGTTGACGATCCTCTGTTTTTCCCCGCAAGCTTCGGCAGCATATGACGACCTGCATGAAGGATATGCAACGTATACAGGGTCAGGCTATTCAGGAGGAGCTTTCCTGTTGGATCCCATTCCTTCGGATATGGAGATTACTGCAATAAATCCGGCGGATCTCAATTACGGAGGAGTAAAAGCAGCACTTGCCGGCTCTTATTTGGAAGTTGAAGGGCCAAAAGGGAAAACAATCGTATATGTTACTGATCTATACCCCGAAGGCGCTCGGGGTGCTCTCGATCTGTCACCTAATGCCTTCCGTAAAATAGGGAATATGAAAGATGGTAAAATCAATATTAAATGGCGTGTTGTCAAAGCTCCAATCGCCGGAAATTTCACGTACCGGGTCAAAGAAGGCAGCAGCAGGTGGTGGGCGGCAATTCAAGTCAGAAACCACAAGTATCCTGTTATAAAAATGGAATATGAAAAGAATGGCAAGTGGATCAACATGGAGAAAATGGACTATAACCACTTTGTCAGTACGAATTTAGGGTCAGGCTCTCTCAAAGTCAGAATAACTGACATTCGCGGAAAAGTCGTGAAAGACACCATCCCAAAGCTGCCTGAAAGCGGAACGTCCAATGCATATACAGTGCCGGGGCATGTACAGTTTCCTGAATAAAAAATACGAAACAGCGGATCTTTTCCCGCTGTTTTTTTATTGTTCTGCATCTGCTTGTAAAAATGTTTTAATCATGTTCAACTGCTCCTGCTTTGGATAGCTGGTATACAGCCTGCTTGAAATCCGAATAGGATCTCCGAAAAAGTATCTTTCGTAATGGGTTTGTCTTGTACCGAATGAACTCATTGTTAAATCCCATGCCAAACGGAAAATTTTCACCCGTTCTTCAGCATTTGTATTGGTTGCTTGAAGATATTGGTCAAGATCTTCCCGTATCTCTGAATCAAACGCATTTTCGGTGGGCAGTGTTACCATTCCGCTAGCTCCAATTAATTGTATGATTTCAGTAAATCGAGGGTATAGCTTAGGAATAATCGTACTGATGACTTGAAGAGGAATTAAACTAGGGCGCATATAGCCGAATTCATCTAATTGAGCGTCATTTTCCGACTTGTCAATAAGCGCTTTGATTGTCTCCAATCCCACAATGATTTCAGAGAGCTTTTCTTGTATGTGCTGATATTCGGAAACATTAATGGTGTCAACCAGAAGCTGTGCAACGCCTAATAGAAATTCGATTTTTATCATTTGCCTAATGACAACCTGGTGAAAGGTAAAAGCATGAAATGAGCTTTTTGTCATAAATTCTTTAGCTGCTTCCACATTATCGTAAAAAAACACACGATTCCACGGCACTAACACATGATCAAAAACTACAATTGAATCCATCTCTTCATACCTTGAGCTTAAGGGGTGATTAAAGGCAGAGTCGCTTAAAACAAATGATTCTCTTGTGATGAATCTGACGCCTTTTGTATTAGAAGGGAGTGAAAAAGCATAAGCTTCATCTGTTTCAAAGAAAAGTTTAGGCGCTGAAAAAACCAAGATTTCATCAGTCAACCCGCCTTGTGTTGCAAGCAGACGTGCGCCATGAATGATTAGACCTTTTTCGGTTCTATCAATGACTTTAGCAGATATCGGTTTTTCACTTAGCCCAAAATAGGACTGTGACCGGTTCACTTGCGGGGTAATGAATGTATGCGTAAAAGAAAGGTCATGCTTAGCAGCTTGTTTATACATATCTAGTATATGTTCAGGAAAGCAATTCTCTTTATCTTTCAAAAGCTCCGCTGACGAAGCAAAGCTCATCATAACCGTATTCATGTAATCCGGACTTCTCCCCATCATTCCGTGAGTATGTCTAGCCCAATGTTCAATCATGTTCCTTCTTTTTTTCAAATCATTCTTGGTCTTAGGCTGGAGATAGGAAAGGCCGATTCGATCATGATCTCCAGGAAGGCAATAAGTCATTTCATTTATTAACTCATCCTTTGTTTGCAGTTCATAAAGCGAGCTTTTTGTTTTGAGTATTCCTTTAAATGCCGGATGATCAGAAATGTTACCCTTTATTTTTTTGCCATCATACCATATTTCGTTTTCTAGTTTGTTCAATCGGTCAATGAATTCTTTGCCATTGATGATCCCCATTTCAGTGTATCGCTCCTTAAATGTATGCTGCGTATTGTCATTATATTTTCGAGAAAACAGCCTTGTTCAGCTAATTTGAGATGGGAAAAGCCTTTTTTAGAAAAACGAATAAGAGTGACTTACATACCGCAAAAGACTGCAAATTTCACTTAAGGTTTTTCTGCAAGTTCAGAGATGTAAAGACATTTGCTTATTCATGTGAAAACATCACTATAAAACTTGATAACACGTGTCGATATTATGGACATGAGCGTAAACGAATTGGATTCATACGCTTGGACATATTTTATTTCAGCCATTACTTCGTGGAGAAAGGGAAAACGACACATGAAAGTGAAAACAAAATTGCTGGGGATTATATCAATACTAGTTGTTTCAATCATTGGAATTGGAGGCTCCTCAGTTTTTATGATTTCTTCTATTGTGAAAAAGAATGAAGAACTTAAAGACAAAATGGAATTCCAAAAAGAGATGAAACACATTCAGTATGAATTGACCGGGTTATCAAATGATGAAAGAGGCTTCTTGATTACTGGAGACAAAGAATATGGCGAAGGAATGAAGGAAAAATCAGACGATGTCTTAAAGAGCCTTGATCGGGTTAATGACTTGATTGATGAAGAGAAGTATCAATCAAATATTGAAGACATTAAGACAAGTTTTACTCAGTATAGAGCTTTGAATCAGCAAGTATTAACTGCCTACTCTTCAGATCCGAAAAAAGCAGAAACCATCCATTTTGGAGAAGAAAGAACATTAAGAAAAGAAGTCGTAGATCCGGCTGTCAATAAGCTGTCTGATCGCCTGGATCAAGAGGTAGAGGATCTAAAGGATGAAATACGGGGCAATGGGAAAATGAGTCAATGGCTCATCATCATTGTCACAGGAATATCAGTAATATTAGGCATTGTTCTAAGCATAATGCTATTAAAGTCCATTATGGTGCCACTAAGAAGCATAAATAAGCAGCTAGAGGAAATTGCTCATGGCGAGGCTGATTTAACCAAAAAAGTCATAGTAAAAAATAAAGATGAATTTGGCCAGCTTGCCCAATCTTTTAATTCTTTTACTCATTCATTATCTCAAATTGTGAAGCAAATCAGCAGTTCATCTGAACAAGTCGCCGCTTCCTCCGAAGAATTATCGGCAAGCGCAGAAGAATCAAAATCAACATCTGAACATATTTCCCAAGCCATGCAGATGGCTGCCGACAGCAATGTGAAGCAAAGCTCAATGACAGAAAAGAGCGCAGAATCCATCACTGAATTATTAGACAGTATATCATCTGTGGCTTCAAATACAGGGAACATAGCGGATCTTTCTTCTTCGATGAGAGATAAGGCTGAAATAGGATCTAAGTCCGTTAACAAGATGTTAGATCAGATGAAATTTATTGATAAATCCGTAGATTCAGCCGGGAATGGATTACAGGCATTGGTAGCGAGCACAGAAGAAATTAGTGATATTTCCTCGCTAATCACGACAATTTCCGAGCAGACCAATTTGTTGGCCCTAAACGCAGCGATCGAGGCGGCCAGAGCGGGAGAGCAAGGAAAAGGATTTGCTGTGGTGGCTGAAGAAGTTCGGAAATTAGCGGATGAAACAAATAAATCAGCAAACCACATCCAATCGGTGGTAGCGACCATCCAAAACGAATCGATAGAAACGGTAAATAATATTAAGGTTGTTCAAGAAAATGTGACCTCAGGTATTGTTCTCTCTCAAGAGACAACAGGAAATTTCACTGAAATACTGAACCTGGTGGAACAGGTCACTTCTCAAATACAAGAAGTCGCAGCAGCAACTCAACAGCTTACATCAGGCGTTGAAGTGATTCAGCACACAGTTCATACATTGGCTGCTGGCACAAAAGAAACGTCAGCAAATACAGAAGCGGTTGCAAAATCATCAGAGGAACAGCTGCATTCAATGGAGGAAATCTCCTATGCTGCAGAATCTTTATCTCAGTTGGCGGAAGAGCTTCAATCCGTCATTAACCGTTTTAAATATTAATCAGATTACTAAAGCGCAAAACCCCATCTCATGAGGTGGGGTTTTACTGCCTTTATTGAGATTGTTTTTAAAAATGGAACTAGCTTATTTCTCACCGTTTAAATGACTAGTCCAAGTTTTGATCGATCGTTCCTTCAAAATAGTCATCGCTGACTTGTTCATGAGTCTCAGCCAATCCTTTTTCTAATTGTGTGGTTCCTTTATAATCCGAGGGCTCAAAGGATTTCCCGGCTACATCTGTTGTGTCATTTATGTTTTCTTTGTTATGAGTTTGTGTTTCAGTGTGTACACTTTCTGTCTCAGAATTGCTGCTTACAGATTGCTGAAAATTATATTCCTTGTCTAATGAAGAAAATCTTTTATAATCATCAGGTCTGTCGGCTCCATTTTTTTGAGTCATTTTACTTCCTCCAGATTAAATTTTAATGTGGGCAAAAACTTATTTCGTTCTTTTAGGGTCAGAACCATGTTTTTTAGGATCATCTGCTTTAAAAGCTGTCTCAGTCTCATGGTCATTTCTTATTTGTTCAATACTTGAATTTTGAATTCCTTTTTTACTCATAGGTTTCACTCCTTTACGAAAAGTGTTGAAATATCAACTCTTCTTATTTTGTCTGTTGATCAGGTATTCATTCGCTTTTTTCATTCGCGATTTGGCCAATCAGGTGAGGCAATCTTCATGCCAGTCGAATTATTTAATAAAAAGCCGTCATTTTTGAAACTTTTTATCAGCGAATTGCGTATGGCAGTTAGAGAAGACATCACTATGAAAGAAATACAAAGATAGGGATTTATACATAACAGCATTGTGAATAAATCAAACAAGGGGGGTGAAAAAATGAAAAAAATCGCAGCATATTATCTAATGACATTAGGGCTATCCAGCCTTACGTTTGGTTTGTTTTTCGGGTTTTATTCTTTCGTTATGTATGGCGATATGATAATTGCGTTGTTTACAGCAGCAATTGCTTTATTATACGGTTTTATGATGTATGGCCTTTTTGCTGTTCCGCTGCAAATGATGTTGCAGAAAAAAGCGAGAACATTCAATGTCACATATCTATTGATTTACAGTGTGATTGCTTTTATCGCGGCTTTCCTGTTATTTTTTATTGGTGAACCTGCGTCAATAGCAGGGACATTGCAATCGTATATTTATTATCTGTTAAGTATTACAGCTGCAGTGATTTATTGGTTCTGGGATTCTCTGATCCTTTATAAACGTACGGCTTCGGGCGTATAAAGCAAATCAGAGAAACTGAAGTTGAATATGAAAAAAGACGGAGATTCAACAAAAATTCAGGATATTGCACTTACATTGCTGAGTGAATCTAAATGGAGGGACATAATGAGAGCACACTTTCAATCCGAATAGGTTTTCTAAGTTTTTACGATATACATACGTTCATCAAGATGATAACATTATCAATCAAAGGGAATATAAAAACTAGTGTAGTGGAACGGGCATCTTTTGCTGTTTGAGGAAAGAAATTGATGGGATTAATCGTTTTATCACCGCTAATGTCAAAGTTTTGGTGGGGGTCAATCCATATAGCTAAACTAAACTGAGGAGAGCATTGCGCTCTCCTCAGTTTTGCTTTATTCAGCCCTGCTGTTTTTCAACTAATGTGAATGTCCATTCTTTTAACATCTGTTTCTGTACATATCTTTTTCCGTTTATTTCGATGTAAGGGATGTCTTTCATGTCTCCGGCTAACTGTTTAGCCTCAGCTGCAGTAATTCCTAAAAAATGTCCAATGTAAAAGTAAATATCTCTTTCTTTTATAAGCAAGGTATCACTTTTTTCATATGCTTTTGGATGGTTCATTTGCTTTAAGCCTTCACCGATAAAATAGCCAGCCAAAGCAATACCGATTCCTAAAAAAACGTCCATATGCATGCCTCCATTATGTCAATGTTATGATATACGGGCTTGGCATACTCCGGGTTTCATTTAATTCGAAAGAAAACAGCCAAAACGAGTACTGGCTGTTTTTTCAAGCCTTTTCAATCTGTACACGGCCTGAAAAAAAGGTGGCGCCGCCTCCCATATCGGACAACCGGTCTGGGGTTAGCGCGTTTACAAGCTGTTTTTTTCCTTGCTCATCCGCCCATAATCCTTGGCTGACAACGACACCTGGCAGTACTTGTTCTCCGACTGATGCGGTCAGCTCACATTCTCCCCGGCTGTTCCAAATTCGTACAGGAGCCCCCTCAACGATTCCATGTTCTTCAGCATCTTTTGTGTTGATAAAGAGCTTTGGCGTCTTTTCGAGCTTGATGTGTTTTTCATTGTTTGAAAACGTTGAGTTTAAGAAATTATGGTTTGGCGCCGGAACATACATAAACGGATGTTCATTATCGGTTACAAGAGGCGTATGCGTCGGTAAAGCCGGGAAACCAGCTTGTTTCATTTGTTCTGAATATAATTCTATTTTTCCGCTTGGCGTTGGAAGTTTGCCAGGAAACAGCGGTTTATTGCGTTTCGCTTTCATAAATGAATACTTAGTAAGTGAATCGTAATTAATCTCCGCCAAATGCGGATTATCTGGATGGTCAAGCGCTTGGCGGATTAATTCTTCATCTGAATCCTTGAGCTCCTGGTCTGTGAATCCCATTGCTTCAGCCAGTAATCGGAACACCTCAGTGTTAGACTTGCTTTCTTCATAGTTCTCAATCACCGGCTGCTGAAGCTGAATATAATGGTGCCAGTAGGAGGTATAAAAATCAGTATTTTCAAAAGCGGATGTTGCAGGCAGTACAATGTCCGCATATGCAGCCGTTTCCGTTAAAAACAAATCATGAACCACAGTAAACAAGTCTTTCCGCAGCAAGCCCTGTCTGACTTTGTTTGCTTCCGGCGCGACGACGGCAGGGTTCGTTCCGTAAATAAAAAGAGAGCGAATAGGCGGATCTGTTTCCAAAAGTACCTTGCCAAGCTGATTCATATTAAACGACCTCGGTGTGCGCCCCTTCAATAAGTCGGGCCGCTGCAAGGCATTTGTGTTATATTCTAAAATTCCGCTGTTATGCTTAATTGCACCGCCTCCTGTGTGCAGCCATTGTCCGGTGATTGCCGGAAGACAGGCAATCGTCCGTATAATCATTCCGCCATTATCGTGGTGCTGGGGTCCGTTTCCGATTCTGATAAAAGAAGGGGAGGTTTCCCCATACATTCTTGCCAGCCGGTAAATATGTTCGGTACTGACACCGGTGATCGTCGATACCTTTTCAGGATCATACTGCTTTACGTGTTCTCGGAGCTCTTCATAGCCGACCGTGTACTCAGATAAAAATGCTTCGTCATGAAGATTTTCTTTAAATAAAATGTGCATGATGCCAAGAGCAAGTGCGCTGTCAGTTCCCGGCTTTATTGGAATAAACCAATCTGCGAGACGCCCTGTCTGATTTTTATGTACATCGATCACGACAATTTTTGCACCTTTTTTTCGCGCTTTTTGGGCGATCGTAATTTGGTGCATGTTTGTGCTGACAGCGTTAATTCCCCAAAAAATAAATAGTTTTGTATGAATGGTTTCCTCAGGATCGATTCCCGCGCTTATGCCCATTGTATATTTATAGCCTTCAGATCCCGCTTTGCTGCAAATCGTCCGTTCAAGCTGGCTTGATCCCATGCGGTAAAAAAAGCGGCGGTCCATTCCTTCAGCTGTCAATTTCCCCATATTTCCGTAAAAGCTGTAAGGAAGTATGCTTTCAGCTCCCTCTTCATTAATCAGCTGTTTCCAGCGGGAGGTGATCGTATCAATCGCCTCTTCCCAGGAAATCGGTTCAAATATCGCTTGGCCTTTCGCACCTGTACGTTTGAGCGGCGTAGTCAGCCGCTTTTCATCATAGATGCGCTCCGTCATGTTTCGGACCTTGTTGCATATGTTTCCAGCTGTGACAGGATGATCGGGATCTCCTTGCACTTTCACGATTTTTCCGTCTTTTTTATGTACTAACAAACCGCACTGATCCGGGCAGTCCAGCGAGCAAACGGATTTGAAAATGCCGTTTTGTTGTGTGGCAAAAGATTTCATGGCCCAGTTCCTCTCTAGTTAGATATTTTGTAAGAATTATAACATTTCGGATGATAACGTCAATTCTGAAAAAAAGAGATTGACATCAATCTGTGACTTCTTTATGATAAACGTATTCTTTATTCTGAAAATTACATACTCAACATTTTCTATCCAGAGAGGTGGAGGGACTGGCCCTATGAAACCTCGGCAACATTATTGTGCCAATTCCAGCAAGCGTCAGCTTGAAAGATAGGAAAGCAAGGTTTATACCGGCGTCTGCCTGTAACAGAGCGCGCCCATATATGAATCTCTTTCCATCTTCGGAAAGAGATTTTTTTATGAAAAAATACGATGAAAAGGATGTTTTGCACCATGACGGTTTTGGTTACAGCACCGTACAACGAAGAAGGACGAAAAGAGCTAAAAAACTTGTTTGGCTCAGTTATTTATCAATCTTGGAAAGAACAAGGCCGGGCATATCGGGAGGATGAACTCATTCAGCTGCTAAAGGCAACAAATGCGACAGGTTTGATTACTGAGCTTGATCAGGTAACAGACAGCGTATTTGCTTCTATTCCCGAACTTTCATTTGTCGGTGTTTGCAGGGGAATGCCCTCCAATGTGGATGTGGCAGCTGCCTCAAAAAGGGGCATACCTGTTTTTTATACACCAGGGCGGAATGCACAAGCCGTTGCCGAAATGTTTATTGGAAATGTGATTTCCTTTCTCCGCCATACCAGCGCCTCAAATCAGTGGCTGAAGGATGGAAAATGGGACGGTGATTACCTGCAGGCTTATGTCAAATTTAAAGGAAATGAGCTAACAGGAAAAACGGTCGGTATGGTGGGGTTCGGCGCAGTCGGGCAAAGGATTGCAAAACTGCTGACTGCGTTTGACTGTAAGATAAAGTATTACGATCCATACGTACAAGACGATCAACCGCTGTATGAAAAAGCAACTCTTAAAACGGTTTTTTCAGACAGTGATATCGTTTCTGTCCATCTGCCTCGCACTGAGGAAACACTCGGACTGATAGATCGGCAATATTTTGATCTGATGAAAGAGAGTGCGATTTTCGTTAATACTTCAAGAGCAGTTGTTGTAAACCGTGAAGATCTTTTATTTGTATTAAAAGGACATAAAATCAGAGGTGCGATACTAGACGTTTTTTATCATGAACCTCCAGAGGAATCAGATTATGAATTGATCTCATTGCCTAATGTTCTGGCAACACCGCATCTCGCTGGGGCAACCTTTGAAGTAGAGGATCATCACGTGACGATCATGAATGCTGCCCTCAAAAAGTGGAAGGTTGAAAAAATTCCCAATATTCCGACATTATATAACAAAGATAAACTGAGAATAGAGGTAAAGAAAAGAGGTTAACTGAATGAAAAAACAAAAAGGCTATCTCGTTTTTGATATCGGCACAGGCAATGCGAGGGTAGCGGTCGTGAGTGTCTCAGGCATTGTGCAAACGGTTGAACGGGAGGACATCGAGTATTCCACTGAGACGCTTTACCCGGACAGCCGTTATTTTTCTCCTCAGATACTGTGGAAGCAAGTAATGAGGTTGGCAAAACGTGCGCTATCCCGTTCGCGTGATATTGACATCATTGGGTTGACATCGACGAGTCAAAGACAGGGGATTGTTCTGATCGATCAAAACGGTGACTCTTTTCTCGGGCTGCCGAATATAGATAACCGCGGCCGAGAGTGGGAGGAGAGCATTCCTGATCGGGGAGTGATATACAGCCGTACAGGCCGTCTGCCGACTGCACTATTTTCTGCGCTCAAGCTTTATGGTTTGAAGCAGCGCCAGCCTTCTTTATGGGAAAAGACTGCAAGCTTTACAAGCATCAGTGATTGGGTGACATACCAACTGAGCGGAATCCTAACATATGAACCATCGCAGGCAACAGAAACTCTGCTGTTTGATGTGAAGCACAACACTTGGTCAGAAGAGATGTGCGATATATTCGGCTTTTCTCCATCTCTCCTTCCGCCTCTTGTAAGAGCGGGAACAGCAATTGGAACAATAGCAAATGAATATGCATCCGAATTAGGTCTTTCAATAAATGCTAAGGTGATAACTGGGGGCGGGGATACACAGCTGGCTGTAAAAAGCACCGGAGCTGGACTTGAGGACATTGTCATCGTATCAGGGACAACAACGCCAATAACCAAAATGACTGCGGATCATGGCGACACAAAACATAAAGCCTGGCTGAACTGCCATACAGATCAAGGGCATTGGCTAGTAGAAACGAATCCGGGAATTACCGGCCTGAATTATCAAAAATTAAAACAGATTTTCTATCCGAATGAATCGTACGACGTAATGGAGGAGGAAATTTCTGCACTTGCAAAAGAAGACAATGCGTGTGTAGCGGCTCTCGGCTCTTATTTATCAGCTGAAAAGAATGCATTAACGAGAGGCGGTTTTCTTTTTGACACTCCGCTTTCAGCAGATTTAAAGAGGGCACATTTTGTACGTGCGGCGCTAGAAGAAATCGCGTTTTCAATCAAATGGAACTTTGACATTTTAACAGAAATTTCTCCGTTTGAACGTGACTATGTTTGGGTGTGCGGAGGGGGCTTCCAAAGCAAAGCGCTCACTCAATACATCGCTGACCTTCTTCAGAAAAAAATCTATGTCAAAGAGGGATATCATCAGGCATCTGTCGTTGGTGCTGCAGTCATTTGCAATGAAACCTTTCAATTAACGGAGGAAATGTCAGCAAATGTCCGGGTGATCGAACCGAAGAGCTGTCAGACAGAATTGGCTTTATATGAGGAATGGAAGGAAACACAGCGCTTTTTTTTAGGTTCAGAAAGCAAAGTGTTGATATAGGGCGCATATCCTGCTGTTTTGAGGAATTGTCTAATTTTTAGCTTTAATAAGGTAATACGGTAATGGATATAAGCATCTAAGGAGGAAACAGATATGTTAGATAAAATTGGTATACCAAAGCGGCTTGCGTGGGGATTTTTAGGAGTTGTTTTGTTTATGATGGGAGACGGACTTGAACAAGGCTGGCTTAGCCCGTTTCTGATCGAAAACGGACTTACTGTTAAGCAATCTGCTTCCATTTTTAGCATTTACGGGATTGCGCTTGCCATAGCTTCCTGGTTTTCAGGTGTATGTCTCGAAGCATTTGGCGCGAAACGGACGATGTTTATGGGGCTGTTGTTTTATGTAATCGGTACAGCTGCCTTTATCGTGTTTGGGTTTGAACAGCTAAACCTCCCTGTGATGTATGTGACTTACTTCGTAAAAGGGTTAGGCTACCCGCTTTTTGCTTATTCTTTCTTGACATGGGTCATTTACAGAACACCGCAAAACAGACTGAGCACTGCTGTCGGCTGGTTTTGGATTGCCTATTGCCTGGGCATGTTTGTATTCGGTGCTTGGTACTCAAGCTACGCGATCAAAGCGTTTGGTTATTTGAATACGCTTTGGAGTTCTATATTCTGGGTATGTCTAGGTGCATTCTTCGCATTGTTTATCAATAAAGATCGTTTTGAAAAGAAGAAAAGAAAACGATCAGAAACAGCCGAGGAGCTTTTAAAAGGGGTTACGATTCTTTTTACGAACCCGCGAGTGCTTACAGGCGGAATCATTAGAATCATCAACAGCATTGGTACATATGGATTCCCAGTCTTTTTGCCGATGCACATGGCTCAACACGGAATTTCGACCAATGTGTGGCTGCAAATTTGGGGAACAATTTTTCTGGGGAACATTGTGTTTAACCTTATCTTTGGAATTGTCGGCGATAAATTTGGCTGGAAAAATACTGTTATTTGGTTCGGCGGAGTCGGCTGCGGCATTTTCACTGTCTTATTATATTATGCACCTGTTTTCTCCGGCGGAAGTGTAGCGATTGTCAGTGTGATCGGCTTTATTTGGGGAGGTTTGCTGGCAGGCTATGTGCCGATCGGTGCAATTGTGCCGACGGTGGCCGGAAAAGACAAAGGGGCAGCCATGTCTGTATTGAATTTGGCTGCAGGTTTATCAGCGTTTGTCGGTCCCGCGCTTGCTTGGCTGTTCATCGGTCTCGTCGGTGCGCAAGGCGTCGTGTGGATCTTTGCGGTCCTTTACGTTGCGAGTGCAGTCATGACGAAATGCATTCATATACCTGAAGAAAAAGCAGTAAAGGAGGGTACATCTCCTCAATATGCATCTTAATCAGAAAGCGCCCTGTTGCAGGGGCGCTTTTTATCATTTGTTCAGTCCATGCTTGCACGCTTATGTTGTCTATATGAAGTACTAGAGATGAAAACCTTGAAGGAAGTGATCAAGAATCCTGATCTCATAGCTGGTGCAGGTCATGAATCGGACGTTTCGAAGGGAAAGGGATGTGCGCATAGACCAAGAAAATACCTTCATTCTCTTGGTTTTACAATAGAATACACATTTGTTTCATATGGAATTCCATTTTGATACATGTACTGTTTTAAAACGCCTTCTTTTTGAAATCCCATTTTTATAAGCAGACGATTTGATGCTTCATTTTGGATAAATACAACTGCGCCAATACGCGTCAGGCCAAGGGAAGCAAACCCGTAGGAGACAGCCTCTGAAATGGCTTCTGATGCAAATCCGTTTCGCCAATGCGCCGGGATGATTTCATAACCGATCTCTGCACGCCTATGCTTTTGAGCCAAGGCGTGAAAACCAATTGTCCCGATCAATTCTTTCGTGTCTTGTCTCTCTATTCCCCACCTTATACCGCGTTTTTCTTGATAGAGGGCGGCATAGGTTTGAACCATTGAAATGGCATGTTCTATAGATTCCATGTTTTCAAGTCCGTAATAGCGTGTCACCTTATGGTTTGAGAAACAAGCAAAAATGGCTTCCGCGTCCTGATCGGTCATTTGTCTAAGTGTAAGCCGCTCCGTTTCTAAAACAGGAAACATTCAACCACTCCCCACGTTTGTTTCTGTTTATCATATCCCTTTTATTTCCTCTTTTCTATAGAAAATTCAAAACTGAGGAAGCAAAAGAATGAATTTGTCTTTCTAGTTGCTCTTTGTTTTTGGCGAATTGTTTTAAACGATGGCCGTTTGCGCCTGATGGGTGGGGAAAGCCGCTAAGGCAAATCAAATTCTGGAGTCTGTACTGTCTGATCAATGTTTCACATACTGTTTCGGCGGCTTTTCCTAACGGAATAAGAAGAGCTGGTCCCGCCAAATGATTGAGCTCCGCAGGGAAGTGTTCAAAAGCATAGGTGCTTAGGATAGGAGAGCGAGTGATGGCCGGTTTGTATCCAGTATAGTTTTTTTGCTGGATAAAGACAGGATATTTAATAACGGAAGTTGTATGGAGCATATGCCGTAAGTCACCAAAAAGCTGCCCGGCGCTTTGAATGCCGAAAGCCTGTGGCAGCCCGCATAAATCCAGCATGGTAATAAGGTTATGTCTCATCGATCCGGAGAAACCCGCTGCTATTTTTGTGTCTACTGCCATTTGCTCAAGAGTCCCGCCTTGCCGCAGGCTTTCAGCGGCTGTTTCGTACGCTGTCTTCATCTGGGAAAAACCCGGCGTGATCCCTGCAATCACAAGCGAGGCATTCCGATTGATAAATTCATTATGAGGTGAATAGTAGATCCCAAGTTCGTTTTCTTGATGGAGACGAAATGGATCAGTAAGTAAATCGGACTTTGTAAGTGAAGAGGGAAGAGAATGTAGTTTCTCTGCGAACTCCTTTAAGTAGCTGCGGTTTATAATCATGTGTAAGCCTCCTCGAAAAATGAGATCCCATTTGTCCATTCTGATCGTTACAACGGGATCTCATTCATCCTTATCTGCTATTAAAATGTCCTGCCTGCCACACCTCTTTGACTGCTTGGGGAACTTCTTTTACTTCAGCTGCTGTCTGCTGAAACGCGTATTTTTTCATTTGGACATCATGCTGAATCTTCTTTTGTTTTTGCGTCAGCAGCTCTGCTTCTGTTTTTAATCCCTCGACTTGTTTTTGCATAGCCTGCGTAACAGAAGTCAGCTCCTTTAGTGCGGGGTCTATTTTTTTCTTGTTTTGGATTACATTAAACCCTAAAAATATGATAGAAATAGCCAATACTGTCAGACTGATATAAATAATAACCATATGTTCACTCCTTTTTTCTTTTGTCATTACCCTGTTTCCGCTTTTTTAATCCAAAGAAATGTTGATTGCACAGTTCGTTTGATTTGCGTATTGGATTTATTCTACTTATAATGTGATATCGTACATAGGTAAACAAAGAAAGGGTGCTTCAATTGCAAAGTTTACAAAATAAAACCGCTTTAATCACAGGCGGAGGCAGAGGGATCGGCCGCGCTACAGCTCTTGCTCTTGCGAAAGAAGGCGTAAATATTGGGTTAATCGGCCGGACTGCCGCTAATGTTGAAAAAGTGGCAGAAGAAGTCAAAGCGCTTGGTGTAAAAGCTGCATTTGCTGCTGCAGATGTAAAAGATGCCGAGCAGGTTAACCAAGCTGTCGCTCAAGTGAAAGAACGGCTTGGTGATATCGATATTCTCATTAATAACGCCGGAATCAGCAAATTTGGCGGTTTCTTAGATCTGTCAGCTGATGAATGGGAAAATATTATACAAGTCAACCTAATGGGTGTGTATCATGTGACTCGCGCGGTGCTTCCGGAAATGATCGAACGCAAAGCCGGAGATATCATTAATATTTCGTCTACAGCGGGCCAAAGAGGAGCTGCTGTAACAAGTGCTTATAGCGCTTCTAAATTTGCCGTTCTCGGGTTAACAGAGTCTCTTATGCAAGAAGTGAGAAAACATAATATCAGAGTCAGCGCGTTAACGCCGAGCACTGTCGCTAGCGATATGTCTATCGAATTGAACTTGACAGACGGTAATCCTGAAAAAGTGATGCAGCCTGAGGATCTTGCTGAATACATGGTGGCACAATTGAAATTAGATCCTCGTATTTTCATCAAAACAGCGGGATTATGGTCAACAAATCCGTAAAAATGAGAACCTGTCTTTCGACAGGTTTTTTTATTTGAATGAAATTCATACCGGCATATGTAAATCTGACAATCATTTTAAATTGTAGCTGGCAGTGAATGTAGGCTATAATAGAACTAAGAAAACTATGTGCCAAATGTTCAATTGTCCATTTATTTTTCCCCTGCACCTATAATCAGCAACCATGAGATGACTGGACAATCAGTCTTTAATATTAAGGAGGAAAACAATAAAAGAAAATTGAATATTTAGTACATAGTGTTGTCAGTGACAGAAGAAGGAGTGCATATCATGAAAGAAGAAAAAAGGAGTTCAACTGGCTTTTTAGTGAAACAGCGTGCATTTTTGAAGCTTTATATGATAACAATGACAGAGCAAGAGAGACTCTATGGATTAAAGCTGCTTGAAGTACTTCGGTCTGAATTTAAAGAGATTGGTTTTAAACCAAATCATACAGAAGTATACCGTTCTTTGCATGAGCTTCTTGATGACGGGATACTAAAACAAATTAAAGTAAAAAAAGAAGGGGCTAAGCTGCAGGAAGTCGTCCTCTATCAATTTAAAGATTACGAAGCTGCCAAACTATATAAAAAACAGCTGAAAGTTGAGCTGGACCGCTGTAAAAAACTGATTGAAAAAGCTCTCTCAGATAATTTTTAATAGAAACAAACACCCGGCGCAGCAGTGTGTACCGGGTGTTTTCTGCTTTTCATTATACATATTTGTCGAAAAGAAACAATACAAATCAATGATGACCTTCAAACTTGACATCATTTCCTCACGTGGTAACATTTATAACGTGTGAAAATGCGAACAAAAAAGCGAACAAAGGAGATGTTACCGATCTTTGATCAAAAGAAACTAGCCTTTATAGGAGCAGGATCTATGGCGGAAGGAATGATATCAGGTATCGTTCGTGCCAACAAAATCCCGAAACAAAACATCTGCGTTACAAACCGCAGCAATACAGAGCGATTAACTGAACTTGAACTTCAATATGGAATCAAAGGCGCCTTGCCGAACCAACTATGTATTGAAGACATGGATGTGCTCATTTTGGCAATGAAGCCAAAAGACGCCGAAAACGCTCTGTCATCCCTAAAATCACGTATCCAACCCCATCAATTAATATTGTCGGTCCTTGCCGGCATAACCACCTCTTTTATTGAACAATCATTGCTTAATGAACAGCCGATTGTCAGAGTGATGCCCAATACTTCCAGTATGATCGGCGCTTCTGCAACAGCTATTGCCCTTGGCAAGTATGTGTCAGAAGACCTGAAGAAGCTGGCCGAAGCATTGCTCGGATGTATGGGCGAAGTCTATACAATTCAAGAAAATCAAATGGACATATTCACCGGAATTGCAGGCAGCGGTCCCGCGTACTTTTATTATTTAATGGAATTTATTGAAAAGACAGGTGAGGAAGCGGGTCTTGATAAACAGTTATCTCGAAGCATCGGAGCACAGACGCTATTAGGCGCAGCAAAAATGCTCATGGAGACAGGAGAACATCCCGAAATCTTGAGAGACAATATCACGTCACCGAACGGAACGACAGCGGCGGGGCTGCAAGCCTTGAAAAAGAACGGCGGCGGAGAAGCGATTTCTCAAGCGATAAAGCATGCGGCTAAGCGTTCAAAGGAAATCAGCGAAGATATTGAAAAAACAGCAGCGCCGCTATCAGGAGTGATAAAGTGACGCCTGATACTAGCATGAAAAGAGTTGTTGTGAAGATTGGAAGCAGTTCATTAACAAGCCTCCATGGAGAAATCAGCATTCGAAAATTAGAAGCGTTGGTCGATCAGGTCGTCAAACTCAAAGACGCCGGATATGAAGTGATTTTGGTTTCCTCAGGCGCAGTAGCGGCGGGATATCGGAAGCTCGGATTTATCCAAAGACCCGAGAAGCTTCCAGAAAAACAAGCATCAGCTTCAGTCGGCCAGGGATTGCTGATGGAAGCTTATTCAAAGCTGTTTTTGGCACACGGCTATGTCGCATCCCAAATTTTAATTACGAGAAGCGATTTTTCTGATGAAAATCGGTATAACAATGTCAGGAATACATTGAATGTACTGCTCGAGCGCGGCATCATCCCGATCATAAACGAAAACGATACAGTTACAGTCAATCGGCTCAAGTTTGGCGACAATGATACGCTCGCAGCAAAAGTCGCTGGATTGATTGATGCAGATATGCTTGTGATTTTATCAGATATCGACGGGTTATATGACGGCAATCCGCGCACAAATCCAAAAGCGAAAAGGATACAGCGGGTGAGTGAAATAACACCTGACATGGAATTGTGCGCAGGTGACACTGGGAGCGTAGTCGGAACCGGCGGCATGCGGTCTAAGCTTGATGCATTTAAAATCGTAATGGCTTCCGGCATTAAAGGTTTTCTCGGTCAGGCAGATGCCGGAGATATTTTATACCATGCTGTTCGTGAAGAGGCGGAAGGCACCTATTTTGAAGCAAAAGGAACTCTTCCGTTGAATCGAAAGGAGCAATGGATCGCTTTTAATTCCGGCCCGGAAGGTGAAATGATTTTATCAGACGATTATTCACAAAAAATAACAAATGGGCAATCGAGCTTATACCTGGACGGTGTACAGAAGATTAAAGGAAAATTCAAAAGCGGTTCAGTTGTTCGGCTAATGGATTCACAAGGAACAGAAATCGGGCTTGGAATCGTTAATTATTCTTCTGTGCAGCTTCAAGAACCAGAAAAGAAGAAAGAACTGATCAACAAAGCGCTAATTGATCAAGAAGCATTTGTTTGCCATGTGGATTTTACTTTGCCTGTTAATTAATTTGCAGCAAAAAACCCGAGCTTCTATAAAGAAGGTCGGGTTCATTTTTTTATTGATACTGCTCCAGCTTAGAGAAGAATTGAATGACAAACTCATAAAAATCATTCGCAGAAGGCGCAAGCTCTCTATTTTTTGGTTTAATGATTCCGACAGTCCGTTTCACTTGAGGGAACTCAATTGGAATTTTCACAGTAAAACGAGGTGTTGTTTCAGCAAACGTACTTTCAGGCAGAAGGGTTACGCCCATTCCTGCGGACACTAATCCTTTGATAGCATCCAAATCCTCACCCTCCGTTGAAACGAGAGGAGCAAAGCCGGCTTGTTTGCAGGAATCGATTGCCATTTTCCTGAGTACAAATCCTTCCGGGAACAATACAAATTGATCGTTGCGCAAATCGATTAAATGAACCGTTTTTTGTTTAGCGAGCGGATGATTTAATGGAACAAGCGCGTAAATTTTTTCAGTGAATAAAATTTTTCCCGCTATGTCAGAGAAATTCGTCGGCACCGGCCCTAATAAGGCTAGATCAATATCGCGGCTTCTGACAGCTTCAATCAGAAACTTATAGGAGCCTTGGCGCAGCAAAAATTCGACGTGCGGATATTCTTCTTTAAACGCTGATATGACAGTCGGCAAAAGCTGGCTGGCGAGGCTCGTAGGAAAGCCGATCTTTACCGTTCCGCGGTGCGGGTCAAGATACTCATCAATTTGTTCTTTTGCATAATCAATGGCTTTCATTGCGGTTTTCACATGAATCAAAAATTCTTTCCCAATTGGCGTGAGTTTGATATTTCTCCCTTCACGTTCAAATAAGGTCACATTTAATTCCTCTTCAAGATTGGCAATTTGTCTGCTGATTGCTGATTGGGCCACATGCAAATGATCAGCGGCTTCTGAAACGTGTTCTCTTTCAGCCACCTCCATAAAATAACGCAGTTGGCGCAACTCCATGTTTGTCTCACATCCATCTATCTCATTTTGAGATTCTTTTGATCTAAATTATATATTGTTTATATCGTTTTGAAAACCTACAATGATTATAGAGTTGTTAGATTTTATGACCGGTATTATCGGAAATTGATCGGGGGAGAGGAATTATGACGTACAATCAAATGCCAAAAGCTCAAGGTCTCTACCGTCCTGAATTTGAACATGATGCATGCGGAATCGGCCTATACGCACACTTAAAGGGCAAGCAGACTCACGAGATTGTTAAACAAGGACTTAAGATGCTTTGCCAGCTGGACCACAGAGGAGGCCAAGGCAGTGATCCGGATACAGGAGACGGAGCCGGCTTACTGGTTCAAATCCCTGATGCTTTCTTTAGAAAAGAGTGCAAAGACATCAATCTGCCGGAAAAAGAACGTTATGGGGTAGGAATGGTCTTTTTCTCACAGAAAGAAGAGGAAAGAAAAAAAATTGAAAAGAAAATCAATGCACTGATTGAACAAGAAGGCCAAGTCGTTCTTGGATGGAGAACTGTACCTGTAAATGTCGGAAAAATCGGAACAGTTGCGCAAAAAAGCTGTCCGTTTGTCCGTCAGGTATTTATCGGCGCAAGCTCTGATCTAAAGGACAATTTATCTTTTGAACGGAAGTTGTATGTCATTCGTAAACAGGCTGAAAACTGGGGTGTAACGGAAGGATTTGATTTTTATTTTGCCAGTCTTTCAAGCCAGACCATTGTTTACAAAGGCCTTTTAACACCTGAGCAGGTTGATGCGTTTTATTCTGATCTGCAAGATGAAGCATTCGTTTCAGCTTTTGCGCTTGTTCATTCACGCTTCAGCACCAACACATTCCCTACCTGGGAAAGAGCGCATCCTAACCGTTATTTGGTTCACAACGGTGAAATTAACACCCTTCGCGGAAATATCAATTGGATGAGAGCACGTGAGCAACAATTTGTATCTGAAAGCTTCGGTGAGGACTTAAACAAGATTTTGCCGATTCTCAATGCTGACGGCAGTGACTCTTCCATTTTAGATAACGCATTTGAGTTTTTTGTGATGGCTGGACGCAAACCGGCACATACAGCAATGATGCTCATTCCTGAACCTTGGACGGAAAATACGCATATGTCTAAGGAAAAAAGAGCGTTTTACGAGTACCATAGCTCTCTGATGGAGCCTTGGGACGGACCAACAGCTATTTCATTTACTGACGGAAAACAAATCGGCGCAATCCTTGACCGGAATGGTCTCCGTCCGGCCCGTTATTATGTCACAAAAGATGATTATATTATTTTCTCATCTGAAGTAGGCGTTATTGACGTTGAACAGGAGAACGTTTTATATAAAAACCGCCTTGAGCCTGGGAAAATGCTTTTAATCGACCTGGAAGAAGGCCGAATTATCTCCGATGAAGAAGTCAAAACACAAATTGCAACTGAATATCCGTACCAAAAATGGCTAGAAGAAGAGCTTGTACAAGTGAATCCTGATCCGGAATCAAGAGAGGAAGAACAATTTACTGATCTTTTAACTCGCCAGAAGGCATTCGGATACACATTTGAGGATATCCAAAAATATCTAATTCCTGTTATTAAAGAAGGCAAAGACCCCCTTGGTTCAATGGGGAATGACGCGCCGCTTGCTGTACTTTCCGATCGCGCGCAGTCACTGTTTAACTACTTTAAGCAGCTGTTTGCACAAGTAACGAACCCGCCAATCGACGCGATTCGTGAGCAGCTTGTCACTTCAACCATGACCTGGCTTGGTGCGGAAGGCGATCTTCTTCACCCAAGTGAACGAAACGTTCGCCGGATTAAACTGTATACACCTGTTTTATCCAATGAACAGTTTTACGCATTGAAAACGATTGTTCACCCTGATTTAAAAAGCCAAAAAATCGATGTGCTGTTTTCAGAGGATCTTGAACGCGGATTAAAGGACATGTTCACACAGGCAGAGAAAGCCATCAGTCAAGGTGTAAGCCTGTTAATTTTATCAGACAAAAAGATGAATGAGCGCCTGACACCAATTCCGCCTCTTCTGGCAGTAAGCGCGCTGCACCAGCACTTAATCCGCAAAGGGTTGCGTACGAAAGTCAGCATTATTGTGGAATCGGGAGAAGCACGTGAAGTGCATCATTTTGCAGCGTTAATCGGTTATGGCGCAGATGCGATTAACCCTTACCTCGCTTATGCGACCTACAAGCAGGAAATTGATGAAGGCCGTTTGGATATCAGCTATGAAGAAGCTGTCAGCAAATATGGAAAAAGTATTACTGAAGGTGTCGTAAAAGTGATGTCCAAGATGGGGATTTCAACTGTACAAAGCTACAGAGGCGCCCAAATTTTTGAAGCGGTAGGAATCAGCCGTGATGTGATCGATCGCTATTTCACAGGTACTGCATCACAACTCGGCGGCATCGATATACAAACAATTGCAGAAGAGGCGCAACGCCGTCACCGGGAAGCGTATCAGGATGATTACAGCAAAACGCTTGAACCGGGAAGTGACTTCCAATGGAGAAATGGCGGAGAGCATCATGCGTTTAACCCGAAAACGATTCATACCTTGCAATGGGCTTGCCGCAGAAATGATTACAATCTGTTTAAACAGTATACAAAAGCGGCAGATGAAGAACGCATCGGATTTTTGCGGAACTTGTTCGCATTTGACGGAAACCGCAAGCCTTTGAAGTTGGAAGAGGTTGAATCGGCTGAATCGATTGTCAAACGCTTTAAAACGGGTGCGATGTCATTTGGGTCCTTGAGTAAGGAAGCACACGAAGCTTTAGCCATCGCAATGAACCGTCTTGGAGGAAAAAGCAACAGCGGTGAAGGCGGAGAAGATCCAAAACGTTTTGTTCCAGATGTGAACGGCGATGATAGAAGAAGTGCGATCAAACAAATTGCATCAGGACGTTTCGGTGTCAAAAGCCATTACCTTGTCAATGCTGAGGAGCTGCAGATTAAAATGGCTCAAGGCGCTAAACCGGGTGAAGGCGGGCAGCTGCCTGGCAACAAAGTATATCCATGGGTTGCCGATGTCCGAGGGTCAACACCAGGTGTCGGTTTAATCTCACCTCCTCCTCACCATGACATTTATTCAATTGAGGATTTAGCCCAGCTGATCCACGATTTGAAAAATGCCAACCGTGACGCAAGAATCAGCGTAAAGCTGGTGTCAAAAGCAGGTGTAGGCACAATTGCTGCAGGTGTTGCCAAAGCGACTGCAGATGTCATTGTGATCAGCGGCTACGATGGAGGTACAGGTGCTTCTCCGAAAACCAGTATTAAACATACAGGGCTGCCATGGGAGCTTGGTCTTGCAGAAGCGCATCAAACATTAATGCTGAACGGCCTTCGTGACCGTGTTGTGTTAGAAACGGATGGAAAACTCATGACGGGCCGCGACGTTGTGATGGCTGCCTTGCTCGGTGCAGAAGAATTTGGTTTCGCAACGGCTCCGTTAGTTGTACTCGGCTGTGTCATGATGCGTGCCTGCCATTTGGATACATGCCCTGTCGGTGTAGCAACACAAAACCCAGATCTTCGCAAAAAGTTCATGGGGGATCCTGACCATATTGTGAACTATATGCTGTTCATTGCTGAAGAAGTTCGTGAGTACATGGCTGCGTTAGGCTTCAAGACATTTGATGAAATGATCGGCCGCACTGATGTACTTCATGTGAGTGAACGGGCGAAGGGGCACTGGAAAGCAAGCCAGCTAGATTTGTCTACACTTCTTTATCAGCCTGAAGGCGTGCGGACGTTCCAATCACCGCAAAATCATAAAATTGATCAATCGCTTGATATCACAACGATTCTCCCGGCAGTACAAGAAGCCATCGAATCTGGAAAAGAAGCTGATATATTGATTAAAATCAATAATACAAATCGTGTAACCGGAACGATAACCGGCAGTGAGATCTCTAAGCGCTACGGAGAAGAAGGGCTTCCTGAAGATACGATCAAGCTGCACTTTACCGGATCAGCCGGCCAAAGCTTTGGAGCTTTCGTTCCTAAAGGAATGACACTTTATTTGGACGGAGACTCAAATGATTACGTTGGAAAAGGGCTTTCTGGCGGAAAAATCATCGTCAAGTCACCAGAAGGATTCAACTCTGCTTCGGATGACAATGTCATTATCGGCAACGTTGCTTTTTACGGTGCGACAAGCGGAGAAGCATATATTAACGGACGTGCTGGTGAACGTTTTGCCGTTCGGAACAGCGGTGTGAATGTAGTTGTAGAAGGCATCGGCGACCACGGCTGTGAATACATGACTGGCGGCAGCGTTGTCGTTCTCGGTGATGTAGGCAAAAACTTTGCGGCAGGTATGTCCGGCGGAATCGCTTATGTATTGGCTGAAGATGCCAAAGCTTTTAAACGCAAATGCAACCTTGAGATGATTTTATTTGAATCATTAGAGGATGAGAAAGAAATCCAGCAAATCAAAGCAATGCTTAAAAGACATGCTGCGTATACAAACAGCCAAAAAGCACAAGATCTGCTTGCTCAATGGGAAGACAGCGTGAAAAAATTCGTTAAAGTCATTCCGAAAAACTATAAACAAATTCTTGCGAGCATCGAAGAGCAAAAAGCTGCGGGTTTATCAGAAGAAGAAGCCATCATGTTCGCTTTTGAGGCCAACACGAAGCCGAAGCAGAATACAGCAGCAGATGGACAAAAACAAGCGGTAGTACAGTAAGGAAGGGGAGAGGAACATGGGGAAACCAACTGGATTTATGGAGATCAAACGAGAAAAACCTGCTGAGCGGGACCCTCTCACTCGCTTAAAGGATTGGAAAGAATATTCCGCTCCTTTTTCAGAAGAAGCATCGAAACGGCAGGGGGCGCGGTGTATGGATTGCGGTACACCGTTTTGCCAGATCGGTGCGGACATTAACGGATTTACATCCGGCTGTCCGATTTACAACTTAATTCCTGAATGGAATGATCTTGTCTACCGGGGCAGATGGAAAGAAGCATTGGAACGTCTGTTGAAAACAAACAACTTTCCTGAATTCACAGGGCGGGTATGTCCTGCTCCTTGTGAAGGATCATGCACATTAGCGATTTCAGACCCGGCCGTTTCAATTAAAAACATCGAGCGAACCATTATCGACAAAGGATTTGAGAACGGCTGGATTCAACCTAGAATTCCTAAAAAACGAACAGGCAAAAAAGTGGCCATCGTCGGGTCGGGCCCAGCCGGACTCGCGAGTGCTGACCAGCTGAATCAAGCGGGGCATTCCGTCACTGTTTTTGAACGATCAGACAGAGCGGGCGGCCTCTTAACATACGGCATTCCAAACATGAAGCTTGAGAAGGGCATTGTAGAACGCCGAATTAAATTACTGACGCAAGAAGGAATTGATTTTGTCACGAACACAGAAATCGGTGTTGACATTACAGCGGATGAGCTAAAGGAGCAATTTGATGCTGTGATTCTGTGCACAGGCGCTCAAAAGCAGCGGGACCTCTTAATTGAAGGGCGCGACTCAAAAGGAGTCCATTACGCGATGGATTACCTGACGCTCGCAACAAAAAGCTATTTAGATTCTAATTTTAAAGACAAGCAATTCATTGATGCCAAAGGGAAAGATGTCATCGTAATCGGAGGCGGAGATACAGGAGCTGACTGTGTGGCTACTGCTCTGCGACAAAAAGCCAAAAGCGTGCATCAATTCGGCAAACACCCAAAACTTCCGCCAGCCCGCACGAATGACAATATGTGGCCTGAACAGCCGCACGTCTTTACGCTTGAATATGCGTATGAAGAAGCGGCAGCAAAATTCGGAAGAGATCCGAGGGAATACTCCATTCAAACGAAAAAAATGGTCGCGGATAAAAATGGCCAGCTGAAGGAGCTCCATACCATCCAAATGGAAAAAGTGAAAAATGAGCATGGAAAATACGAGTTCCGCGAGCTGCCTGGAACTGAAAAAGTATGGCCTGCTCAGCTTGTCTTTATCGCTATCGGCTTTGAAGGCACAGAACAGCCGCTGTTGAAACAGTTCGGTGTGGATTCTGTAAACAACAAAATCAGTGCAGCATATGGGGATTATCAAACAAATATCGATGGCGTATTCGCCGCAGGGGATGCAAGAAGAGGCCAAAGCTTAATCGTATGGGCGATTAATGAAGGCCGTGAAGTAGCGCGCGAAGTGGATCGGTATTTGATGGGGAGTTCAGTTCTTCCGTAAATAAAGGGGATTATCATATAAAAAAAGAAACCGGTCTGGCTGCCAGCCGGTTTCTTTTTTTATTCCATTACGATCCCAATGTTTCCAAACTGCCTGCCTTCCTGCATTCTTTTATATGCATCACATGCTTTTTCTAAAGGATATGTGCGGTCGATTACAGGTCTCAGCTTATGTTTTTCAATGAAAACAAGCATATCGTGAAATTCCTCACCGCTTCCCATCGAGGTTCCCAAAACATTGATCTGCGGAAAGAATAGAGAACGCACCGGAAAACTGAGATCGTCCCCTGAGCTTGCCCCAAAGCTGACAATGCGGCCATTCGGCTTTACATGACGAAAGTATTCCGAAAAGAGGGCAGGGCCTATGCTGTCAAGAACAACATCAGCCTTTTTTCCCTGCATCTGTTCATCCCAATTGCTGTAGCTGTCAAATGCGTAATCAGCACCTAATTGCAGCGCCCTTTTTCTTTTCTCCTCACTGCGGGACGTCACACTTACTGTTGCCCCAATCGCCTTAGCCATCAATAAAGCGTAGGTTGCAACTCCGCTTCCAATTCCGGGTATCAATAGATGCTCGCCTTTTTTCAATTGTCCCTTTGTAAACAGGGCCCGATATGCAGTTAAAGCGGATAAAGGTAAAACGCCCGCTTCTTCCCAAGATAAATAAGAAGGTTTTTTGATTGCATTTTGTGAAGGAATGATCACATATTCAGCAAGTGTTCCGTCAGAAGGACCTCCCAGAATCTCAGGTACAGGCGGAACATTCTCTGTCAATTCCCAGTTTAATGTCGGGAAAATGATGACTTCTGTTTGAACAGTAACATTTTTCACGCCTTCACCAATCTCTTCAATGAGACCGGCGCCGTCAGAACCGAGTATCATGTGAGGATCTTTTTCAGATTTGTTTTTCATGAGAAACAGGTCACGATGATTCAGACCCGCAGATTTTAATTTTACTTTTACCTCTCCATATCCAGGCTTTTTCGCAGGGACGTTTTGAAATGATAATCCTTGCAGTCCGGTTGTTCCATTGTGAATTACAGCTTTCATGCCGTCTTCCTCCTCATTGAATTGTATTTTCATATCTTTACATATTTTACTTAGCAGTTTTCTTCGAGTAAAATGAACAAATATGATAGCCAATATCACTTTTAATCATAGCAAGAAGGTGAGAGCCCATGGAAAGCGGAGATTTAAAGATTTTTCAGGCTGTTGCTCGTGAAGGAAGCATAACGAAAGCAGCGCAAATGCTGAATTATGTTCAATCGAATGTGACAGCCAGAATACATAACCTTGAGGAAGATTTGAATATCAGGCTTTTTCATCGGACGAATCGCGGGATGAAGCTGACTGCTGCGGGAGAAAATCTTTTGCAATATGCTGATCAAGTATTATTGCTGTTAGCCGAAGCTGAAAAATCGGCACAGATGAGTCGGCATCCGAAAGGGCCTTTGCGGATCGGCTCACTAGAAACGACGGCGGTAACGCATCTGCCCGAACATGCAGCCTCCTTCCTCAGACGTTTTCCTGATGTAGATCTATCGGTGAACACAGCTGATACGCATCATCTGATTCAACAGGTTCTTGATCATAAAGTTGATGGCGCTTTTGTATATGGACCGGTTGAGCACACTGCTGTCAGACAAATCCATGTTTCCCATGATGAATTAGTTTTGATTTCATCACGAGAAGGGACGGCCGAGGATATGCTTCAGCAGCCGATGCTCTTTTTTGGGGCTGGCTGTTCTCATCGTGACAGGGTCAAAAGATTACTGAAGGAAGCAGGCATACCCAATCAAAAAATCATAGAGTTTGGCACATTGGAGGCGATTATAAAAGGAGTTTCCGCCGGGATGGGTACGGCGCTGCTCCCAAGGTCCGCTGTTGACTGCTCCGAGCATCGTACGAATGTATGGATTTATCAACTGCCAGCAGCATATCAAGACGTAGAGATCGTATTTATATACAGGAAAGACTTTTTTATTACGAGTGCTTTTCAGACATTTCTTGATGAGATAAACGAAATGAAAAGATGAAGATAGACGTGTTGGATTTCTGGTCTGATACACTGCATTAGCAGAATAAAGCCGTTTATCAGTTTTTGTTTTAAAGATGTGCATAAAAAAACTGTACTCAATTGAAGCGAGTACAGTTTTTTCTTTTTATTTACGCTTTAAATTAATGCCGATCGCTGCGCCGTTTCTGCTTGAATCAGCTACGCCTTTAAAGGTGCCGTTTTCATGGTCAATCGATATGCTTTGCACATTTCCGATATCCACCGGACTTGTGCCAAATTTGTGGCCCATGCCGTTCAGCTTGCTGAGGACGTCTTTAGGAACTCCGTCTTCGTAACGGTAAGAGCTCATGCTGTTTGTGTAAATTCTCGGCTCTTCAACAGCCGCTTTTAATTCCATACCGTATTCTATATGGTAGAGAATGGTTTGCAAAACGGATGAAATAATTGTGGCCCCGCCAGGAGATCCAACCGTGAGGACAGGCTTGTCATCCTTAAATAAAATCGTCGGGGTCATGCTGCTTAAAGGCCGTTTGTTCGGCTGTACTTCGTTAGCTCCGCCTGGTATTGCATCAAAATCCGTTAATTCGTTGTTTAAAATAACACCGTAATCAGGGACCATAATACCCGTTCCGAATAGCTGTTCGATTGTTGTTGTATAGGAAACTACATTTCCCCATCGATCAGCAACTGTAAAGTGGGTTGTTTGGCCTTCAACTTTGTCTTTCGGCTGTTCGACTTGTTTATAGTTTGCTGATCCTTCTTGGTATTTCCAAGGATCACCGGCTTTCGGTTTTTTATTCACTTGATCTAGGTTGATTAATTGCTGGCGTTCTTTAATATAATCGGGGTGAAGCAGGCCTTTGAGAGGAACATTTACAAATTCGGGATCACCTGCGTATGACGCACGGTCGGCATAAGACAAATGCATCGTTTCGGCAAGCAGCTGATATTTCTCCCATGAGCGGACATCGTATTGTGAAAGGTTAAAATCATCAAGTATTTTCAGCATTTGCAATAAGAAAATACCACCGGAGCTTGGAGGGGGAGTAGTGGCGATTTGATAGCCTTGATAGTCTCCCCAAATCGGTTCATCAATTGTGATGTCGTAATTTTCTAAATCTTTTTTCGTCATTGATCCGCCGAAATCCTGGACAGTGTCAGAAAGCGCCTTGGCGAATTTTCCTTTATAAAAAGCGTCAGTGCCTTTGGAGCGAATAAGTTTAAACGTTTTGGCCAAATCTTTTTGAATAAGGGTATCGCCTTCTTTAAGCGGCTCGCCATTTGGCAAAAATACATCTTTTGCAGCTGTCCGTGACAGCTTTTCCTGGTAATTAGAAATGGCATCTGCCAACACTGAATCAATCGGAAAGCCTTTGTCAGCGAGTTTAATAGAAGGGGTAATTAATTGCTTTATTGAACGGGTTCCCCATTTATCCAAGGCTTCTTCCAGCCCTTTCAGCGTGCCTGGAACACCAACGGCAGTACCTTTTGTCACACGTTCAGAGAAAGGAATTGCTTTGCCGTTTTCATCCAAAAACATGTCAGGGGTTGCGCCTGCTGGAGCACGCTCACGGCTGTCGATTATCGTTGTATCCTTCGTTTTTCCATCATACACCATCATAAAACCGCCGCCGCCAATGCCTGACATCATCGGCTCTGTTACATTGAGTGCGAATTGAATAGCGACAGCTGCATCAATGGCATTTCCTCCTTTTTTCAGCACATCAGCACCGATTTCAGAAGCAAGAGGATGTGCGGTCGCAACCATGCCGTCTTTTCCAACATCTACTTGTTTGTACTCATCGTAGCTTTTGGGCGGTTTTTTAGCTTCCGCGTGAAAAGGGACACTTCCAGCGACTAACAGGACACTAAGCAGAGCTGTTAAACAGACGTTCCACGTTCTTTTCATGTTCTCCCTCCTATATGAAGCTGTATTGTTACAATCTTAGCGTAAAAAAATTACAGCGTTTTCACAAGTGACAAATGGTATATTATATAGTACATAAAGCCGTTTTTCTGTGCAAAATTGATTATATTGATATGAGCCATGTGCTATATTAGAATCAGCATACGGATTAAGAAGGGACTGCTATATGTATTTAACGATTGAAGAAACAGCAGAATATACAAATCTTTCAGAGGATTATATTAAAAGCTTGGTGCTTGAAGGGAAAATCAGGGCAGTTCATGACGGGGAGCAATTTTTGATTTATAAGGAGCAGTTCAAAACGCATCTCGAACAGCTGGAGAATTACAAAGCACTTGTGCAGGAAATATTAAATGAACCAATCCCGGAAGATATTGATGTAAAGGATGAAGATTAGGACACAATTTGAAATTGTGTCTTTTTTTGTATGTTTTTTCAGAAACGCTGAAAAATCCGGAGCGTCAGATTTCGTTTTAAGAGGCTTTTTGATCACAACTAGAGTGATAAGTATCTGAGAGATTAAAAGCTTTATAAGAGCCTTTAAGGCTCATTTAAAAGGAAGAAGGTTTACATAAGCTTACTCACACGATTATGTAACACTATGTATATTATGTTACATAAATGCCGCCGCACTTTGACATTCAACGTTTTTCAGCTATAATAGTAACATAGACCTCAAAACGTTACATAATGGTTTTTAAGGAGTTTTTTGATGCATATTGTACAGCCGATTCGCAGCTTAGAGAAAATCCAAGAAGTCAAACAGTATTTGCTTAACAAAAACAAACGGGATTATTTTCTGTTTATTTTCGGCATCAACAGCGCGCTCCGCATTTCTGATATTCTGCCGCTGCAAGTGAAGGACGTTAAAAATAAAGATCATTTATGGGCGACTGAAAGCAAAACGAAAAAGAAAAGAAAGATTCTTATTTTAGAGTCACTGAAACAGGAAATATATGAGTATACGAAAGATATGAAGGAAAACGACTATCTTTTTAAATCTGTGCGGACCAGAAAGCCGATTTCCCGCATTCAGGCCTACAGAATTTTAAGAGAGGCCGCTGCGGCGTGCGGACTTGAGGAGATAGGGACGCATACACTCAGGAAAACGTTTGGCTATCATTTTTATCAGCGAACGAAAGACATCGCCGAGCTGCAGAGAATACTGAATCATTCATCACCCTCAATTACAATGCGGTATATCGGTATTGATGAAGATACGACAAGAGCCGCATATAAGGTTTTTGGAGGGCTTTAATACAAATCGCTTGAAAATATTGATCATCAGAGCTACTATATAAATACCAAAAGCTCTAGTAGCACAGCGGATAGTGCAGCAGTTTCCTAAACTGCAGGTCGGGAGTTCGAATCTCTCCTAGAGCGTTATATTCACAGAAAGACAACAGGCACTTTTCGCCTGTTGTCTTTCTTTATGCCAAATAAAAAACGCCCGCTTATGCAGGGCGTTTTTCTTATATAACTGCGTCAAATTGATTGACTTTCCACTTTTTATTTTCTTTGACATATGTCACTTTCCGTTTTGCAGAAGGGGATCCGTCTAAAGTAGGAACGGTAAATTCGTAAGTGATTGTGCCGCCTTTTTTAGAAATCAGTTTAGCGGTTGATTTTTTCCAATTTAAAAGGTTGTCTCCGTCACCGATCGGAACAGCAAGTTTTCCTTTTGAAACAGTGAAGTGATAATCTTTAAAGCCTTTTTCGATTGCTGTTTTTGTAAAAATAGGAGTTAGGTAATTCACCGCTTTTGCTTTAGTGCCTAGATCACTGCACATGTATACATATTGAAGATTTTGATACTCAAATGTGCCTGATGGGCAAACTGCTTTTTTCACCTTTGGATTGTGGCCGCTCATTGTGTTCCAAAAATGTTCTCTGGCGGATAACGCCAGCTGCAGTGCTTGTTTTTGTGATAAATCGCCTGATGTATTTTTCGCAAATGCATTTGTGCTTAATGACAGAATAAGTGCAATGGTTGTTAGAAATAGAAGACATTTTTTCATTATCGCTCTCTCCTTCAAAATCTCTTTCTCTTATGTTACAAATGTTACAATAATTACGGACAGATTACAAGACCTTTGCATAAATTATTTTTTATTCTTTTACTCGCAAAAATACGCCATTACTTGGTAGTTTATTCTTCATAAGCTAAAAAGATGTGTAAAATGAGAAGAATCGGGAAGGGTTTCATATATACAGTGATGAATAATAACATGTTGCATCTCCTGTTTTTGTCAAAAAATGAGGGCATGTTCAAAACGAATTCAAATAAAGGAGTCCTTCAATATGGAAACATCACAAGAACCTCATGTAACTCAAAAGAAAAGCAAACCATCAGTCTGGCGGTCTATGTCACTCTTTTTGGTGCCTCTTCTGCTGAGCAATGTGTTGCAATCAGTCGGCCAGCTTGTCGGGATGATGGCTGTAGGCAGATGGCTCGGTGTTGACGCAGTGGCAGCTGTATCATCCTTTTTCCCGTTATTTTTTCTTTTAATCTCATTTACGATTGGGATTGGTTCAGGAAGCTCGATTCTGATCGGACAAGCCTATGGGGCGAAAAATGAAGAACGGCTAAAGGCTGTAGTCGGGACGACGCTCACGTTTACATTTTTATTAGGCGTTGTGTTAGCCGTCATCGGCAGTATTTTCACCCTGGATATCCTTCGTTTAATGGGCACGCCAGAAAATGTCATTCATGTCAGCGCTAACTATGCACGTATTTTATTTTACGCTATGCCGTTTATGTTTTTATATTTTGCATATACTACCTTTTTGCGCGGAACAGGAGATTCCAAGACACCGTTTTATACACTTATTGTGAGTACTGTTATCAACATCTCGCTTTTGCCTGTCTTAATCCTTGGCATGTTTGGTCTTCCGAAACTGGGCATATACGGCTCGGCATATGCAACTGTCATTTCCACGATTGCGACTTTTCTCGTGTTAATGGTATATTTACGAAAACGAAAACACCCGCTGCAATTTGATAAAACAGTGCGACGTTATTTGAAAATGGATAAGGAACTGCTGGCTCTCCTGCTGCGTCTTGGGATTCCAGCAAGCATCAATATGATTCTTGTCTCATTATCAGAGATAGCGGTTATTTCATTCGTCAATCATTACGGCTCTAATGCAACAGCTGCATACGGAGTGGTCAACCAGGTGGCCAGCTATGTACAAATGCCGGCCGTCAGCCTTGGTATCGCGGTTTCTATTTTCGCTGCGCAATCGATTGGCGCGAACGAATTTGACCGCTTAAAGCAGGTCATTCGCGTGGGGATTTGGCTGAATTATATCATTGGCGGCGTACTGATCATTTTGATCTATGTTTTTTCACACCAGATTTTAGCGTTATTTTTAACCGAGCAAGAGACACTTTACATTGCGCACCGTCTCTTGATGATTACATTGTGGAGCTATTTACTGTTTGGAAATGCCCAAATCATTTCTGCAACGATGCGGGCAAGCGGAACGGTTTTATGGCCGACCGTTATCAGTATATTTTCGATCTGGGGAGTTGAGGTGCCTGTCGCCTTCGTCCTTTCTCACTACACAAAGCTTGAAATACTCGGCGTCTGGGTTGGCTATCCGGCTGCGTTTGCTGTCAGCCTGCTGTTGATTTATGGGTATTATCAATTCGTGTGGAAAAAGAAACAGATCACACGTCTCATCCAATAGCCTCCCGAATCACACCGTTCATGAGTTTGAACGGTGTTTTTTTATTTGATAGGGGAAACATAAAATGGAGGAAATATGGCACAGTACATTGAATTCTTATACTAGCAATGAATCAAGGAGAGGTTGAGTATACATGGCAAACTTTATTGAAAAAATCACGTATTTGGGAACGCCGGCCATCAAAGCGGGCAACGAACATCTAGAAATGATTGTTGTCCCCGAGTGGGGGAGCAACGTCATTTCACTCGTGGACAAAACAACAAAAGTCCAGCTTTTGCGTGAACCGGAAACAGCAGAAGGTTTTCACGATACACCAACCTTGTATGGCATTCCAATCTTGTTTCCGCCTAACCGCATAAGTGACGGTACATTCAGTTTCCGGGGCAGAACGTATCATTTTGATATCAACGAGAAGGATAAACACAACCATCTTCACGGGTTTCTTTACCATGAAAAGTGGAATGTCGTGACCACGAAGCAAACTGATGAAGAAGTGATTGTTGAAACAGAAATTGATCTTTCTGAGCTTCCCCATGTGTATAAGCAATTTCCTCATCATGCCGTCGTTCGGATGACATACACGATCAAGGGGAATACCCTATTTAAACATGCGACGGTCATGAACAAAGGAAAGGAAGCGTTTCCTTGGGGAATTGGTTATCATACTACATTTGTATTTCCGGCAGAAAGCTCGTTATTCTCCCTGACAGCAGATCAGCAATGGGAATTGGATGAACGCTTGCTGCCGACCGGGGAGCTGATGGATGTACCGCATAAAGAAGCTTTGCATGAAGGAATAGATTTGCGCCACAAGCAACTGGATGATGTCTTTTTATCTTCTTATCAGAAGAGAGGCGGAGAAAATCAGGCAGTCATTTATCATCAGCATGCACATATAAGCATTATTTATAAGGCAGATGCACAGTTTAAACATTGGGTTGTATACAATGCGGACGCAAAACAAGGGTATTTATGCCCTGAACCTTACACATGGGTGACAAACGCCGTGAACCTTGATTTACCTTCATCACTCACCGGTTTACAAGTGCTGGAGCCGGGAGAAGAAACGACAGCTAAAAGCAGTATCACCATTGAACTGAATCATCAATAGCCAATGATGAAGCGCAGAGAGGCGGGGAAATTAATGAAAAAAAGCATAAAGCTTTATGTTGCTGTTTTACTGCTTTTCGTCGTTGCTTCGGTACCTTATATGCATCAGGCTGCGCTTGCCGCTGAAAAACAAGGTGCACTTTCCGGGCAGATCGATAAGATTTTAGCTGATCATCCTGCACTCGAAGGCGCAATGGCCGGCATCACCGTTCGCTCTGCGGAAACAGGTGCTGTTCTATATGAACATTCAGGAGACACCCGAATGAGGCCCGCCTCTTCTCTAAAGCTTTTGACAGCGGCCGCGGCACTTTCTGTCCTTGGCGAGAACTATTCTTTTACAACCGAGGTACGGACGGACGGCACACTGAAAGGAAAAAAGCTGAATGGTAACCTTTATTTGAAAGGGAAGGGAGATCCGACACTTTTACCATCTGATTTTGACAAAATGGCTGAGAAATTGAAACATTCCGGCGTAAAAGTAATTAAAGGCAATCTGATCGGCGATGATACGTGGTATGATGACATGCGATTATCACCTGATATGCCTTGGAGTGATGAATACACTTATTACGGCGCGCCAATCTCCGCACTAACAGCGTCTCCGAATGAAGACTATGATGCAGGCACTGTGATTGTTGAGGTCACCCCAAATAAAAAAGAAGGGGAAAAGCCTGCTGTTTCTGTCTCTCCGAAAACCGATTATATAACGATTAAGAATGATGCCGAAACGACGGAGCCCGGTTCAAAGAAAGACCTCACGATCGAAAGAGAGCATGGAACAAACACGATTACAATTGAAGGGAGCGTACCGGTTGACGCAAACAAGACAAAGGAATGGATTTCTGTCTGGGAGCCTGCCGGATATGCCTTAGATTTATTTAAGCAGTCACTAAAAAAACAAGGAATTACTGTGAAAGGGGATGTCAAGACGGGTGAAGCACTTGGTTCTTCAGACGTGCTCCTCGCTCATCGCTCAATGCCTTTATCGAAACTTTTTGTGCCGTTCATGAAATTAAGTAATAACGGACATGCAGAAGTACTCGTAAAAGAGATGGGGAAAGTGAAAAAAGGAGAGGGAAGCTGGGAAAAGGGGCTCGAAGTGTTAAACAGTACGCTTCCGGAATTTGGTGTTGATTCCAAATCACTCGTCTTAAGGGATGGATCAGGAATCTCACATATTGATGCTGTATCCTCAGATCAACTCTCACAGCTGTTATACGACATTCAAGATCAGAGTTGGTTCTCGGCTTATCTAAATTCTTTACCTGTTGCAGGCAATCCTGACAGAATGGTAGGCGGAACGCTGAGAAACCGCATGAAAGATACTCCTGCACAAGGAAAAGTAAGGGCAAAAACCGGATCGCTAAGTACGGTCAGCTCTCTATCCGGTTACGCAGAAACAAAGAGCGGAAAAAAGCTTGTCTTCTCTATTCTGCTAAACGGATTGATTGATGAAGAGGATGGAAAAGATATTGAGGATCAAATTGCTGTCATTTTAGCAAATCAATAATAGTGTCAGGCCTGTTTTCCAAGAGAAAACAGGTTTTTTTATGTCTGTAACAACTCCCTGTCAAATATTGGAAAAATTATGCACAAAAGCAAATTAGTTTGATCAAAAAATAGTGTGTAAAGACCTTACGTGAAACCATACTTTTATCACTTTATATCCGAAAATTTGATAAAAAAAGAAACTAAAAATAAAGAAATAATACTATATTCAAAAAAATGTTATAAAAATTTAATATTTTTTATTGTACTTTAAAAAATATCCGTTAATATAGTGCATATATGGATTATACAGACATATAATTTCTTTTATTGTCATTTTTCTACTTTTTTCTACTTTTTCTTATCCTCTTATTATGAGAACTGGAGGGAATCCGTTGAGCGAACATACTTATTCTTTAACCCATGCCCAAAGGAGAGTGTGGTTTACCGAACTGCTGGAGCCAGGCACCAGCATTTGCAATCTCACCGCCTGCGTGAAATTCAGAGGCAATATTGATCTTGAGGCCCTAGAGGAAGCACTGAATCATTCCGTCTCCCGCAACGATGCCATTAGGTTTCAGCTGCTAGAAGGAGAAGAGCCTGAACCGCGACTGCACCTTACTGAATATCAATATACTTCACTTGAAATAATAGATTTTTCAAATGTTGAAATGATAGAAATGGAGCAATGGATACAAGATCAAGCGAGAATTCCATTTAAACTGTTCAACTCACCTCTTTATCAATTTTACCTCCTTAGAATTGACTCTCATGAAGTTTGGCTGTTCGCGAAATTCCATCACATCATAATGGATGGAATCTCTTTAAACGTGATGGGAAATCAAATTATAGATCTTTATCAAAAAATGAAAAAGAAAGATCCTTTACCTGATCAGCCGGAACCTTCTTACTTGAGCTACATTGAAAAAGAGAGTCAATATCTACAATCTTCACGTTTTGCAAAGGACCGTTTATTTTGGACGCAAACCTTTGAGCACCCGTTGGAATACCACTCGTTAGCCAGCCAAACGTCCTTACAAAAACAAAGCACATCTGCATCCAGAGACACCATCATTCTTTCACCTCATCTAGAGCAAACGATTCGAATCTTCTGCGAAGAACATAAGATCAATATCATTTCCTTATTTATGGCTTCATTTTACATATGCATCAGCCGAATCACTTCTAAAAAAGATCTTGCCATTGGCACCTACTATGGCAACAGAGGGTCAAAGGCTGAAAAAGAAATGCTTGGCATGTTCGTTAGTTCTCTTCCAATCAGAATAACAGTTGATCCTGACACAGATTTTCTTTCCTTTGTCCGTAAAATAGGCAGGGAACAGCTTTCCGTTATGCGTCATCAACGCTTTCCTTATAATTTGCTTGTAAATGAATTAAGAAATGAACAGAAGGATTTACACAACCTTATCGGTATATCTATGCAGTATCAGCCACTTCAGTGGCACAATGCAGATGATTTTGACTACGAAACAGCGCTTTATTTCAGCGGATACACCGCGAACGAACTTTCAGTTCAAATACAAGAACGGATAGACAATGGAACCATTCAATTAAATTTCGACTATCAAAATACCTTGTTTTCTCTTGAGGATATGAAACGAATACAATCTCATCTGCTTACCATACTGGAAAACGCCCTTCAACATCCGCACAGCTTTATAAGAGAATTAGATATGACGAATACAAGAGAAAAGCAAAAATTGTTGTATGAGTTTAACAAGACGGAAGCTGTTTCGCCTAAAGCTTTCACCCTGCATGGGCTGTTTGAGCGACAGGCAGCTTTCACACCGGAGCGGCTGGCCATTCGATTTTCAGGCGGTTCGCTGACATACGCTGAGCTCGACATGTATGCCAGCCGGCTGGCTGCCCGCCTTGCGGCACGCGGCGTCTCGAAGGAAAGCATCATCGGTGTCCTGTCTGAGCGGTCACCTGACATGCTGATCGCTGTACTTGCTGTATTGAAAGCTGGCGGGGCGTATTTGCCGCTTGATCCTGCATATCCGGATGATCGGCTGAGCTATATGCTGAAAGACAGCGGGGCAGCGCTCTTGCTGACGCAGCCGGGATGTTCCGCACCGAGCTTTTCCGGAGAGACGCTTGAAGTTGACATGACATCTCTTGCGCGAGAAGAAGCAGAACGTCATGTGTCTGCTTCTGTTAGCGGCGGTTCTCTCGCTTATGTCATCTATACGTCGGGCTCCACCGGGCAGCCAAAAGGGGTAGCCGTCGAGCACCGCCAGGCTGTTTCTTTTCTGACCGGCATGCAGCGCCAGTTTCCGCTTTCGAAAGATGACATTGTCATGGTGAAAACCTCTTTTTCCTTTGATGCGTCTGTCTGGCAGCTGTTTTGGTGGACCCTTTCCGGCGCTTCGGCGTATCTGCTTCCGCCTGGCTGGGAAAAAGACCCCACATTGATCGTCAAAGCTATTCATCAGGAAAACGTGACAACGGCTCATTTTATTCCGGCTATGCTGAACAGTTTTCTCGATCAAGCGGAAATCGCAACACTGGGTGACGGGACAAGCCTGAAGCGTGTATTCGCCGGAGGTGAACCGCTTGCACCCCGTGTGGCAGCGCGATTTGCTTCTTTATTGCCGGAGGTATCGCTGATCCATGGCTATGGGCCGACAGAAGCAACGGTTGACGCGGCATTTTACGTGTTGGACCCAGAGCGGGACAGGGACCGCTTGCGGATTCCGATCGGGAAGCCCGTACCCGGTGCGCGTTTGTATGTTTTAGATCCGCATTTAGCCGTACAGCCTATCGGTGTCTCCGGAGAACTGTACATTGCCGGAGCGGGTGTGGCTAGAGGCTATTTAAATCGGCCGAGCTTAACGGAGGAGCGTTTTCTTGAGGACCCGTTTTACCCGGGTGAACGCATGTACAAAACAGGAGATGTGGCGCGCTGGCTCCCTGACGGGAATATGGAATTCCTCGGCCGCACGGATGATCAGGTGAAAGTCCGCGGCTACCGGATTGAGCCCGGAGAAATTGAAGCGGCGCTTAGAAGCATAGAAGGCATAAGGGAGGCGGCCGTTACCGTACGGACAGACAGCGGCGAGCCGGAATTATGCGCTTATATAGAAGGGCTCCCGAGAAACGAAGTGCGGGCGCAGCTTGAGAGACGGCTGCCGGGCTACATGGTCCCAGCCTATATGATCGAGATGGAACAGTGGCCGGTTACGCCAAGCGGAAAGCTGGACCGGAACGCCCTGCCAGCTCCTGGCGGAGCGGCAGATGCAGAGGCCTACACAGCGCCAAGAAATGTGACCGAGATGAAGCTTGCCCAGCTGTGGGAGGACGTCCTGAAAAACGGCCCTGTCGGGATTCACGACAACTTTTTTGACCGCGGGGGACATTCCTTAAAAGCAAC